>JAUNPS010000017.1:0-63814 GCA_030536575.1 Eubacteriales bacterium | reverse complement strand
CTTTTCTCATATTCTCTTACAATTTCAGCTGTTTCATCAACAGAAGCATCATCGTGAACGATTATCTCAAAATCAAAATTTGTCTTTTGTGCAAGAATAGAATTTAAAGTCCTTTTTATCGTTCGCGCATGATTAAACGCCAGACAGCAAACAGTTACCATGCATTTCTTCATCTTCTATACATTCCTCTCTGTCTACTTATATACGAGTTTCCGAATAAAACGGGAGTTCTGAACTTTGGGATCCATAAAAAATAGGCAGCTTAACAAAAGCCAAAAATAGCTGAATCCCCAAAAAGTATCTGAAAAAAACAACTTAATATTTACTGCAAAAATAGCGATAAAAATACCTGCCTGTTCCCAGCTGTCGCAATTCAAATAATAGGTAATACATTTCACCGCCAATACAACTAATAAAATTGTCCCCAAAATTACCCCAAAATCCACAAGAAATTCCAGGGCAATATTGTGACAATATCCCCAATAATAATGAGGACCAATAAGAGGCCGATCCCCAAATGCCCCGCTTCCAAATATTCCTTGATTTTTTATCAATTCTAACGTCATACTCGATATTCTATCCCGGCCATTTTCATTCATAAAACTACCGTCAAGCAGCATAGCTATTGTTCTTGAATTAATATTCGATTTATTTAGTAAAAAATAAATACCGGACACAGCCGTTTCATAAAATGTACTGATTCCAATTAGCCCCAGCAAGGAGACACACCAAATCAAAAGCTGTTTTACTTTTGGTAACGCTCTTATATAGTATCCAAGAAAAAAAATAAGGCCAATTCCATATGCAAAAATGGCACCTCTGGAACCATATATAACAACCCATAACGTTGATATCAGCGAACCTGTCAAATAAAAAATTCGATATATCTTCTTTTTTTCTAATATAAAATATAGCAGCAGCAAAAGTCCGGCAAATGCTGCCTTATAGCCAAAATCAACATTGTATGTACTTTCAATTATCTCGCCCTTTGAATCATAAGCTTCCCAATATCCTCTTGACAACGCAGTAAAAACCTGATAAAGGCAAGCCAAAAACTTCATTATGGCAATATATTTAAAATTCTTCACGATATGTTCTTTATTCCGAACTACCGTAAACGCTAAAATTGTGTAAATGCTGCCTGAAGCAGGACTAAAAACAGCATCCCACACACCATAAGTATCTCTTAAATACCATTCGGCATAAGAAGGATGGCATATATAGGAAACCACAAAAAAACAAATAATACAGAGAATAAATAAACAAGCTTTCGCAACTCTTTTGCTTATTTTCATCCTTTTGGTTTTTATATTAACGTGACACCATAGAAACGGAATGAAAATCACAATGCTTGTTATCACGTGAGAATATCGGGAGAGCCTGAAAAATCCCAAGCATCTTCCCAACAATATTCTCAAAAAATCCTGTGATAATAACAACACAAAGAATAAATCTCCGATTGAATTTCTATCCATTTTTATTCGCAGCTTCACAGAATTTCGCTTGATCATTCTTACCCCTATCATTACTCTATTGGCAATTTTGCATATACCGTTTTTCCGGTATCGTTTTTCGGTATATTCGCTATATAGCGTGCCTGAAATGCCAAAATGTTCATGTTTAACTTTTCCGACAGATATTTTGGTGTTTTACTGGCAGCTTCCTGATTCGTTGTATAAATAGTCATCTTTTTGTCGGTTCCAACACATGCAAATTCCCCATCAAAATCTGTTTTAAGTAACCTTTCACATTGATCCAGGCTTACACGAAGACCAAACAATTTCAAAAAACGCTTTTTCCTTCCAACGATATAATAAAAACCGTCTTCATCCCTTCTTGCAATGTCACCGGTATGATACTCTCCCTGCCATTCATCACCTTTCTCCAAATCTTCGCGGCAAATTCCATACCCCATCGTCACATTCGGGCCACGGTATCCTAGTTCCCCCTGTGCAACGATATCCGAAATCTCATTTCCTTCATCGTCCAGCAGAAACAGCTCGCCTCCCGGTATTGCTTTTCCAATGCTTCCAATTTTTTCTGCCGCCATATCTGGCGGGCAAAATGCCATCCGTGCACTTGTCTCGGTTGTCCCAAAAGTTGGACAAAAACGTTTCCCTTTTTCTTTCGCATAAGCACATAATTTTACATATAGCTCATCTGTCAGCTTACCCCCGCCTTCAGCAAGTGTATACAAATCCGGTAGATTCATCCTGGTAAAACGAAGCTTCATCATAATCTCATAGCTGAAAGGCACGCCAGTGAAATTGGTTCCTCGTTGTTTTTTGATAAAATCCCAAAACTCCATACTCATCAGATTACTCTTTATCAAAAGGATCGTTGCGCCAACTACTAAATGACTATTGATAACGTTCAGTCCCATTGTATACTGCAGTGGCAGATCTGCAATGCAACGTTCTTTATTGGTCCATCCAAAAGCTTTTGCCACGTTCTTTGCATTCGCCTCAAGATTTCCATATTTGTAACGTACCAATTTCGGACTTCCTGTGGAACCTGAAGTAGTCATAAGAAGTGACAATTTATCATGAATCTTGTAGCCTCTATTCCTTGTTCTAATAAGCCAATATCCGTATTTTTGAAACAACACTTCACCAGCAGGCTTATCTTCGAATGACTCAGGAACCCAGTAATAACTAGGTGTGTAAATAGACTCTAATGCAGATAGCAGTTCTTTCTCTATATGTGAACTAAGCAGCAAAGGCACCACCTTTAAAGTTTCAAACGCAATAATGCCTGCTAACGCACCTGCTGAATTTTCACAAAGGCTAAAAACAATCGCCCTTTCAAGTTCTAACTTCTTCATTTCATCGGTAAAATCACATAGCTCGCCATATGTAACTTTCTGGTAACTCTCATCGATAATGGCTACCTGCTCTCTGGAAAATTTATCTATGTCTAAAAACATGACTTTCTCCTTTAGATCACATAATTGTACAACCATCTACCGGCAAGACCTGTCCGGAAACATATCCAGCCAGATCAGAAGCCAAGAAAAGACATCCCTTTGCAATATCCATTGGTTCAGCCAGACGCCCCATACAAACATTATGGATTCTTTCCTGCAATTTTTCCGGATCTGCCTGTGCCATCATTGGCGTTAAGGTCAGCCCTGGTGCAATTGCATTAACACGGATCTTCTTTTCGGCCAACTCTTTTGCCGCTGATTTCGTAATTGAAATAACAGCCCCTTTTGTTGCAGAATATACCAATTGTCCCCGATTGCCGCGAAGTGCAGTCATAGATGTAATGTTAATAATACTTCCGCCTTCCGGTTGTTTTTGCATCACACGACTAACAATCTGGATCATATTGACTACTCCAATCACGTTAACATTTAACATGAATTCCATGTTCTTTCGGCTGATCATTCCAATCAATTCATTAAATTCAACTCCGGCATTGTTCACAAGTACATCGATTCTCTTATATTCCTTTCGAATAGCCATAACTGCATGTTTCACTTGTTCTTCATCCGTAATGTCGAAATAAATCGCATGTATCTTTCCAGGTATCTTAACTTGCCACTCTTCGATCCACTCATCCATACACCCTTCGCGCGTATCATTTGCATATACAATTGCTCCATTTTCTGCAAATAATTCTGCCATTGCTCTGCCGATTCCACGGCCTGCCCCAGTGATCAGACATATTTTATTCTCCAGTAATCCCATAATCTGTTTTCACCTCTCTTACAGCTATCCCGTATCTCTGTAAATCGGATAACCCCAGAGATACAGGCAAGGCTATTTTTAAATATGAACACCATACTTTCTCAAAATATTTAGTCCATTCAGATAGGAGCCATAATGAAGAATATCTTCTGTTTCGAACATTACGTCAAAAGCTTCCTCCAGCTCAGAAATCAGTCCTAAATGTGCCACAGAATCCCATTCTGCTGTTTCTTTAAAAGTAAATGTTTCACCAAGCGCTTCTTTTTTTACACCAAAAACAGCACAAAAAATTTCATCATACTTTTCTCTGTTTTTCAAAATTGCCACCTCATTCCATCCGATTAATAATATCTGCTACAGTGGTAAACGCTTTGACTTCATCGCTGCTTAATTTTACTCCAAACTCATCTTCCATCATTACGATAACAGAAAGTTTTGCCATAGAATCATACTCTTCCACATCTACAAGATTCTGCTCCATGGAAAGGGTGCCTTCGTCTACGTCCAGTGTTTCTTCAAGCAAATTCAGTTTTTCTTTTTCCGTCATTTTACTTTTCCTCCTAATTGTTTTATGAAGTTATTCTTTATTACTATGAGGTGGTTGAACCACCGTCTACAGGTAATGTAATTCCAGTAATAAACCGTGCTGCCGGACTGATCAAAAATGCTATTGTATTTGCTATATCATTCGTTTTTGCAATTCCTAAATATTGGCGGCTTAATACTGTCTTATTACTATCGCTGTCTTCTCCATATCTTTGTAGATATTTTAAGTACATATCTGTTTCAGTCATTGCAGGTGCCACTGTATTAATACAAATTCCTTTATCAGCCACTTCTTTTGCAATACATCGAACAGCCGCATCCATAGCTGCCTTAGATGCCGAATAGCCTAAATGGGCTTTGTCACCTTGCATAGACGCAATTGATGATACGCCAACGATTCTCATCCCTTCGTTAAATCTTCCCTTCCGGCAAGCCTGGCGAACGCATTCTACAAAGGCGAAAAAATTTGTTGTAAAGATATTCATTAATTTTTCAGGTTTGAACATCTGGAGTGAAAGAGACATGCTAATGCCCGCTGAGTAAACCATCCCGTCTAATCTTCCCTGTTCCTCCGCAATCTGTTTAAATAAGGGTTCAATCGAATCCAATTCGCTTAAATCAGCCGAATAATAAGCATTTGCATTTCCTTCCATCTGCTCAACAATTTCTTTCAGCTTCTCCTCTCTCCTCGCAATCAATATAACCGAAGCCCCCAGCTGATTCAGCAAAAATGCCGTTTCTCGCCCAATCCCAGAAGAAGCCCCTGCCACCACAATTCTTCTTCCTGTTAAATCCACTAACTTCATATCCTTCTCCCTTAATACTGTCCTGGCACAAATTTTCCTTCTTTGTAGTAATCAGATGTCTTTGTAATCGGAAATATCACATCTGTATTAACATATACGGAGGTAACTCCCCAGGAAAGTCCAATCCCAAATCCACTCATAAGCGCTCTAACTCTTTCTCCCGAATTCTGTTCGCCATATTTATCGCATAATGTCAACGGAATAGAAATCCCTCCCGTATTTCCATATCGATCAAGAGACACTGGTACTTTCTCCTTTTCAGCCCTAATTCTACGAATAATCTGCTTTAAAATATAATGATTTGCCTGATGCAGCACGATAACATCATAGTCAGAAATCGCCGTCTCCGTTAGAGCTAAATACTCCTTGATTGTCTTTGGAATATCCGTAATGGAAAAGGAAAATACAGCCGTCCCATCCATAAAAATGTCATAGAGAGAACGTTCATTTCCATCGCTGCATAGGAATTTTTCGTGCGTCGGATTCATATCTCTGAAGCCACCTGCTGGAAGCACAATTGCTTTATAACGCCCGCCGTCGCTCTTCAAAAGCGTATGAATCTTCTGAGCACCTGTCTTCTTCAAAAGAATCGCTGCGCCTGCATCCCCATACATCATTACAATTGATTTATCCATCGGATTAACAAGCTTTGATGCTGTCTCTCCAATTAAAACTAATCCATATTCTGTATCACTTGTAGCCATCATAGATAATGCTGTTTGAAATCCATATAGGAAACCCGAACATCCCAGCTCAACTTCCATGGTTGCACATTCCATTGGCAAGTCCAGCCTTTTTTGAAGGACACATGCTGTCGATGGCCTACGATAATCTGGAGACTGTGTCACAAACACCATAATGCCAATTTTTTCTTTTTCGATTCCAGTCTTTGTAAACAATTCCTCAGCCGCAGCACACGCCAGATCACCGGCGGTTTGTTCCGGGAGCGCATTGTATATGGAACCAATTCCGGTTCCTTCTCTAAATCGATTTACAGCCTCTTCTCCAAACCGTTCGACAAAATTTTCGACCGGAATATAATTATCCGGCACTACACAGGTAACTCCGGCAATTTCAACATTCTGTGTTTTAAATAGAGCCATTTCTTTTTCTCTCCTTCAACATAAACTTTTCTCTGTGTCCGGGATAAACGCACAAATTCTCAGACAGCTGATTTAATCTTTTTACAGAAATTTCCTGCCACGCCTTTTTATTGCCTCCCGGAAACCGTAACTCCGTTTCTACATTAAGAAACAAACTATCTCCAGAGAAAAAAATCTCATTATTAACAACAATTCCGATACCGCCTGCCGAATGACCGGGCAATGTAAACAACCACAATTCATTTTCTCGCCATTTGAATCGGATCTCATCCTCAAACGTTAAGTCGGCATAACAACAATAGTCCTTATTGATTGTCACTGACATATCCTGCTCGCCATATGTTTGAAGCTCACAAAAAGCATCAAAATATCTTGCAGCATTTGTTCTGGGATTTTCTATTTTCTGTGCACAATCCGCACTACACATCAACATAATTCCATATTTTTCTTTCATCCTGTTTACGCCGGAAATATGGTCATAGTGTTCATGTGTAATAAGCATCAGATCAGGCATAAAATTTTTCGCAGGAACGTAGTGTTCAAATGGATCAATAACCAATGAATGTCCTTTTTCCGTCAGCAAATACATATTGGAAAAAAGTAAATCCGATCTGCAGCGAGTAACCTCCATAATCTTTCATCGCCTTACCCTTTCAGCACTTCAATCGTATTACTTAGTGTTTTTAAATCTACCGCTCTTAAAGATTGGATTCCTTTTAAGTTTTTCCTGGTAAGTCCCCAAAGAGTCTTTCCCGTTCCACACTCTACAAATGTCTCAATACCATTCTTTCTCATATTCTCCAATGTGGTTACCCACTGTACAGAACTCATCGCCTGTTTTGCTAAAAGTTCCGGAATATTCTCCAAATGATCTTCTACATTTCCCGTAACATTCATATACAAAGGAATCTGCGATTCATGAAATACAATTTTTTCTAACTCCTTCTTTACTCTGTTTGCTGCTGGCTCCATTAACCCACAATGGAATGGCGCGCTGACAGCCAAACGAACTGCTGAAAATCCCATACTCTCGGCAATCTTAATAGCATGATCTATACCTTTCTTATCACCGGAAACAACGGTTTGAACAGGACTATTATAATTTGCAGGAACAACATACCCTTCACGAACCAATGAGCATATCTCCTCTGCCTTTTCCCCATTTACCCCCATAAACGCAGCCATTCCTCCTTTTCCGACTGGAACTGCCTCCTGCATTGCATCTGCTCTGATCTGTACAATTTGAAACGCGTTTTTAATGTCTAACACACCTGAAAAAACCAATGCAGCATATTCCCCTAATGAAAATCCCGCCACGCCAGAAGCTATAATTCCGGAATCTCTTAGTACATATCCTGCTGCAATATCTGTGGCAAGCATACAAACCTGCGTATTGTGGGTCATATTCAGTTCTTCCTGTGTTCCTTCAAAACAAAGCGCCGCAATATCACGCCCCAATACATCTCCAGCTATCCGATACACCGTTCTAGCACTTTCGAAGTTATCATAAAATTCTTTCCCCATACCAGGTTGCTGTGCACCCTGCCCGGAAAATAGAAAGGCTGTTTTCATAAGATTCCTCCATTTTAATTGTTTACAAATCTATTTTCTTTGCTGGATTTCCCATGACATGACGTCCTGCTTTGACATTGGTAAATACTACACTTCCTGCTGCAATTACTGCATCATCTCCGACTTTTACCTTAGGGCAAAAATATGCTCTTCCTCCAACTTTTACTCGATTTCCTATCTTTACATGGCCAGTCACATTGCACGCGCTAAAAATGCAGCAATAATTTCCAATTTTCGCATCATGTCCTATTCCGCCTCTCTGATTAATGATCGTTCCTTTTCCTATTGATATATCCACTGTGAACATCGTCCCTCTGCATATGATACTTCCCTCCCCAATTTTAACTGTTTTATGCACTTCAACATCGGGAGAAACTAAAGTTTCAAATTTTACACCAAGAGCCTCATATTTTTCCTGGATACATTCACGTGCCTCTGGCGGTTCGCCAACTACACAAGTACACACTACCTCATCTTTATGATCAAGCAGCCATTCTCCCGTGCCTATTACCGGATAATTGAAAACCTTCATCCCTGGCATGTAATATTGTTCATCCACGACAAATCCAAGCAAGTCATATCTAGGCTCTACCTTATTAATCCGCTCAATCATAAAAGCAACTTCTCGCGCGAATCCTCCTGCCCCATACAATACCAATTTCTTCATCCTACACTTCCCTCATTCCTACTTTCCTCATTCTTTTTGAACTCGCCGTCTATTTTTTCGCTGCGAACTTTTGTCCGATTTGAGTTAAACACCAGTTTCACCAATCGAATTATCATAATAACATCTGTTTTAAAGCTAATATGTTCTACATACCAAACATCATTTTCAAGCCGTTCCTCCCAGGACGGACCATCGGCCGAATAGTGCATCAATGGACACTCTAGGCCTGGCCGTACCGCATGCCTCATATGCTGGCGCCGATCGTATCTCGGAAGATATGACATAAGTAACGGCCTAGGCCCAATGATTGACATTTTTCCCTGCAAAATAAGCCAGAACTGCAAAAGCTCATCCAAAGAGGTCTGGCGAAAAAATTTCCCCATTTTCGTTATCCGTTCGCTTGCAGGCAATAGCTTTCCATTCTCATCCACTTCATTCGTCATATTTCGGAATTTAATCATTTTAAATGGTCTTTCTCCCAAGCCTGGCCTTTCATGCACAAAAAAAATTGGTCTTCCCAAATCAAAAAAAGTAATAATACCAATAACCAGATTAATTGGAAGTGTTACGATTACTGCCGACAAAGAAATTATAATATCAAATGTTCTCTTTACATATTTCACATAAAATGTATTTACTAAATTCAATTCACCTGTTTCAAATGGATTCGTATATTTTTCATGTAATGCTCCAAAATAATTATTTTCCATAATATCACGATACTTTCACCTAATTCAGAATAATGTCACAAATACGATCCACATCTTCAAGCGATAATTCTTCATACATCGGAAGCGTCAAAACTTTCCTTGCTATCTTGTGTGCTACGGGCGTCGTTTGATCCTTATACTTTTCTTTGTAGCAGCTCATTTCATTAATCGCTGGATAGAAATATTTTCTCGCATGAATATCAGCTTGTTCCAATTCGTCAAAAACGATATCTCTCGATTTTCCAAATTCAGCAGGCTCAAATAAAACAGGAAAGTATGCATAATTTGCCACCACATTTTCCTGGTGTTTTGAAAGACAAATTCCCTTTACATTATCCAATCTTTCGACATACCTGTCATATACCTTTTTTCTTGCCTCAATGCATTCATCGATTCTCCTAAGATTACATATACCCATAGCGGCTCGAAATTCATCCATTTTCGCATTACCGCCTACAGCTAGAGTGTCTTCCGGGCCATGAATTCCAAAATTTTTTAATTCATGAAGGGGCACTCTATATTTACGGTCATGAAATGCAACTGCCCCTCCTTCGATTGTATTGAATACCTTCGTTGCATGAAAACTGAACATAGATGCGTCACCAAAATTTCCAATTCCGATTCCTTTATATGTAACTCCAAAAGCATGAGCCGCGTCATAAATGACTTTCAGATTGTATTTTTCTGCAATCGCTGCAATCGTTTCTACATCACAGATATTTCCATAAACATGAACTGGAATAATAGCTACCGTTTTCTCTGTAATAAGACTTTCTATTTTCTCTGCATCAATTGTATAATCATCCGGCCTTATGTCGCAAAAAACCGGCTTTAATCCATTCCGTACAATAGCATGTGTTGTTGATGCAAACGTGAATGGAGTTGTAATAACCTCTCCGCCTTCTTTTCTCAGCTCTAATGCCTGAATCGCCATTTCTAGTGCCATATGGCCATTCACGAACAATGACAATTCCGGAACCTGTAAATAACGAATCAGCTGTTTCTGAAACTTTTTATAGATAGGTCCCATATTTGTCAAATAATGACTTTCAAAAATTGGTTTAATTTCTTCTACATAATCTTCAATAGGTGGCATAGATGACCTTGTTACTAAAATAGACATGATTTCTTTCCTTTCTTTTGTTTTTCCCAAACCCTCTCACTCACTCCTCGCATCCCTACTCCCCACCAAAATATAAACCTCACACCTCTCCGGAATCTCCACTCCCTCCACCGTCTCAATCCCATCCTCCACAATCCCGCTCTGCATCACCCCATTCGGGAACTGCTCCTTAAACACCTCCGCCATCTCCCGATCCTCCGAGAAAATCACCGTCTCCTCCCCAATCGCCCCGGTATAACTCGCAGAAAACACATTCGTATAACCAGCTTCCTCAAGCTGCCTCTGCCAGTATCCGGCCACACCTTCCTTTTTCGTCCCATTCAGCACGAGGATAGACATATCTTTTCTTTCCGTTTCATCTTCGGTGGCAGTCTCTTCTGTATCAGTCTCCTGGCCTGAAGCCGTTTCGGCGTTTGCCGAAGGATTCATAAGAGAATCTCTCTCTGACTCTGCGGAAACAGCCCCATTTTTGTCAGCATTTGTACCGTTCTGCGCGTCAGCGCCGGCAGTATTCTCGTCAGCGCTGGCGGCGGCGTCAGTCTCTGATTCCGTCTCCGGAAGAATGCTTTGAAGCGAAAACTCGGTTTCATTTGCTGCGGCGCGGCGCACTTCGTCTTCGTAGTCCTGTTTCTGGCCTTTGTGGCGGTACACAAGGAAGACAAGGAAGGCGAAAAGCAGCACAACCACAACGATATATAGAACCATCTGCAATGGATTTTTTTCCTGATTAAACTTTCCTTTTCTGCGCATACGGAAATCCCTCTCCTCTTTTACAGGGCTGCGGCATAAGGAAGCCGCTGCTTTTCACGGCGTTCCTTATTGCCGTACCCTTGGTAATTTCCTGAAGACTTATGCCTCCTGGCTCTTTTCCAGAACGGCGAACGGCCCCAGGCACGGAAATTCTGCGGTGATTTCTCCGGTTTCCGGAACATACTCATCCAGTTCGATGAAGTATACGTCACCGTCTTTCTGGTCAATCTGCATGATTAACAGATCGTCCTGTTCCAGCTCTTTCGCAACTTCTACGCTCAGAGTTGCTTTTACTTTGTCGTCCAGGGTATATTCTACCTTGGCTCCGTCTGTGATCACCAGATCAACAAACGGGGTAACTGCGTCGTACTCGGTCGGGTCGATCACAGTACCGCTTTCGGTTTTGATCTCTGCGGTCAGGTCAATTTTCAATGCGTCCAGAACATCCTTAACGGATACTTCTGTCTCATCGTCATTGAATTTGGCAACGATATCCGCTACGTCTTTGTTTTCGTAGCTCTCGGTGTCCGCATCCTGAACGGCCAGCGTATAGCCTTCCGGAAGTTCACCGGATACAATAACCGGTTTTTCCGGGATCAGGGATCCGATACTCGGAGCGGCAACGGCGCTCATGCCCATCCCCAGCGTCAGCGCTGCGGCGCAGAGAACAGTGGTGAATCTTTTCATCTTTCTCTCCTCCTTTCCCTCTTGATTTTGGCTTAGGAAGCCAATCTATGTTCAAACTTTTTAAAAAGTTCAAACCGTGTGTTACCGTTCCTCGTAGAAAAGTTCGATGATTTTCTGTTGGAACGCGTCTTCATCGAGGTAGAATTCGTCGTGAAGTTCTCCTTCTTTGTTTTCGCCTGTTGGACGATAGTAGTCGCTGTCTGTGAAAGAAACGGTTTCCAGCAGGTTTGCCATCGCAATGTATTGGCTTTTGGTAATGCTGGTCAAGAGATAGTCGTCCATTTCCTGAAGGTGCTGCCAGCTTCCTTCCAGGTCGGTGGTAAGCTGGGTTTTTAATTGATTTATGTAGGCAGTCACGTAGGTCTGCTGGCGCTCTACGCGCCCCTCGTTACTGAAGCTGACGCTGGTATCCCGGTAATGCAGGTAGTCCCGGACGTTTGTATCGTCCAGCTTTACGACGGCGCCTTCGGTCAGTTCCGGGTAAAGCTCTGCCAAGTCATTGTTCGGAACTGTCACGGTCACTCCGCCGACCAGATTATTTAAGTAGGTCATGGAGGACTGGTTTGTTACTGCGTATTCGTCAATGGGAATGCCCCCAAGTAAATTTGAAACGGCTTCTTTCAGATTTTCGCAGCTTGCTTCGCCGCCGTCGCCGTAACTGTAGGCATAGCCCAGATGGCTTACATAGGTTCCCATATCTTTGCCATTTCTGGTATAGCGGCGGATTTCGGTCATTGTGTCACGGCTGAGGGCCATGATGGTCATTTTTTTATTTTTTTCGTCCAGGATGACCAGAGAAATGCTGTCGGCCCGCTCTTTATTGCTGTAGGTCACATCGGAATCCAGTTTTCCTTCGGAATCCACGCCAGCGTAGAGGATGGTGGTGATCAGGGAATTGTACTGATAATTTTTTCCCTGATAGGTAATATTTCGATAGCCATTCCCTACGTTTACAGAATTTTGGGCTGTAATTTGGAGGCTTTTCTGGTGTTTTTGCACCTGGTACATCCAAAGGCATGTAGCGCCGAGAACCAAGCAGATAATTCCAGTGCTGCACAGGAAAAGTGTTCTATTTTTTCTGAGCCAGCGTTTCATACGGTACAAGGGACTGTGCCGGTGCGATCTTCTGTGTTTTTTCATTTTTTCTTCTTATTGTCTTCTGCTTCTGTTCCGTAGCCATAACCATATCCGTAGCCATAGCCGTAACCATAGCCATAACCGCTTTTCTTTGTTCCTACTTTATTTAAGACTGCGCCAAGGATTTTGATCCCCGCATATTCTAACTGCCGTTTGGCATGGATGGACTGACTGCGCTCGGTCAGGCCGCTTTCCACAACCAGAATGGTTCCGTCGCAATGCTTTGCAATCAGGGTTCCGTCTATGACCGGATTCACTGGCGGGGTATCTACGATCACATAGTCGTACTTTTCCCGCACGTAAGCCATCAGTTCCCCGAAAAGCGGGCCGGAAATCAGCTCGCTGGGATTCGGCGCAACGGCTCCCGTAAAGAGCATATCCAACCAGCGGTCGTCCGTTTTATAGATAATGTCCTGCATGGAAACCCGGCCGCAGAGGAATTCGCTGAGACCTTCGGTTTTCTGCTGGATATGATATCTGGAGAGGGTGGCGGAATTGCGGATATCGCTGTCTAAGTAGAGCGTCTTTTTGTTGATGCCTGCCATGCTCTTTGCCAGACGAAACGCGATGGAGGATTTTCCTTCATGGGCCAGGGCGCTGGTAATTGCAATGGTTTTTAAGTCATAACCGCTTAGCTGGATATTTCCCCGAAGGACGTTGATCGCTTCCCGTACCTGAAAAGGAAGCGGTTCGGCCTGGGGTGTCACAATGCGGCGTCCGTAGTTGGGCCCGTAGTTTTCCGCCTTCCACTGTTGATTTTGATCCATGTTTCTTAGCTCTCTTTCTTTTGCAGTTTCACCCGCTATTTTTCTCTGTAATATGGAATGGCTGACAGAACCGGAAGGTTCAGATAGCGTTCCATTTCTTCCTCACTCTTGATGGTCGTGTTCAGCAGCATCCGAATAATCAGGACGGCACAGACGATCAACGCGCCTGCAAAAGCGCCGATGAGCAGGAACATCGTAAAGCTCGGCGTGACGTTTTCCACGGCTTCCGCTTCGGAATAGTCGATCACGGTGGGTTCGCTGCTGCCGATGATCTGGTAGATCTGCTGGACGCTGATGTTCAGCAGGGCATTGGCGATATTCCGGCTCAGTTCCAGATCTCCGCAGGTCACTTTGATATCAATAATGTGGGTGGAATCCGGATTTGTCACTTCGACCAGTTCCTGGAGTTCTTTGTAGGTCAGATCCAGTTCCAATTCCTGGATGACCCTTTTCAGGACGGTACGGCTTTTGATGATTTTGGCGTAGTCGTCTGTCAATGCGGCGCTTAACTGCAGATCAGACAAGGTTACCAGGGAATCTTTGTTTGTGATATAGATTTCGGCGTCCGCCTGATAGGATGCGGGCATAAAAAAGACATGGAAGCTTCCTGTAATCACGGCTCCAATGAGCATCGCCAGGAAGATTGTTTTCCAGTTTCCTAATAAAAGATAGAAAACTTCCCGCAGATCAATCTCAATTTCATCTTCGTCAAAGTTGGACAATGACTGTTGTTCTGTAAAATTCTCCATAGCTTCCCCTATCATTCCTTTTTCAGTATCCGGTTGACGTTTGTTTCCAGGAGTTTTTCTTTTTGGGACGGCGTCAGGAGGCTGTCCACACATTTCTGCATTTCGCGGGCGTGCAGCGGGCGGAAATGCGTACCGTGGCAGTCGCTTCCGAGAAAGTCCACGATTCCTTGACGCACCATGCCTTTCCAGGGCTGTTTTCGAAAGAAAACTTCTTTCTGGAGGAGGGTGTCATAGTTCATTTGCAGGCGGAACCCGCATTCTTTTACCCATCTGAGATTGCTCTCGTCGCGCAGGCAGTCATACCGCTCAAAATGGGCCAGAATCGGTTCGTATCCGCTGCTGTGTAAATCGCGCAGGCCTTTTTGAAGGCGGGTAAAGGGGCACTCTGGTTCAAATTCCACCAGAACATAGCGGCTTCCTGCCAGAGTCAGAACTTTTCCGCGGTCGAGCTGTTCCACAAGACCGGAATAGTAATAGCATTCCTGTCCAGAATATAAAGTAATGTCCAGCCCTTCCTGCCGGCAGGCCAGACGTACTTCGTCGAGTTTTTCCAGCACCTGGCTGCTGTTTACACGGTATTTTCCCGGATGATAATGAGGCGTCACAATCATACTGCCGCTTCCCTGCTTTACGGCTTCTGTCAGTACGTCCAGGGTTTCTTTCATTGTTTTCGCTCCATCGTCCACTCCTGGAAGGACGTGGCAATGAATGTCACATAATTTCATTACGCAAACGCTCCCATTTCATCGTTCTTTCGGATAGAGTCAATTATACATTGACTTTAGTATTTTGTAAATAGTTTTCGGTTGAATTATTTTTATAGAAAAGGAGGTTAAAATGTTTGGCGATATTGTGCAAAGTTTAAGAAAATCTTATGGTTTATCCCAGGTTCAGCTTTCGCAGAAGCTGGGGGTTACGAAGCAGGCAGTTTCAAATTGGGAAAATAATAATATACTTCCGTCAATTAATATGCTTATTCGGATTTCGAATTATTTCTCGGTGAGTTGTGATTATCTTTTAGAATTGGATCAGAGATGTTTTATTGAGGTAAAGGGACTGACGGTCGAGGAAATCGCGCATGTACAGCAGGTGATTAATGATATGAAGAAATATAGGCCGGACAAATGCTGCCCGCATTGAGGGATGAGGGAGTTTGAGATAAAAAGAACCCTGTGGTGACTTTGTGGAGTCAACACAGGGTTGTCTTATTTTTTTCGATATTCTGTTTCTAATTCTTCCGCCAGATATTCATCGCTCATGCAATGCATGTCTGAAATGCCTTCTCTGACCAAGCTATAGACTTCCGAATGATAAAAAAAATCAAGTGCGTCATCCAGGGAAATTCCTGCTTTTTCCGAAAATCTTTCTATCACGCGGGCATATTTTTTTTGCAGCAGAATCGGGTTTGCATTCATACCTCTTTGCTCCCTTCAAAATGCAGATACTTTTCAATCACAGCTTTTGTCCGAAAACAAATCTGCAGATTTGGCTTTTCATAGCGCAGCCGTTTGATTGCTTCTGTTTTATCGATCAAGTTGTCAAAATAAAGTTCTACTGTATTAAATACTTTATCATTCGCCACACCGCCGACTACGATCTCATAATCTGAAGCATCCTTTCCCTGGCGGCATGCAAGGATAAAGTCCAGCCATTCCTCGGAATACGACTGAAAAATCTGCACTTTTTGTTCCTGATATGCTCTTTCATCAAATTCATAGCAGGAAATAACTCCCTTCCCTCCGCGGCGTTTAAATTTTCCACACCACTTCTCCGCCTGTCCATAGATTGGCGTCGTATAAAAACCTCGTCCAAAATCCACATTTAATCTGGAATGCTTTATGTCAGGTTTGGGAATTTCCAAATAAGAGCCGTGATATACAATCAAACTTCCACCCCTCTTTCTTTCATCAGTTCCAGAATGTCGTCCACAATATACTCTTTGCTTTGTGTATGCAAAATTTCGTACTCCGGCACAAGGTAGCCATTCAGAATACCGCTCTTCTTCGCCAGTGCCTCATAGACCAGCCTGGCGTCCACGCCCAGTCTCTCTGCCGTATTTTCAATACAAAATATGACAAATTCAAGTTCGTTTACATTTTTAATTCTTTCTTCGCTGCCTTCCATTCTTCACCTCCGCGCTCATTGAAAAATACCCTGCCGCAGCCGCTCAGGCCCAAGCAGGGATATTCTCTCTTCCTCTCAATTTTCACTCATATTCGCCAGCTTCGCCGCCTGATCCGCCGCAATCAAACTGTCAATAATCTCATCCAGCTCCCCATTCATCACCCCATCGATCTTATAAAGCGTCAGCTTAATCCGATGCTCCGTCACCCTCCCCTGCGGGAAGTTATAAGTCCGGATCTTTTCGGAACGGTCGCCGGTTCCGATCTGGCTCTTGCGGGCCTCCGCCTCGGCATCGTGCTGCTTGGCAAGCTCCATCTCGTACAGACGGGAGCGCAGGATCTTCAGGGCTTTGTCCTTATTCTTTAACTGGGACTTTTCGTCCTGGCAGGAAATGACGATTCCGGACGGAATGTGGGTCAGGCGAACCGCCGAGTCCGTGGTATTTACGCACTGGCCGCCGTTTCCGGACGCCCGGAACACATCGAATTTACAGTCGTTCATATCCAGGTGGAAGTCGATTTCTTCCGCTTCGGGCATGATGGCAACGGTAATGGTGGAAGTGTGAATTCTTCCGCCGGATTCCGTTTCCGGCACACGCTGCACCCGGTGGACGCCGCTTTCGTATTTCAGCCGGGAATAAGCGCCCTGTCCGGTAATCATGAAGGTGACTTCTTTAAAGCCGCCGATTCCGTTTTCGTTCAGGCTCATCGTTTCCGTGCGCCATCTGCGGGTTTCCGCGTATTTTACGTACATGCGGTATACTTCCGCCGCAAAGAGGGCCGCTTCGTCGCCGCCTGCGCCCGCGCGGATTTCAACGATAACGTTCTTATCGTCGTTCGGATCCTTGGGGAGAAGGAGGATTTTCAGTTCGTGCTCCAGCTCCTCGATGCGGTCCTTGGCGTCGTTCAGTTCTTCTTTGAGCATTTCTCGCATTTCCTCGTCGGACTCTTCGCCCAGCATGGAAACGCTGTCTTCTACGGTCTGTTTGCAGTTTTTATATTCTTTGTAGGCGTCTACGAGGGGCTGCAGGTCGCTCTGTTCCTTCATCAGTTTCTGGAAACGCCCCTGGTCGTTGACCACCGAAGGTTCATTTAATTCACTCATGATTTCTTCGAACCGGATTACCAAATCTTCCAGTCTGTCAAACATGTTTTTCTCCTCCTCTTTTTCTGCGCCTGATCGGCAGGCGCTTATCCGAGCTTTCCGGCTGCGACGCGATCCAATCCGGCCAAATCTTTCTTTATGGAAACATTACAAAAGCCTGCTTGGGTCAGCAGGTTTTTCACTTCTTCTCCCTGGTCGGAACCGATCTCCAGAAACAGGTATCCGCCGGGCTTTAAATGGGCTTTGCTCTCCTCAGCCAGGCGTCTGTAGAAATACAGGCCGTCTTCCCGGCCGTCGAGGGCCATGCGGGGTTCATGGCCGCGCACCTCGTCCATCAGGGTTTCAATCGTTGCTGTCGGAATGTAGGGCGGGTTCGACACGATTACGTCGTAAGCGCCTTCCACTGTCTCGAACAAATCGCCCTGGAAAAACCGCACGCCGGTCTGCTGCCTGCGGTCGTTTTCTCTGGCAACTTCCAGCGCTTTTTCGGATAAATCGCAGGCTGACGCATGGATGCCGGGCTTTAATTTTGCCAGGCTGATAATCATGCAGCCGGAACCGGTACACATGTCCAGCACCCGCATTCCCGGATGCAGGATTCTCAAAGCTTCTTCTGTCAGGATTTCCGTATCCTGCCGCGGAATCAGGACATGTTCATTCACCAGAAAGGGAATTCCCATAAATTCCTGCTCCCCGGTCAGATGCTGCAGCGGGATGCGCATTCCCCGTTTTTCCAGGAGCTCCCGGTACTGCGCCAGGATTTCTTCCGGAATTTCTTCGTCGGCGTGGAGCAGATACCAGGTACGGCCCGCATTTGGAAGGCCGGTCTGCTTCAAGGTATATTCCAGCAAGTACCAGGCGTCGATACCGGCGTCCGGTACTTGTTTTTCAGCAAGAGCGTTTTCCCCATGCTTCAGGGCCTGCCGGTACGTCATACGGCGGCCTCAGCCGTTTCTCCGTCCCGGACTACATGGGCTTCTATGGTTTTTTTCCGTTCTTCTTCCGTGTAAACTTTTCCGAAGTTCTCAGTCAGGTAGGCTCTCCAGTCGAATACGGCTTCGACGGCGGCGATGGCAACTTCCACCATGTCCGGCGTCGGTTCTTTTGTCGTCAGATGCTGCATGCCCATGCCAGGCTTGCTTAACAGGTTTACGAACTTACTGTCGCTGTTTCCTGCAAGGCGGATAAATTCGTAGGATACGCCTGCAATGACCGGGATCAGCAGAAGTCTGGTGACCACGCGCCACAGCGGGGATTCCACGCGGATAAACAGGAAGAAAATGATGCTGATGATCATGACGATCAAAAGGAAGCTGGTTCCGCAGCGTTTGTGCTCTTTGGAGCTTTTCATAACGTTTTCGACGGTCAGATCCAGGCCGTGTTCGATGCAGTTAATGCATTTGTGTTCGGCGCCGTGATACATGAAAACGCGCTGGATGTCTTTCATTCTGGAGATCAGAAGGATGTAGGCGACAAAGATCAGGATGCGGAGCGCTCCTTCGGCTAGGGTGATGAGCGTCGTGGAGCTGGTCACTTTCTGGAGAAGGGTGGAAATAAAGTACGGCAGCATCATGAAAATCGCAACGGACATGACGATGGAAAAGGCGACGGTGAGGCCCAGAAGCAGATCGTTCGTCTTTCCGTTCGTGGCTTTGTCCAGGGCTTTTTCCACTTTTCCGGGTTCTTCCTCTTCGGCGTCTTCCAGGGCGAAGTTCGCGGACCAGGTCAGGCAGGACATGCCGAGAACCAGGGAGTCTACGAAGTTAAAGACGCCCCGCACGATGGGGAGGGAGAAAAAGGCTTTGTGCTTTTTGATGAAGTTACTGTAGGTACTGACTTTGACCTCGATTTCTTTGTCGGGTTTGCGGACTGCGACGGCGTAATCGTCCCCGCTTTTCATCATGATGCCTTCCATGACTGCCTGTCCGCCGATATTTGATGATTTCATTTTTTCATCTCCTCTTTGGATTGAATGGGTTCCTGTTTTCTATTATAGCAAAACAGGTTGAGATTTCGCAACCTCAACCTGTTCATCACAGACTTATTTGTTTTCGCCAAGACCATATTTTTTGTTGAATTTATCAATACGTCCACGAGCCTGGGCAGCTTTCTGCTGTCCGGTGTAGAATGAATGGCATTTGGAACAAATTTCTACATGGATATCTTTCTTTGTAGAACCGGTTACGAATGTGTTTCCACAGTTACAGGTAACCGTCGCCTGATGATAACTCGGATGGATTCCTTCTTTCATGATTTTCACCTCGTCTTCCTTCGCTTCTAAAACAGCTATTGAATTATAGCATGAACAGGCAAAAAATGCAACTGTTTTTTTACCATACCTGTCCTAAAATCCCGTAGGAAATTACTGTCATAATGACGGTCGCCATGCAGATTCCCACGATCACCGCCGGAAATGCCTTTCTGAATTTAATTCCCAGCAAAGAGGCAATCAAAGATCCCGTCCACGCGCCGGTTCCCGGCAGCGGAATCCCTACAAACAGCACCAGTCCCCAGAATTCATATTTTTCAATCTGGTCTTTCTTTTTCATGGCCTTGCCTTCCAGTTTATCCACCAGAGGCTTTAAGTGCTTCGTCCCTTTCATCCAGTTAAAAATCGGGGTGATAAAGAGCAGGATAAAGGGAACCGGAATAATGTTTCCGATCACGCACAGGACAATTCCGCGCACCATATCAATCCCCAGCGCAGACGCCGCCAGAAGCCCTCCACGCAGTTCCAGGATCGGAACCATGGAAATAATAAACACAATGGCTTCTTTCGAAACAAGGCCTGTCAGATTCGTTGTAAACCATGCCACAAGACTTTCTGTCATCGATTAATTCTCCTTCACATATTCCTTCAAAAATGCCAGCAATGCGTCCATTTCCGCATCGGTTCCGATGGTAATCCGCAGATAGTTGTCAATCCGGGGCTTATTGAAATAGCGCACATAGATTTTCTTGATCTTCAGGGCTTCGTACAGGGCGCGCGCCGCGATTTTCTCATGGGTCACAAACAGGAAATTCGCCTTGGAATCGCCAAAGGTAAAGCCAAGCGCCGCCAGTTCTTCTTTCACGCGCTCTCTGGTGGCAATGATTTTTCCGCAGGTTTCCTGAAAATAGGCTTCGTCCTTCAACGCCGCCGCGCCCAGATGCAGGGCGGGCTGGTTCATCGTGTAAGAATTGAAGGAATATTTCACATCATTCAGATATTTGATGAGCTGTCTGTTTCCAAAGGCGTAGCCAATGCGCATCCCGGCCATGGAGCGGGATTTGGAAAAGGTCTGAACCACAAGCACATTGTCATACCGGTGAATCAATTCCAGCGCCGACTGTCCTCCAAAGTCAATATATGCCTCGTCAATGATCACAATGACGTCCTGATTCCACTTTACGATTTCTTCCATCTCTGAAAGACTTTGTAAGATTCCGGTAGGGGCGTTCGGGTTCGGGAACACCACGCCGCCGTTCGGCTTTTTGTAATCCTCTTTTACGATCCGGAAATTTTCGTCCAGGGGCTGGCATTCGTAAGGAATCCGGAAGACGTCCGCCCAAACATCATAAAAAGAATATGTAATGTCCGGGAACAGAATCGGTTTTCCGGAGTTAAAAAACGTCAGGAATGCCATTGCAAGCACGTCGTCGGAACCGACTCCTACAAACACCTCGTCCGGGTTTACCTGGTAATGCTCCGCCAGGGCCTGTGTGAGCTCCTGACAGGCCGGATCCGGGTACAAACGCAGGTTTTCCGCCGCAAGCTCTTCCCATGCCTGGGTTACTGCCGGAGCGGGCGGATAGGGGTTTTCATTCGTGTTCAACTTAATCATGCCGATCTGGTTTGGCTGTTCTCCCGGAACGTAGGGCACTACCTGCCGGATATTTTTTTCCCATGGTCTCATTCGTTTCTCTCCTCTGTCGTTTGTTCCTTTTCCGTCACAATTCCTTTTTGTATCATGAAGACCGGGCGGTAGGACTCTTTGGCCTTTCTGAGGCCTTCGTCGCCGGTGTCGTCTTCCCGGTTCACGTATTGGCAGTCACCCGCTTCATGGAGCACAAACTGCTGGTTGATCACCGTATAGGCTCCTTCCACGTCCGCATATGCTTTTTCAATGTGAACCATCATGGTGTCTCCCACCTGCTCTCCGATGGAGAATGCCACCACTCTCCCGCCCGTGCGGATCAGGCCGCCCCGCATTTCCAGCTCTTTCAGCAGGCGGAGGTAGTTCAGGGTGACGCACATTTCCTGGTTTTTCTCCGGGTCGTCCTCGCAGCCGTTGGCATTGCGCCAGTCCAGGGCCATCTGAAAGCATTCTTCCACATTTTCGTCGATAATGCGTTCGTAGCTCCAGTCCGGATAGGTCCGGAAAAATTTATTCAAATGGTTCTTCTTGCCATGGTATTTCTTTCCGGAAAGGGTGGCAAGTTTCTCCCGGTCGTAGACGTAATCGGCTTCGTCCCGGAAATATTCCACCTGAAACCTGCCCGGAAATTCTTCTTCCAGCATGGCAAACTGCTCTTCGGTCACGCTGTGGAAGGCCAGGGGCAGGCCGCGCTCGGCACACCAGACCGTCAGGGCGTCCACACAGGCATGCAGGTTCTTCCGGTCGCCCATCGGGAAGGCGTACATGGTTTCCTCCCCAATGGTTTTGAAAACGGCCATATCCTCCAGAATCCCAAATTCCATGGGATAATGACGGGACCACAGATAAATATTTGCAAAGGTATATTCGCAGCTCCGGCTGTTCTGTTTGTTCAGGTAATGGTTCAGTTTTTCCCGGTCAGAAAGCTCGGTGCGTTTAAATTCGATTTCCATAAAATCCTTTCTATTTTTGGTTATAAAGTTTCGCGTAAGCGCCGCCTTTGGCCAGAAGTTCCTCATGGGTGCCCTGCTCTTCGATCCCGTGTTCGGTCAGAACCAGAATTTTTTCCGCGTTCCGAATGGTGCTTAAACGGTGGGCGATGACGAAGGTCGTCCGGTTTTTCGCCAGTTCTTCCAGGGAGGCCTGGACGATTTTTTCGCTTTCATTATCCAGGGCGCTGGTGGCCTCGTCGAAGATCAGGATCGGCGGGTTTTTCAGAAAGACTCTGGCAATGGACAGGCGCTGTTTCTGGCCGCCGGACAATTTCACGCCCCGCTGGCCGATATCGGTCTGATAGCCGTCCGGCAGGTTCATGATGAATTCGTGGGCGTTTGCCCTTTTCGCTGCTTCGATGACTTCTTCGTCCGTGGCATCCGGACGCCCGTAGCGGATATTTTCCAGAACATTTTCCGCGAACAGGTAGACATCCTGCTGCACGATTCCGATCTGGCTGCGCAGGGATTTCAGCTTTACTTTTCGGATATCCACGCCGTCTACCAGCACGGCTCCTTCGTCTACGTCATAGAAACGGGGAATCAGGCTGCAGAGGGTGCTTTTCCCGCCTCCGGAGCTTCCGACGATGGCCAGATACTCTCCGGCTTTTACTTTCAGGCTGATATGGCTTAATACTTTTTCAAGCCCTTCGTCGTAGCGGAATGATACGTCCCGGAATTCCACGTCGCCCTGGACATTCGTGAGTTCTTTCGCGTCCGGCGCGTCGGTGATATCCGGCTCGATGGCCATCATTTCCTTGAAGCGCTCATAGCCGCTGTAGCCGTTCTGGAACTGTTCGGCGAAGTTCATGAGTTTTTTCACGGGTTCGGTGAAGTTGTTGATGTAGAGCAGGAAGGTGATCAGGTCGGTCACTTCCATGGTTCCGTCTGTCATAAAAATTGCGCCCGCGATCAGCACGCCGATCGTTACCATGGTGGTCATAGCGCCCATGCCGGAGTTAAAGATCCCCATGTAGCGGTAGCTGATGCTTTTGCTCTTCACGAAACGCTCGTTTCCTTCCCGGAATTTGCACATTTCCACTTCTTCGTTTCCGAAGGATTTCACGACGCGGATTCCGGAGAGGCTGTCTTCGATCTGGCTGTTGATATCTGCAATGCGGGCGCGGTTCGCCTTAAAGGCCCGCTTCATGTATTTGTTCACAACCAGAGCGAACACCATCATTGGGGGCAAAAAGGCGAAAGCGACCAGGGTCAGCTTTTTATTAATATTGAAAAGAATCACGAAGGAACCGACGAATTTGATGATGGAAATCACCACATCCTCCGGCCCGTGATGCAGAAGTTCGCTGATGTCGAAGAGGTCGTTCGTTACGCGGGACAGAAGCTGCCCCACTTTCTGGTTGTCGTAAAAGTGGAAGGACAGCTTCTGGTAATGGCTGAAGATCTCATTTCGCATATCGTGTTCGATCTTCGCGCCCATGATATGCCCGAAATAAGAAATATAAAAATTGCAGAAAAATTCTACCAGGACCAGAACCAGCATTAAAATGCCAAGTTTTACGATGGTCTGAAGCGGCTCATCGCCCGGCAGATAGAGCACATCGTTTGTGATGTAGCGCACGATCAGGGGGATAACCAGCGTGATCGCTGCCCCCAGAATGGCGAAGAACATATCGGACCAAAAAAGGCCCAGATATGGCTTATAGTAACTAAAAATACTTTTTCCTGTTTTCTTTTTCATTATGCAATGACAAGTCCTTGTTCTTTCATAACATTGATTACCTGGTCTACGTATTTTTCGCAGAGCGCGTCATCCGCGGCTTCGACCATGACACGGATCACCGGTTCGGTGCCGCTTTCTCTTACGAGAATCCGGCCGTCGTCTCCCAGGGCTTTTCCGACGGCTTCCACGGCGGCTGTGACTGCCGGGTTTTCTCTGGCGGTCTTTTTGTCGGCTACGCGGACGTTTTTCAGAAGCTGCGGATAAATGCGCACTTCACTGGCCAGTTTGCCGAGGGACATTTTCTTTTCGGTGATGACTTCCATGATCATTAAGGAGGTCAGGATGCCGTCTCCGGTCACGGCGTGTTTGCTGAAAATGATGTGGCCGGACTGTTCGCCGCCCAGGCAGTGGCCGTTTTTCATCATGTTTTCGTAGACGTATTTGTCGCCGACGGCGGTCTTTTCGTAGGAGATGCCGGCTTTGTCGCAGGCTTTGTAGAGGCCGAGGTTCGACATGATGGTGGTGACAATGGTGTTGTTGTCCAGACGGCCGTTTTCTTTCAGGTATTTGCCGCAGATGTAGAGGATTTTGTCGCCGTCTACCACGTCGCCGTTTTCGTCTACGGCGATGCAGCGGTCTGCGTCTCCGTCATAGGCGAAGGCCAGATCCAGGCCTTTTTCGCGGACGAATTCCTGGAGGTATTCGATGTGGGTGGAACCGCATTTTGTGTTGATGTTCGTTCCGTCGGGCTCGTTGTTGATGACGTAGGTTTTGGCGCCCAGGGCGTCGAAGACGCTTTTGGCGATGGCGGAGGAGCTGCCGTTTGCGCAGTCCAGGCCGATTTTATAATTTTTGAACGAGCGGGTGGCAAGGGAAATCAGGTGGCCGATGTAGCGGTTCCGGCCGGCAACGAAGTCTACGGTGCGGCCGATGTCTGCGCCGGTGGCGAAGGGGATTTCTTCGGTTTCGCCGTCCAGGTAGGCTTCGATTTTTTCTTCGACTTCTGCTTCCAGTTTATAGCCCTGGCCGTTCAGAACTTTGATGCCGTTGTCGTGGAAGGGGTTGTGGCTGGCGGAGATCATGATGCCGCAGTCGAAGTCTTCGGTGCGCACGACGTAGGAGACGCTGGGGGTGGTGGTGACGTGGAGCAGGTAGGCTTCCGCGCCGGAGGCGGTGAGGCCGGCGACGAGGGAGTATTCGAACATGTAGCTGCTTCGGCGGGTGTCTTTGCCGATGACGACGCGGGCTTTGTGGTTTTGTCCGTAGTACCAGCCGAGGAAGCGGCCGACTTTATATGCGTGTTCGACGTTCAGGGTTACGTTGGCTTCGCCGCGGAAGCCGTCTGTGCCAAAATATTTGCCCATCTTTTTTTACCTCTGTTTTTTCGTATTCGTTCTGTTATAAAATATGTTGTGTTGGAATGTTTTGCGTATCAGAACTTATTATACTTCTTAGAAAAGGAATTGACAAGTGGGAAATATGCTGGAATGGGCGGGTTCAGCCGCTAGAGCGTTTCACCCCCCCCCTGATCCTGGCGCTCTGCGTCTTCGATGCTGGATTCTTTTTTTATCAGGCTGCGGATCAGTGAGATAGCGGTGTATGTAAGAGCCAGAATGGCTGCGGTGATGAGTACTTTTTGGAACATTTTGTCTTCCTCCTCTTGCATTTCAGTCTTTTTGTAGTATAGCAAAGAGGGGTTTCGAAAGTATTCATTGGGTTGTAAACAATTTGTAAGCAGTTCGCCGGAAGGCTGGACAGTCAGCCAACCTTCCGGCGGATTTTTTATAAGATATCGATATATTCTCCGGCCAGCGCTTTGTTCATGCTCCGCACGGCACAGAATTTCCCGCACATGCTGCAGGTGTCGCTGTGGTCTTCTTCGGGGCTGCGGCTGTCGCGGATGGCTTTCGCGGTTTCCGGGTCGAGGGCGCAGGCGAACTGTTCGTCCCAGTCCAGTTTCCGGCGGGCATCGGCCATCCGGTCATCGATGTCACGCGCGCCTGGGATTCCTTTCGCAATGTCTGCTGCATGCGCCGCGATTTTCGACGCAATGATTCCCTGCTTCACGTCTTCGACATTCGGGAGCGCCAGGTGCTCCGCCGGGGTCACATAGCATAAGAATGCTGCTCCATTCATAGCCGCAACCGCACCGCCGATAGCTCCTGTGATGTGGTCATAGCCCGGCGCGATATCCGTCACCAGCGGGCCGAGCACGTAGAAAGGCGCACCCATGCAGATGCTTTTCTGCACTTCCATATTGGCGGCTACCTGATTCAACGGCACATGGCCCGGCCCTTCGACCATGACCTGTACGTTATGTTCCCAGGCCCGTTTCGTCAGCTCGCCCAGGCGTACCAGCTCTTCGATCTGGCATACATCCGTGGCGTCCGCCAGGCAGCCGGGACGGCAGGCGTCTCCCAGGGAAATGGTCACGTCGTATTCCTCGCAGATATCCAGAATTTCATCATAATATTCATAGAAGGGGTTTTCCTCCCCGGTCATGCTCATCCAGGCAAAGACCAGGCTGCCGCCGCGGCTGACAATGTTCATTTTCCGTTTATGCTTCCGGATCTGTTCGATGGTTTTCCGGGTGATGCCGCAGTGCAGGGTTACAAAGTCAACGCCGTCTTCCGCATGCATCCGCACGACGTCCACGAAGTCTTTCGCGGAAAGGGTTGCAAGGTCGCGCTGGTAATGGATCACGCTGTCGTAGACCGGAACGGTCCCGATCATGGCCGGACATTCATGGGTCAGTTTCCGGCGGAAGGGCTGGGTGTCGCCGTGACTGGACAGATCCATGATGGCTTCCGCGCCCAGGTTGACGGCGCTCATGACTTTCTCCATTTCAATGTCATAGTCTTTGCAGTCTCTGGAGACGCCTAAGTTGACGTTGATTTTGGTGCGAAGCATGCTGCCGACGCCTTCGGGGTTTAAGCAGGTGTGGTTTTTGTTGGCGCAGATGGCAACTTTACCTTCGGCGACGAGGCTCATCAGGCGTTCCGGGGCCATTTTTTCTTTTTTGGCAACGATTTCCATTTCCGGGGTCAGGATGCCTTTTCTGGCGGCGTCCATTTGGGTCGTGTAGTTTCTCATTTGGTTTTCCTCCATTTTTCCTTTTGTGCGGATCTTTTACAGGGCATACATGTGGTTTAAGGGGCCGGAGCCTTTCCCAAGATTCAGGCCTGCGGCTAATGCGCCTTCCAAATAGGCTTTTGCGTGGCGTACCGCGTCTTCCAGGCTGTCTCCTTTGGCCAGATTGCTTGCAATGGCGCTGGACAGGGTGCAGCCGGTTCCGTGGGTGTTTGGATTGTCAATCCGTTTTCCTTTGATCCACAGGGCTGTGCCATTTTGGTAAAGCAGGTCGTTTGCGTCTAAAATACGATGACCGCCTTTGCAGAGGACGGCGCAGCCGCTCAGCTCGTATAGGCATTTTGCGGCCTGTTCCATGTCTTCTGCGTTCTGGATGCGCATTCCGGTCAGAGCTTCTGTCTCCGGAATGTTCGGCGTGATGACTTCCGCTAGGGGAAACAGTTCCTTTTTCATAATTTCCGCCGCTTCTTCCTGCATCAGGCGCGCGCCGCTGGTGGCTACCAT
This sequence comes from Eubacteriales bacterium, assembly GCA_030536575.1. GTDB lineage: Bacteria > Bacillota > Clostridia > Lachnospirales > Lachnospiraceae > Limivivens. Next base: position 36,150 of record JAUNPS010000017.1, on the reverse strand, counting down.
TACGGGATCCAGGACGACGTGTTTTGCGCCGTATTCCCGCAGTTTTTCTGCCACTGTTTTCATAAGTTCTCCGGAAGAGAGCATCCCGATTTTGACCGCATCCGGAAAAATATCGGTGAATATGCAGTCCAGTTCTTTTGCCAGAAACTCCGGGGTCACTTCCTGTATTCCATAAACGCCGGTCGTATTCTGGGCAGTCAGGGCCGTGACGGCGCTCAGGGCGTAGATGCCGTGGGCGGTCATGGTCTTAATGTCTGCCTGGATGCCGGCGCCTCCGCTGGAGTCGCTTCCAGCGATTGTCAATGCTGTTTTCATAAGGTTCCTCCTTGCAGCATGCTTTTGTAACGCGACGGAAGGTGGTGCCCCCAATCCGCCGCTTTTAAAAATGGCTACTCACATCGCGTCAGCCTTTGCTATTTCTTACCATGTTAAGATAGCCGGACGTCACCGTGCCGTCGAAAACCTTTCGTGGAACGGGGCAACGTCATCACCAAGCTTCCCCTAACTGCGACTAGGACGCTCAGGAATGCCTTCCTACTTCATACGCCCTGCCATGCGAGCATGGTATCCGATTCACCAGAAAGTCTTAGTAAGGCGCGATCTCGACCTTCTTCCTTGCCGTGTACGGCACGCCTGCATCTCCGTTGGAAGCGGAGATGCAGGTGAAACCCGCATTCCCTCGAAACACGTCCCCGCAAGCTTTCCGCCTTCCCGGCAACTGTATCCCAAATTCCTTCAGACCGAGAAAGGCTGGCGCGAGTGTGAACACCATTTTGTGCCTGAATCCAAAACCGGATTCTTTTTATAGTTCCTTCACGAGCGCCAGCATCTCCCGCGCTGCCGCCCGCTTATCCCCGGCGGCGAACAGTGCGCTCACCACCGCTGTCCCGGCGATTCCCGTACCCGAAAGCCGCCGAACATTTTCTCTTGTAATTCCGCCGATCGCAACCGCCGGAATCCGGACAGCGCCGCAGATTGCCCGCAGCTCTTCCGCCGAAAGCAGCGTCACATCTTTCTTCGTACTGCTCCCGAAGACGGCTCCGCAGCCAATGTAATCGGCTCCGGCTTCCTGCGCCGCCAGCGCTTCCTGTACATTGTGGGCGCTGCCGCCAATCACAAAGGAGTCCCCAAGAATCTCCCTTGCCTTCTTGATTCCCATGTCAGACAGGCCCACATGGACGCCGGATGCGCCCACCGCTTTCGCGATTTCTACCCGGTCATTGACGATAAACGGGACGCGGTAACGGTCGCAGAGAGCCTTTAGTTCCTTGGCTTCTTCCAGAAACAGCGCGTCCTCCGCCTGCTTATCCCGAAGCTGCACACAGGTAACGCCCGCCTGCAGAAGTTCCTCCGTAACCTCCGCAAGCCGCTCTCCCGGCCTCAGCCAGCTTTTATCCGTCACCGCATACAGCAAAAGCTGTTCTGGTAAAATCTTCATTCCGTTTCCTCCCTTCCATGGCACAGCCTGTCCACCTCATCAAACAAAAAGATGCGGAAGCTGCCGATCCCTCCATGGCTTTCCTCTGTGCGGATTCCTGCCCTTTCCGCGCTTTTTTTCCAGATTTTCGCCGCCCTGCATGCCGCCTCCCAGGCCGGCAGCCCCGCCCCGCAAAGCAGCGCGCACAGCGCCGACAGCATACACCCGCTTCCGGTAATCCGCGCAATCCGCGCATCCCCTCCGCAGATCTGGACAGACCATCTTCCATCCGAAACAACGTCGGTTTCCCCGCTGACAAGCACCGTACAATCATAGGTTTTTGCCAATTTTTCCGCAATTTCTGTCTGCCGTCCCTGCCCGAAGCGCACCGCGCTTTCCACGCCGCCTGGATGCCCCATGCGCATATGTAAAAGTGTGCAGGCTTCTTCCTGATTACAGCGGATCAGCGAAACGGGAACTTCCGAGAGCAGCTTTTGAAGCTCCTGCTTTCGAAAGGCGCTTGCTCCCACGCCTACCGGATCCAGAATCACCGGATGCCCCAGCGCATCCGCCCGCTTCCCGGCGAGTATGCAGCTTCGGAATTTCTCTGCGTCCGGGACTCCTGTATTCAGAAGCGTGGCGTCGCAGAAAGCGGTGATCTCTTCCACTTCCGCCGGATCCTGGGCCATAATCGCGCTTCCGCCCGCCGCCAGCAGCACATTCACGACCTCCTGCATCGTGACCGGGTTCGTCAGGCAATGAACCTTCGCCGAAAATCCATCCATCGTCTACCGCGCTCCCTGCATCTGGCGGAGCACGCCGCCTTTTTCCAGGATTGTCACCATCATAAAGGCCAGGATGCTTCCCGCCACGGTGGAAATCAGGAAGGGCACAATGTACACGAACAGTCCCGCCGGGTTCACGCCCATCAGGAATTTCGCCACCGGATAGGCCGCCAGCCCTCCCAGGACACCTGTGCCGAAAGCTTCCGCCAGGCAGGTGAGGCTGGTCTTCTTACAGGTCGCATAGACAATCCCGCAGCAAAGTGCGCCGACCATGCTTCCCGGAAAGGCCATCAAGCTTCCAAGTCCGGTCAGGTTTCGGATCAGACTGGCGCAGAAGGCGATCACAACGCCCCACCAGGGACCTAAAAGAACCGCTGAGAGCACATTGACCATGTGCTGGATGGGGGCGCATTTGCTTCCCGCTACCGGGAAGCTGATCAGGCTTCCGGCTACGGCCAGGGCGGTCAGAACCCCGGCCAGGGCAAGTTTCCGTGTTGTGTCATGTTGTTTCATTTTTCTCCACTCCTTTTCTTTTGACTGGATTTCGCCGTAAATGCAAAAAGGGGGTGCGCGTACCGTCTTCCCCCGAAAGGGCATGTCGGCGCGCCAGATACGTTTGCCGAAGGCAAAATAAAAAAAGAAGATACCCGCAGGTATCTCCTCATTGAAACAGGAAGCGCATCGCTTCGCTGTCTTGCTTCGGTATGTCCCTACGTTGGCATTATCCAAATCAGGTTTTGGGTCGAAACGATCCAGTTTCCTCTCAGCCGGCTTCAGCCAGCTCCCCATTTTTAACTACGAAAACCATTATAAAACAGTTTCCGCCTTTTCGCAAGAAAAATTTACCAGTGACGTTTCTGTTCTGCACGAAACGCGCCCCCGGCTCACGCTTTTTCTATGTAGAAAGAACAGCAGATATCCTCCTCCGCAGACACATGATACGGCGCCTCAACATCCGCGCCCCAGCTGTCAATCCCTCCGACTCCGCGCATCCGCCCCAGAACCGTCACCACCGTCCTCGCCGACCGCGGAAGCTCCTCTTTATGCAGCGCATTTTCCAGCTCCACAGCCGTATAAGGCAATGCCGAAAAATGAAACGGCGTTCCATCCATCCGAATCCGCATCGGCCCAACCTTCGCCCAACAGGTATCCATATGGTTCCCGCATTCCTGCGGCACCAGATAATCCGCAATGGCAATCGCCTCTTCCTGTACCCCGAAACGCCCTCCGGCCTTCCGATCCGGATACGTCTCCCCGGAAAGCCCCTGCCACGCCACGCGTTCCCACCGTTTCGGCATCACAATCCGAAGCCCGAACACCGGCAGTTCCGGCAGTCCTTTCTTTCCTGAATAATGCAGCTCCGTGCGGATTCTTCCGGAACCATCCACCGTATAAGCAATGGCTGCTTCCGTTTCCGGAACGGTTCTCGTCGTATAAGTATAGGTAATCGTAACCCGCTCAATATCCTCCGCGGCTGGCTTTCTTCCGGCAAAATCGGTCACATCCAGCACGTCTGTCCGGTCTTTTGCATATTCTTCAACGCGGATATCCGTGCATTTGCTGAATTGGTCAGCGGCCATCCAAACACTGCTCCTGGTATCGAAGCCATTTCCTTTGTCATTTTCCGTGGCAGCGCGCCAAAAAGCAGGCCGCGGCGCACGGTACAGGCATTCCTCCCCATCATAAACGATGGACACCGGGCCGCCCTCCTGGAAGGAAAAGAGCATCTCGAAATCCGTCCCCTTGAGCCCAAGGTGGACATCCCCGTGGATGACCTGAAGCTTTCCGGTATTCTGCGGCACAGCCCGCGCGCATTCCGCTTCCGCAATTTCTCGCAGCCGCTCATTTTCCCTGCGAATCGCTTCCCGTTCTTCCGGCGCGGCATACCAGTATCTTACTTCCTGCATGGCAGGCTTCTCGGTTCTGTCTGCGAATACGATTCCATTTCCGCTGAATGCATAATCCGTCGGACGGTCGAGGAAATCGCCGCCGTAGCCAAGGACTTCTTCCCCAAACGCGTTTTTATAATAAATCGCCTGATCCATATAATCCCAGATGAATCCGCCCTGGTACATCGGGAACTCGTCCAGCAATGTCCGGTAGCTTTCCATTCCGCCAAGGGAATTTCCCATGTCGTGCATGTACTCGCACAGCAGATAGGGCTTCTGCGGATCATTTTCCAGATAGGTGCGGATTTCCTCCGGCGTCGCATACATCCGGCTCTCCACATCGCTGATTTCCTGGAATTCCCGGTTCCAGAATACGCCTTCGTAGTGAACCCTGCGGGACGGGTCTTTCTCGTGAAAATACTGGCTCATTGCCAGGATGCACGGCCCGGCATAGGACTCATTCCCGCAGGACCACCAGAGAATGGAAGGATGATTTTTATCCCGTTCCAACATCGACGCGGCCCGGTCTACTACACAGGCCTCCCAGACTTTCGACGCTCCCGGCACATTCCAGGAAGGCTCGCACCGGCCCATTTTCTGCCAAGAGCCGTGGCTTTCCAGGTTCGTTTCATCCATCACACAGATACCGGCCTCATCGCAGAGCTGATACCACAGACTCTGGTTCGGATAATGGCAGGTGCGCACCGCATTGATATGGTTCCGCTTCAGGACTTCGATATCTTTCTTCATGTCGTCGGCTGTGATGGAACGGCCACGGCGGGGATTCCATTCATGGCGGTTCACGCCATTGATAATCAGACGTTTTCCATTCAGAAGCATGATCTTCTCCCGAATCTCAAAGCGCCGGAAGCCGATCCGATAGGGAACCACCTCTGCCAAATGTCCGTCTGCTGCGAACACTTTCAGAACAATCCGGTACAAATTTCCTTCGCCCAAATCCCATTTCCGAACCTCCGGAATCGTAAGCGGCTCCAGATTCCACACGCAGACCTTCTGCTCTGCGCTTTCCTGGCTGCCCGCCGCATATCCCGCGTCTACCCCGGCTCTCTCCGGCGTCTCGTCTGCCAGCCCTGGCCCGGCATGCCCGGCCTGTTTCAGTTCTCCTTCGCAGACCTTCTTCCCATCCGGGTCTTCCAGCGTCCATGCAATGCGCCCCGCCTCTTCCCCGGAAACCTTCACCTCCGCCTCCAGCGTCCCCGTCGCATAATCCTCTCCAAGGCCCGCCTTCACCCACAGATCTTCCACATGCACCCGCGGCTTCGCATACAAATACACCTCCCGGAAAATCCCGGAAAACCGGAAGAAATCCTGATCCTCAATCCATGCCGCGCTGCTCCTCTTATAAACCTCCATGCACAGCCGATTCCCCGTCTCCTTCACAAGCCCGGTCAGATCAAACTCCGACGGTGTAAAACTGTCCTCCGCATACCCGACAAACACGCCGTTCAGCCACACATACATGGCTTCTTCCACACCCTGGAACGAAATGCAGAGCCGTTTTCCACAAAGTCCACCGTCCAGATCAAACTCTTTCACATAACTCCCCACCGGATTCTGTTCCCAGTCCACATGGGGCGGACGCAGAAAGCAATGGCCATCCCACGGATAAACCGTATTGATATAATGAACCTTTCCATAGCCCGCAAGCTCCATATGCCCCGGCACCAGAATGCTCCCAAATCCCGACAGGTCGGCCCCGTCCTTCCAAAAATCCGCCGGACGCTCTCCCGGCTTCTCACTCCACCGGAACCGCCATTCCCCGTTCAGGGACTGGCGCAGGCTCTCCCGCCCGGCCCTTTGATCTTCCTCGGTTTCATAAAAAGAATGATCCGAATGGGCGTCCAGGCGGTTTACCCGGAAAACCTCCGGATCCTCCAGCCATGCAAGATTTGCTTCCATAAAAGCTTCCTCCTTACTGCTGCCTTTCCAGCATTTATTCCTTTACAGCTCCTGCTGCCACGCCGGCCAGAATGTATTTCTGGAAGAAGAGATAGATCAGCACCGTCGGCAGCATAATAATTATAATCCCTGCGGCCAGCGCTTGCCAAGACCCTTGCTGCGCATTTGCGTAATTCATCAGGAATGTGGTCAGCGTCCGAAGCTTATTTTTCGGCATGTACAAATATGGAATGTACATATCATTGATAATATTAATCGCCTTGATGATCACCACCGTAGCCGTAGCCGGAGCCAGCAGCGGAAAAATGATCCGCCCGAAAAGCTGGAAATACCCGCATCCGTCCAGCAGCGCACTCTCGTCCAGCGCCACCGGAAGCGTAGAAATAAACTGTCGGTAAATGTAAAGCTGCATCAGATCCGAGGCCACATAGATCACAATCGGCCCGCCCAGCGTATTGTAAAGATGCAGGCCATTGATAATCTTAAACCGCGCAATTTCCGTTACAAACGTCGGGATCAGCATTCCCACGAAAAACAGCGCCACAACCACCTTTTTAAAACGGAAGTTAAACCGCTCGATAATAAAAGCCGTAACCGTCCCCAGCATCACATTGAAAAAAATACTGACAACCAACAGAATTCCCGTATTCTTAAATCCGATCAATAAATATTTATCCCCAAGCACCTTCTGGAAATTTTCCAGCGTAATATTCTCAAAGGCCGGAAGCAAAAGCGGGGAGGTATTCACCATATCCGCTTTCGTCTTAAAAGCTGCAAACAGCGTCAGCAGGATTGGCGCAATCACGACAAGCACCATTCCGATACAGATGAGCTGCTTTAAAATCTGTACTACCGTACTTTTCTTCATGATCACTTGTCTCCTTTCAATACCAGGCCGTGGATAATCTTATTCTGCACCACATAAATGACTACGATCATCACCATAATTGCCACCGCCATCGTAGAAGCCAGCCCAAAATTGGAGTATTTAAAAGCCGTATCGATGGTGTACAGCGTGAAGGTGGAAGACGCATAGCCCGGCCCGCCGCCTGTCATTACGAACGGGATATCGAACACCTGCAGCGCGCCGCGGATATTGTCGAACAGCACGAAGTCCACCATCAGCATGATCGCCGGGATCTGGATATACCGAAACATCTGCCAGGAGTTTGCCCCGTCTACCTTTGCCGCCTCCTGCACATCCTGGGGCAGCGACTGCAGCGCCGCCATAAACAGGATCACATGATACCCGGAAAACCGCCACAGAGACACGAATGCCAGCACAAAATTCACGATTTTCGTATCCGACAGCCAGTTCTGGATCAGAAAATCCAGATGCAGAACCTTCAGAATTTCATCAAATGCCCCGTTGATCGGAGAGAAAAAGTAAGAAAATGCATACGCGATCGCCACCCCATTGATAATATAGGGCATAAAGACCATCGTCTTATAAAATTTTGCTGCCCGCAGCTTCGACGTCAGCAGCACCGCAAAGGCCAGCTCCACCGGAATCATGCACAGATGAACGCCAAAATACACCGCATTGTTTTTCAGTGACATCCACAAGTCTTTATTTTTAAACATGGAAATGTAGTTCTGGATCCCGATAAAATCGCTGGATGCGGAATACCCGTCCCAGTTCGTAAAACTCATCCGAAACAGATCGATAGCCGGAAAAACCACGAACCCCACGAGCAGCGCCACCGGCACCAGCAGGGACAGGATAATAAAACGCTTTCTTTTTTTCGCCAGAGAATTCATAGCCGTGCTCCTTTCTTTTCACAGAAAAAGGGCTGTCTGATGCAGCCCTCTTTTCGTTTTTTATTCAATGCCAAGCTTTTCCCTTGCTGCCGCCCATTTGGCGTTCAGTTCTTCCAGCCGTGCATTTAAGTCAAAGCCTTCCGTGAACATTTCCGCGCCCAGTTTTTTGTAGTCAAAAGTCGTCTCATTCTGGATAGCCTGGAAATCGTCCCCGCCGCCGTCATACATCACCAGTTCCGCATCCGGCTGCGCTGCGTCCGCTTCCGCCAGAATGGGATCTTTCTCTTTCGGGAAGTTCGTCATCGAAGAGGCGCTGGAAACGTAATTGATGTAATCCGGATACCATTCGTCGCTGTAGAACCATTCCACGAATGCTTTCGCCAGTTCCGGATTCTCACTGTGCGTGGTCACGCCCATAAAGGAATCGCCCTGCACGATCACGCGGAACGGGTCTTCTTCACTGTCTCTGGTCGGCAGATAGAAGGTGCCAAGCTGGGAATAATCGTCCGTACCCGCAATGATATTCTGCAGGCCCCAGTCGCCAAGCGCGATGATCGCAGCCTGTTTCTGCGCAAACAGCGTGGTTACCTGGTCATTTCCAAGGCCCAGGGGGTCTTTTCCGCATACGCCGGAGGTAAACAGATCATACACTTTGCTGTATGCTTTCTGGATATCGCTTCCTTCCGCGAACGGATCGTCTACGGCCGCCATGTCGTTCCAGTTCTGGCCATTTCCGCTTTCCAGTGCGGGCATGAACTCCATGTATGGATAATCCGGCCATTCGTCCTTGGCTCCAAGGGCCAGCGCCATGAAGTTTTCATTGTCCGCGCCGTAGTATTCCTGCAATGTTTTCGTTACTTCCTCAAACTGTTCCCAGGTGGTCGGCACTTCTACGCCTGCTTCCTCAAACATATCTTTCCAGTAATACACATATTCATAACCGGAAGTCATCGGGATTCCCAGGATTTTTCCGTCCAATGCGTAGCCGTCCGCCAGCTCATTGTTCTGCGCTGCTTCCAGGTCGGATAGATCCAGCAAATAATCCTGGAATCTTGACAGCGTAAACGGTTTATTGAACATCACATCCGGAAGCTGATTGGCCGAAGCGCGCATTTTCATCGCGTTCCAATACTCGGAATCGTCTTTGATTTTCTCCACTTCGATATCCGCATCCGGATATTTCTCCTGGAATTTTCCTACCATATCGTTTGCATCGATAAAGTCCATCAGGTTGTTGTCCCAGATGGCGAATACCAGGTCGCCGCTTAAATTTTCTTCCGCCTGGGCGGTCATCAGGCCCATGGTTCCAGCGGCCATTACGGTGCACAGTGTCAATGCTGCGATTTTCTTTTTCATAAAAAAGCCCTCCGTTTTTTCCGTTACGTTCTGTAACTTGATAGGCCTATTCTATCAATTTCCGGAGGGTTTCGCTATGAAGTAAGGTTCGATTTCTTGATGTTTTGTCAGATTCTCGATTTTTTGTAATCGCTGGGGCTGATCCCCACATTCTTTTTGAACATCCGGTTAAAATGCTCCACGTTGTTGTAGCCGACGCGCTCGCTGATTTCGTACATTTTCAGGTCGGTGGTTTCGATCAGCTTCTTCGCGCGGGAAAGGCGCACTTCGGTCAGGTAATCCCGAAAATTGCTGCCCGTCTCCTTTGTGAAGCGGGTCGTGAAATATTTTTCATTCAATCCCACATAGTCCGCCACGCTCTTTAAAGTCAGCTCCGGATTCGCATAATTATCCGCCGTAAACCGCTTTGCCCGCAGGATCAGATCCGCCTGCCGGAAATCCAGCCGGTTTTCCAGATACTCGAATTCCCAGCGCAGGTAATTATTCAGCCACAGTTCCAGCTCCCGCATCCCCGGCAGACGCCCGACCTTTTCGTAATAATTGATCTCATCCGGAAAAACCTCAAAAAAGTCCTCCTCGTATTCCCGGAACTTCCGGGCCAGCAGCGCCACCAGACGCAGGCTCTCGCTTACCGCTTCGGGAAAGCTCTGCTGTTCCAGATGGCGGAAACATTCCTGCTTTTCCCGCAGAAATCCCGTTTCGTCCGCCACATAAAGACAGGCTAACAGCTTCTCATGCCGTTTCCCGGCATTTTCCATCCCTTCCAGAATCCCGCCTTTTTCCCAGTCTGCCGTGACGGAAGCGCTTCCGCCAAGGGGCGCCAGCGTCAGAAGGCGTTCGCAGCGGTCCCAGATTTGGGGCAATGCGGCCGCTTCGCACGGGTCACACACTGCCGCTGAAACCGATAAATTCATATAATCCCGCCAGACCGCCTGCATCTGCCGGATCACGGAAAGCATATCCTGGCGGTACAAACTCCGGTCCGTTACCCGGTACAGAAACACATAGTGCCCCGGCTGTACCGCCGCAAGCCGGGCCCGCCGGTTTACCCTGGGAATCTGGTTTGCCAGCTCCACCATCGGCTTCTCCAGCATTTCCACAAGATCCTCCGCAAAGCGCACGGCCTGCCGGTGGAAATCGTCCACTTCCAGAACGGCCATTCCATACGTTCCTTCTTCCGGGAAGACGATCCCGTTTTCCCGGCGTTCCGGTTTCGTCTCATTGCCCGAATCCGGTATCCTGCTCCAATATTCTTCCTGCAGGGCACGCAGCGTCCGCTCCATATTTTCCGGGCTTAGATCGGCTTTTAAGATGTAGTCGCAGGCCCCCAGGCGGAAAGCTTCCCGCACCAATTCGAATTCATTGTAGCCGGAAAGCATCAGGGTGAGGGGCATCCTTCCCTCCTCGCTCAGGCGGCGCAGAAGTTCGATCCCACTCATTTCCGGCATTTTTACATCGGTAATCAGCAGATCCACCGGATGCTCCCGCAGATATTCCAACGCCTGGGCGCCGCTGCTTTTATCTGCCGCCACCTGCATCCCATAGTCTTCCCAGTGCACCATGGAGCGCAGCGTTACCCGGATGATCGTTTCGTCATCGACAATCAATACGTTTTTCATGTTCCTCATCTCCCTCGAACGCCGGCAGTTCCAGCGTAATTTCCGTGTATTCCCCCAAAACGCTGCAGATTTTCACCTGACAGCCTTCCCCGAAATTCAGTTTCAGCCGCGACAGGACATTTTCCAGCCCAATGCTGCTGTTATCGTCCTGGGCACGCTCCCGGCCTTCCAGGATGCGTCTGATCTCTTCCCCCGGCATTCCGCACCCATTGTCCCAGACACTTAACCGCAGCTTCCCGTCCTGGCGCGCGGCCGACACTTTCAGCTGCCCGATCTCTTCCCCGTCGAAGCCGTGAACAATGGAATTTTCCACCAAGGGCTGTAAAAGCAGCCGCGGGACCAGGCAGGACAGGCAGTCTTCGCTCACCTCATAGGCCGCTTCGAATCCGTCCGAATAGCGGATTTTCATCAGATAGAGGTAGCTGTCCAGGACTTCCATTTCTTCCTTCAGCGTGTAGAAGCTGATGTTGCTGCGGAAGGAACAGGAGACGATGCGGATCAGCGCTTCCGCCATTTTCCGGATTCCATCGAATTTGGATACCTGGGCCATGAAACGGATAGAATTCAGCGTATTGACCAGGAAATGCGGGTTAATCTGGGATTGGAGCGCCTTGATTTCCGCCTCGTGTTTCTTCTCCTGGGCCGCCTCTTTTTCCGCAATGGAGGCTTTCAGGGTGCGCACCATGCGGTTGAAGGAATGGATCATTTTCCGGATTTCGCTCTGTCCGGCGGGTTCGATGTGGGTATCCAGGTTTCCTTCCTGCACCTGCCCCATCCCTTCCACAACTTCATGCACCGGCGTCAGGATATTTTTCAGGAAATACCGGGAAAATCCATAGAACAGGCAGAACAGCACCAGAATCACGCCCAACATTACGGCCGCAATCCGGTTGAATTCTTCCGTCAGCTTTCCGGTTGGAAGGAAACTGACGACTTTCCAGCCAACCGAGGGCAGGGAAGCGACCACATAGGTATACGAAGACCGTTTTCCCGCTTTTTCGTAGGACTGCACGTTTCGGCTGTAGACGCCTTCCTCCAGTGTATCGAGCTGTTCTGCGTACCACACGCCTGCCTCCCCGGAATGGCCCTGGTAAATGATCTCGCCGCTTTCGTCCAGGATCACGGTATTTCCCACGGCGCCTTTCCGCTCGTAGCTCTGGATCAGGTCGCCGATATTGCTTCGATAGAATAAAGAAACCAACTCGACCTTTCCAGAGCGGTCCATGGCAATGTCCGGAGCCAAGCCAGCCACAATGATGAATTCCCATTTCCGCTGTTTCGAATAGGTCAGGGACAGAAGCCCTGTGTCGTAGGTGCCAATGCTTACGACGTTTTTCGTTTCCAGGGCGTTTTGATACCAGACGCTGTTCTTCACTTCCTCTGCGGAGAGGGCCACGTCGTCTTTGATGGAAGTGACTCTTCCGTCTTTCATGTAGAATTGCCCAAAAAGGATGTCCTGTTTGGGGGTCATGGCGACCTGGAAGGCGTCTTCGAGTTTTTGAGCGTTGCGGTTGCGTTCGGCGGTGATATCGGTGTCGGTGCTGGCGCCCAGGGCCATGAATTCACCGTCGTTGACGTAGACGAAATGGGTGAGCTGGAGGGAGGCTTCTTTTACGTCTTCTTTCAGCATGTCGAGCATGCTGTTTTGGGCGCTTTTGATGTTGGAGACAGCGGAATTCCGCATCAGGACGCCCAGGATGCCGATGGAGACGGCAAAGACGAGGAGAATGGGGATGACGATCAGGAGGAGGAAGCTGCCGTAGTAGACTCTGGTCAGGGAGTGATGTTTTTTAAAGAGCATGGGGAACCTCATTTCATTTCTTCTTTCAGCAGGTCATAGCACTCTTCGATCAGTTTTTTATAGCTTTCCCGGATGGTTTCTTTCTCATATTTTCCGGGTATCCACTGTTTTTCGGATACGAAGTTTACCAGGTTTTCGAAGTCTTTGCGCTTCATGATCGCTTCGGCGAAGGCTTCTTTTGCCATGATTTTTACGTTTTTGTGGTCGGTGCGCAGTATGGGGAGGATCATCATTCCCGTTTGCTGATAACTTTCGCCCACAATGAGTACGCTGTCGCACTCCCGTACAGCCAGCTCCGGATACTTCTCATTTGCCGCCAATGCGGTACGGATGCGTTCCCGCAGCCAGCTATGGGAAAATCCGGTTATCCGGCCAATCCCCAGCGCTTCCTTCAAAAATGCTTTTCGGTCTTCCTCACTCATTTGAATACAGCCATTTTCATTCTCTTCACCCAATTGGCATAAAATTTCTTCCCCATCATCCAAAATCTGCACTCTGCATACCGGATACTTTTCGATACATCGAAAAATCATCCTGCCTGTCAAAATATATTTCACCTGCAGTTTCTCCAAGTTCCTTTCCATGCAGACTCTCAGCTTTTCTCTTGCTTTTTCCTTTTCCGGTTCTTCAAGATATTCCAGTCTTTCCACATCGGTGGGATAGCCTGTAACGTTCAAATTTTCTACAAAATCCAGGAAAGAAATCTTTTTATAGTCCGCCGATTTTGTCTCCTGGTCAATCCGGATTACCTCCACAATCTCTCCGAACTGCGCAAATCGGCTTTTATATTTTGAAAGCGCACGCCCCTTTTCCTCTTTGTCCAGGTATCTCCAAAGGGACAGCAGTTTTCCTTCTTTCTGCTCGCCGCCCCACGTTTCGCCAAACTCCTCCTCTTCCATTTCTTCAAATTTTTCCCACACGCATCGGATATAAAAATCAAAGGCATCGTCTAAAATCATGCGCAGCTCTCTTTTGGCTTTTTTCGTCAATTCATTTCGATTCAGCGCAAGGCTTCCCCTGGTCTCCATCCCATAGAGATCCGCCTTAAAATTCAACCCGGAATACTGGAACCCCGCCGACCTTACGTTCATTCCGCGGAAACAGGCTTCCCCATTACCGACTCCCGGACTATTCAGTTCGAAGAGGATCCGGTTCTGTGTCTGTTTATCCCACATTTTCATGAATACCCCATTCTCATCCAGATGATAACGGTAGCGCTCTCCCTCCGTCCATTTCTTTTCCTCTTCAAATGCGATTTGATTCTCCAGTTTCACTTCCCCGTCTCCCGGTATTCTGACCCGAATCGGGAAATAACTGCTTTCGCAATGATTGCTCAGGACGTCCAGCAATTTATAGTACATCATCCGGTTTTCTTCCCCAAATGGGTCATATTTTTCTTCCAGATACTGATATACATTTCCGCCGAGCTGAAAGGACATTTGCTCTTTCCAGTCCAGATCTACGATAATGTCTGTCCCCTGCTGCTCCCTTTCCTCATCCGACGCCGAAATCTGCACATACCCGTCCTTCTTCCGCGACTCCACAATCGCCTCGATCACCTCCCCCTGGCAATTCGACAAAATCCGAAAACTCTCCGTCTCCAGGAAAACCGACTGCAGCCCAATCCCAAAGCCCGCCGTCGGCCGCAGCCACCGCGGCATCTCCTCAATCTCCTTCCGAAGCTTCTCTCTTTCATGATAACTGTTTCCGACCTCGCACATCTTCTTCAGCGCATCCACTGAAATTCCCGTTCCATTGTCCGAAACCGTCACCCGCATTTTATCCCCGATCCGCTTCAAATCCACCACAATCTGATAATTCTGGAAAACCTGCGGATCGATCTCATTTGGCATCATCCCGGCCGAGGCCTTCCCGCCCTCGATCCAGGCCATATATTTTCCCGCCTTCAGATCCCGCCACATCTGAATCTTGCACGCGTCGCTCGCATTCTGGATCAGCTCCCGCAGAAAAATGTAATCCTCCTGATAAAGGTTCGACCCCTCAATGATATCAAACGCTTTCTCCTGTGAAATCGAAAACCGCAGATCTGCCGTCCCATTCAAATCCTCTTTCCCATTCAGGAACACCTTCGTCTCCCCGACCTTGGGCGCGCTCCCTTTAAACCCGGCCGGCATCAGCTGCGTCCAGTTCCGGACCATAAAATCCATCTCCCGGTTCAGCCAGTCCAGGAAGCTCCGCGTCTCCCGGAACGCCCGCATATCCTTGCAGTCCGCCCGGAATTCGATCCGCTCCGGCGTAATCAGGATATGCCTTGTAGATTCATGCTTTCTCACATGAACAGCGGAACTTTCGGGCATTCTTCCAAACGCCCGATGCAAATACGGATTGTAGCGGTTATTGTCCAAGTCCAGAATATCTCCCACCCGAATCAGCTCCGCAATCATCCGCGGATGAATGTAGTCCGCATTATGCCCGTTCGAGCGGTAATCCAGCTTCATCACTTCCTCCCCGTCCTCTGTATGCAGACAGGAAATTCTCCCCAGCAGCACCACCAGCCTCGTCTGAATCAGTCCCTGAAATCCCAGGCTGATCCCCAGCTTTTCCTCCAAATGCAGCACATAGTTTTCCGAAAGCGCGCCATGACGCCGCCTGTAATAATCTGAAATGATCACCGTGACATATTTCCGGATCTGCAGCGGCCAGTTCTTCTCAAAGGAATCTCTTTGCAGCTCGTCCTTCAGTTTCGCCAAATACTGTGCCGCTTCCCGCAGATAGTCGTCACCGGACTGTTCCAGTTCTGCCAGATATGCCTGAAACTCCGCGCTTTCCCAATCTTCCTGAAGCATGGATTCCTGTAAGGTCATCCCAAGGTCGTGCAGATAGGCGGCCTGGAGAATCATCCACGTATCCGTCGGCGACAGCTGCTCGATCCGCTCCTCCCCCAGCAGCAATTCAATATTCGTAATGATCGACTCCGAATGGGACCTTCCATGCTCCGTGTAATGCGGATAATTCTGCTCCACCACAACCAGCGCTTCCGCATAGGCGCGTTTATTAATATTCCAGGTTGCCATCAAATCATTGTATTCCGGATTTTTCAGACAAAGATTGGACAGATGTTGTTCTAATTTCAGCATGGTTTCTTCGCTCCCTTCGCTTTTTCCCTTTTTCCTGCGATCAAATCATAACTCTCCGCGACCATCCGCCGGATTTCCTCATCCGGAATCGTCCCGTCCAGTATGATCGAATTCCAATGTTCCTTATTCTGATGATAGCCCGGCAATACGGACGCATACGCATTCCGCCAGAACTCCCGCCACTCCGGATCGACCTTTACATTCACCCAGATCTGCCCGTTCCGCTCATACGTCCATGCAAACGCCTTCCGGTTCTTCTTATACCGCAGGAGAATCCAATTCTCGTCATGGAACGGGGCATCCACATAAACATCCGAAAACGTCAGCCCAAAATCCAAAATCTCTTTCCGCTCTTTCATACTGAAACCAACCTATTCTTTCCCGTCCGCATGAGACTCCATTTCTTTCATAAGAATTTGCGCCTGCATTTGGAACCCATATCTTTCTATGATTTTACGCATAATTTCTCCCTGTGTCCTGCCTTTCGGGCTTATCGTATCACCGAATGGCTGTGGATATAGAACGCTTCCTGGCTCGGCTGCCATGCCTTCTCTCTCTTTTCGAAGCATTGATCGAATGCTTCCGCCGCGGCCTCATCGATTTCAAAAGCCGGGGACTCCTGATAAAAATACGTTCTTCCGTCGAAAAATCCGCTCTTCAATTCTTTCACCAGCATTGCCGCCGGAAAAACCGCTCCTTCCAGGCAGACATGGTATTTCTTACAGCTTTTGAATCCCCACGCGACGTAATTATTCGGATCCCCAAAGATTACAATCGCCGGGTAGCCCATTTTCACCGCCTCTTCGAAGGATTTTTCCAACATTGCTTTCCCGATGCCCCTTCGCTGAAGCTCCGATTTTACACTGATTGGCCCAAACGTCAGAATATCCGTCGTTTTCCCCTGTTCATCAAGCAAGCGGGACTTTGTATACATTACATTCGCAACGACCTGCCCGTCCAATTCACACACATAATCCAGCTCCGGAATAAAATCCTCATGTGTCCTTAAACGATGCGCAAGATAATGTTCATTGCATCCCGGAACATATAAATTCCAGAATGCATCTCTATGTAGTTCTTCAACGGTTCGATAGTCGTCGGCCCGTTCGTTTCGGATGATAAAATTGCTCATGGTTCTGCGCCCCTTCCTCTCTCATTGTCATTACTTTACCACAGCCGGACGAAGACTGCAACAATACCGCGTTTCCCCATAAAAAAGTAAAATTCCCATGCCTATCTTTTTCACAAGATATTCAAGGGAATTTTTATTTTTAAAAATTATTTCAATTATTTATCCCAGTAGGCTTTAACATGCGTCATTGCCTCTTCCAGTTCCATTCCAAATTCTTTCTGGAGCTTCCTGGCAGCGACTTCCTGCGTCGCCTGAAATTCACGGCACATTTTTACGATTCCTTCGATTTTTCCCTCTGCTATTCCTATTATAATTCCTTCCTCCCTTCCCTTTTCGATATTTTCCTGGTCACGCATCAACAGCATCATATATTCCCGCCTCCATTCTTTATTTTCCTTCACTCTTTTCACTTCTCTTTCCAGATGTTCTGTAAACATATCCTGCGGCCCTTTCCCCGCCACATATTTCAGAAAACTGCATGCTTCCGGCCCGATATCGCCCGTGATTCCTCCCGCATTATAAAATACTTTTACAGCTCCATCTCCCAATTTAATCTCGCTGTCTTCCACACAAACGTTCCGAAACGTATAACGATACATTCCTTTCCCAAACACGTCAAACGTACAGATAAAAATCACAAAGCTTGGATTCAGCTTTCTATACCTCTCTCCTTTTTCAATCAGATTTAAATCGATCATCCCCTGATAATAACGACTTCTTTTCGGCAGCTCTTTTGTATCTGTGGTCTGAATCTCCACATTGTACACCGTATTCTTATCATCCCGTACATAAACGTCCAGGCGGACGCTCTTCCCATCTGCTGTGAGACTGATCGGCTTCTGCAGTTCCGGATATTCGATTCGGTTTATTTTGATTTCCAGCAAACGCTCCAGCGTTCCTTTGCAGAGCTCCGGATTTTGCATCACTTTCGCAAACATAAAATCATCTTTTAGTTCCAATTCTTCCCATTGTTTCTGTTTTGTCATTCTATTATCCTTCCTCCGCATTCTATTTTTCAGGCTTTGGCAAATTTTTTATCTGCCTTCTTTTGTATATTCGGAGGCGGAATGACCTTCCCCTTTATCTAATTCTTTGTTTATCGCTCCTTTGTCCTCTCAGGTAAAAGCATATCACAAATTCCTTAGGTAATCCATAGCAATCTTTTTGTTTCAAAAAAGCTGCTCCACAAGTGAAGCAGCCGCATCGTCAACACCTTTTCTGCCGCAGAAGAAACGCCCTATTCCTCCGCCTCTCCTCACCCAAACTCCCTCTCCCCACACCACCCCATCACCGCCTCCATCTCCCTCGAAACCCACTTATCCTTATGATACAGCAGCTGCTTCCACACCCCAACCTCAAAATCCTCCACCCGCAAATACCCCATCCTCCCCTTCTTCACTTCCTCCCTCGTCACATAATCCGGCAGGAACGACACCCCCGCCCCCTGCTCCACCAGCGCACAAATCCTTCCCGTACTCCCAATCTCCAGCACCGGCTGAATCTCCAGTGACATTCCCGCCAGCTTCTCATCCATCATCCTGCGGTAACTCATCCCCTTTTCCGTCAGAATAAACGGATAGCGCACCAACTCCTTGACGGAAATGCTTTTCCGGCCGCAGAGCGGAGAATCCGCGCCTGCAACAAAATGTGTCTGCACCTTTTCCTCCCGCGCAATCACATATTCCGTATTATAAATGTGGTTGTCCAGGGTCAGGATCGCGTCCACCTCGTTGTGGTTAATCAGCCGGAACATTTCTTCCGTCCCGGCCGCAATAATCTTCAGCGTAATCCCCGGATACTGCCTCCGAAAATCCGGAAAATGCTCCCGCAGCAGAGAGTCGCACAGTGAATCCGCCATGGCCAGGCAAACACACCCTCTGGCCTCCTTCTCATCCTCTACGCTTTCTTCCAATTCCCTTGTCAGAAGGGTAATCTGGTAGGCGTATTTCAGGACTTCCCGTCCCTTTTCGGTCAGCGCCACCGTCCGGTTAATCCGTTCAAAAAGCTGGAAATTCAGCTCCGTTTCAAGCTGGCGGATCTGGAAGGATACGGTGGACTGAGAGTAGCCCAGTTTCTCGGCCGCTTTCGTAAAGCTGTTCATTTCGGCCACATGGATAAAGGTCGTCAAATTTTTGATTTCCAATGTCTCCCGCCTTTCATCTATATTTTCGATTCTTCACATTATATTTATCAATTTTACAGATGCTGATTCCTACTATATACTAAAATGAAAAGATTGGCAACCGGTTTTCCGCGCGCCGCGCAGTCCGGCACACGCCCGAATCACGTTCTTACGTACCTGCGCAACTAAGTGCTCAGGTACTGTCTGAATAGTACCCCGAAAACCGCATGCTTTTAGGAAGGACTTTCTTATCATGACACTTTTTCACGCAATCTATAACCTGCTCTGGGGCGATCTGATCACCATCCCCCTGCCCGGCGGAAGCTCCCTTGGCCTCTCGCTCCTGGTCATCCTCCTGATCCCCGCCGGCATCTACTTCACAATCCGCACCCGCTTCCTGCCCTTCCGCCTTTTCCCGGAAATGCTGCGGATTACGGTTGAAAAAAAGCACACGACCCAAAAGGATTCCATCTCCGGCCTTCAGGCCCTGATTATCTCCACGGCCACCCGCGTCGGCATGGGAAATCTGGTCGGCGTCGTTGCGGCAATCTCCGTGGGCGGCGCAGGGGCCGTCTTCTGGATGTGGGTCACTGCCCTTCTCGGCTCCTCCACCGCCTTCATCGAAGGAACCCTGGCGCAGCTTTACAAAGAAAAAGACCCCCTGTACGGGGGATACCGGGGCGGCCCGGCCTACTATATCCATCATCTTTTTATCCGGAAGGGAAGCGCCCGGAAGCATTCCATGATCGCCGTCCTGTTCGCGCTCTCCGGCCTGCTCTGCTGGTGCGGCATCAGCCAGGTGATCGGGAATTCGGTTTCTTCCGCGTTTGAAAATGCGTTTCAGATTCCGCCGCTTTATTCGACGATTGTGCTGGTGGCGGTTGCGGCGGTGATCGTGCTTCGGAAAAATGCGACGGTGAAGGTGCTTGACCGGGTGGTTCCGGTGATGGCGGGCCTGTATTTCCTGATCACAATTTTCATTATTCTGAAAAATATCGGGCAGGTTCCGGCGGTTTTCCGGCAGATTTTTGAAGAGGCTTTCGGGATTCGCCAGGCAGTAGCCGGAGGTTTCGGAGCGGTTCTGATGAATGGGGCCAAACGCGGCCTTTTCTCGAATGAAGCTGGTTCCGGCTCCGCGCCCTGTGCGGCGGCTGCGGCGGATATCAGCCATCCGGCCAAGGAGGGACTTTTGCAGGCGTTCGGCGTTTTCATTGATACGATTGTCATTTGTAGCTGCTCCGCCATGATCATGCTGCTGACACCCGCCGAGCTGACCCAGGGGCTGGCCGGAATGGATCTTCTGCAAACGGCAATGCAGTATCAGATCGGAGATTTCGGCGTCTTTTTTATCGCGGTCATTTTGTGGCTGTTCAGCTTTTCGACTTTTATCGGGATCCTGTTTTATGCCAGGCCGAATGTGGCCTATCTCTTCGGGGATAATTGGCTGTCGCAGACGCTTTATAAGGTGCTGGCTCTGGTCATGCTTTTTATCGGCGGACTGGCGGCGTATACGTTTGTCTGGGATTTGGGGGATATTGGAATTGGGCTGATGACGATCTTTAATATGATCGCGCTGATTCCGCTGTCGGGGCAGGCGCTGTCGTCCCTGAAAGATTATGAATCGAAATCCTCGCGTGGTCATTGAACAGCGTGCGGCCCACACCATTGAGCCGCGCAAATTCATGTTATTCCAGAATGAGACAACAATTTCTCTCCGCACATCCCGACCGACATTTTTGAAACTACACACTGAAATCTTTCAAGGGCTGCCCCCACAGATGGCGAAAAACCACGCTGTGGGACAGCCCCTTTCAAGCTCTAATGCTCCTGTGACTGGGAAATCTTTCCCTGCAATTCTCTCCAGAATGCCTCGCCGTCCACCGGCACGTCTACCATCTGGTTCTTCCACGAAGAGAAATACATTGCGTTCGAAATTCGCAGGCTCTTCAGCCCCTCCGTCCCTTCCGCAATGAGCGGCTTCCCTTCCCGGATCGCATCCCGGAAATTCTCCAGCATCCGGTGATAGGGCTTCTCACATTTCTCTGGACAAAGCTCCATCGTCTGTTTCGTCTTCTTATCCTCTGAACTGCGGATGTACAGTTTTCCGTCTTCGCAAATAATCTGGGCTTTTTCCAGATCGATCTGCAGGCGGTCTACGCCCGGATAATCCCCGGTGGATGCCACCAGAACGCCGGTGGCCCCATTCGGGAATTCCATGTAAGCGGTCACTTCATCCTCGACTTCTATGTGGTGCCATCTTCCTTCCTGGCAATGGGCCTGAATCCGGCAGGGCATGCCGCAGATCCACTGAAGCAAATCCAGGTTATGGGGGGCCTGGTTCAGCAGAACCCCGCCGCCCTCCGTCTTCCAGGTCGCCCGCCAGGGCGCGCTCCGGTAATAGTCCTCTGTCCGATACCAGCTTGTCAGAATCCAGTTCACCCGCCGCAGGGGGCCGTAAGTCCCGCTGTTCACCAACTCCCGCAGCTTCTGGTACAACGGATTCGCGCGGAACTGAAACATAATTCCAAAGACGATGCCCTGTTTTTCCGCTTCCGCATTCATCCGCTCCGCTTGCAGAGCATACACGCCCGCGGGTTTTTCACACATCACATGCAGGCCGCGTTTCATGGCACGGATGGCCTGTTCTTCATGCAGATAATGAGGGGTAGCAATGATGACCGCATCCAAATTGTCATATTCCAGCAATTCCTCCGCTGTATGAAAAACCGGAACGCCTTTTGGCGGCTCCCTTTTCACCCGCGTAACGGCGGTAAGTTCCATTCCGGGAATCTCGCCTTTTTCCAGCATGCCCGCATACTGGCTTCCCATATTGCCCATTCCGATCACTCCAACGCGCACGTTCTCCATCTCTTTGTCCTCCTGCGGCGCACAAACCGCCTGTCATTTTTTTAACGAGCCAATCTGCTGAGCATAGCGCTTCCACAGTCCGAAAATTCGCCGGGCGGGGCGGCGGCGCGCCCCCTCAGTCTTCCACTTTTCCAAGCCCATCTGCGCCACTCCTTCTGTCCCGCCGCCCTGGCAAACCGCCGTCTCCGCGTCAGCTTTCCGCTGTCTCACCATCCCAGTAATCCGGCAGCTTCCCAAAAATCTCCTTCACCACATGATACGCCATCTTCGGCCTCCGATACTCATCCACAACCCCCTTATTATTCCGGCTCTTCGGCCTGCGGATCGCCCACCACGTCCGGCTCACCCGCACATCACAGAACTGCCAGATATACAGCCCCATGCAGTCCTCCAGCTCCGCAACCTCCGTCAACTGCTTCCGCAGAATCTCCGCCTGCAGATCCTCGCTCCACACATCATGCGCCTGATCCCGGAACGCATAAATTCCGCCCGCGCCAATCTCCGTAATCAAAAACGGTTTCCCGCTCCCGCCGTGCTCCTCCGCCCAGCGCATGGTTTCCCCGGCCATCTGCGTGGCCGTCTTCTCCTCGTACCAGTACGGATACATATTCCAGGAGCAGACATCCGGCAGATCCTGACAGATATCCTTGTTAAACTTGCAGGACGCCGAACTGCACGGACGGCTCGTATCCAGCGAACGAATCAGCTCATACTGCGCCTGATAGCATTTCCTCCCCACTTCGCTCTCGCTGGCGCATTCATTCAAAATACCCCAGATATAAATCGAAGGATGATTATAATGACAGGTAATCATTTCCCGAATTACCTGCTCACATTGAGGCTCAAAATATGGGTTTGCCATCTGCTCGCTGCCAAACCCGCGGGCATGGTTCTCCTCCCAGACAAGAATTCCCATCTCATCACACAGATCCAGGAACAATTCATCGTTCGGGTAATGCGTCGTCCGGACAGAATTTCCGCCCATGTCCTTAATCAACTGCAAATCATAGGCAATCGCCTGCGCCGGAAGCGCACAGCCATACTGCGGATGATCCTCATGGCGGCAGAATCCCTTAATCCGAATCGGCCTGCCGTTTAACAGCACCCGCTTCCCTTCCACACGCACCGTCCGGAACCCAATGCGGTCAATCCAGTCGTCCGTTTCCTTCCCATCCTGCACCAGCACCGCTTCCATCTGATACAGCGCCGGCGACTCCATACTCCAGGCCTTCACACCCGGCACGCGGACCCCTTTCAGCTCCCACACGGTTTCTCCCGGCAGCAGCGTCTTCGTTTCCGTCTCGACCACCGTATCTGCAATGTTCAGGCGAATGCTGCCCTCGCATGCATTGCCCGTCACATTTTCACAGACGATTTCCACATCGGCCAGCCACGCGCCGTCCGTCTCTCCAAGCGGCGTCGCATGCACATATTTTATGTAAGCTTCCCCGATGTTTTCCAGCGCAACGCCTCTGGAAATCCCGCCATAGGACATGTAATCATTCGGCATATCCAGCGCATATTCGTCCCGGAAATCATTGTCCGTCAGCACCTTCAGTGCATGGGTTCCCGCAGACAGGTTCCTGCAAACCACATCAAACGGCGTATAAGAACCATAGTGCTCGGCCACCAGTTCCTCATCCACATAAACCTTCGCATAGTGGCTGACGCCCTTGAATTCCAGGCGCACATTTCCTTCCGCTTCGAAAGCCGTTTCGTAAGCGCACCACCCGCGGTAATTCCCGAATCCCGGATACGTCTCCACGCACCCCGGCACCAGGACTTTCTGCGTTTCCTGGGGCTGCTCCGGCGCAAGGGGCGTAAAATCCCACATTTTCCCGGAAAGCTCCTCGGTCTTCCGGATTTTATGCGTTTCAAACAGTCGAATCATTGCGTTCTCCTCCTAACCTTTCATTCCCGTGGTAGCAATGCCATCCACAAGGTATTTCTGGAAAAAGATAAAAATCACCAATACCGGCAGGATCGACAGCGTGGACATCGCAAACATTGCCCCGTAATCCGACGTGGATCCCGGATCGGTAAACAGCTTCAGCGCCAGGCAGACCGGATACTGCGCTGCCTTGCTGATATACAGAAGCGCCGACATGAAATCGTCCCATCTCCAGATGAAGGAGAAAATTCCGGAAGTCACAAGGGCCGGCACCATCAGCGGAAGGGTAATGCGGCGGTAAATCCCAAAATAGGAGCAGCCGTCGATCTTCGCCGCTTCGTCGAGTTCCCTGGGGATGCCTTCGATGAAGTTATACATCATGTAGACGAAAAATCCCTGGATTGCGAAACAATAGGGCACGATCAGCGGAAAATACGAATTCACCCATCCGAGTTTACTATACCATATATACTGCGGAACCATCAAGACCTGTGCGGGAACCATCATGGTCAGCAGCACCATTGCAAACAGGAATTTCCTTCCCGGAAAACG
The DNA here is from genome assembly GCA_030536575.1 of Eubacteriales bacterium. Taxonomy (GTDB): domain Bacteria; phylum Bacillota; class Clostridia; order Lachnospirales; family Lachnospiraceae; genus Limivivens. Next base: position 11,939 of record JAUNPS010000017.1, on the reverse strand, counting down.
GCAGCGCGACAGACCGAAGGCCACCAGGGAGGAGGAGATCACCGTTCCGATGGTCGCCGTGATCGAAATAAAGAAAGAGTTTTGGAAAAAGGTTCCGAAGCTGATCTTCGCAAAGCCTTTCCAGCCGTTTTTATAGTTTTCCAGCGTGAATTTTTCCGGAATCAGACTGCCCGCCGTCAGGAAAATGGTGTTCGTCTCTTTAAAGGAACTCATGATCATCCACAGCAGCGGATAGATCATCAGGAATCCGATGGCCGTCACCAGGATGTAATAGATTATTTTATTCGTTCTTTTTTTCCTTTTCATTTAATAGCCTCCGTCATAAACCCATTTTTTCTTGGTTGCAAACAGCAAGGACGTAAAGATCGCGACAATGAGGATCATCACCCACGCAAGCGCGGCCCCATATCCGGCTTTATAGTAGACAAAGGTCTGGTTGTACATGTGAACCATGTAGAACAGGGTCGAATTCAGCGGTTTTCCCTGCGTGATAATGAAACACTGGGTGTAGGCCAGAAGCCCGTTGATCATCTGCATCACGAGGTTGAAGAAAATGGTCGGGGTCAGCAGGGGCAATGTGATCTTGAGAAATTGTTTCCACTTCCCGGCTCCGTCTACCATCGCCGCCTCATAATAGGTACTCGGAATCTGCTTCAATGCGGACAGGAAAATCAGCATCGAGGAACCGAACTGCCACACCGTCAGCAGGATCAGCGTCCAGATCGCCGTTTTCGTATTTCCCAGCCAGGAAATCGTCGTCTGGATGCCAAGGGCATGGAGGATCTGGTTCACCGTTCCGTCGGTCGCAAACATTCTCTTCCAGAGCACGGAAACCGCCACCGAACCGCCGATAATGGACGGCAGGTAGTAAATTGCCCGGTAAATCCCGGCCGCTTTCGTCGTTTTCTGGAACAGCAGGGCCACCAGCAGCGCAAAAAGCAGCTTTAACGGCACCGATACAAGGGTATAAAACAACGTAACCTGGAGCGATTTCCAGAACAGTTCGTCGTTTATCATGGTTTTGAAATTTTCCAGCCCGGTGAAGACGGCCGGCGATAAAATATTGTAGTCGCAGAACGCATAATACAGGGAAATTCCCAGGGGCACGATCAGAAACATCACAAGGCCGATGATAAACGGCGCCACAAAGATGAGTCCGGATACGCTTTCTTTATAAATCATGGATTTGAGTTTTTTCATGGATGCCTCCTATCAGAAAAGGGATGCCACGTTGTGACACCCCTTGGTCAGTCTATTCTGCCAGAATCGCATTTGCCTGCTCAAAGAACTGTTCGGCCGCTTCCTGAGCGCTCAGTTCGCCGTACATCAGTTTCTCGGTCAGGGAATCCAGTAAAGCGACAACTTCGCTTCCATTGCTGGGGCTTGGCGGATCAATGGTGCTGCAGCTTGGCGTCACGACTTCATTGATATAAGTAACCACTTCCTGATCGTCTGCGGTCTGGTTTTCGGCAATGGCTTCGGCTACAACGCTGGAGATCGGAACGCCTCTTTCTCCGAGCAGCACGTTGTTGCAGTCAACGGAATTGGTCAGCCAGTCGATCAGAGCTGCTGCTTCGTCCGGGTTCTCGCCGTCTGCGCTGACGCAGAAGAACTGGCTGGGATTCAGCCATGCAGCGGCTTCGTTGTTGTCATTGGGGAAGGTGGTCAGGGCAATGTCCATTCCTTCCGGAGCTGCGGCCTGCATCGCCACAAGCTGGTTGGAGGCATAGAACCCGCACCAGGACATGTTTTCCGGGCTGCTGCCGTAGATCATCGGGTCTTCCTGTACCTGTCCTCTGGTTCTCTCTACGTATAAGCTGGGATCCAGATGCCAGCCTTCGTTCAGGCCGTCTTCATATAACTGGAAGAACGGAAGCAGGTCTTCGGCACTGTCTACACCCAGTTTGCCGTCGCCGTAAAGGTGTTTGCCCTCTGCGCGGAGCAGGTACTGCATATAAGTTTCACTGGTATAAGCGCCGTAGCTCAAGCTGGTCTTATAGCCTGTTTTTTCATAAACTTCGCGGCAGATTTCTTTGAATTCGTCTACGGTCATGTAGTCGTGGATCTCGATGCCGTTTTCATCCAGCAGGGTCTTGTTGTAGAACAGTGCGGATGCATTGATTCCGTTGCAGATTGCATAGATGCCGTCGCCGACTTTTCCGGTTTCGATTACGCTGTCCGCGATATTCGTCACGTCGATGGTGCCGTCTTCAATGTACGGAGTTAAATCAACCAGCGTATTTTCCTCTGCGTACTGTTCCAGATAAGCGTATACCATCTGTACAACGTCCGGAAGGGTATGGCCGGCTGCGAGCGTTGCCATTCTCGTCCAATAATCGTCAGAGAACTGGCCGTCAAAGGTGATGTACGGGTGCTCTTCCGCGTACATATCCAGAACCTGCTGTGTCCGCTCGTTCCGAAGCTGGCTGCCCCACCAGAAGACGCTCATCGTGATCGGCTCTTTTTCTTCCTCCGCGAAAGCCGGAACAGCCGACATCATTACCAACGCCGATGCGCAAAGTCCTGCAACAATTTTCTTAAACATTTTCATTCTCCTTTCCATTTCCTTTGTTTTCGGATCTCGTTTACAGGACTTATTATAAACAGGGCAGCCCAATTTTCCAATCCAGGAAAACCGACTACCCTGTTCAAAAAAACGACTTTATGCGCGAAACTGCGCAGCCCATTTTCCGGGGGTCACGCCTTCGATCTTTTTAAAAATCTGGCTGAAATACTGGGGATTGTTCCCGCAGCCCACGCGTTCGGCCACGTACTGGATTTTATTTCCGCCTTCTTCCGCCAAAAGTTCCTTGGCACGGCGGACGCGCTGTTCAGTCAGATACTGCGAAAACTTCTTTCCGGTGGATTTCCGGAACTGCCTGCTTACGTAATCCACATTCATATACAGGTATTCTTCCGCAATCTTTTTCAGCGTCAGATCCGGATCGGAGAGGTGTTTTTCCACGTAGTCCATCACCCGCTCGGAAAGTCCTCCGCATTCCTGTTTTCGTTCAGAAACCTCGGTCATGGCCTGCGTAAGCATTTCCATGATCTGTTCCCGCAGTTTTTCCATATCCTTCTCCTGACCTGCAATCCGGAAAAAGCAGGTCATTTCCGACATCGTGCGAAGACCCATGTGCGCTAACTGCGTACAAATGCTGTTGCCGAGCATCTGCAGGGATTCCAGCCTGGACGCTTCCCGAACCATTGCGAGCAATTCTTCCAGGGCTTTGGTCTTCTGCTCTTTTTCGGTGCCTTCCAGCTCCTGGTAGATGTTCTGCATGTACTGCATGGCGCTCTGGTTGTTTAAAATGGCGATGGGACGGAAGTTGTGGATTGCGTAGATCGTGTCGTAGCGTTTTACTTTCCGCAGGACGTGTTCCAGAAGCTCCGGTAAATGTTCGTACCGCTCCCTGGCAATCTCCACCATTGCGCCCGCCCCGCCTAAACATTGTCCCAAAATCTCTTTTCCCATATCGTCATAGCTGAACAGCAGCAGCGTATTTTTCACATAAACCCCGTAAAAGGCAAAAGATTCGCCGGATTTTCGCTCGCGGGCTTCCAGATTTTCCAGAATTTCCTCTAAATACTGCCATTCCAGGAAATATACATAGTAGAGATAACAGGGACTCCGGTCGAAATCCTGATACTTCCCATAGGCTTCCATCTGCTCCCGCATCCTCCGGGCAATGCCGCCGTCTTCCGCATCTTCCAGCGCAATCCCGTCCAGAATCAGATGGTACATGGCGTCCTGGCGGATGATCCGGAGCATTTCGCTCTGGCGGAGGCGTTCTTCCATCTGGCGCTTCGCGCGCAGGCAGTCTTCGCTGGCCCGCCGGATACTCTCCAGCAGCTTTTCTTCGCTGCAGGGCTTTAACAGGTAGTGGCGCACGCCGTATTCCATCGCTTCTCTGGCATAGTCAAATTCTTCGTAACCGGATAAAAAGATAAACTGAATCTGCTGGTCTGTCTGGGTGATCTTCCGGGCCAGCTCCAGGCCGGAGAGTCCCGGCATCCGGATATCGGTCATCACAATGTCCGGGGCTTCGTCCAGGATCATATTGTAGGCTTCGATCCCGTCTTTGCACAGGCCGACCAGTTCGATGCCCAGCTCGTTCCAGTCGATCAGGGTGGAAATGGTTTCGCGTATCACGCGTTCATCATCAGCAATGATTAATTTCAACATCGTTTTTTTCTGCCGGAATCAGCAATTCTGCTACGGCATAATCTCCTTCATTGTATAATTTCAGTCCGTAGGCTTCGCCGTATTGGATGCGGACGCGCTTATGGATGTTCAGAAGCCCCACGCCATGACCCTGGGGCTTGATTTCTTCGGTTTCCAGCTTTTCCAGGAGGTCGTCTTCGATCTCGGAGCCGGTGTTTTTGACGTAAAAATGCAGGACGCCGTCTTTCTGTTCGCCGGAAAGGATGATGTGGCATTCCTCCACGTTTTGTTCTACCCCGTAAAAGATCGCGTTTTCGAGCAATGGCTGAATGACCAGTTTCGGAATGATGTAAGGATACCAGCTCTCTTCAATGCTGTTTTCGAAAAGCAGGCGTTCTTCGTAGCGCAGTTTTTGGATCGTTATGTAGGAGGATACGATTTCCATTTCCCGGCCGACGGTGTAGTCTTTTTCGTCTTTCGTGCGCAATGAGGCGCGCAGCAGGACGCTTAGGGATTCAACCATGTCGGTGATGTCTTTTTCGCCGACGGATTTTGCGCGCCATTTGATGGAGTCCAGGGTGTTGTACAGGAAATGGGGGTTGATCTGGTTTTCCAGGGCGCGGAGCTGGGCTTCTTTTTTCAGGAGTTCGTTTACATAGTTTTCCTGGATCAGGGCAATGATGGTGCGGCTCATTTCATCGAACTGCTGGTTCAGAAGACCCAGTTCGTCCTTGCGTTCAGCGTAGTTGTAGGCGGTTTCCGGAACCTGGGTGTTGTCCAGGGCGAACTGATGCATCCGGTCTTTCAGGCTGCTGATATGAAAAACCAGTTTTCCGACCAGGCGGACGGTGATAAAGATTACCGCCAAAAAGTCCAGGATAATGATCCAGAAACAGACGCTGCGGATACCGGTCAGTTTTTCATCGATTTCTTCATAAGAAACCAGGCAGTAATAGTCCCAGCCGTATTCCTCGATCATGCCGTGGGAGATAAAATACATACGGTCGCCGACCTGTTCGATGCTGTATTTGTCGATGGTTTCCGGGTTGAACCGGGCGGTGTTTTCGTCTGAAAGGTTTTCGGTGTGGTACAGCGTTTTACCGTTTGCGCGGATCAGATAGGCGGTTTCGCCGTATTGGTTTTCGAATTTCGTGCTGGCTTTTACAAGGGCATTCATGTCAATGTTGATCAGGATGGTACCCAAGGTGTCCAGTTTCAGCATTTCGATCTGGCGGATGTTCCGGGCCAGGAAAAGGCCGTATTCGTCCATGTAGGTGTCGACCCAGCAGGGTGCGCCGTCTTTTTCGTCGGACTGGGCCAGGATTTCCTGTTGGATGCTTTCGGGGACTTTGTCGGCGGAGATCAGGTTTGTTTTTATGACGGAGGCGGGGGTGTAGAGGTTGATGTATTTCAGGATTCCGTCGGAGTAGTTGTAGTAGTAGTCTCCGGTGTAGCTGCTCACTTTATTCAGTGCGTTTAGGTGTCCTTCCTGGTTTTCGTATGCTTTTTTCAGGTTTTGGAGTTCCTGCTGGACTTTGGTGTCGGAGAGGAAGAGCTGGGTGAGGTTCTCCATTTTGTCCAGGTAGTCCGTGATCTCTTTGGCGGAGTAGGACAGGGATTCGGAGATGGACTGGTAGAGCATCTGGTTATAGGAGGAGGACAGGATTTGGATGATCAGGAAGGACATGACGGCCATGATGGAGAGGCCGATCAGCATGATGGCAAGGAGTTTGTGTTTTAGGGGGAGGTTGTTGATTTTTTTGGTCATGGGGAGTCCTCTTTTAGGTGTTTTCTTGTTACTGTTCAGACAGTACCTGAGCACTTAGCTGCTCAGGTACGTAAGAACGTGATTCAGGTGTGAGCAGGCTCTTTTGCGAAACAAAACTTAAAATGAGCCTGCGATTCGTTACTGGAACGAGGTACGAGTGAACAGGAACATTTTCTTCACCTTAGTACACTTGGAGGGGTTTGTCAAGTGGGAGGGACGGGGGAATTGGGGGGTACCGTTCACATATCGCCAGCTTTTCCCTTTTTTAACCACTAAAACATAACCGGACGTCACCGTGCCGTCGAAAACCTTCCGGGGAACGGGGCAACGTCATCGTCTACGGAAAACCTGCCACTGGCAGCTTTTTCGCACACTGAGGCGAAGCTTCCTCTAACTGCGACTAGAACGCTCAGGAAAGCCTTCGCGCTCAAGTCTTAGTAAGAGGCGATCTCGACTCTTCCTAAAACCGCCCCTCGAAACACGTCCCCGTAAGCTTTCCGTCTTCCCGGTAACTGTACGTAGAAGACTGGGAAGTACCCAAAAGCTGGCGTAGGTGTGAACTGTAACTTTTTGAGGTTCTCTTAAGAAAAGATATGATTTTCTTAATAGCTCTTTTGGGGAAAATCCTGTATAATGGGCGTAAAGATTTTCACTTTTTAATCAAATACTCTGCGGCAGTCACCGAATATCCGCACAAATGCGGTTGCTTGGCTCGTTGCTCGCGGAAATAAAAGCAATAGGAGGGCTTATGAGGAAAAAATTATTTCAATCGCTTTTGGTTGGCACGCTGTGTTTGAATGTTTTTTGCGGGTTTCCGGAGTCTGCGGCAGCAGAGACAGTAACGGAGTCTTTTCTCCCGGCTGAGTTTGGGATGCCGTGGCAGGATTCTTATGACTGCAGTGCCGCCGGGTTCCAGTTGGTACTGCCGGACAGTTTTCAGGGCTGGCTGGAGGATCATGACGTTTGGATGGCTTGGCTGGAATTCTCTACAGATGAGGAGGAGCAGCTTTCGCATGGCTTCCTGATCTGGTATGCGCTGACGGAAGAACAGAAGACGCAGATGGTCTTTGATTCAGAGGAGGCGGAGGTTTCTTCCGGCTGGCAGCAGGACGAAGAAACGACCCAGGAGCTGACAGACAATATGATGACTTATCTTGAGTGGCGGAACAGCCTTCAGGTGATCGGACGGCTGGATGTTCTCCAGGAAGATCTGACCGAACAGATTGACGAAATCACAGGGCTTACGGAGCATACGGAGATCGGGAAGAGCGACGATGGCGCCTATACGTATTATCTGAGTTTCAATGAGGAGGCGGATACGCAGTTTACGGATGCTTTGGCCGAGGCGGAAGTGACGATTACCGAGATGGCGGCCTTGGAGCAGGACACGTCGGATTTTGACCTGGAAGCCATTGGCGATATTGGGCTTTTTCAGACAACGGATATCGAGGGAAACGCGGTTGACGAGAGCATTTTTGCGGAGCATGAGCTGACGCTTGTGAATGTTTTCGCGACCTGGTGCGGGCCTTGCGTGAATGAGCTTCCGGAGTTGGAAAAAATTTATCAGGAGTTGGGCGAAGAACTTGATATCGGCGTGGTCGGTTTTGTCATGGATGCGGTTGATGTGAATTTTAAGCAAACCGACGCGACGCAGAGTGCGGTCGAGACAGCAAAACTGCTGGCAGAGAAGACCGGCTGTACGTTCCCGTACCTCATTCCTGATGAGACGGCTCTGAATGGACGCCTGGAAGGGATTAACGCGGTTCCGGAATCCTTCTTTGTGGATCGGAATGGGAATTTTGCCGGGGAAGCTTACATTGGAGCCAGAAACTATGACGACTGGGAAACCATTATCCGAACGGAACTGGAGAATCTGAAGGGAAGCGATGCGTCATGAAGAACGCTATCCGAAAATATGCTGGATGGTTCTGCGCTTTGCTTGGACTTTGCATGATGGTCTTTGGCGCGCTGCGCGGGGAGGTTGCGGTGGTCTTCACGAAAGCGGTCAATATTTGTCTGGAGTGTATTGGAATTGGATAAAAAGAAAGGTTCTGGAAAACGGCGTTTGACGGTGCAGGCGCTCTGGGCGTTCCTGACGAACAGCTATCTGACTGGCTTCCGGAATGGGAGTATTTATCGGGGGAATCTGAAAAAGCTTTGTGTGCCAGGGTTGAATTGTTATTCCTGCCCTGGTGCGCTGGGGGCTTGCCCGATTGGGGCGCTGCAGGCTGTGATTGGGAGCTGGAATTTTAAGGCGGCATTTTATGTGTCCGGGTTTTTGATTTTTGTGGGGGCGCTGGTCGGGCGGCTGGTGTGCGGGTGGCTTTGCCCGTTTGGGCTGATTCAGGAATTGCTGCATAAGATTCCGTTTTTTAAGAAGATTGGGACATTCCGGGGGGATAAGCTTTTGCGGAAGCTGAAGTATGTGGTGCTGGTGGTGTTTGTGATCCTGCTGCCGATGTTTCTGGTGGATGTGCTGGGGCAGGGAGCGCCGTATTTTTGTAAGCTGATCTGCCCGGCGGGGACGTTGGAGGGCGGGATTCCGCTGGTGCTTCTGAATAAGGCGATGAGGGGGACGGTTGGATGGCTTTATGCCTGGAAGAATTTGATTTTGGGGGTTACGGTTTTTCTCTCGATTTTGATTTACCGGCCGTTTTGTAAGTATCTTTGTCCGTTGGGGGCGATTTATGCGGTGTTTCAGCCGATTTCGGTGTTTCGGTATCGGGTGGATGAGGAGAAGTGTGTGGGGTGTGGGAAGTGTGCGAAGGCTTGTAAGATGCAGGTGGATCCGGTGAGGGATGCGAATAGTAGGGAGTGTATTCGGTGTGGGGAGTGTAAGAAAGTATGTCCGACGGGAGCGATTGGGTCGGGATGGGGGAAGGTGAGGTCGAAACGGGACGCGGACGGGGTGGATGCGCGGCGCGGATGAGACGGGCGCACGGACGGGGCGGATGCGCGGCGCGGATGAGACGGGCGCACGGACGGATGCGCGGCGCGGGCGTCTCTGGCCGTGGCTAGACTCCGCGCGACCTCTCCGGGCAGCCTGCTCATGGCCGCGCTCCGTGTGAATCTCCCAGACAGCCTGCTCATGGCCAGGCTGTCCGGGTTTTTCACCCCTTTTCCTCACACAACTGCTTCGATCAGCACTTTCTCTCCTATCTGAATTTCCCGGACGCCCGGTGTTTTCTTTTTGTTAAAGTTAAAACTTAACATATAGCCTTTGTCCAAGTGATAATAATCCAGGTAAGCGCGAAGCTGCTCCTCTCCTCTGGAATGATAAGCGTCGCCGCGCCAGATCTTCAATTCTATAACAAACTGCTCGCCATTATAATCTATGATTACGTCGGTGCGCTCCATATTTCTGGTCTGGGCTTCAATGTAATAATTTCCAGTTCCGTTTATAATTGGACGCAGGTAAAGCAGAAAATAGCGTCTTCCATCTTCTTCATAAAACCGCTGATTTTGGTCGCCGTACAGGTCATGAAAGTAAAGGACGAATTTTTCAAGAACCCGTTTCATATCCAAATGACCGTTTCGGATAAATTGGTTCATGCTTTGGAAGGAAGCGCGGTAAATGTCGCTGTTCTGCACTTCGGGATCTGTCAGAAACAGGTTATACAGGCGGGTTTCAAAAATGCGGTTTGCAACGATGACACTGTTTCCTTCTACGCGCACAAAACCGAACATCAAGGCGGTACTAATAGCCTCGTTATCCGGGTTATATAAAATTTTCTGTCCCTGGAACAGCAGTGTGTAGAGGACTGCCTTTAATTCTGGGTAATCTGTCAGCTTGCCCGTTAGGGAATCAAACAATGTATTTTTCTCGCTCAGGAGCAAGCCAACGGCTTCGACAACGCCTTTCTGGGTCCAGACGGCGCTTATATCCGGAAAGTCTTCGCGTTCAGGGAGTCTTTCATCCATCAATTTGCACAGTCTGGATACCAAAAATGGATACCCGGACGTATAATCATAAAGTAGTTTTGCAATCTGAGGCACATCCATTCCCGTATGATAATCCGCTTCATACTGGTTCAGCATCCCTTCAATATCTTTCGGTGAAAAACTCATATCCACCAGAAAATCCGCCGCTATATCAAAAGGAGTACACTCCTTTTGATCCCACGGGCAGTCGTCAAATGTGAGCAAGCTCCCACTTTCCTCGTTGCCTCCGTGAGTATTCCACGGACTGTTCATCTTATGCGCATCCTCCGGTCGAATTTTCCGCTTTATGTTTTTCACATCGTATACCCCGGCCAGAATCACCGACTGAAAAGTCGGCCTTCGGTCACGGTTCATATAGCCTCCACGAAGCTGGGCCAGAAAATCAAGAAAAACCTGATTATTTGACGCACTGTCTACTTCATCAATCAGCAAAACCATAGGCTTTACTGATACCGCGCAAAGATTACTCAAGCACATAAATAATTCAAACAGTGAAAAACCTGCTGTCTTATCCTGTGATGCTGCTTTCAATTCTGCCAACTCTTCCTTTAGCTTCTCCTCTTTCCCTTCTTTCGTATAGGAAAGCGTCTGTAAAAAATACTTTGCAAATGCGCGCGAAAAAGTATCGCCATTCTCGAATTTATCTGCATCCAGTGTCTGAAAATCCAAGCTAATTACGGTGTATTCCGCTTTCAAATACTGCTCCAGCGCCCGCAGCGTCGTCGTCTTCCCATACTGCCTCGCCCGGTTCACCGTAAAATACTGCCCCGCATCCACCATCTCCTTCATCTGCTCCAGCCTCCCCGAAAGCTCCACCATATAATGCAGCTCCGGCTTACAGTCCCCGCTCACATTAAAAATCTTTTTCATCCCATCCTCACTCCTTTCACACCTGAAATTCCACGATTCCCTACTATTTTACTGTATCCCCGCCAGAAATGCAACGTGAGAAAACGTTACTGTTCCCTCGTACCTCGTTCCAGTAACATTTCGCAGGCTCATTTTAAGTTTTGCTTCGCAAAAGAGCCTGCTCACACCTGAATCACGTTCTTACGTACCTGAGCAGCTAAGTGCTCAGGGACTGTCTGAATCGTAACGAGAAAGCTCCTGATTTGAAGGATTGATTTTTCCATCCCTTCTATGCTATACTGTTAGCATTACGAAAGGATGAGACATTTTATGAAGCGAACTTCATCAGAATTAAAAGGTCTGGCCAGAGAAGCCCTCCTGGGAAACTACACCGTTCCCGTCGCCGCCTTCTTCATGACCCAACTCGCGATCATGGCCATCACCTTCACCTACACAAACCTTTTTGGCATCGCCACCAGCACCTTCGGACTGATCATTTTCTACATCGGTTACCTGATCATCGTCCTTCTGTCGGGCCTGGTAGGCGCAGGTTATTCCAGACTGCTGATGAATCTCTCCCGAAATTACCCTTACCAGTTTTCGGATTTGATTTATCCATTCAGTCACCAGGGTGACCGCATTCTGCTCACCACCCTCCTGAAAGCCCTGATGGAACTCTTATGCCTGCTTCCTGCACTGGCAGCTTTCCTTCTGCTCATGCTGTCCACGGGCAGAGTTTGGTTAAAGCTTGTGACTTTAATACTTTTCCTGGTTGGAATGGTCGGCTGTTTCGCCATCGAACTCACCTATGCGCTGACCACTTATATTTGCCTGGACACTCCGGAACTCACGACCACCGAAGTTATGCAGTGCAGCCGGGAAATGATGCAGGGAAACCGCCTGCGCCTGCTTTATGTTGAAATCAGCTTCATCGGACTGATGCTGTTGAGCGTGCTTTCGCTCAATATCGGTTTCCTCTGGCTGTATCCGTATATGGAGACGACAAAAATTCAGTTTTACAGGGACTTGTCGGGAGAAATTTAAAGAAATAAGAAAATCCACGTAGTTTTCAATGCGCGGTTTAAGAAACACCAAAATCAGTACCACCGGCTAAGCCGGTGGTTTGATTTTCGCCCTATAAGGGCTCGTTTCCGGCGCTGGAGTCTAAAGACTCATTGAAAGGTTCGCCAGCCGCAACTTCAGTTACCTGCTAAG
>JAUNPS010000060.1 GCA_030536575.1 Eubacteriales bacterium | reverse complement strand
GAAGTGCAGTAATGTATGGAGCTGACTGATACTAATAGGTCGAAGGCTTATCCAAGGCAGGTTTGGGAAGAATCGGATAAATGATCTGTATGTGGTTTTGAAGGTACAATTCAATATTGAAATAGTATGAACTACCGTAGCTATACGGTAGTTTTTTTTTGTGTCCACTTGACAAAATTTGTAAATTAGAGTAGACTAACTTCTAGTAAGAGAAAAGGAACCTACGCATGGAACATCAGAAATTAGCAGAAGAATTCTGTGAAATGCATTTTCTCTATGCCGGAAAGTTAGATCATTTGTCAGAACAGATTTCCGCCATCGGAGAAGAACGCGTTTTATTCTGGCTGGATCGCGCCAGCCAAAAAGTATTGTCCGGAGAACTGGCGAAAAATCTGGATCTGACCTCCGGACGCATGGCGAACATCCTGAGAAATCTGGAAAGAAAAGGCTATATCCACCGGGAAAATGATATCATAGACCGGCGCAAAGTATACGTGCGTCTGACTGATTCCGGAAAAAACCATTTCACCAACACCTATCAGGAAACCTTTCGGCAGCATGAAAAGCTGTTGAATTCCCTGGGCGACCAGGACGCCGCAGAATTTATCCGGCTTTTAAAGAAAGCGTATGAATTTGCCAGCAAAGAAAAGGCGTAAGCCTTTCTCTTTTTTGATAAAAAATCTTTTACCAAAAGAATATTTCACAGGAAGAATATTTCAGTGAAATAAATGGAGGAACCAGACATGACATTAAAAGAATTGCCGATTGGAAAAACGGCCACTGTCCTTTCCGTAGGCGGAGAGGGCGCGCTTAGACAGCATTTCCTGGACATGGGAATCATTCCCGGCGCCGATGTGACGATGGTTAAGCACGCGCCCATGGGAGATCCCATTGAGCTGCGTATCCATAGCTACGAGCTGACCCTTCGCCTGGCCGATGCGGAAAAAATTGAGATTTGTGATATTCGCGAAGAAAAATCGGAAGAACAGGCAAACAAAGGGAAAAAGAAAATTTCCCATCCGGGCCTTGGCGAGGGCGGAAAATACCACATTAAAGCAGATGAAAACCCGCTTCCCGATAAGGAGGTTTTAACGTTCGCTCTTGCGGGCAACCAGAACTGTGGGAAAACCACATTGTTTAATCAATTGACCGGAGCGAATCAGCATGTCGGAAATTTTCCGGGAGTGACGGTTGACCGAAAAGACGGCGTTATCAAAGGTCATGGAAATACGCTTGTCACGGATCTTCCCGGAATTTATTCCATGTCCCCCTATTCCAGCGAGGAGCTTGTGACGAGACAGTTCGTGCTGGATGAGCATCCGAAGGGCATTATTAATATTGTAGATGCGACAAATATTGAAAGAAATCTCTACCTGACTATGCAATTAATGGAACTCAATGTTCCAATGGTGCTCGCCCTGAATATGATGGACGAAGTGCGGGAAAACGGCGGTTCGATCCGAGTCAATGAAATGGAACAAATGCTGGGAATTCCGGTTGTCCCCATTTCCGCGGCGAAAAATGAAGGAATCAGCGAGTTGGTTGACCATGCGCTGCACGTTGCAAAATATCAGGAACGCCCTGGCCGCCAGGACTTTTGCGACGCAAACGATCACAACGGAGCAGTACATAGATGCCTGCACGGAATCATGCATTTGATTGAAGATCATGCGAAAAAGGCGGATATTCCCGTCCGGTTTGCGGCGAGTAAGCTGGCAGAGGGCGATACATTGATTCTGGAAAAACTGCAGTTGGATCAGAATGAGAAAGAGACGCTGGAACACATTATCCGGCAGATGGAGGCAGAGCGAGGGCTTGACCGGTCTGCGGCGATTGCAGATATGAGATTTTCCTTTATTCATAAGGTCTGTCAGGAAACCGTGGTGAAGCCCAAGGAGAGTAAGGAACATATCCGAAGCGTGAAAATTGATAAAATATTGACCGGAAAATATACGGCGATCCCGGCATTTGTGGGGATTATGGCGGCGGTGTTCTGGCTGACTTTTAACGTAATCGGCGCCTGGTTGTCGGAACTGTTAGAGATGGGGATTTCCTGGCTGACAGATCTTGTGACAATGGCTTTGGAAGCCGCAAATGTAAACAGTGTGCTACAGTCATTGGTTGTCGACGGCATTTTTAATGGTGTTGGAAGTGTCCTCAGCTTCCTCCCGGTTATCGTGACGCTGTTTTTCTTCTTATCTCTGCTGGAAGACAGCGGTTATATGGCGCGTGTGGCTTTTGTTATGGACAAGCTTTTGCGGAAGATTGGGCTTTCCGGACGAAGCATTGTGCCAATGCTGGTGGGCTTTGGATGTACCGTTCCCGGTGTCATGGCGAGCCGCACACTCCCTTCCGAGCGGGATCGGAAGATGACAATCCTCCTGACGCCGTTTATGAGCTGTTCTGCAAAGCTTCCGATTTACGGGTTTTTTACGGCGGCGTTTTTCCGGGAACATGGGGCGATTATTATGATTGGGCTGTATTTTGTGGGAATTGCAGTCGGGATTCTGATGGCGCTGCTCATGCGGGGGACAATGTTTAAGGGCGAAGCCGTTCCGTTTGTTATGGAATTGCCGAATTACCGGATGCCTAGTGCCAAAAATGTGGGACAGCTTTTGTGGGAAAAGGCAAAGGATTTCCTGCAGAGAGCGTTTACCGTTATTTTTGTGGCGACGATTGTGATCTGGTTCCTTCAGACGTTTGATGCGCAGCTGAACATTGTGACGGATTCTCAGAATAGTATTCTGGCTGTTGTGGCTGGTTGGTTTGCGCCGCTGTTTAAGCCGTTGGGATTCGGGGACTGGAGAATTTCTACGGCGTTGGTGACTGGGTTTATGGCGAAGGAGAGCGTGGTTTCGACGTTGTCGGTGCTGTTTGGAGCGGGAGAGAGTTTGACGGCGGTTCTTACGCCGCTGGCGGCGGGGAGTTTGCTGGTGTTTTGTTTGCTGTATACGCCGTGTGTGGCGGCGGTGGCTTCGGTGAAGAGGGAGCTGGGAGGCAAATGGGCTGTGGGGGTTGTGGTTGGACAGTGTGGGATTGCGTGGGTTGCGGCGTTTGTGGTGAGGTTGGTTGGAATGGTGCTGGGATTTGCGTGATAAGTGAAAAAAAGAAGAAATTTCTGCCATCGGATTTTGGGTCTGGTGGCAGTTTTTATTATGCTAAAAATAGAGAATGGAAATTTGCGGACAGTTTTGGGGCGTATGAGTGGGAATATGGATGAACCGTTCCCATAGGTGGCGGAAAAACCATTGCTTCGCTTGACTTTGCTCTGAGAGATGCCAAAGAGCATCAGATGTACCGAAGTATTCGTGTAATTCTTTATACAACATTTATCAGTTATAAAATACTAAACACTAAAATATTGTTTATTTCTGCATATAAAATTAGCTTGCCACGTGGGGGATCGTGTGTTATATTATCGATATGGGAAACCATAGAGCCAGGCGGCTTTACCCCTCTTTGTTTCCGGAGGGTATAACAGCTCTCCAGACGACAGAAAGGAGGGCGATAGCAATGATTACATATCAGGATTTATTCTTGTTCTGTACTTTCATTGTATCTCTTATTAGTCTGCTTTATCAGATTTTTAAGGAAAAAAAATAGCCGCCACTACTCGCAATAGTGACGGCTGCCGCATAGAGCGGAAGCATAAAAACGTTACAGGGTAGAGCCGCTTCTATGGCTTTCCCTTTTTCACTCTAACTATAGCATATCCGGCAGCAGAACGCAAGGACTTTTTATTTGCATAGCGACATTTGTTAAGGCGGCACTGAACGGCGAACAAGTCAGAGGGCCAGTGCAGCTTAGGTTTGCAAGGAGTATTGACCCGGTTATCAGCCAGGAGGAAACGATTACCAGGGCGGCGGTTACAGCGGAGAAGCTGAAGTGATCCGGAAGCTTTGATGAAATTAAGAGAGGAGTACAAAATGCAATGAAACGGCTTTATCAAACGGATTTGATTCAGGAATATATTGAAAAGTACGGAATCTCTCAGGCATTTTCTTGTGAGGGTCTGGAGTTTTATGTTGCACGGTACAGCGCCGGGGAGGTGATTGCAAGTCCGGACGAAGAGAAACGGGATTTGCAAATTTTTTTGAGCGAGGATATTTCTCTTTACAGGCTTCAGGATAATGGAGGAATCTATGGAATTGACATTGCGGCGATGGAGCAGGAGATCGTTGTGTTGGGAGATGTGGAGTTTGTGCATCCCGGCATGCCGCATTTTTTCGCGGAGGCAAAGCGGGATACGGCAAGTCTCTGCCTTCCAATAAGTCCCAACCGCGAAAAACTTCTCAACAACAAAGATTTCCTGCTATATTTGCTGGATTCATTGGCATATAAAATTTCCTTCGCTTCCTGCGATCAAAGGATTTCCCTGGAAAAACGCCTGCTCATCCATATGCGCTATATGGGCCCGGAACATGCGATTTATTCTATAGAAGAAACAGCAGCCGTACTTGGGTGCAGCAGTCGGCAGCTTATGCGGGTTCTGAAAAAGCTGGCAGAAGAAAATAAAATTGTGAAAGTAAAAAGAGGATGCTACAGGCTGATTGAAGATGAACTTTGAAATTAAGAAAATCCTCCGCAGAACAGCATCTGCGGAGGAAAATAGCTTAAAATACAAGATAAGTAACACTTACCGGGGGCAGTTCCAGTTCCCCGGCTTTTCTATGTTCACCTTCCAGCACGGGTTCTTCGGAATCCGGTTCATAAGTGAGTGGTTTACCATTTAACAGGGCGGTGGTTGAACGCGGGGTTTCGCCGGTTAATTGGTAAATCGCAGCGGCAGCAGGCAGATGGATCGTGGTAGATTCATTTGGTGAATTATTAATTGCCACATAAGAATAGCCTGGTTTTCCATCTTTACGGGAATGAGCGAAAAGATGAACGCCTTCCCGGAGGGGTTCCCCGGATTCGTAGACGGTATCGCCCATGAGATGTTTCCAGAGATATACGACCCAATAGGATGGACGGGGCAGGTGTGTGGTATGGTCAAGGTAGCCGTAGGTGGAGGAAGCAAGTGTGTTGTGGAACAGAATTCCGTCGGTAAGCCTTGCAAAGCGCCCGATTTCGTCCGCCGTCCGGATCATTTCCAGGCAGGTACAGGCCCAGGTATGGCCGCCGCAGCCAGCATCTCCAGCTTCCGTTACCCACATTTCCCCGCCTGGCACATACTTGTCACGAAGGGGCATGTAATACTGGAGAGTTGTTTCTACGCTTGCGAGATATTTTTCTGTCAGTGCATCTTCCGCCGTCCAGGGTGTGACAATTTTTCCGCCGCGCTGAGAGATTCCGTAATAACAATGATAGCTGAAAATGTCCGCTTTTTCCTTACATTCCGCCAGAAGGCTTTCTGTGGAGTAAGACCGGAACAGTTCCGTATGTGCAACTTCTTCGAATTTGGTTCCGGGAATGGCATCGAAGCAGGCCGATGGGCCGACAACCGTAATATCCGGATAATTTTCACGGATAAAGCGGAAAAAAGTATCCTGGTCACGGCCAAAGTCGGACTGGGTATAGCCTTTTGGCGTGCCGGTCATGTTATAGCCGTTCGGTTCATTGGTGAACTCGACGGCATTTACGGGGACACCGTAAGCGGCGCTGTAGTCCAGCAGTTCTTTTGCCTTGTCGGTGGGCCATGGTTCGTGGGCGGAATGGTCGCCTTCGCAGTTGGAAACGGTAATGAGTAATTTTCCGCCAACGGCATGGACAAAATCCAGTACGCCGTCCCACTGTTTTTGGGTCAGGACAGCACGGTAGCCTGCGGGAGGCGTGCCGTCTGTTTCGCCTTTCAGGTCGACATAAGTTGTTGTACTCCAGGTTCCGCTGACGCGGACATAGCAGGGCCCCAGGGCTCTGGCAAGGGTGCGGATATTTTTTTCGGCCAGATCGACGGGCGGATAGACCTGCATCATGGAATCAACGGTTTCGCCGGGAAGGAAGGGTTCGGTTCCGGCGACTTGTTCCGGGGTGTAGGCTTTCCAGAAGGTGCCGCCGGTGACTTCTGCGAATTCAATGTTGTAGGAGACCAGAAGGGGATTGATGGAGCGGATTTTGGTGAGGGCGGTTGGGTTAAGGGTGATGGTTTGGTGCATGGCTGTTACCTCCGTTTTTGATTGATAGAAGGATTATGGCAGACGAGAAGACAAAAGAAAATGACATGTGTCATTTGAGACGCGAAAAAAAGAAAAATCTATCTGTTTTGAAGAATGATAATGTCACTGTTTGCAGGCTTATTTTAAGTTTTGCTTCGAAAAGATCCTGATCACACCTGAATTACGTTCTTACCCTGAGTAGTTAAGTTCTCAGGTACTGTCTGAATAGTAACAGGTAACAGGATAATGCAAAAAATAGCAATGCAAAAGAAAAAAGTCCTTGCGTTTTTCTGTCGGGTGTGCTATATTTAGAATGAAAAAGGGAAAGCCATAGAAGCGGCTCTACCCACACGATAAGTTTGGATTCCCGCTATATGCGGTCAGCCGTCACTATTGCGAGTAGTGGCGGCTATTTTTTTTCCTTAAAAATCTGATAAAGCAGACTAATAAGAGATACAATGAAAGTACAGAACAAGAATAAATCCTGATATGTAATCATTGCTATCGCCCTCCTTTCTGTCGTCTGGAGAGCTGTTATACCCTCCGGAAACAAAGAGGGGTAAAGCCGCCTGGCTCTATGGTTTCCCATATCGATAATATAACATATGATTCCCTGAGTTTCAAGCTAATTTTAAAATAGCAATAAATAGTATTTATATAATATTTGCTATTTTATAAATGATAAATATTCAAAAATATAACGATCAACTTTCCGGTGTGGGAAAGCTTCTGAAATCTTAAGAGATTCAGACTTTGCCAATGGCGGATAATTGGGACTTTGTCTGATTTGAAAATCGGAATAATCCAGAATAAAAGAAAAAGGTATGGTATATCTCCGAAAAACATGATAAAATTTATCCAGTCAGTGCGCCAAAACGCACACCCACCCGAAACCCAAAAAAATACAGAGGATAAGTTGAGTAAGAGATGAATATTTTTAATGTAATTTCAATTTTGGGCGGCCTGTCCATGTTCCTGTTCGGCATGCGCATGATGGGCGACGGCTTAAAAGAAAGTTCCTCAGGAACCTTAAAAAATGCGATGGAGAAGCTCACCAGCACCCCGCTCAAGGCCTTTTTTACCGGCCTGGTCATGACCGCTGTCATTCAGTCCTCGACAGCCACGATTGTCATCACCTCCGGCCTGGTAGGCGCGGGCATGATCCCGCTGGCACAGTCGCTCGGAATTATTGTCGGCGCGAATGTAGGAACCACCGTTACCGGACAGATTATCCGGCTTTTGGATTTGAATTCGTCGGGGACTTCATTTCTGCAGTTTTTGAATCCGTCCACGCTGGCGCCGTTGGCGCTGATTATCGGCATTGTCCTGACAATGGGAAAACAATTCCGGGGCGCTGATAAAGCGGGACGAATTTGCATTGGCTTTGGTATTCTATTTTCCGGGCTTCTGAATATGACGGACGCGGTGAGCGGTCTGACGGAAAGCGGGATTATTGAGGAGCTGTTTTCGAATCTGGGAGAGAACCCGCTGATCGGTTATCTGGTCGGGGCCGGGGTGGCCTTTGTTTTGCAGAGTTCTTCGGCGACGATCGGTATCTTGCAGGCGTTTTCCACGTCCGGGCAGCTCACGTTCGGGTCGATTTATGCGGTGCTGGTGGGGATTTACCTTGGCGACTGCGTGACGACGGCCATTGTCTGTAATATCGGCGCGAAGCCGGATGCCAAGCGGGTCGGAATGATCAATATCATGTTTAACCTGGGCAAGTCCGCGCTGGTCCTGGCAGGGGTAACGATTGTCCATCAAATGGGGCTGCTGGATGGGATTTGGAGCAGTACGATCCATTCCGGCGGAATTGCCAATGCAAATACGATCTTTAATCTGGCCTGTGCGATTCTGCTGCTTCCTGCGATGGGACTTTTGGAAAAGTTCAGCCACAAAATCGTGAAGGACGAGCCGGCAGCAGAAAACCGCAGCCAGGAACTTCTGGATACGCTGAATCCGGTCTTCGTCAGTACGCCTGCGCTGGCTTTTGCGCGCTGTTATGATGTGCTGATGGCAATGTATGAGATGGCCAGAACGAATATTGACCGGGCCTATGAGCTGATTGGGAACTATGACGCGAAGGTGGTGGCGCAGATTGAAGAGGATGAGGAATCTATCGATCTGATGGCCGACCGGGTCAGCAATTACCTGATCCAGATTTCTGCGAAGGTCACAGATACGGAACATGTGGAGATCATGAATCAATATTATTCGGGGATTACGGAATTTGAGCGGCTGGGCGATCATGCCATGAACATTAAGGAGATTGGGGAAGCTCTGTATAAAAATGACGCTGTTTTTTCGGAGACGGCGCGGGCGGAACTGGATATCCTGCATCTTTTGATCAATACAATTCTGGATTATACCCGCGACGCCTTTGAAAAGCGGGATGTCAGCGCGGCGCGCCATATCGAGCCGCTGGAAGAAGTTGTAGATGATATGGTGGAGGTTCTGAAGGAGAACCATTTGGGGCGCCTGCGGGAAGGAACCTGCGGGGTGTATGCCGGGACGGAGTTTTTGAATCTGCTTTCGGAGATGGAGCGGATTTCGGATATCTGCTCGAATGTGGGGGTGGCGACGGTCGCGCGGGTGCAGCCTGAAATGAGGCATCAGGTACATGAGTATGTTTCGATGCTGCATTCCGGGCGTGACGAGCTGTTTAACAGGGAGTATCAGGAGGCGCATAACGAGTATTTTGCAATGTTGAAGGAAATGATCAGTTAGCACGCAGGATTTGCGCAAGCTTTTTCATACAGATCCAGTAATTTTGGTCGCTGAGGTATTTTGCCGCTTTTCTTTTGGAATCCAGCGTGCGTTCATCGGCCATCCAATCCGCACGGACGCTTCCAAGACGCAGGCAGCGTCCGGCTTCTTTTATTTGTTCCATGTCTGCGCCTGCAGCATGCATTTCGGCTAATAGTTTTCTTGCAGCCCGGTCATAGCGGGGATTCTGAAATTCGTCCGTTTCGGACACATATTCCAGTTCAAAAATCGAATGGTTTCCGGTATCCGGAAGGAAACAGGCGTCTTCCGCGGTTTCTTCCACATGCAGATAATAGAGGGAGGCCCTGGTTTTTCCTTCTTTTTTCCGGACAATGCGTCCTAAACGCTGAACGCGCTGGCGCTGCATGGAAGTACCGGAAAGGACGATTCCGATGGAAACGTCCGGCACATCGACACCTTCATCTAAGGCTTTGCAGGCGATCAGAATTCGGGTATCATTGTCTCGAAAACGGTTTAGGGCGTTCTGGTTTGCAAGCTGGCCCATTTGGGAGTGATAGCGCCCGACTTTGCCCGGATATTGCTTTTGTAAAAGTGTATACAATTCTTCGGCCTGCCGGATACGTTCGCTGAAAATCAGGATTTTTTCGTCCGGCGCGAGCCGTTTGACCAGCTGGAAGGCACAGGAAAGGCGGGCGGATGCCAGACAGACCAGGCTTTTTCTCTTATAAGAGAGCTTCATGTACAGGGCGGCTGTCTCGGAAATCGTTTGGTTTTTGCTTCCGGCAAGGATGCGAAGCTGTTCGTAGCGTTCTTTCTGGCACATGTCCTTTAGGTAAGGATGCGTTTGAAGCAGACGGCTGTAAAGGTTTTTCATCCAGTCGCTAAGCGTCTGATAATCGGCACGTTCTGAGGGCTGAAAGGACAGACGGATGTGAAAAATGTTGTAGCTGCATACGGTGTGCATTGCGGCCGCTTTTTCCATTCCATAGCTGTAGATCCGCCGTCCGAGGACGGATGTGAGATTCGTCAGGGCCGGGCCGGTGGGCAGGGTCGCGGAGAGCCCAAGGGAAAAGAAGTTCGCTTCGTAAGGCCCGATATAGGGTAAAAATTCAAAAATCAGGCTGTTCTGGCCGCTTGTATAGTGGTGGCATTCGTCTGCGATCAGCAGAACGGAAGCGCCGCTTCGAAGGTCGGATAAGATCTGCCTGGCCAGTTCATAGCGGGCGGAGTTAATGACGTAGATCATATATTTGCGGTCGGAAGGGGAGGAGTGGCCGCCGCCGCGCAGGCCGATCTCTTTCGGGGAGACGGCTAAGAATTCTTTTAAAGCGCGGTTCCACTGGCGCATTAAGGCACTGGTGGGGACAACGATTTTTATGCGCAGTTCCTGCGGGCGGCTTTTTTCCAGGCGGTCGGCGGCAGTGAGGGCGAGCAGGGTTTTTCCGGAACCGGTGACGGCCTGGACGATGCCTCTTCCATGGTTGGCGAACCAGCGGGCGAGGCATTCTTCCTGCCAGGGGTAAAGGGTGTTTTTCATAGGAATCTCCATTCCGCCGCTATGGTGACGTGCGGCTTGGGGCGTGTAAACTGTTACATTATTTTGGTACTGTTCAGACAGTACCTGAGCACTTAGCTGCGCAGGTACGTAAGAACGTGATTCAGGTTTGAGCAGGTTCTTTTGCAAAGCAAAATGGTTACTGGAACGAGGTATGAGAGAACAGTAACATTATTTTATCATGCCAGGATTGTTAAGAAAACAAAAGATTGCAAAGTTCTGCTTTTTTCGATATACTTTTTATAGAAAAACTCCGGGGCGGGATGAAATTCACGAATTCCGTTTTCAAATTTTCAGAACGTGGCATTTTTGTCCAGCCGTGCAGCAAAAAAACAGAAAATCAAAAGATCATTCGGGAAGGAAATAGTATGAACTACGAAAATTTTTATTCCGGCATGCAGCCACAGGAAAAGGCTGTAAAAGATAATCTGGCCTCTCTTCAGAAGCTTTTTAAGGCTATTGGACGGGAGACGGATCTGGGCGATATCAAGAGCCTTTCGCGGGATTTAAACGCGATGGCGGAAGCGGCTTCTTCTTTGTCTGCGGCTATTGAGGATATGAAGGCGACAGTTTCGGACTTTGATACAAAAACGTATTTCGAAAATGGGGAATTCGCGGAACAGATGCTTGCGGATTGTCAGGAAAAAGGCGTAAATGTCCGGGGTGAATTTCCGGTTTATGAGATGTTCCCGTACCGGGTAAAGCTGGATGTGGAAAATCAGGACGTCTATCTGGATCGGAAAAAGGTACAGTGTATGCGTCCGCAAAGTCTGGTAGAAATCGTGAAAAACGGCCAGGAAAAACTAAATAAAGCGTCCTTTAACGCGCTTACCTTTGTGAGCGAACTGTCCGACGCTTATGACCTTGCTGTTTTAAAGCTGAAGAAACGCCCCGGGGCGGATCTTTATCTGACAAGCCTGTATAAATTCCTGGCTCCGATGAGCCGTTTCAGGAAGGAGTATGACCAGCAGAGTTTTGCTTTCGACCTGGCGCGTCTCTACGCTTCGGAGGTGAAAGAGACGAAGAGCGGAAGAAAGTTCCAGTTTGGGCCAAGCAGAGATCAGAACAAAGCAATCCGGATTTTGGACAAGGATGGAAAGGAAGAATTTCTTGCTACGATTCGTTTTTATGAAGATGAGGTAGAAGGATGAAACCAGAATTTAACGGAACGGCGCAGCTTACTTGCGGAATTCGTTTCCTGACGGATTTCTGGCAGGAGAAATATCTGCAGGAATACATTCGGGACGGCGGAAGTAAGATCAAGTTTGTGACAGGACGCCAGGGAAGCGGAAAAACGCATTTCCTGCAATTAATGACAAATCTTGCGCAAAAAGAACATTACAAAACAGTTCAGTTCTCCGCAAGAGACGTTTGGATGCACGATTTCAGAGAAATTTATATCGAAATTTTTAACCAATGCGATATTATGGAATGCCTGGAGGCGGCCAGCCATTACCTGATCCGGGAAATGGGGTTCGATCACCAGGAGATTCCCCAGGGAATGCGGTTTATTGATTACCTTTCACAAAATGGGATGGGCGATGCGATTACCAAACGGGAAATCCGTGCCCAGCTAAAGCAGATTTTTCTGGAAAATCCCATGCTGGATAATAATTTCGCGCTGGCATGCAGTATGCTTACCGGGAGTATTCTGGGGTATCCGGTTTTGGAGGAACAGAACAAGGAACTGCTTTTGGCGTGGTTGGGAGGAGATCGGACGGTTAAGCTTTCCCAGTTACGGGCCATGGATTTTTATCCGAGCCGGATTACGAAGTACAATGCGCGTCATATGCTCCGTTCGTTGGCGGAAATTATCCGGATGGGCGGTTATTCGGGGCTGTTGATTGCCATTGATGATCTGGAAATTCTGATCAGCCGTTCGAGCTTGGAGCCGATTCATTACACGAAAATGAAGCGGGAAGATACGTATGAGAGCATCCGCCAGCTCATCGACGACATTGACAGTATGAAAAACATTATGTTTGTCTATGCGTTTGACCGGAAGCTGATGGATGATGAGAATGCAGGCCTGAAATCGTATCAGGCGTTGTGGATGCGGATTCAGAATGAAATTGTCGGGGAACGGTTTAACCGTTTTGCGGACATGGTGGATTTGGACCGCCTGGCGGCGCAGGAGTATACGCCGGAGGTGATTCTTGCCATGTCGGAGAGCATTGCCGAGCAGCAGAAGAGCGTAAGGACGCTGGATCAGGAAGCGGCGGAAGAAATTGTCCGCCAGGCACGGACAGGCGCAGTAGGCATTCCCCAGTTGATTCAAATCGCGATGCAGGAGGTAAAAACGGATGTATGATGTAGAAGCCAGGCATATTATTGAGGCGCTGCGTTCCGGGATTCCTTCCCGCGCCGTCGGGCAGTATTTTTCGGAAGCGCGCCCGAAGATCATGAAAGAAATTTCCGACCGTCTGGACGCGGTGTGCGACCAGGGAAAATCCAGCGGAATGGTGATCTGCGGAAAATATGGAGAGGGGAAAACGCACCTGCTGAATACGGTGTTTAATCTTGCGCATTCGAATCAGATGGTGGTTTCGTATCTTTCGCTGAGTAAGGAAACGCCGATGGATAAGCTTTATTTGGTTTACCAGAAGGTTATCCAGAATACCTACCTTCCCAGGCGCAGGCAGCCGGGGTTTATGCACGAGCTGGGAAAGCTGTCGGCCAATAGCCCCATAGCGAATGAAATGCTGCTTTACGCGGCAAAGCACCTGGAAACGGATAAGCTGTATTATCTGTTACGTTCCTATCTGAATACGGAAGATTCGGATGAGAAATTCCTTCTGCAGGCGGATTTGGAGGGGGATTTTATTGCAAATGCGCCGCTGAAAAAGATTTACCGCCGGATTTTTAACCAGACGGTGAAGTATAATGTGAATTTTACGAAGACGAAACATTGCGGCGATTATTTTTCGTTTATGAGCCATCTGTTTACCCAGTTGGGGTATCATGGATGGGTGATTCTGGTGGATGAAACGGAGCTGATGGGCCGTCTTGGGAAGAAAGCACGGCTGAATGGTTATCGGAATATGGCGCAGTTTCTTCTTCCGGATGAGGGGCTGGAAAATACGTTCAGTATGTTTGCGCTCAGTGCGTCCTATGTGGAGGACGTGATTGACGGGAAGCATGAGTATGAGAATCTGGAAGCAATTTATCCTGAGGAGCAGGAGCCGATCCGGACGGTTCTGAATTTGTTGACGGAAGCGCCGCAGCTTTTGCCGCTGACGAGGGAAGAGATTCAGGAGGTGCTGGGGAAGATTCAGGATTTCCATGGGAGGGCTTATGGATGGACGCCGAATCTGCCGGTTTCGCGGCTGGAGGAGTCTACGCAGGCGGGGGGATATTTGCTGCGGACGAAGATTCGGGCGGCGATTGAGTTTTTGGATCAGCTTTACCAGTATGGGGAAGCGGGGAGGACGAGGATTAATGAGGTGGGGGAGGAGGTTTTTACGGAGGAAGTTCCGTCGTTGGAAGAGTGGGAGTAGAATGCAAAAACCGGGGAGCCTTTGGGACTCTCCGATTTTTAAGGTAGTGTGAACAACGGCGCTGCGTGCTTGTAGTAAACATTCGCACGGGCCGAAGTGCAGACGGCGAAGTGACGCGCAAAGGGTGTTTTCCGTCAGCGCGCGGCGCTTGGCCTTATTTGCCCAGCGCTTCTTTTAAAGCTTTTGCGAGCTGGTCCGGACATGACGTCGGTTTGAAGCCGCAGCGGATTCCTTCCAGTTTCGAAATCGCTTCTTCGGCTTTCATGCCCTTCACCAGTGCGGCTACGCCCTGCGTATTTCCGCTGCAGCCTCCGATGAACTGCACATTCTTGATCGTATCGCCGTCCAGTTCAAATTCAATGGCCTGCGCACAGGTTCCGTGTGTTTTGTATACCATGATAATCGCTCCTTTTGTGTAAGATTTGCTGTAAAATGCAGCGCTATCTTGATTATAGCAGACCAGTTTTGATTTGCAAGCATGTTTTGCTTGACTTTTGGCAAAACTCTACTATATAATAACGGCATGTGAAAGACTGTGATGAAGAGAGTACGCTTGAAGGAACGCTTCAGCGAGCCGGGGAGGGTGGAAGCCCGGTGTTAGTAATTCCTGCGGAAAATCACTTCGGAGTTTCAGGCTGAAAGGAAAGTAGGCACTGACGGGGTTCCTCCGTTACCGGGAGCGCATATGGTGGTATGCTGTAAGAGGTGGTGAAACGAAACTGCTGTTTTTAGCGTTCGTCCGATTACGGGGCGGCGCTTTTTTTGTGTAGTAGCCACAGTCCCGCGAAGGATTTTCGCCCTGTGGGCGAAAATGCGAGGGAAATTAATACCGGAAGGAGGCCATTGCCGAACTTTCGGGTACACAATAGCAGGAAGGCAGGAAGCCGAAGAACCTGTAGCCACAGTCCCGCGAAGGGTTTTCGCCCTATGGGCGAAAATGCGAGGGGAATCAATACCGGAAGGAGGCCTTTGCCGAACTTTCGGGTACAATAAATAAGAAAGGAAGATGAAAATGTACGAAAAAGTCTCTACGAACCTGAACTTTGTAGAACGCGAAAAAAAGGTGCAAAAATTCTGGGAAGAAAACAACATCTTTGAAAAAAGCATCGACAGCCGCAAAGAAGGCGAAACCTACACCTTCTACGACGGCCCCCCAACCGCCAACGGCAAACCCCACATCGGCCACGTCCTGACCCGTGTAATCAAAGATATGATCCCCCGCTACCAGACCATGAAAGGCAAAATGGTCCCCCGCAAAGCCGGCTGGGACACCCACGGCCTCCCGGTCGAACTGGAAGTCGAACGCCTCCTGGGCCTGGACGGAAAAGAACAGATCGAAGAATACGGTCTGGTTCCCTTCATCGACAAATGTAAAGAAAGCGTCTGGAAATACAAAGGCATGTGGGAAGATTTCTCCGCCACCGTTGGATTCTGGGCCGATATGGAAAACCCGTATGTAACCTATCACGACGATTACATCGAATCTGAGTGGTGGGCGCTGAAAAAAATCTGGGACAAAGGCCTGCTGTACAAGGGCTTTAAAGTTGTTCCGTACTGCCCGCGCTGCGGTACACCGCTGTCCGCGCAGGAAGTTGCGCAGGGATACAAGGACGTTAAGGAACGTTCCGCCATTGTACGGTTCAAAGTAAAGGATGAGGATGCGTACATCCTGGCATGGACAACGACCCCCTGGACTCTGCCGTCGAACCTGGCTCTCTGCGTAAACCCGCGAGAGACTTACTGCAAGGTAAAAGCTGCCGACGGATACACCTATTACATGGCAGAAGCGCTGCTGGATACGGTTCTGGGCGGCCTGAAGACCGAGGACGCACCGGCCTACGAGGTTCTGGAAACCTATGTGGGAACCGATCTGGAGGGAAAAGAATACGAACCGCTGTATGACTGTGCGAGAGTTCACGCAGAAAAACAGCACAAAAAAGCATTTTATGTGACGTGTGCGGATTACGTTACGCTGACCGACGGTACGGGCGTGGTTCACATTGCCCCCGCATTCGGTGAGGACGACGCGCAGGTAGGCCGCAGATACGACCTGCCGTTCGTACAGCTCGTAAACTCCAAGGGCGAAATGACCGAGGATACGCCGTTCGGCGGCCTGTTCGTAAAGAAAGCCGACCCGAAGGTTCTGGAAGACCTGGAAAAGAGAGGCCAGTTGTTTGCGGCTCCGAAATTCGAACACAGTTACCCGCATTGCTGGCGCTGCGACACCCCGCTGATCTACTACGCCCGCGAATCCTGGTTCATCAAAATGACCGCCGTCAAAGACGACCTGATCCGGAACAACAACACCATCAACTGGATCCCGGAAAGCATCGGCAAAGGCCGTTTCGGCGACTGGCTGGAAAACGTCCAGGACTGGGGCATCAGCCGGAACCGCTACTGGGGCACCCCGCTGAACATCTGGTACTGTGAAGAATGCGGCTGCATGCATTCCATCGGAAGCCGCCAGGAGCTTTACGAAATGAGCGGAAATGAAGCCGCGAAGACCGTGGAGCTGCACCGCCCGTACATTGACGAAATCACCATCAAATGCCCGAAATGCGGAAAAGACATGCATCGCGTGCCGGAAGTGATCGACTGCTGGTTCGATTCCGGGGCAATGCCTTTCGCCCAGCACCATTATCCGTTCGAAAATCAGGAACTGTTTGAGCAGCAGTTCCCGGCGCAGTTCATTTCGGAAGCGGTTGACCAGACCAGAGGATGGTTCTATTCCCTGCTGGCGGAGTCCACGCTGCTGTTTAACAAAGCGCCGTATGAAAACGTCATTGTCCTGGGCCATGTACAGGATGAGAACGGCCAGAAGATGAGTAAGTCCAAGGGTAATGCGGTCGATCCGTTCGACGCGCTGGAAACCTACGGCGCCGACGCGATCCGCTGGTATTTCTACATCAACAGCGCCCCCTGGCTGCCGAACCGTTTCCACGGAAAAGCCGTTATGGAAGGCCAGCGGAAGTTCATGGGTACGCTCTGGAACACCTACGCATTCTTTGTATTGTATGCAAACATCGACGAATTCGACGCGACCAAGTATGCACTGGAATATGACAAGCTTCCGGTGATGGATAAATGGCTGCTCTCTAAGATGAACAGCATGGTCGACGCGGTAGACAATGACCTGGCAAATTACCGGATTCCGGAGGCCGCGCGGGCACTTCAGGACTTTGTAGACGACATGAGCAACTGGTATGTGCGCCGCAGCAGAGAACGTTTCTGGGCAAAAGGCATGGAGCAGGATAAGATCAATGCATACATGACATTGTATACAGCACTCGTAACGGTATGCAAAGCCGCCGCGCCGATGATTCCGTTCATGACAGAAGATATCTACCAGAACCTGGTGCGCAGCATCGACAAAAATGCGCCGGAAAGCATCCACCTGTGTGATTTCCCGGTGGCTGACCTGAGCCGTGTGGACAAAGATCTGGAAAAGAGCATGGATGAAGTTCTGAAGGTTGTCGTGATGGGCCGTGCGTGCAGAAATGCCGCGAATATCAAGAACCGGCAGCCCATTGCACAGATGTTCGTGAAAGCACCCATTGCCCTGCCGGATTATTTTGCAGAGATCATCAAAGATGAGCTGAATGCAAAGGCCATCTCCTTCACAGATGATGTGCGCGCCTTCACTTCCTACAGCTTTAAGCCGCAGATGCGTACCGTAGGCCCGAAATACGGCAAGCTGTTAAATAAGATCCGTCAGGTGCTTCCGGCGTTGGACGGAAATGCGGCAATGGATGAACTTCGGGCGAATGGCGAGCTGAAACTTGACATCGATGGGGAAACCGTTGTATTATTAGAGGAAGATTTGCTCATTGAGACTGCTCAGATGGAAGGGTATGTATCCGAGCAGGATAATGAGATTACGGTTGTACTGGATACGAACCTCACAGAAGAACTGATCGAAGAGGGCTTTGTACGCGAACTGATCAGCAAGATCCAGACAATGCGTAAGGAAGCCGGCTTTGAAGTCATGGATCGCATCAAAGTCTATGCGAAAGAAAACGACCGAATCCTGGAAATTCTGGAAGCAAACCGGGAGGAGATCAAATCCGAAGTGCTGGCGGATGAAATTGTGCTGGGAGAAACCGATGGATACGTGAAAGAATGGAACATCAACGGCGAGACCGTAACCATGGGCGTAAAACGGCAGTAAAGGACAGGAGGAAAACATGAAAAAATTTGACAAAAAGGCATTCATTGCCGAGGTAAAAGAGAATGTAAAATCTTTATACCGCAGAAATATTGACGAGGCGACGAAGCAGCAGGTATTCCAGGCCGTTTCCTACGCGGTAAAGGATACGATCATCGAAAACTGGATGCAGACCCAGCAGCAGTACGAAAAAGACGATCCGAAGATCGTTTACTACATGTCCATGGAATTCCTGATGGGCCGTGCCTTGGGAAATAACCTGATTAATCTGACCGAGTACAATGAAGTGAAAGAAGCTCTGGAAGAACTCGGCTTTGACCTGAACGTAATCGAAGACGAAGAGCCGGATGCAGCCCTTGGAAACGGCGGCCTGGGCCGTCTGGCAGCCTGCTTTTTGGATTCCCTGGCGACGCTGGGCTATGCGGCTTACGGCTGCGGTATCCGTTACCGTTACGGAATGTTCAAACAGAAAATCCAGGATGGCTATCAGGTAGAAGTGCCGGATAACTGGCTGAAAGAAGGAAATCCCTTCGAACTGCGCCGTCCGGAATACGCCAAAGAAGTCAAATTCGGCGGTTATGTACGTGTCGAATATGACCACAACACCCACCGGAACAAATTCATCCAGGAAGGCTATCAGTCCGTCCGCGCCGTACCCTTCGATATTCCGATCGTTGGATACAATAACGGCATTGTAAACACCCTCCGCGTATGGGATGCGGAAGCTATCACGGACTTCCAGCTCGATTCCTTTAACAAGGGCGATTACATGAGAGCCGTTGAGCAGGAAAACCTGGCGAAGAACATTGTTGAAGTCCTGTACCCGGCTGACGAGCACTATGCAGGAAAGGAACTGCGTCTGAAACAGCAGTATTTCTTCATTTCCGCGAGCGTTCAGGCAGCGATTGAAAAATATAAGAAATCCCACTCCGATATCCGGAAATTCTATGAGAAGGCCACCTTCCAGTTAAACGATACCCATCCGACCGTTGCGGTAGCCGAGCTGATGCGTATCCTTCTGGATGAGGAAGGACTGGAATGGGACGAAGCATGGGAAGTGACCACGAAAACCTGTGCTTACACGAACCACACAATTATGGCAGAAGCCCTGGAAAAATGGCCCATCGAGCTGTTCTCCAGACTCCTTCCGCGTGTATACCAGATCGTGGAAGAGATTAACCGTAGATTCTGTGATGATATCCGCGCGAAATATCCGGGCAATGAAGAGAAGGTCCGCAAGATGGCCATCATCTATGACGGCCAGGTAAAAATGGCTCATCTGGCCATTGCAGCAGGCTACTCGGTGAACGGTGTTGCCGCCCTGCATACCGAAATCCTGAAAAATCAGGAACTGAAAGACTTCTACGAGATGATGCCGGAGAAATTTAACAATAAGACGAACGGTATCACCCAGAGACGTTTCCTGCTTCACGCGAACCCGCTTCTGGCTAACTGGGTAACGGATCACATCGGCGACGAGTGGATTACCGACCTGCCCCAGATCGCGAAGATGAAGATTTACGCGGATGATGAGAAGGCACAGCAGGAGTTCATGAATATCAAGTACCAGAACAAGGTTCGTCTGGCGAAATACATTAAGGAGCATAATGGCATCGACGTTGACCCGCGTTCCATTTTCGACGTACAGGTAAAGCGTCTCCACGAGTATAAACGCCAGCTCCTGAACATCCTGCATGTGATGTATCTGTACAATACGATTAAAGATCATCCGGAGATGGATTTCTATCCGAGAACCTTTATCTTCGGTGCGAAGGCGGCTGCGGGCTATCGCCGTGCGAAGCTGACTATTAAGCTGATTAACTCCGTTGCGGATGTGATCAACAATGACCAGTCCATTAACGGAAAGCTGAAAGTTGTCTTCATCGAAGATTACCGCGTATCGAATGCGGAAATGATCTTCGCGGCATCTGATGTTTCCGAGCAGATTTCGACGGCAAGTAAGGAAGCATCCGGAACCGGTAACATGAAGTTCATGCTGAACGGCGCGCCGACCCTGGGAACTATGGATGGTGCGAACGTGGAAATCGTGGAAGAAGTTGGAGCGGAGAATGCGTTTATTTTCGGCCTGTCCGCGGACGAGGTTATTAACTTCGAGCAGCATGGCGGCTATCATCCGACCGATTACTTTAACAATGACCAGGATATCCGCCGCGTGCTGATGCAGCTCATTAACGGCGAGTTTGCGCACAATGATCCGGAGCGTTTTCGTGACATCTATGATTCTCTGCTGAATACGAAGAGCAGCGACCGGGCGGATACGTACTTTATCCTGGCGGACTTTAAGTCTTATGCGGAGGCGCAGAGAAGAGTGGAAGAGGCTTACCGGGATCAGAAGCGTTGGGCGAAGATGGCGATTCTGAATATGGCGAGCGCTGGGAAGTTTACTTCGGACCGGACGATCCAGCAGTATGTGGATGAGATTTGGCATTTGGATAAGGTTGTTATTGGGAAATAAGATTTGGAGGGCGGCTGCACGTGGTGGCACGGGCGGCCGCCCTCTTTTCGGACTCCTGGTTACTGGCCTTGTCCGACCAGCCGGTATTCCGTATCCGTATAACAATTCGTAATCGTGTTCGACGACCAATTCCCATCTCCGCAGATAGCCCCGACAATAGAATTTGTCAGCTTACAATTTCCGGTAAGGGAACAATGGTCGATGGTCGCGCCTCTTGATTCTCCTACAATACCTCCCGTAGACCAGCCAAATAATTGCATGGAAACACATTGGCAATTTCGAATGCTGCCTCCGTCCTGATAACCGACAATGCCGCCTACTGCACCATAGCGGCAACTGCCGACCTCATCATCGCCGCCTCCTGCAATCACACTTCCGGTTGCTTTACAATTTTCAACAGTTCCGGAATTGTATCCACAGATGCTTCCGGATTTTCCGTTGTAGAAATTCATTATGATTCCAGATGTGGAGCAGTTGTAAATTTTTCCATTGTTTACGGCGGTGATCCCACCGATATAGCCATTACTGGATTCCATGGGGAACTGGAGATTACTGAGCTTCAGATTCTTTACCTGTCCCGTTTCAGCAATCGCTGCAAAGATGCCCGCATTTCCCGACTGCCTGAAATACAGATTTTTAATCGTCTTATTCCCGCCGTCATACACGCCGGTAAAACCGTCATCTGTTGAAAACAGCGGAGTAAAGTTTGCGCTGTCGCCGTCGATGTTTGCTGTCT
>JAUNPS010000016.1 GCA_030536575.1 Eubacteriales bacterium | reverse complement strand
CTGTCACGTCAATGCTGTCTACTTATGTCTCGTCTATGGTGTCGGAAATTTTCTGTCGCGTCTGTGGTGTCATTCTGCCGCATCGTGCTGTCTGAGGTTCTGTCGCATCGCTGCTGTCATTCTGTCACGTCAATGCTGTCTACTTATGTCTCGTCTATGGTGTCGGAAATTTTCTGCCTCGCCGGTGCTGTCATTCTGTCTCATCGATGCTGTCTGGGAGTCTGCCTCACCGGTTCTGTCGTATTATGCCTCATCTATGCTGTCGGAATTCTGTCGCGTCGGTGCTGTCAGGTTCTGTCTCGTCATGCTGTCGGGGATTCTGCCTCGTCGGTGCTGTCATTCTGTCTCATCATGCTGTCTCTTTATGTCTCGTCTATGGTGTCCGCTTTTCAGATTCTGTCCGTCTATACCAATTAAGCTGTCGCATATTTGCTGAGTATGTTTTCAAATACTAAGTTCTGTCCGCCGTATTTTACAGTGAGTTCTCTGCTGAGATCCAGGCTCAGCACGCCAAGAATTGACTTCGCATCAATGACAACACGATTATAGAATACATCTACGTCAAAATCGCACTGTTCTGCTGCTCGGACAAACTCTTTTACGTCATTCATTCCGGTAAGTTTGATCTTTCTTTCTGACATATTCATTTTCCTTTCCTCATGTTCTCCACAGTGAATCTGAGAACGATCCCTGCCGCTGACCGCGGCTGTCTTGGCTTTTTGTTAGACGCATTATGCCACTTGTTTTCAAATTTGTCAACGCCGTTTTTTGTGGATGCTTTTCTTTTGATTTTCCGGCTCATGTAAATTATGCACAGTTTTTCTTTTTTCTATTCCGGCGGAACTATGAAAATTATTTGTTTCCATTTTCTTCCTAGTTTTTTCGGAAAATCAGATTTTAAGCTGAGGGGCGAAAAAATGAATTTTTTCTGTCACGAATTGACGAAATCGAAGGGCGACGGCAAATGGAAGGCACGGGCCGCGCCACTGCGGGTGCAGTCTCTGGATGGAAATGGCGGCGAGACGCGCGCCGCGTGGGGCGGAGTGTCAAGTCACACGGAAGCGGCTGTACTCTATGGATGGAAATGGCGGCGAGACGCGCGCCGCATGGGGCGGAGTGTCAAATCACACGGAAGCAGATGTACTCTATGGATGGAAACGGCGGCAAGACGCGCGCCGCGTGGGGCGGAGTGTCAAGTCACACGGAAGCGACTGTACTTTCTGGATGGAAACGGCGGCAAGACGCGCCACGCATGGTTAATGGACGCCAAGCCGCATCGCGGTGAGTTCAGAAGGTTTCTGTCATATAAGCCCGGAATCTTTTGGGCAGCATCTGAAGCTGAAGCTTCGGGTTTGTCCTGGCTTCTATGGCAATCGTGTGGACAAAAGCCTGCCATAATTTTTGAAATTTCTCCTCTTCTTCAGAGCAGGCCTGGATCTGCTCCCGGTTCAGCTCCTCCCCCTGCACCAGTACCCATGGTCTCCCGGCCTGATGCGCCAGAAACTCTCCATGTGTCCGATCATAAATCAGGAAATGCTCTCCCGGATAACGCCCCGCAAAATGCTCCCCCATCAGCGGCAGCACCCGCGCCTCCGGCGCAATCTCTGAAAACAAAATCCCGCCCGCAAGCTCCCGGAACCGCAAAAATCCCAAATAATGATGCACCTCTCGCCCAACTCTCCTGGACAATTCAAACACCTTACAGATATCCGGATTCTGCAGACACGCCATCAAATCCTGTCGTCCCCGCCGCCCGGAAAGCCCCGCCGCCACCGTCCGGTAAATACTGTCCGCCCGCTCCGGTGCATCCGCTAAAGCCGCCTGAAAAATGCTCTCCCACGTCTCCTCTCCCAGCTCCCGCTTTATCGTCCGCGCCACCTTCTCCGCCTTTTCTCCATCCGTACAGACCTCTTCATATTCGGCAAACAATTCCAGATTCCAGTTCTCCTGAACCTGAAGCTTCACGTTCTCGTGGCCAAGCCTGCTCGCCCAGGCATCATAGATTCCTGTCAGAATCCCATCAGCCGTCCCCTCACACAAAAAAATCCGCATCTTTTATCCCCCAATCCCATAATCCGCAAACAAATTCATCTGATGGTACGGCTGCGTCTCAAAGGGTAACTTTTCCTTCACGCTCATCAGGTTCCGGGCAATCGAAGCTTCCTCCAGCCGAACCGGATACAGCATCTTCCCGCTGCAAGTAATAAAATACAGCGCCCGTTTCAGGACTACCCCCATTTTCCTCAAATCCTCAAACCGCAGGCTTCCAAAACGTCTGGCATTCACGATGCGCCTGGCCGACTTCGGCCCGATCCCCGGCACCCGCAGCAGCGTATAATAATCCGCCCGGTTCACCTCAATCGGGAACTGATCCAGATTCCCCACCGCCCAGTCGCTTTTCGGATCCAGGAAAACGTTAAAATTCGGGCGTTTTTCGGAAAGAAGCTCCTGTGCGCGGAACCCGTAGAAGCGCAGGAGCCAGTCCGCCTGGTACAGGCGGTGCTCCCGCAGGAGCGGCGGGCCGCCCGGCAGCACTGGAAGGGCGCTGTCGTCGTTCACACGGACAAAGGCGGAATAGAAGACCCGCTTAAGCTGAAATTTCTGGTACAGAGATTCCGCCGTGGTGACAATCTGATAATCGCTTTCCGGGGTAGCGCCGATAATCATCTGGGTGCTCTGGCCTGCGGGCACGAAGGACGGGGCTTTCTTGTAAAGCATCAGTTCTTCTTTATTCTCCTCACGCCGGTTCTGGATCAGACGCATGGGCTCCAGAATCGTTTTTCTGCTTTTGTGCGGAGCCAGTCTTTTCAGGCCTTCTGCGGTGGGAAGTTCCAGGTTAATGCTCATGCGGTCAGCCAGAAACCCCGTCTTTTCAATCAGCTCTCTGGGTGCGCCGGGAATCGCCTTTACATGGATGTATCCTCTGAAATGGTATTCATTTCGCAGCTTATATAAAGTCTGGTACAAAAGCTCCATCGTATAAGCCGGATTATGCAGGATACCGGAACTCAGGAAAAGCCCTTCGATGTAATTCCGCCGATAAAATTCGATGGTAAGGCGGCAGACTTCCTCCGGGGTAAAGGAAGCCCGCGGGATATCGTTCGTCACGCGGTTCGCACAATAGCGGCAGTCAAAGACACATTCATTCGTAAACAGGATTTTCAGAAGGGAGATGCAGCGACCGTCCGCGGAAAAACTATGGCAGATCCCGCTGGCCACACAGCTTCCCATATGCTTTCCGTCTCCGGCGCGGTCCGTACCGCTGGAGGTGCAGGCTACGTCGTACTTGGCGGCGTCTGTCAGAATCTCAAGCTTCTCCATCAGGGTCATCTCTTTTTGCAGGTTCATTTTCATCTCCCCTTTATTTCGAACATCTGTTCTTTTTCTTGATTATAGAACAAACGTTCTGCACTGTCAAGTAATATTTTCCAAGATTCCGCGTACAAAAAAAGGCGCCGTACTCATACGACACCTTTTTCTCCCGTCTGCTTTCCGCAGACTATTCTATTTTCTGAGTGCAAAAAAAGCTTTCTCAAGATAAGGATTCTCCGCTTTCTCAAAAGCTCCCTGGTCTGCCAGCTCCGCAAACGCCGGATCAATCGGCATTTTCCCAAGCAGCTCCGTCCCCAGCTCCTGAGCAATCTCCTCGATATGGCTCTGGCCAAAGACCGCGATCTCCTTTCCGCAGTCCGGACATTTCAGATAACTGTAGTTCTCCACGATTCCCAGAATCGGGATATTCATGGCCTTCGCCATATTATAAGCCTTCTTCACAATCATCCGCACCAGATCCTGCGGAGAAGACACAATGACAATGCCGTCTACCGGAAGGGACTGGAACACCGTCAGCGGCACATCGCCGGTTCCCGGCGGCATATCTACAAACAGATAGTCCAGTTCTCCCCAGATGACATCACTCCAGAACTGTTTTACCATATTGGCAAGAATGGGGCCTCTCCAGATCACCGGCGCTTCCTCATCCGGCATCAGCAGATTGATGGAAATCACCTTGATATCGTTCTTCGTCAACATCGGATAAATGCCTTCGTCATCCGCCTGGGCAGGCCCGTGCAGGCCGTACATCTTCGGAATGGACGGGCCGGTAATATCCGCATCCAGGATTCCCACCCGATATCCTTTAGACGCCATCAGATTGGCCAGGGAAGCGGTTACCATGGATTTTCCAACGCCGCCTTTGCCGCTGACAATGCCGATGACATGTTTCACATCGGAATATATGTTTTGTTCAACCAGAAAACTTTCCGGCTTTTTAGAAGGACATCCTTCACAGCTTTCTTTTGTGCAGCCGCTGTTGCTGCATCCTTTTTCTGACATGTTTTTGCCTCCTGTGTCTATTTCGTTCACACATGGGAGCATCCCCTGCGGGTTTTCGAAACGTTCAACCCGGCTGGGCGTGCTTCGCCTATTCAAGTATACCTTATTACCTGTATTTTTACAAGGCCTGTATATCCCGTTTCCGCAGGCGTTTGTTCACATTTTCCCGCAGAAGACAGTAGCAGACCGAAGCCAGCGGCACAAACACCAGCATTCCGAAAACCCCCATCAGGCTTCCGCCAACCGTCACCGCTACCATAACCCAGATTCCCGGCAGGCCTACGCTGTTCCCGACAATGCGCGGGTAAATCAGGTTCCCGTCGATCTGCTGCAAAATCAGGATCATAATCACAAAACCAACCGCCTTAATGGGCGATGTCACCAAAATCAAAAGAGCGCCCACAACCGTTCCGAAAATCGCGCCAAAAATCGGAATCAGTGTCGTAAATCCGATCAGCACCGAAATGCTTACCGCATACGGGAACCGGAACAGCGTCATTCCCACAAAGCAGAGACATCCGAATACCACCGCTTCCGTGCACTGTCCTGCGATAAATCCGGAAAAAATCCGGCTCGTAATCTGCATTACCTCCAGGCACCGTTCCGCCCTGGCAAGCGGCAGATAAGCGTATAAGATCTTCTTCACCTGGCGGCCCAGCTTTTCCTTCTGAAACAGGATATACAGAGAAAAAATTACGGCAATCACTAAAGTCGCCACTGCGCTGATCAGCGAAGATGCAACGCCCACCGTGGAAGTCAAAAGCCCGGTAATGCCGTTTTTCAGAAAGTTCACCACCGTATCGTTGATTTCCGTCCAATTCCCGCCAAGTTCCGACAGATCGTCCGTAATCTCCGGATACTTTTCAATGATTCCGGTTCCCCACTCTTCCACCTGGGCGATAAAGTCCGG
This sequence comes from Eubacteriales bacterium, assembly GCA_030536575.1. Classification (GTDB taxonomy): domain Bacteria; phylum Bacillota; class Clostridia; order Lachnospirales; family Lachnospiraceae; genus Limivivens. The sequence continues at coordinate 80,081 of JAUNPS010000016.1, read as the reverse complement.
AATTTTCTGATTAATCTGAACGAACGTATTGATCAGTTCCGGAATCACCGTCATCACAACAAACCAGAGGATCAGCGCAACGCCCAGATAGGTCAGGATCATGCTGCAGATCCGCACCGCATTCTTTTTCAGCCGGGTATGTTTTTTCAGTACCCGCTCAATTCCCCGAAGCGGTACATTCATGATAAACGCAATGGCCGCCCCCATCAGAAACGGGCTTAAAATCCCCAGAATATTTTCCATAAAGCCCCCGACCAGGGCCATATGATTTAATCCCCAAGCCAGCAGGATAAGTCCCACGCAGCCTGCGAAAAAGAATTTCAAATTTTTAATTTTGATTTCCAATCCTTCACTCCTTCATCTGTCATCCTTCAGCCGATCAAAATTTTCTCCTCCGGGTATTCGATCGGCGAAGTCTTTTTCCGCTCCGTAAAAGACAGCGCCACAGAAAGCGTCCCCACCCGGCCGCAGTACATCAGAAAGATCACCGCCAGCTTTGACAGAAGGTGAAAGTCTCTGGTAATGCCGGCAGACATGCCTACGGTGCTGATCGCGGAAAACGTTTCGATCAGAACGTCGTCTAACGGCAGCTTCTGCATCCCGCAGATCAGGAGCGCGGCTCCCAAAGCCAATGTCATATTTCCGGAGGCAATGGCCGCGGCGCGCTTGATGGCATCGGCTTCCAGGCTCCGCTTCCAGATACTGATGCTTTTCGTCTTCTGGAACATGGAACGGATATACAAAAACAGGATCACGACCGTAGTCGTCTTAATTCCGCCGGCTGTGGAACCGGGGCTTCCTCCGATAAACATCAGGATGATATTCAAAAGCTTACTGGCATCGGAGGCAGTCGCGATATCCGTAGTATTAAACCCTGCTGTCCTGGTCGTCACAGAAGCAAACAGGCTGCACAAAAATGCTTCCTGCGCTCCCATATCTTTCATCAAGTTCTCCCTCTCGAACAGATAAAACAGCAGAGCGCCGCCAAAAATCAGAACGGCCGTAACAGGCAGTACGATTTTCGTATGCAGGCGGTATTTCGAAAAATGCCACTTATGCTTTAACAGATCCTCCCATACCAGGAAACCGATTCCGCCGATCACGATCAGCGCCATGATCGTCAGGTTGACCAGCCAGTCCGAAGAGTAATTCACCAGAGAGCTGAACGGCCCCTGATAGCCCATCAAATCAAAGCCCGCATTGCAAAAAGCGGACACCGAATGGAAAATGCCATAGTAAATGCCTTTCAGAAAGCCAAATTCCCCGACAAACCGAATGGAAAGCAAGACCGCTCCGACCCCTTCCACAATGGCCGTCCCGATCAGTACCTTTCTGACAAATCCGACAATTCCGCCAATCTGGATCGCATTCATGCTTTCCGAAACCATCCCTCTCTGACGAAGGCCGATCTTTTTATGCAGAACCAGCGAAAACAGCACGCCAATCGTAATGAACCCCAGTCCTCCCACTTGGATCATCAGCAGGATCAGGCATTGGCCGAACAGATTCCAGTGCAGCCAGGTATCCACCGTCACCAGTCCGGTCACGCAGGTCGCGGACGTGGCTGTGAACAGAGCGTCGGAAAACCGCGTCCAGCTTCCGTCGCGGCTGGAAATCGGTAGCATCAAAAGCAGCGCGCCGACCAGAATAATGACTGCAAATCCCAGGGCGATCGTCTGCATATTACTGAGCTGCCGGATATATTTTTTAATCGCTTCCATACTTTAAGCTTCTCCTAAAACCTCCATACTCCTTAAGAAAGGCCAATTTTCCGCCGCAGGCTGCGGGATATCTGCCCCGCCCTCACTTCGGCCGGGTATCGTTTGCTCAATGCAAACTGCGGGGAATGCAACCTTTAAGGAGTTATGTTCAAATACCACTCTACCGAAAAATGTCCGGATATGCCGCATTCCCTGAACTTCGTTTCCCGCTGCGCAAAACGGGGCTCTTTCAGCGGCGGCATTCCTCAAAGAATTCCAGTACGCGCTGTTCATACTCTTCCTGCGCATAGTAAAAGCTCTCCGCATGCCCGGCTCCCTTTACAATCCAGAGCTTCTTTTTCGATGCGCACGCCCGGTAGATCTCCCTTGCCATCCGCACCGGAACCACGCGGTCCTCTTCGCCATGGATGAGAAACACCGGGATCTGCGTTCTGGCTACGGCTTCGGAGGAGGAACAATCGGACAGGCCATAGCCGGCCACTACCCGGCAGATCAGATTCAGCGCGGCGACAATCACGTTTCCAAACGGCCCGCTCTTCTCTCTTTCCTTCATCCTCTCAGTAAATTCATCCCTGGGCGACGTATAGCCGCAGTCTGCGATAATTCCCTTTACCGAAGGCGGAAGGTTCAGCTCGCTGGTCATCAGCACCGTAGCGGCTCCCATGGAAATGCCATGCAGGAAGATCTCACAGTTCCCATGGAAACGGTTGTTCAAATACTGAACCCATCGGTAGCAGTCCTCGCGGTCCAGGCATCCAAAGCCAATGTATTTTCCTTCGCTGGCACCGTGGGCGCGGTTATCCACCAGGAGCACATTGTAGCCTGCGTCATGGAAAAATCTGGCCAGCACCGCATAATCCTTTTCTCCTGTAGACGTATAGCCATGAACGGCCAGCACCGTCTTTCCGGTCTCTTCCTCTGCCGGGATAAAACGGCCGTCCAGCATCAGGCCGTCGAAGGAACGGATCATCACGTATTCCGACTCCGGTTCCATTTCTTTCAGCCACTCTTTTCCTTCCGCAATCTGGTGCCGGTAGTTCTCGAACGAAGGGGCTTCCTCATCCCACAGGGATTTCTCCCCCGGCTTCTTCCGGCAGAAAACTTTCTTGAAGAATACGCCGGAGGTCACGGCTGTGGCCGTACCTGCAGTCAGAACCGAATATTTGATCAGTTTTTTCAGTTTCGATTTTTTTCTTTTCATACGTTTCCTCCTCCTGTTTTTCAATGTGGAAAAGTCTCTAAATTTCCGTAAAGGTGTAGCGCTGCCGGATTCCGGAGGTAACAATATCAAAAATGAGCGTCCCGTCCTCCAGCAGGGTCTTTTCCCAGGTCACTTCTTTTCCTTTAAACTTGGTACGCAGGTATTCTTCCGGGTCGTCCAGGGTCAGTTCTTCAAAAAAGACGTCCCGCATCTGATTATTGGCGCACTGGTTGAAAATTTCCCACACGGCTTCGTATTCTTTCATCGGTTCACCCCTTTATCATAGCGAGAATCTGATCAATGATGCGGCCGGCCGCCTCTTCCTTGCTCATCAGTTCCAGCGAAATTTCCTGGTCTTTGGTGATCATGGTAATGACGTTCGTGTCTGTGCCGAATCCAGCGCCCTCGACTTTCAGATTATTGGCGACAACCATATCCAGATTCTTTTTCGTGAGCTTGGCTCTGGAATTCTCCAGCATATTCTGCGTTTCCATGGAAAACCCGCAGAGAAACTGGCCTGGCTTTTTCTGCTCTCCCAGATATTTCAGGATGTCATCGGTCTTTTCCAGCTCCAGCACCAGATGTTCGTCCTTTTTCTTGACTTTTTCGTCGCTGACACTCTGCGGACGGTAATCGGCTACGGCAGCGGCTTTGATCACAATGTCCTGCTCCGGCGCTTCCCGCACCACCGCTTCAAACATCTCCCTGGCGCTCTGGATCTCGATGATCTTCACAAACCGCGGCTTCGGCGTCGCAGTCTGGCCTGTCACCAGTGTCACATCGGCTCCCCGCAGCATCGCGTTTTTCGCCAGGGCATAGCCCATTTTTCCGGTAGAGTGATTCGTGATATAGCGAACCGGATCCACCGGTTCCATCGTCGGCCCGGCGGTCACCAGCACTTTTTTCCCGATCATATCTTTTTCGCAGGCAATTTCTTTTAAAATATAGTCCAGAAGCAGGTCTTCCGGCGGGAGCTTTCCCTCTCCGATGTCCTGGCAGGCCAGCATGCCGACTGCCGGGGCAATGACTGTGTAGTCATTTCTGCGGAGTTTTTCCAGATTTTCCTGGAGAATCGGATTCTGATACATCCTGGTGTTCATGGCCGGGGCGATCAGCTTCGGACAGGTGCAGGCCATAACGGTGGTGGTCAGCATGTCGTCGGCAATCCCGGCGGTGATTTTCCCGATCACGTTCGCCGTGGCGGGGGCGATCATCATCACGTCCGCCTTTTTGGCCAGGGCTACATGTTCCACGTTATATTGAAAATTCCGGTCAAAGGTATCTACCAGACATTTATTCCCGGTGAGTGTCTCGAAGGTGATGGGATGAATAAAATTCGTCGCGTTTTTCGTCATGATCACATGGACGTCACAGTGCAGCTTTTTCAGCATGCTCGCCAGATTTGCTGATTTGTACGCCGCAATGCTTCCTGTCACACCCAGGATCACGGTCTTCCCTTTTAGCATAAATGAACTCTCCTTCTCAAATGATCCATTATCTTCGCGTAAAACTTTTCGTTCGCAGAATCCTCATTGTTTCTGTAAAGCGGTATCCCTTCGCGCATTCCCCGTTGGAGGAAGCTCACGGATGGGTATTTTTATCACTATACCCTGATAAGGTATAACCGTTCATGCGAAGCATAATACTAACAGTATAGCATACTCTTTCATTCTATGTATTATTTTTCTATAAATTTTTCGGAATTTTTACACATTGCGCTGGCTTTTTCGCTGTGGTATACTAACCCGGTAACGGACTTCATCACCGCCGGAAAATCCGGCACATTGTATTGTATCCCGCTTCGGGAATAATAACAAGGAGGAAACCATGAAGCAAAAAAGCAACACACTGGGCCTGGTTCAGGTTGCACTGTTCGCAGCACTGATCTTCATCCTGGCCTTCACACCCTTTCTCGGATATATCCCTCTGGGCTTCACCAGGGCGACGATCATCCACATCCCGGTCATCATCGGAGCCATCCTGCTCGGCCCGAAAAAAGGCGCCGTGCTGGGCTTTGTCTTTGGCCTGACCAGCCTGATCAATAACACGATCAATCCCACTGCCACATCCTTTGTCTTTTCGCCCTTTTATGAACTGGGAGAAATTCACGGCGGCCTTAGCAGCCTGGTAATCTGCTTTGTCCCCAGAATCCTTACCGGCGTCGTGCCTTATTATGTCTTTCGCGGCATCTCTAAGGTGCGGAAATCGGACAAACCCACATTGGCCCTGGCTGTCGCAGGATTATCCGGCGCATTGACAAATACGCTGCTGGTCATGAATCTCATCTTTCTGTTTTTCCGCAGCGCATATGCTTCCGCAAACGGCGTGGCTGAGGAGGCTGTGTATGGCTTCATCCTGTCCATCATCGGGATCAATGGAATTCCTGAAGCCATTGTCGCCGCGATCCTCACCGCATTGGTCGGACGCGTTTTGCTGCTTCAAGCCAAACACGGAATTTAATCAAATGCCGCCCGGCCCGACCGAATCTTTTGTAACTGCGCACCGAAAGCTGCGCGTATCCTTTTTATTTTTTAACTGAGGTGTCTGACTATGATTTTAGCAATTGATATCGGAAATACAAATATTGTTATCGGATGTATTGAAAACCAGAAAATTCTCTTCGTGGAACGTCTTTCCACCAATTCTACCCAGACAGTGCTGGAATATGCCATCAGCTTTAAAAATGTGCTGGAGCTGTACCAGATTTCTCCGGATCAGATTTCCGGATCCATCATCTCTTCCGTGGTTCCGCCTGTCACCAATATTGTCAAAGATGCTGTCGTGAAAATCACGCACCAGGACGTCATGATCGTCGGCCCAGGTGTGAAAAATGGTCTGAATATCCTCATGGATAACCCGGCCCAGCTTGGAAGCGACCTGGTCGTAAATGCAGTGGCCGCCATCGCAGAATATCCGGCCCCCCTGATCATCTTCGATCTTGGCACAGCCACCACGATCTCTGTCATCGACAAGAAGAAAAATTATATCGGCGGCATGATCATGCCTGGGCTGCGTACTTCGCTGGATTCCCTGGTCAGCCGTACTTCCCAGCTTCCCAGGATCAGCCTGGACCCGCCGAAAAAAGTCATCGGCACGAACACCATCGACTGTATGAAGAGCGGTGTTCTCCATGGAAATGCGGCATGCATGGACGGGATGATCGAACGCATCGAACTGGAACTCGGTGAAAAAGCGACGGTTCTGGCCACTGGAGGACTGGCCAAAATCGTGGTTCCGAACTGCCGGAAAGAGATCATTCTGGATGATGAGCTCCTGTTAAAGGGTCTGTGGCTGATCTATAAGAAGAATCAGGGCAAATGACCGGAAAGGCCATCCGGAGCCGGAGCCAGTCCCCCCGCAGCTCTGCCCGGATGCTTCCGCCCATCTGCTCGGCCAGCATCTTCGTGATCGTCAGGCCCAGACCGCTCCCTTTTGCGTTCCGGGCAGACTCTGCCCGGTAAAAGCGGTCGAAAAGGTGCTCTGCCTCATAGGGAGAGAGGCTTCCTGCGGGGTTTTCGAAGGCAATCTGCACATGTTTCCCAGCGGTCTTCATCGAGATCCTGCAAACTCCGCCATGGTATTTCAGAAGATTGGTGATCAGATTATAGAAGATCCGCTTCAGTCCTTCAGTATCCGCCTGAATCCAGACTTCTTCCTCACAAATCTCGGTCTCCATGGCAATCTGCTGCTTTTCAAATTCGTCATAGAAGGACAGCAGACAGTCGCACAGTTCTTTTCGCACATTCACCGCCTGTTTTTCCAGATGGTATTCCCGGCTTTCCAATCTGGCATAATCATACAATGCCTGAATCATCTCTGCCAAATCCCTGCTTCTTCGCTCCACAACGGAAAAATAGGCTTCCCGCTCCTCCTCCGGAAGATTCGGGTTTTTCAGCAGACCCAGGTAGCCGGATATGGAGGTCAGCGGCGTGCGCAGGTCGTGGGAAATATTCGTGATTTCTTCCCGGATATGCTGTTCCTGGCACTGATGGCGGTAGTTTTCCAGGTGACTGCGCTCGATGAACGCATTCATCGTCTTCGCCAGCTCCTCCAACTCCCGGTCAGGCCCCGAAAGCTGCAGGCGCCGGTCGCCTGCTTCCTGTTCCGTGATCTCCTGAAACTCCTGGGTCAGTTTCCGGATATTTTTATGAAGCAGGAAAAGACGCATGGCTGTGGCAGCCAGCGCCAGGAATAATCCTGCAATGATCAGCAATTCCATGCGTCTTCCTCCGTTTACTTAATCTCTTTTTTCCGATACCAGAAGTACCCGATCAGGCCGAAAATCACGATCCAGGCGATCCCGACCAGCCAGCATTTTCCAATCCCGGCTGCGGTGTCCCAGGTGAATGACAGCCCTCCCGTTCCTTCCATGTCAATCCCCATCTGCGCGAGCGCATTTGGCATATAACGCGCGATTTTCGCCAGGAATGGAAACTTCATGCCTGCCATTTCGAGAACCTGCGGAAGAACGGTCAGAATCGAAATAACTGGTACAATCGAAATATTCGCGTTTTCCATATTCATGACAAAACAGTGGGTCAGTGCCAGCGCTCCCAGCAGGAGCGGATAAATACCGAGCAGCATCCTTCCATAATAGCCCCAGACCTTCGGATCGGACGGCTCCAGAAAAACATAGGTCAACAGTGCGATGCTCCCTCCAAGGACTGCAAAATATACACTGCTGACTGCGGCCGCATCTACATAACGAAGCGCGTAAATCTTCTTTCGGGTGATTCCAAAAGAGAGGGAATGCTTTACCGTCTGTTCTTTCTTCTCATTATTATCAATAAAGTATTCCAGCATCACTGCCAGATAGAGAAATGATCCGGCGCTGCAGTAAAAGAGACTGAGTGCATACTGCCAGTTCGCATAGCGGAAAGTGGTGTCGATCTGTCTGAAGAAGGTAAGGATGCCAATCACCGCCACGCAGATTCCCAGCATGCAGACCCCGGCTATTTTCAGGCCGCGGCTGTGCAGATTTCGGTATAATTCACTTCTAAGATAATTCATGACTGCTGTCCCTCCATCAAATTCATATAGTATCCTTCCAGATCCATCGTCCGTTTGACAAGAAGCTCTAGGTCGATGCCTTCCTGTACCAGAAGGCGGCTGATCTCCCTGGTCTGCTCCATCTTTTCGAAAATGTGCAGGCTGTCGTCCGGGTAGACCTGATATTCCGTGATCCCAAGACGGGTCTCCAGAAGAGCGGCCGCTTTCTTAGAATCGGAAACCTTTACTTCCAGGTAGACGCTGCATTTTCGCAGGAGTTCCTGGGCGGAGATCTCTTCTTTTAAGATCCCGTTTTTCAGGAATCCATACCGGGTAGCTACGCTGGAAAGTTCTGAGAGGATGTGGCTGGAAATCAAGATCGTCATGTTTTTCTTTTTGTTCAGATCCTGGAGGAGGGTACGCATTTCCAGGATGCCTTCCGGGTCCAGACCGTTAATGGGTTCGTCCAGGATCAGAAATTCCGGGGAGTGCATGATGGCCAGGGCGACGCCGAGCCGCTGCTTCATTCCTAAGGAAAAGTTTTTATAGCGCTTCTTTCCGCAGTCGGCAAGACCGACTTCTTCCAGTACCTCGTCAATGCATTCTTTTCCCGGAATCCCAAACTGTCTGCGGAAATACTCCAGGTTCTCCCTGGCTGACATATAAGAAAAGAAGCCGGGAGTCTCGATCAGGGTGCCGATTCTCCTGCGTGCTTTCCGAATCTCTTTCTCTTCTTCGGCCCCGAAAAGGAGCAGACTCCCTTCGGTCGGGAGGGACTGGCTGGAGATCAGGCGCATGAAGGTGGTTTTCCCGGCGCCGTTATTCCCGACCAGGCCGTAGATCTCGCCGCGTTTGATGGTAATGCTGACGCCGGACAGGGCTTTTTGGTTTCCGTAGGTTTTCGTGATATGATCTGTCCGTAAGACAATGTCTTCACTCATAATGTCCTCCATTTTTCTTTTGTATCTCGTTTCTTTGATCTTACGGTTCTTATCTTAACGGAATCTTCCAAATTAGTCCTTAAAAAAGTTTAAAGAAAGTATAAAGTTCCGCCTTTCATTTGGATGGCTTTAAGCGGTAGCCGATTCCCCAGACGGTCTGGATGTATTCTTCCGGGGTAAGAGCAGCAATTTTTTTGCGGATGTTGCTCACGTGGACGCTGACGGTGTTATCCTCCCCGTAGTAGCCGCTTTTCCAGACCGCTTCGTACAGGCTTTCCTTGGAAAAGACTTTCTTCGGATTTTCCAGCATAACCTGCAGAATCTGGAATTCGTGCGCAGTCAGGTTCAGGCTCTGGCCGGCGACTTCTGCTGTCATCCCGGCCGGGTCCAGTTCCAGCTCCTGAAAGCGGATTGCCCGGCTCTCTTTGGCTGCCTCCGTTTTTGGTGTGTCCGCGAAATCGTTAGCCCGGCGCAGGGCGGCCTGGATGCGCACCAGGACTTCCCGCTGTTCGAATGGTTTGGTAATATAGTCGTCTGCGCCCAGCTCCATGGCTTTCACTTTATCGTCGATTCCGCCTTTTGCGGAAAGTACCAGGATGGGAACCCGGCTTTCCTGACGGATTTCCCGGATCAGCTCTTCGCCGCAAAGACCCGGAAGCATCAGATCCATCAGAAGCAGGTCGTAGGTTTCCATTTTCATCATTAGTCTGGCCTCGGTTCCTGAAAAAGCGGATGAGGGTTCGTAGTTTTCCTTTTTCAGGATCTGCACCAGAAGCTGGTTGATATCGCTGTCGTCTTCGATTACTAAAATTTTGTACATGGTTCTTTCCTTTTCAGTCAAGGTTTTCCGGCTCCTTTCTGGTTCGTCCTGTCCGTTTTGTCCGCCTCAAACAGGAATATTTTAGCATAATTTTGGAGAAGAGTCTTTAAGAAAAACAAAAATTATGCAATAAAGGGATTCGAAATCCATCCGGCGTGCGAATCCTAACAAGCTTCCATTACTGTTCACTCGTATCTCGTTCCAGTAACGATTCACAGGCTCATTTTAAGTTTTGCTTCGCAAAAGAGCCTGCTCACTCCTGAATCACTTTCTTACGTACCTGAGCAGCTAAGTGCTCAGGTACTGTCTGAATAGGAACAAGCTTACCCAATTGTGCGAAAAAATTTGAAAATTTAGTTGACTTTTGGGAAAAACCGTGCTATAGTAAAAAAGTCTCAAAGAGAACATAAAGGGGATTGGTCAAGTGGTATGACAGAGGTCTCCAAAACCTTTAGTGGGAGTTCGATTCTCTCATCCCCTGTTTTTTGTGTGCCGGGAAGCCTTGATTTTACTGGGTTTTCCGGTTTTTCTCTTTTTCAGGAAATGGTCTGGTAATCAAAACGGTAATCAAACATATGTTCGATCAAATTTGGATAGCTTTCTGTATCTGCTCCATTTGGCGAGCGGCCGTTTTATTGGAATAATAGTAATACTTTTTGGTCGTCTCAATAGAAGAATGCCCCATCTGGCGCATAACCAAAGATTCGTCACATCCGGCGTCAATCATTCTAGTCCCATAGTCTCCACGCGCTTTGTGGATTGACCTGTGGCGCTGCTCCAGCTCCTCTTGTATTGCAGAAAACCGCTTATTAAATGTATTTCCTCGAATTCTTTTCCCACGGGAATTTTCAAAAAGGTATTCTCCATCTGGATTAATCTTCACAATTTCTTCCAGAGTCTCAATGCCACAGTCAGATAGATAAAGCTCCCTCATGCCGGATTCCGTCTTTGTAAACTCCCTCACAAAAACAGTCGCCCTACCATTTTCGTCTTTTTGCTTAACTTCTGTGCGTCGAATCATCAATTTATTCCCACGCCAGTCTTCACGTTTCAGCGCTGACAATTCTCCGACTCGTAACCCTGTCTGAAATACCAGCAGTATTCCTAAGTTCCATATGTTCTTGTTCTCTCTCACGTATGCTGCAATTTCAGCCACCTCTCCATCCCGAAACATAAGTTCCTCCTCATCCTTTACCACTTTTCGAAATGCATTCCTTGAAATGCTGAGATCACCAAAAAATGCTGAAATAGAAATGTCCGTCCAATTATTTTCTTTGGCGTATATCCATATACCACGGACTAAAATCCGCATTCCTGCATAGGCTTTCGCTGTAAGTTTATTGGCAGAAATTTGACGGCGGATAAAATCTTTTAGTTCACGTTCCCCTACTTCTTTTATCCGTTTCTTTGCAAAGCCGGATTTTTCAAAGAATCTGATAAAATCCGTATCGTATCTGTCTGCACTTCCTTTCTGAATATCTCCATATTCTACTTTTTGTTGAATCCATTCATGATACACTTCACGTACCGTAGGATTCTCCAGTTCTTCTTTCCAGTATTCTACAATTACATCCTGGATTTCTGCTTCGGTCTTCTTCTTAACCATCCGCCTGTTTTGTGGTTTGGTTTCGTCCGGGAAGTAAGTGCGCCATTTCCCATCTGTCCCCCGCCATACTTTATAGGGGTGCTTCTTTAATAACTCTTTCTTTTTTGCCATAATCATTTTTTCTTGAATACCTGATAAGTCTACCATACCATTTTCCATGGCAAATTTCAAGTAATCATTGGCATTGTACTGCAAATCCGCACACAGGGCTGATGTACCGTCTACTCTATATTCTTCTGTTATCTGCAATATTCTTTTGCTCCTTAAAATATTATTTTCATACGTTAATCCATTAAATTTTAAACCCTCAAGTTTAACATCCACCGCCTTCCTCTGTGCCATTTTCCAGTTCCAATGGGGATTTTAAAAGAATTTTGATTTAGATATGCTGTATGTGCCTACGATATTAGGCACCTTTCTTGCTGTAACATATACTACAAACTGTTTAAATTGTCAATAGGTTTTTAAAAATATTTTTTCAGAATTATTTCAACTTTTTAAAATTTGCAGAAACTTACAAAAATGACCCCAAACCTAGCCCAGTAACTTTTTAAGCATCGTGATTACACCCCGGAAACCCTGTAGGTATTTTGGACACCCTTTTTAGACCCTATAGGAAGGGGTTGCCCTACCCCCAAATTAGAAAGGAGCATGCTTTGTGAATCAAGAAAAAAACGAGCATTTTAAGCTGGATGGATACGTCCATACGCTTTCTGTCACATCCGAAGGAATCATTGAGACCATCCCCGATGAACTGGCTTTGCAGGTAGAAACCCGTTCTCACACATCCGGGGATACGGTTAGGACGTCTACCAAGATTAACCCTAACAAGCGCAGCACAGGGAATGTCCTATGCTACTCTGAGCTGCTTACCGAAGTGGAACACATCATGCAGACATGCGGCGTCCATGCTTACCAGTATAACCGCTGTGACTTCAGCCTGAACAGCTATGACCCCGAACACTATGAACGCTACCTGAAGCTGTACCGCCTGCTTATTAGCATGGTTTCCTGTGCCTATGGCATTGAGAACACGTATATTACCCATGACCTCTGGGAGGTTGACCGGGTGCGTTCCATAGCGATTAAGAACCGCAGCATCGAAACGGAATCTTATGATAAAGCCCTGGAGTCTCATGGAAGCTCGGACGTATATTCCAGGCTGGAAATCCGTTCCAAACGAATTGAGGATAAAGAACCGGACAGGGAATTCTGTGAGACCTGGAAGAAGCGGTTTGAGAAAGCGATGAAGGCTTTCCAGGAGACACAGGACGGGTACAATGCGCAGCTCTTCCGGATTTACCAGAAGTACAAGGATGCCAGGCCTGTCCGGTTCCGGTGCCTGACGGATTTCATTTTGCAGTACCAGGACGTCATCTTTACGCGCCGCCAGTTAATCGGCCTGCTGTCCATGTTCCCGGAAGAAGTCCCCGACCCGGTTAAGCGTGCCAAGAGCATCAAGCGGCATTACGGAATTGAATTTTTCTCAAAGAAAGACCTGGAGAATGCCATAGGCGAGATCATGGCAGGCGTGGAAGCATATTTCTCATGTTGAGATCAAAAGGTGCCCCAGGATGCGCCTTTTGAGTTTTTGAAAAATTGGATTTTTTCCAGCATTTTCTAAGGGATTTTTTTCAAAATTTCAAACACCAAAATGTCATAATATGTCGGACATTACCATGACCCATCTTTTTATCCACTCAACATTTTACACATAGGCCAGCAGCATACCGCAGGCCGGAAAGGAAAATCAAATATGGAAAAAGCATCATACGAATTAATAAACAAGTACCTACAGAAGTGGGAAGATACCCGCGCGGATGAACTTCTGGAAGAAGGCGAAATAGCCACGCAGATGGTTCCGCATCATCCGAAGTATTTCATTACCAGCCATGGGCGTGTAATCTCCCTGGCGCATAACAAGCCCAGAATCTTAAAGCACTATTATGGAGGTTCCCGGAATGTCTCAGCTACCGGGAACCGGAACAGGCCACGGGTTGTTTTATCAGCCAATGGAAAGCCGCAAAACTTCTATGTCCATAAGCTCGTAGAGAAGTATTTGACCGTTGACCAGTTTATTATTGACCCGTCTTCGGAAGTCCATTGCCATCACAAGAATAAAAATGCCCCATTAGAAAAATTGAACCATCCTACAAATTTATTAACCACAAATGCATCCATCCATGAAGTCCTGACCGCAATGGAGCACCAGCAGGGAAAACGCTGGGAGCTTCCATCCGATGAGCAGGCATTCAAGATTATGGAACAGATACTGAAGTTACCAACCGGTTCCGCAATCTTTTATGAAAAGATCAATGGGAAGACCGGAGAAGTCATAGAAGTATCCGCATTACCACTTTCAGTAAAGGAGACTACCAAATGAATTATTTATCAAGAGAACAGTTACAGGAAAAGTTACATTTAACCGAGAAACAGGCGAAAGCATTTTTCTTCTTGCCAGATTTACCAGTTATCAAAATAGGCAGGAAGAAGCTCATAGCAGAAGAAACGCTTGATGCGTGGCTGGAAAAGCATGCGGCAGCAGGCGACACCATTTTGCTGGACTACACACGTGTTTAAAATCTTAATTTTAAGGAGTAAATGAGAAATGAAAATCAATTATGAGTATCTTTCCGATAACAGGGAATTATTAGATTCCTTAGTCAATGAACAGCTGATTCAGTTGAAAAAGAAATCACAGGAGCTTGCAGACCAGGCAGCGTTACTGGAAAAGTTCTTAGACGATAGGAACCATACTTGCGGTACGGTGAAAGCGGTAAATAAAATCATCCAGGGATTACAGATCGGTTAAGATTCTTATCCCTCGCGCGCGCGTTTATTATTATATTATTATAATATTATTAAAGATATCTGTTTGATAATAGATTTCAAATATATATTTTTGTTAGAGTGTTTATTTATAAGACTTCCGCAGAGCGGAAGGGACTCCACCCGTTTGCAGCCTTCCGGTATATGCTTTCCTTCGGAAAGACATAAACCGTCAGGGCAAACGGGTGTCGATTCTTCTTTTTCCTCGCCTTGCAAGCAAGACAAGAAAAACAGAAGAGATCGAGGTGAGAAGTGAGGGGATGAAAAGTGTAATCACTTTTTGCGTTAATAAATTTATTTATTAATAAAACACGTCTTTCGTTGGATGTACAGAAAGCAAGGATTTCTTAGGATTTATCAAGCTTTCAGGGGTTTACATTTTCTACCGCAATTTTGAAAATTATTCCGGGTGAAATCATTCGGAAAACGGTTCTGACAAGCAAGAAAATTTTTCAGATAAATTATTTTTAATTATTTGATATCAACCATAGCAGATAACAGAACTTGATAATTTCCAGTGTTTATCAATGCTTAGAGCATAGGGGTCTTTTTTACCGTTTTAAATAGAAATATTTCCCTGATATACAAAATCATAGGTGCGGAACCAGCCCAGGAAAACTTTCCTTAACTGCTGCCTAATTCCACATTCCATATTTTACCCTAGGCAAAATTTTGCCTAAGGTAAAACATATCCCATTGTAATAACATTCTCACCCAAAGCCCCACGCTTTTCTTTCCACACACCATTCCTTACATATACTCTTATTAAAATTATTTATGCAAAAATATTCTTTTCACCTTGTAATTCCCTACACTTTGTGATAGTATGAAGATATAGAAATCAAAAAGAAAGCGGGTGGGAATTTTGACAGTAACGGATACAATAGACCGGAAACATCAGGAAGACTTGCAGCGCCTTAAAAATTTTCGTCTGCTTGATGATGATTTCCTGACGAAATGTTTTGAGGGAAATACCGAGTGCATTGAACTGGTATTGCGGATTGTACTGGACAAACCGGATTTAAAAGTGGTGGATGTACGCACGCAAGTCTTTGTGGAAAATCTCCTGAACCGTTCCGTAAAGCTGGACATACTGGCCACGGACAGCACCGGGCGTAAAATAAATGTGGAAATCCAACGTGCGGACAAAGGAGCAGGAAGAAGACGCGCCCGCTACAACTGTAGCATGCTGGACGCGAATCTTTTAGAAAAAGGCGAAGATTTTGATACGCTCCCGGAAGCCTTTGTTATTTTCATCACCGAGAATGATGTGATGAAAAAAGGAAAACCTTTATACCAGATTGAACGTTGCTTCTTAGATACAGGTGAAAGGTTTGACGATGGTTCACATATCCTGTATGTAAATGGCGCGTATCGGGATGAAACGCCGATAGGGAAACTCATGCATGACTTTTCCTGTACGAGTCCATCGGATATGTACTATGATGTATTGGCTGACAGGGTAAGATTTTTCAAAGAAAGTAAGGAGGGGATCGCAGTCATGTGTAAGGAAATCCAAACGTTTGGATTTCAGTACACATACTAACTCCTTTCATATCCAAACTTTTCATTAAGAAAACATAGCATTTAAGTATTTTTCTCGATTGAAAGTTTGGATTTTAATTTTTTTAATACCGCATTTCAAATGTATTTAATTGTGAAAAATAGGTTGGAGAATCTTGTTTTGTGCCGTTGGTTCATTATTTTCGAGAGTAACGGTCAAAATAAAATCTAAACTATATTGCTTGTAAAATCTGATTTTTAATACATCTGTTCTAAAAGGTTGGGATATGAAAGGAGTTAGTATGTGCAAAGCTATGGAGGATATGCGAAAAGAATCACTGAGAGAAGTTGCTAGACGAATGTTGTCTGATGGCACTCTGCCAATTGAAAAGATTGCTGAATATGCTGGTCTTTCTCTCGATGAAGTAAAGGCACTGGACAAAGAAAAAACGGCATAGCATAAAGCATTGATTAATAGACCGAGAATCTGGAAACAGTTTCCCGGTCTTAGCTTTTATACCGATAGCCAAAATTTGGGCTATCGGTAAGACAGTTCATCCGAGTGATCGACGATGAATTTTTCCTTGCGATACTGCTCACCGGAGCCATAACCGGCCTTTTTAGCGGCGATATCACGGGACATTCCTAATTCCTCCCGATACGCAAAATTTTGCGTATCGGTGGAAGTTTGATTTTGCATAAGATTGGCTTCTTTCCGTTCTTTAGCCTTTAACGCTTCGATCTGTTCCAACTGCCGCGTAAATTCAACTCGCTCTTCGCGGTTAAAATTCATCCTTTGAGTATTCTCTGAGATTTCCAGGTTCAGTTGATGTTCGGCATCACGGACGGATATTTCCTCATAATAAAATCATGTGCTTCCCAGGTTCGAGCAGATGTGGAAATTTTTCCATAGCTGCTTTTGGTATCGGTATGGCCAGGCAAAATTTTGCCTAACCGTAATTTTAAACCTTAAGGTTTAACCGCTTCCGGTACTCATAGTAAGTTGCTTTGCTAATCCCCAAATGCTTCCTAAATTCCCCAGGCCGAAGCTCCCCGCTCTCTACGCGCTTATATTCTTCACAGAAAACCTTATCATCCACCTTAGACGGACGCCCGACCGCTTTCCCAGTCCTTACCGAAACTTTCTTCCCATCCTTCCGTGGCATTGCCGTAATCCCTTCCGCCTGGCGGCTTCGAATCTTTAACCGCTCCTGTTCCGCAATGGCTCCCAGCACCTCAATCAGGATATTATTTACCATGTCCAGAATCCAGTCCTGCCCGTCCGGTATATCCATCATCGTTGTGGGCAGGTCGATAACCTTTACACGGACACCTTTTTTCTTCCAGTACTCAAGTTCTTCCTTAATTGCAGATTTATTCCGCCCCAGGCGGTCAAGTTCCTTTACTACCAAAGTATCGCCTTTTCGCAGCCCCATGACCGATTTCAATGCCTGGTATCCTTCACGTTCAAAATTCTTCCCGGATTCTTTATCCGTGATAATCTCGCTGTCGTCCGCCCCAAGACGCTTAAATGCTTCTATCTGCCGTGCAAGATTCTGGTCTTTGCTGCTGACACGGCCATAATAAATCGTTGCCATCGTATCCCCCTTTACCAAAGCCCGCTGCGCCTTAAAATTTCAATTACTTTCCAGTGAGGAATCTGGTACTTCCCAGCGATTAAATGAACCGCCATGTCCTTCTGGTAGAATTTCCGAAGCTCTATGTAGGTGGCACGTACCCCCCCTGTTTATCTGCATATCCTCCATATAACGCACCTCTTCTCTAATAAAAAAGTGTAAAGCCCTATAGTAAAGACTTTACACCCTTATCTTTTATTCCTATGCCTTTTGGTCGAGTCATAGTTTCTAAATAAAATCTGGATATCTCTTATCCATTATTTCAAAATCATGCGGTCTTTTTTTCCAGTTCCTCAACCCGTTTTTCTAACATGTCTATCTTTTTCAGCAGTAATGAAAAGGAATCTCTTTCCAGCTTACAGGCGCTGACCTCATAGCTCAGGCTTTCCAATTTTGAATCAATCTTTCCAAAACGCCTGTTCATCCGTTCCTCAACGTCCCCGATTTCTTCAATAATTGCATTCAGCATGTCCTTAATTTCGTTATCCATTGAACCACCTCCAAATGTCCTGACTGTTTTGAAATTATACCACATCCCAGATGTAAAGTCTATTCTATTTTCAAGGTTCATCCGTCTGGAAAAGTCCCGTCCATTTCCAGACTGTCCAGAAATTCCAAACGGAACTTTTCCATACCGATTTTCCTGCTCTTGGATGCCTGTCTGAAAAAGTGTACTTTTCCGGACTACACAAGCGTCAGGCGCAGCGGCAGTTCCCCGTGCGTAATCACATCGATTCCCATCGGGGTGCGATAATTCAGAATCTCGTAACCATCAATACACCCCAAAGTGACAATGGCTTTACAGTCCTCATCCATATAAATCCAAATTTCTTCGTTACCCATATTCGTTATAATCCGAACCTCATAGATATCCATAATCGCTCTCATACGAGAATCCAGTGATTCCACCTGTAGCTTGTTAAAAGATTCAATGATTCTAACCAATTTTTTCAGTTTCTTTTTGCTCATAATTAATACACTCCTTTTATAGTTACCCACAATGAGTTTTATAGGGGTAATTCCATCTATTCCGCGTTTTTAGGCTTTAGGGTAATAAATGTACCCTCAATGGATGAAAACCGATTTTTACCCCTGTTTCGCGCTTAATAGTCAAGCGCCTGCTGCCCTAATAGTTGCTGTCTGCTGCTTCAAAGGAGCCAGGCATTTCAAACAATCCGGTGGCAAGCCGTGCCCCTAACGTGTCATTGCCAAAAAGCTTCACTTCTACCGTGCTCCCGTCAAAGACTGTCAGACGGAATAAATCCCAACAACCTTCTGAGTCATAAAGTTCCGCATCCGTAACCTGTCCGACCGCTAAAGACGCATCCTGTGACGCAATGAGCAGTTCCCCGCTGCATTCACATACCCATGCATAATGCGGGACTTCAATCCAGGCTTTCATCCCATTAGGGAACTGCACCTGGATTTTCGAAGCCCGGTTCATCCGACAGATAAAGTGCTGTAGGCTGTCCGGATAGGATGCAACGGCCATGGAATTGCCATCCGGTAATCCTAAGCGGAAAATCCCACCGTGCTCCCGCTGCACCCTTACGGCTTTTGGGAATGTCAGACGGAACGCATCCGTGCCAATCTCTATCGAATCCCCCTGTTCCTGTACTTCGGTATCCTGACAGATATATGTACCGCTGTCCCATCCGAGCATCATCCGCCTGCCCTGCTGCATCCATTCTTGGAATAATGCTTTATTCATCCATACCACCATCCTTTTTAGGTTCTTTCCGAATCAGTTTCGTATCATCAAACCAGGGGATATCACCGCCCTTAAAGTTTAAGGGCGGATGCCTGACAAAGCTTTTCCCGGCCTTTACACCCTTCGGCGTATTCTCTACGCCGAAGACATTTTCCTGAATCTTTACGCTTCCCATATCATTTGCACCTCACAGTCCCCGCAGATTAAGTTCATTTCTTTCGTTGTCCTAGCAATGTTCCCGCAGCAGGGACAGACATATTTCCGGCTACAGGACGGTTTTTTCGGCACCGGGCGGATAATCCCAGCCCCGTCCCCCGCTTTCGGGATTCCTGTAGGGAAGCTGGCAGCAGTCTGCCGGAATAACTGGATATCCTGTAAGCCGTTTGCAATGCAGAAGTCAAGTGTACGTTCACCGGGTTCGGTAACAGTCCAGCCATAGAGTTCATGGCGGCTAATTACCAATCCCCGTTCTTCCGCCAGTTCCCTGAACCTGGCATTATGATAAATCCCCCTGTTGCTTGTATCTTTTATCCCGTTCTGCATAGCCCACAAATGGCACCCCTCGTGAATCAACGTAGCAACGATATTTTCAATCGGGCGATTCAGGTAGTCAGCAGAAATGTTCAGCTCCCGGCTTGCTTCCTCAGCGTTATACCAGACTTTATTTACCGATACATGGCCGTAGGCGGCAGCAGTCGACTGGATTGTAATCGTCGGTACTTCTAACTGACTGTTGAAATATTCCTCATTGACCAGCTTGAACACTTTCTTCAGGTACTGTGCAGCTCTCTGGTAGTTCGTCAACTGTTTCATACGTTCCTCACTTTCTCCCGGTCTGACCGCCTACCGGGAAGGGGTATCGAAATCAACGTACATATAACCTTCTATATTGGCTGACCCGTTGGTATTCTGAAAGACTTCCTAAGTCAGCTTCCAGCCGCTTGCTGTCAAGTGTCCGGCGTTCACAGGTGGAAACCTTTACGGTAAAGTCCTTACCTGTTTCGGAAAGCTTCTCATTCATGTCCAGGTATCCGATGATTTCACGTTCAAGGAACTTAACTTCTTCGGTGATTTCTTCTAAAAGAGCTTTCATGCTTCGGTAATCGGCTACGGTTCTTTCAAGTTCATTCATAGTTCTACACATAACGTTCATCCTTCTTTCCTGATTCATTTACAACCCCTGAACCATCTTCCTGACTATCGTTCTTCCTAGCGGATACTTCCTCACAGGTATATGGGTTCAGGTTTGGGAAGCTTTCGGCTGTCCGGTTGTTAGTTTGTGTCGTTTAAAATGTGAAATCGCAGATTTTATTGGAATCATCATCTGTTACCACGTAGTGACAGGTAAGACCTGTATCCTTACATCCGTCCAGGCAATCTACCAGGTATAACATTAATTTCACTGCTGCCTGGATGATTTCTGAAGGGGTTTCGCCCCACATGTCAAGTTCATAGCTTGATGTTTCGGTACGGCCTTTAATCTCTGTGAAAAGTGTGTAATGTTTTCTCATTGTCAAACCTCCTAGTTTTGCGGGCTGCCCTATTTGTTTGGCTGTCCGGCTGGTGTTTTGTTGTTTGTTCTTTATGATGTTATTATACTATATCGTACCCGATAGATCAATTGACATTATGTACAATATTGTACCCGATATATAGTGATATTTTTGAGACTTTTTTATATTGTACCCTATATAATTTTGTGGTATAATTATGGTAACCTAGAAGAAATATAGCTGTTGATCGAAGAGAGGACGGAAAATAATAAATGGCTATTGAAAAAACTAAAGTTAGTAAGGCGCAACAAAAAGCTGTAGCAAAATATATGAAAAATAATTATGATGAAATTAAAATTAGAGTAGAAAAAGGCGAAAAACCTATCATACAGGAACACGCGCAAACCATGGGTGAAAGTACAAATACCTTTATTCGCCGTGCCATCAAAGAAACAATGGAACATGACCGGGGGCAAGTTAAAACCGAGACTGAAGCGTGATTTTTATCTACCCTTATAAGCTGATTCATTTTTAAACTGACTCGAATTTTAAACCTTAATATTTAACACACTACAGTTAAACGATTAAAGAAAGGATGTGTACCTATGGCATTAGCACAAGAAAAGATTTATACGATTGATGATATTTACGCTCTGCCAGAAGGCGACAGGGCTGAATTGATTGATGGACAGATTTACTACATGGCTCCTCCAAGTAGGATACATCAGGAAATATCCTATTGGCTGGGCTTAGAAATCGGAAACTATATTCGTTCCAAAAATGGTTCCTGCAAAGTTTATCCCGCTCCATTCGCCGTATTTCTAAATAGTGATGATATAAACTATGTAGAACCAGATATTTCAGTCATTTGCGATAAAAACAAGCTAAATAAAAAAGGATGTAACGGCGCTCCTGACTGGATTATTGAAATTGTTTCACCAAGCACAAAGAAACAGGATTATGCAATAAAACTTTTTAAATATCGTACTGCGAAAGTACGTGAATATTGGATTGTCGACCCAGAGAAAAGGCGTATTACGGTATGGGATTTTGAACACGATGATTTGGAAGAATACGCGTTCTCCGATTCTGTCAAAGTACACATCTATGATGATTTAACAATTGACTTCAGCCAGCTAGAGTTATAACGTACTTCGGCAGCAGGTGACATGTGGGATGTAGAGTCACATGTGATCGTGTATGGTGCCCATGCTTCTATACATGCGACTGTTGGACTTAGATGCATCTTTTGAACCCTAGAATCAATTTTTATATGTCCAGTGGAGAAAGTATCGTCTAACATCAAAGACGTCTCTAAGAGCCTGTAGGATGCATTTAGGGCTAACACATATGTCAAATATATGTTCGATACCGTATTTGGTTTCATGTCTCACCCCATGCGATATGAAAGTTCAAAATATAGGTATTGCATTTTGAACATTAAATTCTTATTTTTGAACTGTCTCTATTTTTGAAAAGCAAAAAATTGAACTAGCAAGTGAAATGAATCACTGAAAATATGGGTATTACGAGCGATATCGGATACGATATAAGAAGAAAAATGATATTTAAATGAATCCCAGATAAAAATAGCCCACGACTTCTCAAACAAGCCGTGAGCTATTCCACATAAAAAGTAATCATCATCAGGTATTCAATTTTTCCTTTCTTTATAATGTTTTTTTGAGTTTTTGGTAATCAATGCGAAATTCCGCAAAGCCGCATAAATACTGACTTTTTTAATTCCCCAAAAGTGTTCGATTCTCTCATCCCCTGTTTTTTGTGTGCCGGGAAGCCTAGATTTTACTGGGTTTTCCGGTTTTTGCTTTTTTCAGAAAATGATCTGGTAATCAAAACGGTAATCAAACATACGTTCTCGAACATCACCAACTGCGCCTTGAAACACGCGAATTCGAAAAACATCGGCAGTTCGCACAGAAACAGCAAAAAAGAAAAAAAAACACCGGGGCAGATCATTCTGCTCCGGCGCTTCGTCGTATCTTTTTCACGCTTCCTCCGTCCCAGACTCCAGGCCCTTGCGCACCTGCTGCACAATCTCCTCCATCCGTTCCCATTTCTCTTCCATATCCTCCACCAGCCGGAACTGCGTCCGGCACCGATCCAGATTCTGCCCTTCCCGGTGAACCTTAAAATAATGATCCCCCTCCAGATAATCCGTCAGGAACCGCACCCCGCACTCAAAAGTCATCATCTTCGCCCCCATCGGAAGCATCTCGATTTCTTTTTCCGTCAGGCTTCCCTCACATCCCTTCAGAAACCCCTCCGTATACAGCCGGAACAACTCCAGATCACAGGAAACCTTCGTCAGATCCCGCTCATCCTCCGCCGCCGTACTCGCCCCAAACCGGATCGAATCCCCGAAATCATTCACCGCCAGCCCCGGCATCACCGTATCCAGGTCGATCACACAGATCCCGGTTCCGGTCGCATTGTCAATCATAATATTATTCAGCTTCGTATCATTGTGGGTCACCCGAAGCGGAAGCTCGCCGGCTGCCAGCAGATCTCCCAGGATATGGGCCTCCTTTTCCCGCTCCATGGCAAAACGGATCTCAGGCTCGACCTCCTTCGCCCGCCCGCACGCATCAGCCTCCACGGCCGCCCGAAACTTCTCCATCCGGTTCACCGTATTATGAAAATCCGGAATCGTCTCATGAAGGGTCTGGGCCGGATAATCCGCAAGCATCCGCTGAAAATGCCCGAATGCCAGGGCGCTCTGATAAAAATCATCCGGCTTCTCCACGGCATCATAGCTGGTCGCATTCAAAATAAACTGATAAACACGCCAGTATTCCCCTTCGCTGTCCACAAAATATTTCTTTCCATCCCGGCACGGAACCAGATTCAGAGTCTCCCGCTCCGGGTCGCCGCCCGTCTCAATGATTTTCCGGCGCAGGTAATCCGTCACGTGAATCACATTTTCCATCAGCTCCAGCGGCCTGGTGAAGACCTCCTTGTTCATCTTCTGGAGAATATGGCGCACACGCGTCCCATCCTCCAGCTCGTGGATCAGAAGATAGGTATCATTAATGTGGCCGCTTCCGTAAATGCGCACCTCGGCAAGGCGGCCCTCCAGCATGAAGGCCTGAACCGCTTCGTCCCGGCCTGCGCATGCATCCTTTGTCATTGTCATCCCTCCCATAAGCCCTGCGGGTAAAGGCCTTCCTCCTTCATCTTCTGCACGGCATTCATCACAACTTCCTTGTCCGCCTTATAGGTGACGCCATACCACTGATCAAAAGATTTCAGAACCTGAACGGTAGCTTTCCCCTCTTTTAGCAGCTCATCTACCACAAAGGGCAGGAAATATTCACATTTTTTCGGATTTTCCGGAATGTTTTCCGCAAGGAATTTTGGGAAACGTGCGTTTAACTCGTCCAGCATGCTTCTGGAAAATCCCCACATGTTCATCGACACGATGCTGTCTGTGGAAATGGTTTCCCAGGTCTTTCCATCGTCCTCCGTATAGGCCGCTCCTCCGTCTTTTTTGATGATGTGGGTGCGCTCATCGATTTTCTGCAGATAGCCGTTTTCATCGGTAACGCAGACTCCTCTGGCCACATGGCCATTGTCCGTCAGGGTATTCCCCAGGATATAGCCTACCATGGTATACCGGTAAGTTTCGTCGTCCTGGTGCGTGGATAAAAACTGATAAATTTCCTCGAAAGCGTGGCGTCCATAAAAGTCATCCGCATTGATCACCGCGAACGGGCCGTCGATTTCATCAATGCAGCTCAACACAGCATGGCCGGTTCCCCAGGGCTTTTCCCGTCCCTCCGGAACCTCGAAGCCCTCCGGAAGGTTTTCCAGCCGCTGAAAAGCATAGGAAACCTCCACGTTTTTCTGAATCCGGTCGCCGATGGCTTCCCGGAATGCCTTTTCGTTTTCCTTTTTAATGATAAAAATGACTTTTTCAAATCCGGCGCGAACAGCGTCATAGATGGAAAAATCCATGATGATGTGGCCCTCGCCGTCCACCGGGTCAATCTGCTTTAATCCGCCGTAACGGCTTCCCATACCCGCCGCCATAATGACCAGCACTGGTTTTTTCATTGCAATGTCCTCCTAATTGAAAATCAGCCTTTCACTCCGCCTCCGGTAACGCCTGCAATGATCTTCTCTGACAGGAAAATATACAGCAGGAAGGTCGGCAGGAACACGATAATCACCGCCGCGAACATTCCGGCCCAGTCCCCGGTATATTTCATGGAATTGATCATGCCGTACAGGCCTACGGCCACCGGTTTCAGCCGGTCGCTGTTTGCCAGGATCAGGGACAGGAAATATTCATTCCATACGTTGATAAAATTAAAGATCGTCACCGTAATAATGCCCGGCTGAGCCATCGGCAGCATGATCACCCAGAAGGTTTTCATCGGCGGGCAGCCGTCAATGGCCGCCGCTTCCTCGAACGCCCTGGAAATATTCTGGAAAAAGGTCAGCAGAAAGATGGTGGTATACGGAACATTGATCCCAACGTACAGCACGATCATCGTGAAACGGTTCGCCATCTCATTGTTCAGGATTCCCATTTTTGAAATCAGGACAAAAAGCGGCAGAATGATCATAATCACCGGAACGCCCATGGCCGACACAAACCCGGTCTGGATCAGTTTATTTCCCAGGAAGGTGAAACGCGCCAGCACGTAGGCCGCCGGAGCGCAGATCAGGACCAGCGCCGCACAGGAAATCACCGAATAAAACAGCGAGTTCGCAAAAAAGCGGGATACGTTCTGGGAAGACCAGGCTTTCGCGTAGTTTTCGAAATGGAGTCCCGTCGGGAAAACGAATTTGTTTACATTTCCATTGAAAATATCTTTCGTTGTGGAAAAGCTGGCCATCAGTACCCAGCCCAGCAATACCACAGTCAGCGCTACCCAAAGCAGCAAAATCAGATATCCCGGCGCCAGCCGCAGTTCTTTTTTCCAGTTCACAGGCGTCTTGGCTCTTTTTTTCTTCTTCATCGCGGTCCCTCCTCTTAAAATTCAATGTCGTCATCCCGCAGGAGCCGGTTCAGGATCGTGAAAATGATTACCACGCAGATACACAGCAGCACGCCGATGGCGGCGGCCAGGCCCGCGTTTCGCTCCGTGACGGTATTTCCGGCGCCGAACATCTGGATGTACATGTAAACCATCGGGGTAATCGTGGAATTGTCCGCGGTTACGTTGGAGAAAAGCTGGGACCATACGAAGAATCCCACGCTGCTGATGGACCACATGGTCAGGTTTGTCCGAAGGACGCCTTTTAACAAGGGGAAGGTGATGTAAACGAACTGCTTTGGCTTGCTGGCCCCATCGATGGTGGCCGCTTCGTAATATTCCGTACCAATGCGTTCGATTCCGCTGGTGAAGATCAGCATGTGATAGCCGATCATTCCGAAGCAGTATGCGATCAGCAGCGCCCAGAATTTATGGTCGGAATCCAACCACTGGATTTTGGCCAGGTTTTTCAGGCCAAGGGCGTTAAAAAAGGTCTTCAGCAGGCCGAACTGGGGGCTGTAAACCGCCTGCAGCCACATGACGGCTAGGGCTACGGCGCTTACGACGTTCGGAAGGTAAATGACTGCCCGGAAAAAGCTCTTGAACCGGATTCCGCTGGTGATGATCACCGCAAACAGGAGTCCCAGGCTCATTACGATGATACCGCCAAACAGCCAGATTTTCAACAGGTTCAGCATCGAGGTTTTAAACAGGCTGGTGTTTGCCAGCTCGATGTAGTTCCCCAGGCCCAGAAATGTCCATTTGTCCATGCTGTCCGTTACGCCGTCGATTTTGAAAAAGCTCATCAGAATCGTCCGGACAATCGGATACAGGAAGACAAGAAGGAACAGAATCACGGCCGGGGCGAGGAAACAGATAATCATAGTCTTATTTTTCTTCATTTTCCTATCTCCTTTGCAAAAGCTCCTTGCCAGCTCACTGAAAAAGGAGTGGCAGCGTTTGTACGATGCCACCCCTTTGGGATATCCGTTTGATCAGGAAGCTGCCTCCATATTGTCAACAAATTCCTGTGCTGTGATGGAACCGCCGCAGAGCTTCAGCATATTCTCTTTCAGAACCGGCGTAATATTCGCGTTTGCTTCGCAGTTTACCGCCCAGGAGAAACGTGTGCTCAGGCTGTCCATAACCGGCTTCACGTCTGCAAGCAGGGCCGGCCATTCGCCGTTCGTGGTGTCTGCCGGGATACCGATGGACATTTCGGAAAGCTTCTGGTCGTATTCGCCTTTGGTGATGTAGCAGATCAGGTCAAAGGCTGCCTGGGGGTTCTTGGAGTCTTTATTGATCGCGTATACCTGTGCGCCGTAGTTCGCCGCTTCCGTTCCGGTCACGCCGCCCTCGACTGCCGGGTAATTAAAGCATCCCCACTGGAAGTCGTCGCCGGCCATTTCCTTTACTTCGTTGGGAAGCCAGGAGCCGTTCAGGTACATGGCTGCGGTGCCAAGGGCCAGCTCTGTGTTCTGTCCTGCGGGCCATACGTTTCCTTCGATCATTTCGGAGAAGTAGCCTTTCGTGGCCAGTTCTTCATAGGCCTGCGCCATCTGAAGGACAGCGGGTTCTTCCGCCCATTCGCCGTTTTCCACGACTCTGGTCACGCCTTCTTCGCCGATGAGACGGCCCAGGTGATAACCGAACATACAGGTGATGTAAGCATCGTCACAGGTGATCGGCGTATAGCCTGCATCCTGGATCTTCTGGCAGGTATCCAGGAATTCGTCCCAGGTGGTCGGGACGGCTTCAACGCCTGCTTCTTCGAAGATCGCTTTATTGTAGAAGAATGCGAAAACATTCGGCTGATACGGGATCGATTTCAGGGTGCCGCCGCCCACTTCCCGGCATGCGCTGATCAGTCCGGAAATGGCTGTGGATTCGTAATCGGCTGCTGCTGCCATCTCTTCCAGATCCAGCAGGTAATCTCCCCAGGTTTTATTTACGCGGTCAATGTCTTCGTCAAACAGGTCGATCTCGGTTCCTGCATCCAGAGCAGCCTGCAGGCCTTCGCGGATACCGGTACGTCCTTTGAACTGAAGGTCTACTTCTACGCCGGTCTCTGCGCTGTAGGCATCAACGGCTTCCTGAATGGCCTGTCCCTGGGGCTCGGTGGATTCCCACATGGACCAGTAGGTAATCTTGCCTTCCGCAGATGCGCTGAGGGCGGTTCCTGCAAATACACCTGCTACCATTGTCAAGGATAATGCAACACTCAAAACACGTTTTCTCATTCTTTTCCTCCTTCTGAAATTTGGCTGACAAAAGCGTGAGCCGCTTTCTTTTCGATAAGTTCATTATAGCAACTTCTGTCCAGAATGATTTACACAATCAGCGTCTATTTTTGTACAATCTATTTTTTTATTGAAAAATCAATCAGAATCTGCTGATTTTTCCCTTTTCTTTTTAGATATTTTAACAATGGTTTTCGTAAAAATATCCGAATCTTTTAAAAACAGTACGGTTTTCTTTCTGTTTTTCGTTGCTTTTTTGTAGAAAAAGCTTTAATATAATTTCTAGGAGGTGGAGTTATGGATTATCGGAGTGTCACATTAGCTTCTGAAATTGAGATTAGCCGGATTGTGACGATCCACTATTTTGAATATATGAGTGATTTTATTTTTGAAGGGGAATCCCATAATTTCTGGGAATTTCTCTGTGTGGACAAGGGCGAAGTGGAGGTCATGGCCGATTCCCGGAAGTATGTCCTGAAGAAAGATGAGATTATTTTCCATAAACCGAATGAGTTTCACAGCCTGAAGGCTAACGGGGTCATTGCCCCGAATCTGGTGGTGGTTTCTTTTTACTGTCTCTCTCCTGCCATGAATTTTTTCTGCGATAAGGTGCTGACGGTTACGGAGACGGAGCGGATGCTTCTGGCTCAGATTCTTCAGGATGCCGTCCAGACGTTTTCCTGTAAGCTGGATGATCCCTATCTGAAGGAAATGACGCGGAATGCGGAAATTCCGGTGGGTTCAGAGCAATTGATCCGGATTCATCTGGAGGAGCTGCTGATCCGCCTGCTGCGCCGCTACAGCGCGGTCCCTTTCCGGAGTCCGGCGGCCCTGCCCCGTCCCAGGGGACGCGATACGGTGCTCTACCATGGCGTTTATCAATATCTGGAACAGCATCTTTACGACAAGCTGACCATTGATAAAATCTGCCATGACAATCTGATCGGGCGCTCTCATTTGCAGAAGTTATTCCGGGAGCGGCATGGGTGCGGTGTGATCGACCAGTTTTCCCGGATGAAGATTGAGGCGGCGAAGCAGCTTATGCGGGACAATAAACTGAATTTTACGCAGATTTCGGACACGCTGGGCTATACTTCCGTGCACTATTTTTCCAGGCAGTTTAAAAAGATTTCGGGGATGACGCCTTCGGAATATGTTTCTTCGATTAAAGTTTTGGCGGAGAAACCGGAAGCGGAAGGTTAAAAAGGCCCGGTGCGCATGTTCGTGCGTTCCGGGCCTTGTGCTTTTCGGATCAGTTCGCGTATTCGATAGTGGTTTGCAGGACTTTCGTCTCGTTTCCGTTCTCGTCGCGGATGCTTTTGATAATCTGCTCTGCCTGCAGGGTGTCCGCGTCCAGAACATAGTAGAAGCAGGCCATGTTTCCGTCTACGGAGTCGTCATCGGCCGCGTCTTCGCTCTGGATATAGATTTTCCCGTCTTTCTCCACCTGGGCTGTGAATTCTTCGGTGGCGGAATAGCTGATCGGAGCCATATTGATCACCTGCTCCATCTGGGCCGCGTACTGGGCCGGATCTACGGCGCGCGCCTCTTTCGTCCCGTCCGCATACTGAATCCAGGCGCTTCCGTTTTTTAGAGTCATAATATAGTCGCTTCCAATATAAGCAATCGCGTAGCTGTCCCCATCTCTGGTTATGGCATACTGCGCAGAATTGGTCTGAACCCCTGTCAGGCTGTACTGAACTTCGGTGATGCCGATCATCTCCGAATCTCCCAGGATCTTTTCAATACCGGTATTCGCTTCGATGATCTCTTCGAGGGTCAGCGTAATCTCCCCGGACTCGTCCGCTTCTGTATCGGCTGTCACCTGCCGGAACGTTTCCCCGGTTCCCTGCGCGGATACGGTCATCCCGGAACAGGCCAGGACTGCCAGGCAGAGTGCCGCGGCACGGCGGCTGAATCGCTTTGTATGTTTCTTCATAATAAAACCTCCTCTGCAATAATTCTCTTTTCTATTACACCACGAAACAGCGGATCCTTCAATAAATTTTTTCTAAATTATCCTTAAGAATTCATCAGAAAGGCCACCGCATCCCGCAGGGTATTCACCCCAATGAAGCGGATTCCCGGCTGTTCCTTCATGCCTTTCAGGGATACCTTCGGCAGGATCACGGTCTCAAATCCCAGTTTTTTCGCCTCCGCCACCCGCTGGGCAGCCATGCTCACCGCCCTGACTTCCCCGCTTAGCCCCACTTCGCCAAAGGCAATCGTCTTCTCATCCACCGCAATATCCCGGTAACTGGATACCAGCGCAAGCACAATTCCCAGATCAATGGCCGGTTCATTCATTCGGATTCCCCCCGCAATGTTTACATAAGCGTCATAGGCCGACAAATGCAGGCCCAGCCGCTTTTCCAGCACGGCCATCAGGAGGTTCACGCGGTTATAGTCGGTTCCAGCGGCGGTTCTGCGGGGCATCGCAAGATTGCTCTTACAGACCAGGGCCTGGATCTCGATCAGGATCGGGCGCGTCCCCTCCATGGAGCAGGCCACAATGGAACCGGAGGCCCCTTCCGGCTTCCCGCTTAACATGTATTCGGACGGGTTCGCCACTTCCTCCAGGCCGCTTTCATGCATTTCGAAGACGCCGATCTCGTTTGTGGAGCCGAAGCGGTTTTTCACCGCCCGCAAAATCCGATAAGACGCATGGCGGTCGCCTTCAAAATAGAGCACCGTATCCACCATATGTTCCAGGACTCTGGGACCCGCTACCACGCCTTCTTTCGTCACATGGCCCACGATAAAAATCGTGATTCCGGAGCCTTTTGCGATCTGCATCAGCACGGCCGTGGCTTCCCGCACCTGGGAGACGCTTCCGGGGGCCGCGGAAAGCTCCTGGTTATACATGGTCTGGATGGAGTCTACCACTACCATGTCCGGCTTCACGCTGCTGATGGTTTCGCGGATATTGTCCAGGTCGGTTTCGCACAGAAGGAGCATGTCTCCGCCGGCTTCCCCCAGCCGCTTCGCCCGGAGCTTGATCTGCTGAAGGGATTCCTCTCCGGAAATGTAGAGGATTTTTTTCCCGGTGTCCGCCAGTTTCTTACAGACTTGCAGAAGCAATGTCGACTTTCCGATGCCGGGGTCGCCCCCTACCAGGACCAGGGAGCCGGGGACGATTCCGCCGCCCAGGACGCGGTCCAGCTCTTTCATCTGGGTGCTGACGCGGAGGTTCGATTCCGCGGCGATCCCGGAGAGCTTTACGGGCGCCGGGGCTTCGATGCGGCGGACGGTAGCCTTGGCTCCGCCGGATGTTTTCGCAGCGGGTTCTTCGACGAAACTGTTCCATTCTTTACAGGACGGGCACTGGCCCATCCATTTCGCGGACTCGAAGCCGCAGTTCTGGCAGAAAAAGACAGTGGTTTTTCCTTTTGCCATGGAGTCCTCCTTTTTTAATAAAAAGTGTGCTTCGCACATCCTTACGCCGTTACTGTTCACTCGTACCTCGTTCCAGTAACGACTCGCAGGCTCATTTTAGGTTTTGCTTCGCAAAAGAGCCTGCTCACACCTGAGTCATGTTCTTACGTCCCTGAGCAGCTAAGTGCTCAGGGACTGTCTGAATAGTATCCTTACGCCCTCTATCGTCTCGGAAGCACACTTTTTCGCGCCAGATGCGTTTGCCGAAGGCAAAATCTTCTTCGCGCATCTGTGTGCATCCCCCGGAGGGCTTTTACTTTATAGAAGCAACGTGGTACATTTTATCACGAAGTGGTATTTTCTATAAAGTAAAAGAAGCCGCAAAATGCGGCCTCTCTTCTTACAGTTTTTCAATTTTAATATCGGCCTTGTCCGCGCTGTCCAGTTCGACGCCAATCACCAGCTTCCCGCCCAGATTCGTTTTCATCTGGCCCGCTTCTTTCCCGTCGATGAAAATCTTATAGTCGGTGTCTTCTTCCAGCTCAACAGTCACCTGCGCGTCCGTAGGGCCTTCTACCTGGAACGCCATGCCGTTTTCGGTCACTACCATGTGATTTACGGCGGTTCCCGGTACGGATTCGTAGACGAACATGCCGTTCTTCTCCAGCTTCGTGATCTCCTTAAACGTTTTTACTTTATAGAGATCGCCTTCGTATTCAAAATCCTGAAGCTTTGTCTTTTTCGCGAGTTCGTAGTTTCCAAAACTGATGGTTCCATCCGCTTCAATACGGATTAATTCACTGACAACTGACATTGTGAGTGCCCTCCTAGTATCCTTGTGTATTCTTATCCTGCTTTTTGGGAGTTTTTTCCAAAAGCTCCCAAACTGTTTCTTCAGTTACTCAATTTTAACACAAAGCCTCTTGATTTTCCAGTTTTTTATCTTTTTTTACAGAAAATTTTATTTGTTTTTTCGCGGTTCCCACGCCTACGGTATCGCCGGACTGGATACGGCCTGCCAGAATCTCTTCTGCAAGGGCGTCTTCGATCTGGGTCTGGATCGCGCGCTTTAAGGGCCGCGCGCCGTATTTTTCATCGAATCCCGCTTCGGCGATCAGCGCTTTGGCGTTTTCGTGGACTTCCAGGGTGATGTCCATCTGTTCTTTGCAGCGTTTTTCGAAGTCGCGCAGCAGGATTCCGGCAATCTTCTTCACGTGGTCTTTATTCAGGGAATGGAAGACCATGATCTCGTCGATGCGGTTTAAAAATTCCGGCTTGAACAGGCGGCGGACTTCTTCCATCACGCCATTTTTCATGATTTCGTAATTCTGCTTTTCGTCGTCGACGGCGGCAAAGCCCAGTTTTTTCGGGGTGACAATGTTCTGCGCGCCTGCGTTTGAGGTCATGATCAGGATCGTGTTCTTGAAATCCACTTTCCGTCCCTGGGCGTCGGTGATGTGACCGTCGTCCAATACCTGAAGCAGGATGTTAAACACGTCCGGATGGGCCTTTTCGACCTCGTCGAAGAGGATCACCGAGTAGGGGTTCCGGCGGACTTTCTCGCTTAACTGGCCGCCTTCCTCATAGCCTACGTAGCCTGGCGGGGAACCTACCAGCTTGGAGACGCTGTGCTTCTCCATATATTCGGACATGTCGACCCGGATCATAGCCTGCTCGCTGCCAAAGACCACTTCCGCCAGGGCCTTGGAGAGTTCGGTCTTTCCGACGCCGGTGGGGCCTAAAAACAGGAAGGAGCCGATGGGACGCTTCGGGTCTTTTAAGCCGACACGGCCTCGTTTAATGGCCTTCGCCACGGCACGGACAGCCTCGTCCTGGCCCACCACCCGCTTGTGAAGGGTCTGCTCAAGCCGCAGGAGACGCTTCGCCTCTTTTTCTTCCAGGCGCTGCACCGGAATCTTCGTCCAAGCGGAGACGACGGCTGCAATGTCGGACTCCCCAACCTGGGGCTTCGCAGCGCCCAGCTTCTTTTGAAAACGCTGCTGCATGTCCGTGAATTTCTTCCGGGCTGCCGCCTGCTCGTCCCGAAGGGCCGCCGCTTTTTCAAAGTCTCCGGCCAGAACGGCCGCTTCTTTCGCCTCGGCCAGCTCCTCGGTCTTTTTCTGGAGTTCCTCCAGGCTTTTGGGCATCTGGTAGCCCATGAGCTGTTTTCTGGAGGAGGCTTCGTCAATCAGGTCGATGGCCTTGTCCGGCAGGTAACGGTCGTTAATGTAGCGCTCGGACAGGTTTACGGCTGCTTCCAGGGCTTCGTCCGTAATGGTGACGCCGTGATGCTTCTCGTAGCGGGGGCGCAGGCCTTCCAGGATAGCGACCGTCTCCTCTTTCGTGGGTTCTTCGACGGTGACCGGCTGGAACCGGCGCTCTAAGGCCGGGTCTTTCTCGATATATTTCCGGTATTCTTCAATGGTCGTAGCTCCGATGAGCTGGATCTCTCCGCGGGCCAGGGAAGGCTTTAAGATATTCGAGGCATCCATCGCCCCTTCCGCGCCTCCGGCTCCGATAATCGTATGCAGCTCGTCGATAAACAGCAGGATATCCCGGCTGTCCATGACTTCCTGGATCACGCGCTTAATACGCTCTTCAAATTCGCCGCGGTATTTCGATCCGGCGACCATGCTGGCCAAATCCAGGGTGACGACGCGTTTTCCCTGCATCGTGCGGGGAACAGCCCCCAGGACGATCCGCTGAGCCAGTCCTTCGACGATAGCAGTCTTCCCGACGCCGGGTTCGCCGATCAGGCAGGGGTTATTCTTCGTCCGGCGGCTCAGAATCTGAAGCAGGCGCTCGATCTCGGCCTCGCGGCCCACCACCGGGTCCAGCTCCCCTTCCATGGCCAGAGCGGTCAGATCCCGGCTGTACTGATCCAGAGTGGCGGTAGATCCCTGGGGATTCCGGTTATTCCGGGCGTGCATGGCCAGTTCTTTATACATGCTTTCTTCGATTCCCATGGTGTCCAGGATCGCCATGTAGAGCTTCTGGAGATTCACTCCCATGGTGTGGAGCAGTCTGGCTGCCACACAGTCGGAATCTTTCAGGATCGTAAGGAGGATGTGCTCAGTGCCTGCCTCCTCCATATGAAATTCCCCGGCTTCCCGGACGCTGTTTTCCAAGATGGCCTCCGCCCTGGGGGTGTAGCCTTCTCTGGATGCGGTCAGGACGCTGTCGGTGGGGGCGATGAGCTGGGAGATCAGCTCAACGACTTTTTCTTCCTCCACACCGGCTTCAGTCAGGACGATGGCGGCCGTTCCCTGGCCTTCCTCCAAAAGTCCCAGAAGCAGGTGCTCGGAACCGATATAACTGTGCCCGCAGCGCTTGGCGGCTTTCGCGGCCAAATCCAGCGCGGTGCGGGCATTTTTTGTAAAATGCTCCTGCATTTTTGTAGTCCTCCTGGTTGTTTTTATTCCTGTGAGCTTACAGCCCGTATTCTTCGTAGATCTCGTCTACCATGTCATGCACTTCCTGACAGGAAATGTTCTTACAGCAGGCTTTGGCGAGGAGTACCCGAAGCTGCTGCTTCATCTCGGCCTTGGCCTGGATCTTATCCCGATCCAGGGCAATGATCGCGCCCCGTCTCCGGTCGATGGTCAGGATGCCTTCCTGGCGCAGCAGCGCGTAGGCTTTATTCACGGTGTGCATATTTATCCCGATATCCTCCGCAAGCTGGCGTACCGAGGGAAGCGCATCCCCTTCCTGGATCATACAGGTGGCCACGCCCAGAATGATCTGGTTCCGAAGCTGGATATAGAGCGCTTCTTCGCTCTGGAAATCTATTTTTATGATCATCTCTTACACCTTCATCCTCTGAACTTTTGTTATATAAATATTATAACAGAAGGCGCAATTTGTCAACCGGAATCTGTTTCCTAAAAAAAGGACATTCCTGCCCGGAACATCCTTTTTCTTTCGTACCTTACAGTTCAACCATGGTGACGTCCACGTCTTCCTCCTCCGGGTTGGCTGCCGCCTCTTCGGCGGGCGCTTCCGGTTCATCTGAAACGGGTTTCACCGGTTCTTCCGCCTTAGGGGCCGGGGCCGGAGCGGGCGTCGGCGCGGGGGCTTCCTCTGCGGGCGCTTCCTCTTCGGGGGCTGCCTGGGCTTTCGCTTTCTTACGGCTGCCCTTTGCCGCCTTCGGTTCTTTTTCCGGCTGGGCCGTCTGCTGCACCGGCGCGTAATAATTATCCGTATCCATCATTTTTTCTTTCCGCGCGAACTCATTCGTCTGGAGATCCAGGCGATCCTCCGCATCCCGCAGGTCGTCCTTTAAGTCGCGGTTTTTCAGGATCAGGTTAATGGATACAAACATCAGGAGTACGGCCAATGCGATCAGGCCGTAAATCACTTTCATGGAAAAATCCAGTTTTTCCCGGAACTGCGAAACCTGGCCGGTCAGAAACGTGATCGTCGCATCCTCGGTTTCCGGTTCCGTCTGGGGCGCTTCCGTCTGGGGTTCCGTAGGCGCTTCCGTCTCTGCGGTAGGGTCTGGCTGGACATGCAGGGTGTAGACCGCCTGCACGCCGTTCTGGGCCTCTACGGTGATGGTCACGGTGCCGCTTCCGTTGTCCAGAGTGGTTCCGTCAATGCTGACAATCTGTGCATTCGAATTCGAACACACCGGGTTTAATATCAGCTCCGTGGTTCCCGGCGATACCGTAACGGTATATTCTACCGTAGAATAATAGAATTCGGGTTCTACCGTACCGTTTTCAATTCCCAGCGTATACAGGGAGTTATCTCCGGACAGTCCTTCCGCAAATACCTGCAGGCCGCAGATCCAGACCAGAAGGATTCCCAGGATCAGTCCGCATTTCCAGGTATTCTTTCTTTTTTTCATAATATACCTCTTGTCTTTCGCTTTTTATACCTCGTCGATTGCCTTTCCAATGTCGTGGCGATAGAACGCATTCTCGAACGCGATCCATTTCACCGCCTCGTAAGCATTGGCACGGGCCGCTTTCAGGTTTTCTCCTTTTGCAGTCACGCCAAGGACACGGCCGCCGTTTGTCACAATGCCGGCTTCCGCCTTTTTCGTTCCTGCGTGGAATACATAATAACCTTCTTTGTCTTTGAACTGCTCCAGGCCTTTGATCGCAAAGCCTTTTTCGTACTTCACCGGATAACCCTGGCTCGCCATTACGACGCAGACTGCGGCGTTGTCCTCAAACTGAAGGTCGATCTGATCCAATGTGCCATCGATGCACGCCTCAAATACTTCCACAATGTCGTTTTTCATCCGTGGAAGCACCACCTGGGTTTCCGGATCCCCAAAGCGCGCGTTGTATTCCAGAACCTTTGGCCCTTCCTCCGTCAGCATCAGCCCGAAGAAAATGATTCCTTTGAAGGGTCTGCCTTCTTTGGCCATGGCGTCTACCGTGGCCTGATAAATGTATTGTTTACAGAATGCATCCACCTGGGGAGTGTAGAAGGGACTGGGAGAAAACGTCCCCATTCCTCCGGTGTTTAACCCGGTATCCCCGTCTCCGGCGCGTTTATGATCCTGTGCGGAGGTCATGATCTTGATGGTTTTCCCGTCCACAAAGGAGAGGACGGAGACTTCGCGTCCGGTCATAAATTCCTCGATGACCATCTGATTTCCCGCGGAACCGAACTTCTTGTCTTCCATGATTTCTTTGACGCCGGCCCTGGCTTCTTCCAGGTTCTGGCAGATCAGGACGCCTTTTCCCAGGGCGAGGCCGTCGGCTTTTAAGACGATGGGCATTTTCGCCGTTTCCAGATAGGCGAGGGCCTTTGCCGGATCGTCAAAGGTTTCGTAGGCTGCGGTCGGGATGTGGTATTTTTTCATCAGTTCTTTGGAAAATGCTTTGGAGCCTTCCAGGATCGCCGCATTTTTGCGCGGCCCGAAGACCCGCAGTCCCGCCGCCTCGAAGGCGTCCACAACGCCGCCTACTAAAGGATCGTCCATGCCGATGACGGTCAGGTCGATTTCTTTTTCTTTCGCGAAGGCGACCAGTTTTTCGAATTCCATCGCGCCGATATTTACGCATTCGGCGTATTCTTCAATCCCCGCGTTTCCGGGGGCGCAGTAGATTTTTTCTGCCAGAGGGCTCTGCGCAATCTTCCAGGCAATGGCGTGCTCTCTTCCGCCGCTGCCAACAATCAAAATCTTCATACAGAAAACGGCTCCTTTCCGTTATGCTTCCAAAATATGGGCAATGTGATTCTCCACGCGGACTCTTCCGTTCACGATCAGGTCGATGGCCCGCGGCAGGATCTTCCATTCGGCTTCTTCCATCACGCGCCGCTGGAGGATTTCCGGGGTGTCCCCTTCTTTGACTTCCACGGCTTTCTGAAGGATAATGGGGCCGGTGTCGGTCCCTGCGTCCACGAAATGGACGGTAGCGCCTGTGACTTTTACGCCGCGGGCTAGGACGCCTTCGTGCACTTTCAGCCCATAGTAGCCGGTCCCGCAGAAGGACGGGATCAGGGCCGGGTGGATATTGATAATTTTATTCGGGTAGGCGTTTACCATGATTTCCGGGATCACGACCAGACAACCCGCCAGTACAATGAGATCGACGCCGTAGGACTGGATCTTGGCCAGGAGGGCCTCGTTAAAGGCGTCCCGGCTTTCGTAGTCTTTCGGGGAAATGCACAGGGCTTCGATGCCGTGCTGTTTCGCGCGTTCTAGGGCGTAGGCGCTGCGGTTATTGCTGATGACGACGGAAATTTCCGCGTTTGTGATGGCTCCGGATGCAATGGCGTCCAGGATGGCCTGCAAATTCGTCCCGCCTCCGGAAACCAGGACTGCCAGTTTTAACATAAGGTAACTCCTTTTTCTCCGGCTTCGATCTGGCCGATGACGTAGGGCGTTTCGCCGGCGGCTTTAACTGCTTCCATGGCTTTGTCCGCGTCTGCCGGATCTACGGCGATGACCAGGCCGATTCCCATATTGTAGGTGTTATACATCATTTTTTCTTCGATCTGGCCTTCCCTTGCAAGCATTTTGAAGATGGCCGGAACTTCGTAGCTGTCTTTTTTAATGACGGCGGTTACGCCTTCCGGGAGCATACGGGGAACGTTCTCGTAGAAGCCGCCGCCGGTGATGTGGCTGCAGCCTTTCACGCGCACGCCTGCTTCTTTGATCGAGCGCATCGTCTTCACATAAATCTTCGTGGGAGCCAGCAGGGCTTCCCCAAGGGTTTTGCCGAGTTCTTCGTGGTAGGTGTTCAGGGTTTCTTTGTCCATCTGGAAGACTTTTCTTACCAGGGAGAACCCATTGCTGTGAACGCCGGAAGAAGCGATTCCGATCAGGGTATCGCCCGGTTTGATGTCTTTTCCGGTGATCAGGTCTTTTTCATCGACGACGCCTACGGCGAAACCGGCCAGGTCGTATTCGTCTTCCGGGTAGAAGCCGGGCATTTCCGCGGTTTCCCCGCCGATTAAGGCCGCACTGGACTGCACGCAGCCTTCCGCTACGCCGCTTACGATGGTGGCGATCTTTTCCGGATAGTTCTTTCCGCATGCGATATAGTCCAGGAAGAACAGGGGCTCGCCTCCGGCGCATGCAATGTCGTTCACACACATGGCGACGCAGTCGATGCCGACGGTATCATGCTTGTCCAGGATGAAGGCAAGCTTCAGTTTCGTGCCGACGCCGTCGGTGCCGGATACCAGGGTGGGGTGCTCCATGTTTTTGAAGCTTTCCATGGAAAAGGCTCCGGAGAAACCGCCGATATTGGTCAGTACTTCCGGCCGCATGGTCTTTTTGATGTGTTCTTTCATAAGTTCGACTGATTGATAGCCTGCTTCGATATCTACGCCTGCTTTTTTGTAATCCATGACTCTCCTCCTAATCGAGTGTTTTTCTCTTCCTGTTATTTTTTCATGTATTCTTTATAACCAACTTCTGCCAGACGCTCCGCCTTGGCCTCTACCTGGCTCTTTAAGTCTGCGGAGTAGGCTTTCAGGCGCTCTAACAGCTCCGGATCGGACGTAGCCAGGATCTTCGCCGCCAGAAGGCCTGCGTTCGCGCCGCCGTTAATCGCTACGGTGGCTACCGGAATGCCGGAGGGCATCTGTACGATCGAGTAAAGGGAATCCCGGCCGCCCAGGGAGGTGGTGTGCATGGGAACCCCGATGACCGGCATCGGGAAGATCGCTGCGCACATGCCCGGCAGGTGGGCCGCCATGCCGGCGCCGGCGATGATCACTTTCCAGCCTTTGGATTCGGCGGACTTTGCATATTCGAAAAATACGTCCGGCTCGCGGTGGGCGGAGATGATGGTCATCTCGTATTCGACACCCAGTTTTTCCAGGATATCTGCTGCTTTTGCCATAACGGGCATGTCTGAGTCGCTGCCCATTACAATTCCTACTTTGGTCATAATTTTATCCTCCTTCAAAAACGCTTGATTTTACGCAGTCTTGAGCATCTATTAAACTCGTTTGAATTTTTACTGCATCAATAACTACACCACGTTCAAGAACTCTTCTATCGCTGACATTTCTTCCCAGCTTCAATATCCTTAAAGCGTGCCTCGAAACCGTTCTATGCCCGCGTTTTCACATATTCCGTGCTCGTTCTGAAATTACATAGCCGCTATCCACTTTTGGCATTATAGTTCATCAGTTCTATATAATACTATAAAAAGGTTCAAAAGTCTACATTAAACTTCGAAAGTAATTCCTGTCCCAAATAGGCACTTTGTTTGGCCTATCTGCCTCCGCCATTTCTGACGTCTTTCCTGTCAATCCTATTTATGCTACTTTTGCATAGTCGATAATTGAAACTTCCTGCATAAATTTTTTAGCCATTTCAACAATCTTTTCTAACCGTTGAACAACATCGGCAGTATAGATCACCTCGTTACATTCCAGGCATTTATAACAAGGCACATTACGGATAATTACAAGGCAATTCTCCAAATCGGTGACATCTGTTGTATATCCCTTTTCTGCGGTTCCTCCGCACTCCATACACAGCATAATCAACGCCCCTTTCTTGTTTTAAAATCATTTTCCCATTGTTCGGTATTTGGATAATATGCAGTTATTAAATATAGATGCCCTTTATCATGGCTTTGGGCAATTATAATCTATCACATTATAATATATGTTAATAATTTTGCATTATATCGTTTCCGTCATAATGATACATCGTATCGCTTCCTTGGGAATATTGTATTTCTCATTCACAGAAAAATCAACATAAAAATTTTTCGAAAAAATTTCATTTTTATTGTCAACATACAAATGCCTGGAAATTTTTTCTTTCTTGACGTCCCCCCTTCCGCATAATATAATAAACTGGTACGAAATTCCCGGAGGTGACATTATGGCAGGCACGAAACACCCGCTCAGTAATCGGGAACTGGACATTATGAATACGTTCTGGGACTCTGACAAACCCCTGATCGCGTCCGAAATCGTCCAGATCAATTCCGAACTGAGCATTAACACCGTTCAGGCAACGCTCAAAAAGCTGCTGAATAAATCTTACATCAAAATTTCCGATATCGTATACAGCGGTACCGTCCTGACCCGTTCCTACGAGGCCCTGGTGACCCGCGATACATATATGGTAAACCAGATCCGGGCCAATCAGGTCTCCACGCTGGGCCTTGTCTCCCAGCTCATCCAGGAGGAAGAAGACCCGGAAGTTCTGGAAAA
Organism: Eubacteriales bacterium; assembly: GCA_030536575.1. Classification (GTDB taxonomy): domain Bacteria; phylum Bacillota; class Clostridia; order Lachnospirales; family Lachnospiraceae; genus Limivivens. The sequence continues at coordinate 39,367 of JAUNPS010000016.1, read as the reverse complement.
ACTCGCAAAACTGATCCGAGAAAAGCAGGATGCCCTGCGCAGTCCAAACGATTAGGTACGTTTTCTCTCTGCCCGGCTTTTCACAAAGCATCCGGCTCCACGCCGGACGCTTTGCTTTGCACGCAAACAGGCAGCCTTCCGGCCGCCTGCCCTTCCCGCTGTCCGTGCATGGCATCGCCTTGATATAATACTAACAGTCGCCGCTTATCACATTGCGGAAGGCAGACCACTTTTTCCCGTTTTTGCTGAACGAAACCGCCCAGGCTTTGTTTAAAAAGCGCAAAAAACGGGCCGGAACACCTCTTACGCATTCCGCCCGTTTCACTAACTGCTTCCTAACTTCTCAAATATTCCAGCACCGCCTCCGCGACGCTCTCCACTTCCTCTTCCTTCAAATTATAAGCATTCAAAAACATCACATTCTCCGGCATCCGAAACTCCGGCGCATAAACTCCCACATCCACCGGCCTCTCCAAAGCCCTGGTAAACGCATTACACGCCGCCGCCGTCTTCCCCTCCGGCAGCGTCACCAGCAAAAGCGGCTGATACGTCCCAAGCCGTCCCTCGCTCCGAAACGCCGTCTTCAAAGAAGGCTCCTCCAAAAGCAGCTCCTCCAGCCTCTTCAGCATCCGCTCCTGCCTCCGGAACCCATCCTCCGGCTCCTCCTCCACGAAAATCTCCAGCGCCGTCAAAAACCCGGCCAATTCCTCCTTGCCCGTCTTAAACGCACGCCCAATGTAAGGATTCGGGCTGGCGGCCATCCGGCAGGCCGAAATCAAATCCTTCCGGCCCACGATCAAACCGGTCGACTGCGGCCCTTTGATATGCTTCCCGCCGCTGAACACTGCCAGATCCGCCCCCAGCTCCTTCGTATAATACCAGAGATTCGACCGCGGCGGAAGCTGCGCCGCCGCATCCACTACCACTGTCACGCCCCGCTCCTTCAGCGCCGGAATGACTTCTTCACAGGTGGGAATCCCCTCTTCATACAACGTCGCCGGGAACAGGAACACCGCTGCCGTCCGCTCATTTACCGCTTCCAGCATCGCTTCCACACTTGGCTCCACCGCCACGATCTTCGCCCCGGTCAGCCCGGTCAGTCTCCAATATGGGATCTCCTCCCGGAACTTCCCGTCAAACAGCAGAATCTCATTCTTCGCAAGCTCCTCCGCATGGGGAAGCAGCCCCAGCTTCGCCTCATCCGGCCCGCACATGCACGCTGCCGCGGACAGAATCACGCCGCCCGCCGCTCCGGAAGTCACGAACGCCGCCTCATTTTTCGTGAGCACGGCCGCCCGTTCACACACCTTGTCCAAAAGCTCATGGATATCCACAAATCCGGCCCCGGCTTCCTGCATGGCCTGAAGCGTCCGCGCATCCATCAGGGAACCGCCCAGGTTCGTATACGTCTCGCTGGCATTGATCAGCGTCTTGATCCCAAGTTTTTCATAAAAGCCCATCATTTCCTCTCCGAACCGCCTTTCCTGCCAAAATTCCGGTCAATGTGCCGTCCTCCATCGCCGGAAGCCCATTCACATACAGTGAATGCATCCCCTCCGGCCGTCTTCTCGAATGTTCAAACGTCGCCTGATCCTCCACCTTCTCATAATCCATCAGGCAGATATCCGCATACATCCCAGGCCGCAGAAGCCCCCGTCCCTCCAGATGGTACAGCTTCGCCGGCATAGAAGTCAGCTTTTTGATGATAAATTCCACGGGAACTCCCCGTCTGCGCATCATTGCAATGATTCTGGAAAAAGAGCCGAACGCCCGCGGATGGCAGAGCACCCCTGCCGGAATCGTATCACTCCCAATGGTATAGCGCTCATCCAGGAACAGGCGGTACTGGTCTTCGTACAATTTTTCCTTCAGCTCCGGCGTCTGGTTCTCAATCCCGGCAAACCCGGCCTCCAGTTCATTGTCCACCAAAATCCGGATCACCGCCTCGGAAAAGCTCTCGCCATGCTCCGCCGCAACCTCATCCACCGTCTTCCCAAGGTAAGCGCTGTACGGGTCTTTCGTCAGGATGATCCTGGCCGTCTGCCCTTCCCCGAAGAAATACGGATGCCGCTCATCCATTTCCTTTACCAGGCGCGCCCGCAGCTCCTTAGACGTCAGCCGCCCCAGGATCTCATCCGCGCTGCCCTCCTGGGCCCAGCCGGGCACCAGCGCCAGCAAAAGCCCCGCGCCCACCAGATACGGATAATATTCATAAGAAATCTCCGCCCCGGCCTTTTCCAGCTCCTCAAAAGGCGCGAACAATGTCTGAATATCCTCCGTTCCGCCAGTGCGGTAATGCAGCATATTCAGCCGCACGCCCGTTCTGCGGACGACCTCCGCGCTCTCCTCCACCGGAGAGAGCGGCACCTGCCCGTCATTCAGACGCTGGTGGACACAAAACAGGCCGTCATATTCTTTTACGGCTTTGCACAGCTCCACGAGTTCCTCCGTATTACTGTAACCGCCCGGATAGTAGGAAAGCCCGACAGACAGCCCTACCGCGCCTTCCTCCATAGCCTGGGCAACTACCTGCCTGGCCTCCTCCAACTCACGCGCATCCATCTCCTTATCCTTGAAACCGCACACCATCTGGCGCACCGCATTGTGGGAAACGTTCGCCGCCACATTGACCGCCGAACCGTCCAACTGCTCCAGAAATTCCCCGAACGTGCGCCAGGGTTTCAGGTAATGGCGGTAATCCCCGAAAATCCCGGAATTGATCCGGATCGAGTCCTCCATCTGTTCCGGCCGCATCGGCGCAAAGCCCAGCCCGCACTGACCGGTCACCACCGTGGAAATCCCCTGGTACACCGCGTTCGGATGCTGCCGGTTCTTCAAAAGGCTCAGTTCCGAATGGGTATGGCCGTCGATCAGGCCCGGCGTCACCGTAAGCCCCCTGGCATCCACAACCCTTCTGGCCTGCGAAGCGTCCAGGTTTTGCCCCACGGCCACGATGCGGTCACGCTCCACCGCAACGTCCCCGTAAAAAGGCTTCTCCCCGCTTCCATCCACGATCAGCCCGCCCTGAATCAGCAAATCCATTTGACTCCCTCCTTCGTTTTTACGCTTCCATCTCTACGATGCCTTCGATCTCCACCGGCGTATTTCCGGGCAATGCAATGGCTCCGATCGCCGAACGGGACGGCGCGCCGATCTCTTCCCCGAACAGATCCACCAGAAGCTGTGTCGCTCCGTTCGCCACCTGGGGCTGCTCATAGAAATCCGGTTCACAGGCCACAAACACCAGCACTTTCACAAAGGATTTCACCTTGTCCAGGCTGCCGATATGCGCTTTGATCACGGAAAGATAGTTCAGGATCGTCCGTTTCGCGGCTTCCTGCCCTTCCTCGATGGTCAGGTCTTTTCCGAGTTTCCCGGCAGGGCCTTCCCCGTCGATGTAGGCGCCGCAGCCGGAAATATAGTAAAGGTTCTGCCCCAACGGCTTCACGCTGGCATACACGCCGCCCTTCGCCGGAGCCGGCGGCAGGGAAAGTCCCATCTGTTCCAGTTTTTCTTCAATCGTCATCGTCATTTCCCCTTTCTACGGCCTTACCGCCGTTCCATCTTCCAGACGGCTGAACAGCCAGCTAAAATCCATGTCGATGGCCGGATACTTCGCCGCCGCTTTTTCGTCGAAATCCACACCGATTCCCGGCTTGTCATTCAGGTACGCATAACCGTTGCGGACGGTCGGGCAGCCTGGGAAGACCTCTTCCTCGGCCTCATTGAAGCCCGCAAACTCCTGAATGCCGAAATTCGGGCTGTTCAGATCCAGATGCATCTGCGCCGCCATGCCGATCGGCGACAGGTCGTTGGGCCCGTGCCATGCGGTGCGCACCTGGTACATCTCGCAGAATGCCGCCAGCTTTCTCGCCGGGGTCAGTCCGCCGATATCGCTTAAATGGCAGCGGATAAAGTCAATCCACTGATTCTGGACAATGGTGCGCCATTCCAGCGGATGGGTGAAGAGTTCGCCCATGGCCAGCGGAACGGTCGTCTGGTTCCGGATGACCTCGAAATAATTTACCTGATCCGGCGCAAGCGCATCCTCGATGAAGAACGGCTTAAACTGCTCCAATTCTTTCACGAAGCTTAGCGTGTCCGCCAGGGACAGACGCTCGTGAATATCATGCATGATTTCCAGGTTCCAGCCGATATCCGTCCGAATCCGGTCGAAAAGCTTCACGACGCTCTGCATGTAGACCCGGCTCTGGAAATAAGCGCCTGCGGGCGCATTGTCCGGATGAACCATTTTCTGGATCGAGCCGTCGAAATTTCCGCCATAAGTTCCCATGTGGCAGCGAATATAGCGGTAGCCCTCTTCCATGAAAGCCTGGATCTTCTCTTCCACTTCCTCGATGCAGTTCCCGTCCGCATGGCGGTAAACGGCGATTCCCTCCCGGCATTTTCCGCCGAACAGGTCGTAAAGCGGCATACCGGCCAGTTTTCCTTTAATGTCCCAGAGAGCCTCGTCCACGCCGGAAAGGGCATTGTTCAGCACCGGGCCGTTCCGCCAGTAGGAGCTGCCCATCATGGACTGCCAGATATCCTCAATGTCGTGGACGGAACGTCCCAGTAACATTGGGCGCAGATACTCTTCAATGGCGGTAACAACTGCCTTATAGCGCCAGGTAAAGGTAGCGCATCCCACACCGTATAACTCCGGTTCCGAAGTTTCTACTTTTACGACTACCAGGTTATTTCCGTGGGGAGCCGTCACAAATACTTTGATGTCGCGGATTGTAATGGATTTCATTTTGTTTTTCCTCCCTTCGGTCAGCTCTTGACCGCGCCGCTTGTCATACCGGCGATAAAATATTTTTGGAAACATAAGAACAGGATGATCAGCGGAATACAGGATACGGTGGACGCGGCCATCATATCGTTCCAGTGCACCTGGTTCTGTGTGTTCAGTGAAACGATTCCTACGGTCAATGTTTTCAAGGAATCTTTGGAGATCAGGACAGAGGAATACATGTATTCATTCCATCCGTTGATCAGTACGAAAATCGCCACCGCCGCGATGCCGGGAACGGTCAGCGGCAGGATAATTTTCCAGAAGATCGTGAAGCTGGATGCCCCGTCCACACGGGCCGCCTCGTCCAGTTCCAGCGGAATGGACTTAAAGTACGAGGTCATCATCCAGGTGCTGAAGGCAATGTTGGTCGCCGCGTAGACGATCACCAGCCCCAGCAGGGAGTTGGTCAGGTGGTACTTCGTCAAAACAGAGTAGAAGGGCACCACCAGCATAACGCTTGGGAACATCTGCGTGACCAACAGGAATCCCATGAAGGTTTTCTTTCCTTTGAATTCAAAACGGGTTACGCCGTAGCCTGCCAGGCAGGAGAACGCCGTACAGATGATCATGGAGCCTAAACAGGTCACAAGGCTGTTTAAGGTCATCTGGCCGAAATTGTAGATGCCCCAGAACTTTTTGAAGGAATCCAGGGAAATTTCGGTGGGAATCCAGATCGGAGTCGGGGAATAGGTTTCCGCCTCAGTTTTGAAAGCCGTAGAAATCATCCAGAGCACCGGAACCAGGATCAGCGACGCCATCAGGCACAAAAACACGTAGCGCAGGATACTTCCCGTAATTTTTCTGCTTTTTTTCGTTTTCAGAATACTCTTAGTCATCTCTTAACACCACCCTATATACTTTGCTGATCAAATAGCAGATGACGAATACGATAATTCCCCATGCGGCGGCCTTACCGAATCGCAGGTCATTAAATGCCGTTCCGTAGATATTCAGGCTGATCAGGTTCGTCGCCGTGCCTGGGCCGCCTCCGGTCATCGTGTAGACCAGGGTGTACTGCTTGAACCACCAGACGCTGTCCAGAATGATCGTGGTCGTCATTACGGGTTTCAGCCCCGGCAGGGTCACGTGCAGAAACTGCTGCCATTTGTTCGCGCCGTCGATTCTGGCCGCTTCGTAGAGATCGCTGGAAATGCCCTGCAGGCCGGACAGGATCATGGTCATTACCATGGGATACCCTTTCCAGATACAAACCACGACCACCGCCGGGAAGGCCAGATTTGCCGAGCCCAGCCAGGAAATGTTCGAGGAAATAATTCCCAGGGATTTTAAAATGCTGTTGAAAATACCGTACATCGGATTCAGAATCCAGGTGAACAGAAGGGCGATTACCGTTTCCGGGAACAGCCAGGGAAGCATGAAGATCACCCGAAACAGGGTACGGCCGAAAAATTCTTTATTCAGGATGGAAGCCAGGATAAAACCGACGATAAAATGTCCGGCCACCACCAGAATCATAAACAGGAAGGTTAAGAACACCGAATTGTAAAATTCGGACTGGGTAAATGCCTGGATATAATATTTCAGCCCTACAAATTTCCATTTATTTACCAGGTTTGTGTTATAAAAGCTTAAGTAGACTCCATAGAGCATGGGGTAGACGATCAGTGCAGCCATCATAATGACCGCCGGGGAAATAAACTTATATCCGGTGCGGTTATAGCGCTGTACCTTTCCGGATGAAGTCTTTCTCTTTACTGCAGATGCCATGCAGATACACTCCTCTCCTTTGCATGCGTTTCAAAAACAGGGGAAAGGTTTCTTTCCCTTCCCCCTGTCCGCATCACTTCATCCGTTTTAGTTGTAATCTTCCAGAAGTTCATCCAGTGCGCTTTCGAAGGTTGCTACCGCTTCTTCGTTGGTCTTTTCACCGCTGAATACGGCTGCGTAAGCGTCGCCCAGGATACTCTTCAGGCCGCTGATCCCTGCGAAGTTGACCGGCTCCAGGCATCCGTTTGCGATGGTGTCCAGATAACCTTTGTAGTCGTCTCCGGTGATGTATTCGGCTTTTTCACCCTCTACGGTAGCCGGGATCTTGCCGCTGGACTGCCAGAACATCAGGTCAGAATCGTGGGTGCTGAAGAATTTCAGGAATTCTACGGCTGCTGCTTTTTCTTCGTCGGAGGCGTAGCTGCATACGGCGTAGCCTTCTGCGTTTAACATGGTTCCGGCGCTTTCACCAGGAATCGGGAAGGAACCGATTTTGCCTTCCAGTTCAGGGTTGTTGGCGTAAGCGACGCCGATGGCATTACTGCCGGTGAGCATCATGCTGGTGTAGCCCATTGCGAAATAGTTGGCTGCTGTCGCGTAGTCCACTTCGGTGATACCGGTGGGAACGACGCCGTGTACATTGTTCATATCGGTCCAGAAGGTCATAAGGTCGGTAAAGTTGTCGCCCAGAGCCGGAACCCATTCTTCGTTGTCTTCGTCATAAGCAATGATGTCGCAGCCATTGCTCCACAGGTAGGACATGAAACGGCTCTGTCCGGAACTGTTGTTGGAACCTACCATGGAGAAGCCCCACTGATCGATCTCGCCGTCTCCGTCGGAATCCAGGGTCAATGCTTTCGCGCATTCCAGGAACTCGTCCCAGGTGGTGGGAACTTCCAGGCCGGCTTCTTCGAAGCGGTCGGTGCGGTAGAGGATTGCGGAGGGCTGTACGTCGATGGGATAGAATGCAAGGGTTCCGTCCAATGTGCAGGCGTCGGTGATGCCTTCTGCAAACATGGCTAAGGTTTCGTCATCCAGATAGCCGTTCAGGTCTTCCATCAGCCCTAAGTCATACAGGGTCGGGGCCTGGTCAACGCTGGTGAAGAACAGGGTCGGAAGGTCGTCCGGGGATGTTACCATTGCTGCAAGTTTTGTATAAATGTCGTTACTGCTGATAGCCTGTACTTCCACGCTTACGTTCGGGTTCTCTGCCATGAATTCTTCTGCGTACTGGTAAACGTACTGTCCGTGGGGATCCTCACTTGCGTAAGCACACATAATCGTCAGCTCTACTTTTTCACCACTTTCTTCCGCGCATACTCCCAGAGGAAGTGTGGAAAGAGCCATAGCGCCTGCCATCATCACAGCAATTTTCTTTTTCATCATTTTTGTTTCCTCCTAACATGGTGATTTTTCACAATTCAACAGGTTTTTCCAATGTTTTCCAAGAATTTTTGCTGCAGCTTTTCTGGATTTCTTGTATCTCTGTTGGTTATCTTGATGGTTGTAGTATAGCATTCTCTCCAGAATTATTCTCACCATTTTTATAATAAAAATCACCATTTTTTTGACACACGCAGGAGAAATGATGTTTTTTAAGAAACAATACCGACAATTAGAACAAATGCTGGGTTTCCCGCACGGCCATGAACTGTTCAAACCGCTTTTTATACTGAAGGGGCGAGACCCCCATTTTCTCCCGGAACTGGCGCAGGAAAGTATTGATGCTGGTGTAGCCCACCATTCCGGAGAGCTCGGTGATGCTGACATCGGAGGCTTCCAGAATCCGTACCGCATTGGTCACGCGGACGGAATTGATGTAGCTGTTTACATTTTTCCCGAAGACCTTTCCGAAATTTTTGCTGATCGTGTTGGGCTGGAGGTAAAACAGGCGGCTCAGTTCGTTCAGGCTTAAATCCTCCATGTAATGGAAGTCAATGTAGCTCTTTACGTCGCTCATGATCTTGTAGGTGCCGCTGACGTCCTGTTTTTCCAGGTTCAGCAGCCGTTTCAGGTAAATGGTCAGTTCCAGGATCAGGGCATAGACCAGGTCGCCCCGGCCTTCACCGTTTTCTTTCGTCTCCTCTCTGAGCTGCCAGAGGATCTGGATCATGCGCTGGAAGACCACATTGTCCACACCTTTCAGCTTCTGGGCGTCTTCCTGGGTCTGGGTGCGGTAGACGTTCATGTAGCCGTTGATGATCGGCAGGTTTTGCAGGTAGGCGGGCATGACCGTGAGGCCGTAGCGCAGACAGGGCACTTTTTTGAATTTTCGGGAGTGGGGGTCGGTGCCGCCGATGATCAGGACGTCGTTGGCCCCAATTTCGTAATACTGGTTCCCGATGCGGTATTCGGCCTGGCCCTCTTCGATAAAGAGCAGCTCACAGGAGTTGTGCACGTGGTAGATAGGATTGTCTTTATAATCGCCGCTGTGGCTTACGTACACGTTCTGGTTGTTTAAGGCTTTAAAATGGTCTTCTTCATTGTAGTCGTTCAGAAATTTTTCGTTTTTTCCCACGTTTCTCCTCCCTCCTCCCGTTCCTGCATCATCTGCGCCATCCGCTTCCGGTACTGTAAGGGCGAGACGTCCATTTTTTCCCGGAATTGGCGCAGAAAGGTGTTCACATTCCCGTATCCTACCATCTCGGCCAGTTCTGTAATGCCGACTTCCCCGGCCTCCAGGATTCGGACGGCGTTTGTGATCCGCACGGAATGGATGTATTGGTTGATATTTTTTCCCCAGATTTTTCGGAAGTTTTTGCTGATCGTGTTGGGCTGAAGGTAAAACAGGCGGCTTAATTCCGCCAGACTTAGATCCTCCTTGTAATACAGGTCAATGTAATTTTTGATCTCGTTCATGATTTTATAGGTTTCGCTGTGTTCCTGGCTTTCGGCGTGGAGCAGGCGCTTCAGCAGGATGGTCAGTTCCAGGAGCAGGGCGTAGATCATGGTTTCCCGGCCTTCCACGCCTTCCTGGGCTTCTTCGTGGAGTTCCCGGACAATGCCGACCATCCGCCGGAAGGTTGGGCCGTCGATCTGCATCAGATTTTTGTGGCCCTCCTGGCTCTGGGTCTGGTAGATGTTCAGGTAGCCGCCAATGATCGGCAGGGTCTGCAAGTAGGACGGCATGACGTTTAAGCCATAGCGCTTGTAGGGCACCTGGGTGAACCAGAACCGGTGGCGGTCTGTGGCTCCGATGATCAAGACCGTATTTTTGCTGACGTGGTAGATTTCTTCATTAATCTGGTAATCGGCCTCTCCGCTTTCCACGAAGAGCAGTTCGCAGGAATTATGTACCTGGCAGAGTTCTTCTTTGCGGTAGTCTTCGCTGTAGCTGACGCACAGATCCTGTTCGTCGAAGGCGGCCAGCAGGTCGCCTGCCAGGTGATTGTCCAGATAGCCTTTTAGTTTTTTCATGGCGTCCCTCCTTATGCCATGTTTGCCGCGCGCCTTCAGTGTTCCGCCCCAGAGACATTTGCATCCAGCTCATTGCGCCCCATAGGCTTTCCTTTTCCAGACACGGCGCTGGCGCGGTATTACGCGAAAACCCGCTGCGGCAGAACCGGGGCGGACTCTGGCAGCGGGCTTTTTTTTAATCCAAGGGTTTATTTAGTTCTTCGGTTCCCGGCAGCACAAACCTGCCGTCCTCGATAATGGAAACCTCGCTACCATCCCCGCGGATCACCCGGATATGCCCCAGTTCCTTGTAGGGGATCGTGATATCCGTATGGCAGCCCAGGTAGGCCTTCGCCACGTCTTCTTTTCGGAGGATGGAAACCTCGTTATCCCGCGCTACGACCTCTTTTCCGTCCGGATTGTAAACGGGCGTGTCCTCTTCCCAACTGTAGCAGGTGTCCCCGACCGCAAAATGCGGGCCCATTTTTTCCGCAATCAGAATCGGAAGCATTTCGCCGATCTGATACTTTTCAGCCACCGCGTAGGCCGTCGTGTTCGTGCCGATCGCAAACTCGCCCATCGGAAGCGTCTCATGATGGAACAGCACATTTTCCCGGATATAATCCTGATTTTCTTTTTCTGTCCCGAAATTCGTGCAGGAGTATTCCGCAATTTTTCCGTCCCGGAAAACCAGCTTCAGGTTCTGGTAGCAAAGCTGCTCCAGATAAACCTGCGTCACATGAAGCGTGCCGTTCGTCCCGGTCAGAATCGGGGAGGTAAACACTTCTCCTACCGGAATGTTCACATCCGCAACGCAGTTTTCGAAAATCGTCTCCTTTGCCGGATCGGAAAGCTCGTGCAGCCGGACGGTCAGATCGGTCTGATTTCCATCCTTTCCCTGGATATGCACGGCCACGCCGGTGTCCAGCGTGTCGATGATTTTCTGCTGGATGGTCTGGTAGAGCTTATAATCCAGGGTGTTGATCCGGATCGTCTCGTTAAAGATTTCCGGGAATTTCGGGCCGATCTCCGGCACCGGGAAGGCAATGATCGTAAAGCTCCGCTCCTGGGGAAGGATGTATTTTTTACTGATCTGGGAGGCCTCGCTGTCGTAAGCCACGGAAAGCTTCTGCTGCTTTTCGGACAGGCGGTAAGCGGACTCCTTAATCTGGGGGGCAAAGGGCGTTTCCCCGAAAATTTCCAGGACGGCCGGGCCCGCATGGACAGCCGCAAGGTCTTTATACGTCTCATAGGCGGTGCGCATCACGCCGAGTTTCCGCTGCATAAAGGGCTTATCGAAGTAAATGGCTTCGTCCGCCTTGTGGTCGTAATCGTACTGTTTGTTCGGATTTCCGCCGTAGTAGCCGTTTTTAAAGGCCTGGCGCTTCGTGATGCTGGAGACGGCGGAGCGGTAAATGACGGGTTTTAAGCCCATTGCCTCAAAATTCCGGATGGCTTTTTTCATCATCCGCTCGAAGCCCAGGACGTAGCGGAGGTTCACGCTTTTCTTTTTGTGCAGGGGCTTTCCGGCGTTTTCGAAACCGATGCGGAAGCCTTCGGTGTAGGTGTCGGCCATCAGGTCGATGGTTTCCTGGGGAAGGCTGTTCATATGACGTGCCATGGCCAGTTCGTTTTCGGAAATGTATTCGCCGTATTTATAGAGGTAGCGCAAGTCGTTTAAATCTTCGTTCAGAATGATCCTTGCCGCGAAATCCAGTTCCGGGTCCAGGAATTCCCGGACTCTTCGGGTCACGGTCAGGTCGCTGTTATCGCTGACGAACCAGTAGACGATCTGCTGGATCTGCTTGTAAGAGGGAAGCTCTTCTTCCTCGAAGCTGTTATAGATTTCAATAAAAAGCTCCGCTAAAATAGTCATGTCTTCCAGGCGCTGTTCGTAAGCGTAGACGATTATTCCGCGCAGCTCCGCATACAGGAAGCTCAAAATCCGGCCGTGGACTTCGCCCAGGGTTTTCACCGCGTAGTCCGGATTGGCGTAGCTTTTTTCGTAGTTTTCCGGTAAAATGTCCTCGTACAGGGCATGGTTATGGTCCTGCCACTGTTCCAGCGTATAGGCTTCCATGGATCCGTCCGCGGCTGCTTTGGCGGTCTGCTCCATCAGCAGCAGAAACGCGGCCGTTTTTTGGAAATAGTCTGCATAGGGCGCCGGAACCTGTGCTTCCTGTGCGATTCCGGCAATGCGTTCCATTGCAAGGGACAAGCGTTCCTGCAACAGTTCTTCCGATTCCTGCATGGTCATTCACTCCTTAATATCTCCTTTTTCAATGTTTTTCCGCATCAGGGATTCGCCGAATTCCCAGAGGGCTTTGGAGCCTTCCGGCGTGCGTTTGTTTCTTCCTAAGATCTGTTCTTTATGAACATCGTGCTCCCGCCAGGAGCGGCCGCCGGAGGCGTCGTTCAGCATCATGGGCTGGATATTGTCCAGGGATTTCGCAAATTTGGCTTCCGGGGTTTCGCCTTCCTCGAATTCGTCCCACAGGCCACGCAGCCAGGCGGCCTGGTCTTCCGGGAGGAGGTTAAAAATGCGGTCGGCGGCGGCCAGTTCCCGCTCCCGCTTGGAGGCGTTTCCGGCGGTGTCGTAGGCGTAGGTGTCGCCGGCGTCGATTTCGACCAGGTCGTGGATCAGGACCATGGTCATGGTTTTGGCGGTGTCGATGGGCTCGTTGGCGTGTTCGGCCAGGAGGGCGCACATCAGGGCCAGGTGCCAGGCGTGTTCGGCGTCGTTTTCTTTGCGGCTGCCGTCGGCGAGGTAGGTTTGGCGGCCGACGAGTTTGCTTTTGTCGGCTTCGCGCAGGAATTCCATCTGTTTTTCTAATCGATTATTCATATTTTTTCTCCATAGTTCGCGAAATGTCAGCAAAGGCTTCCATTTCGTCATTGATTGCCCTCCGGTTTCCGGGAAATACGCCCGGAAACACCTCGCGGGACTGCGACTACTGGTACTTTCTTTTCCTGCCGCTCTTCAATTCGCGAAATGTCGGCAGCGGCTTCCATTTCGTCATTGATTACCCTCCGGTTTCCGGGAAATGCACCCGGAAACACCTCGCGGGACTGCGACTACTGGTACTTTCTTTTCCTGCCGCTCTTTACGACACTCCTAAGAGGAAGATAAAAATCCAGATCACCAGCACCACCGCGTTCAATATAGAGCCAGCTTTCGAGGACGTGTGGTGCACGTGCTTCTCCCGGAAGCTCAAGAGTCCCACAATCATCCCGGCCAGGGACATGACCGCCGAGGTAAACCCAAAGGCCCCCACATACATGCCCGCCTGCCCTTTCTCCTTCCACACGATCCACCCCATCACGAGAAGGATCAGAAGCGCCGTCACCCCCAGAACCATGGAAGTGATCCCGCTCTTCGCCTGCCGGTTTTCGGAAAAGGTATATGTTTTTTTCTTAGCCATAGAGCTTTCTCCTTATCATATCACAGATTGCAAAGATCAGATACCCCAGAATCCCGCCGATGGTATTCAGGATCAGATCGTCCACATCAAAGCTGCCCACTCTGAAAATCAGTTGAAAGCATTCCATCAGAAAACTGAACTCCAGACTCAGCAGCCCGATCCGAAAGAGGCCTCTGGTGTAGCGGCTGATCACCGGAAGGATCGCGCCAAAGGGCAGAAAGGCCAGCACATTGCCCGCCAGATTCAGGAATACCGCCGTATTTCCCAGAGTTGCCCGATTATTCCAGAATCTTCGGATTTCTTTCAGCGGCTCCAGGTTATAGCTGTACTGCCTCCCTTCGGCCGCCCGGCCAAAGCCTTCGGCAAAAAACAGGAAATAGCCCAGGGCCATCAGATACAGCAGGAACAGGACGGTTCCTGCCGCTCTGATTCGTTTCTTTGTTTTTGCATTCATAGTCAGATGATTACATTCTTTTTCTCTTTTAAAAGTTTCGCGCCGTAGACAATCAGCAGGACGCTGCTGGCTACGCTTGTCACGGCCAGTACGATTCCGGTGACAATCCCTACAATCCCCGCGTGTTCCATGGTTTTATACAGCTTTTCGTTCATGGCGTTCCTCCTTTTGGGCTTATTCTGCCCCGTACTGCCGGTAGTATGCGTCGATGGCTTCCTTCAGCTTGTCGTCGATGATCACTTTTCCGCGGTATTCCCGGTTATAGAGGTGTTCGACAACCTCTGCCATGGTCACGATGGCCGTTGTTTCCAGGCCGTAATTCTCGGAAATCTCCTGCAGGGCGCTCTTGGTTCCCTGGCCTCTTTCCATGCGGTCTACGGATACCACCAGACCGATAGGCTTTACGTCGCCCTGGGCTTTGATGATCGGGAGGGTCTCCTGGATGGAGGTGCCTGCGGTGGTCACGTCTTCGATGATCACGATCCGGTCGCCGTCGGTTAAGGGGCTTCCCAGGAGGATGCCTTTATCGCCGTGGTCCTTGACTTCTTTGCGGTTCGAGCAGTAGCGGATGTCTTTGTCGTAAAATTCGCTGATGGCCATGGTGGTGGCAACGGTCAGCGGGATTCCTTTATAGGCCGGGCCAAAGAGCACGTCGAAGTCCAGGCCGAATTTGTCCTGGATGGCTCTTGCGTAGTATTCGCCAAGGCGGCGCAGCTGGGTTCCGGTGCGGTAGAAGCCGGTGTTGACGAAGAAGGGGGTTTTGCGTCCGCTTTTGGTGACGAAGTCGCCAAATTTCAGGACCTGGCAGTCTACCATAAATTCGATAAATTCCTGTTTGTATGCTTCCATGATGTTCCTCCTAGTTTCTGTAAGTGTAAGTTATAGAATGGCGGCATGCCGCGGGGCCTTCTGGCGGCCCGGTCGGGTGCTTCGGCGACGTTTCGGCTTCTTGCCGCGCAATGCCTCGACAGGAGTGCTTGAGGCCCGCCCGGTTTTATGCAAACGAAACGCTGCTTCCGGGATGCTCCCGCACCGCCCCGACCAGCTCCGTGATCGTCTCGATCCCATATTTTTCCATATAAGCGTCAATGCCCTCGATTACATCCAGCGTCGCCGTCGGATTCACAAAATTCGCCGTCCCGACCGAAACCGCCGCAGCCCCCGCCAGAAGAAACTCAAGCGCATCCTCCGCGGTCATGATCCCTCCCATTCCGATAATCGGAATCTTCACAGCCTGCGCCGCCTGGTACACCATCCGCACCGCCACCGGCTTCACCGCCGGCCCGGACAGCCCGCCCGTCTTATTCGCCAAAGCGAACGTCCTGCGGTGAATATCGATCTTCATCCCGGTCAGCGTATTGATCATCGAAAGCACGTCCGCGCCTCCCGCTTCCGCCGCCTTCGCCGTCTCCGTAATGTCCGTCACATTCGGGCTTAGTTTCATAATAATCGGCTGCTTCGCCACCTTTTTCACCGCGGCGGTAATCTCTTCCACCGCCTTCGGATTCTGGCCAAAGGCAATCCCGCCTTCTTTCACATTCGGGCAGGAAATGTTAATCTCCAGCAGATCCACCGGTTCGTCGCGCAGCGCTTCCACCACTTCGCAGTAATCTTCTTTACTCCGCCCGCACACATTGACGATGATTTTCGTATCATACTGGCGCAGAAACGGAATGTCCCGTTTCCGGAAGACCTCGATTCCGGGGTTCTGAAGGCCGATGGCATTTAACATGCCGCCGTAGACTTCCGCCACGCGAGGCGTCGGATTCCCCGCCCAGGGCACATTCGCCACGCCTTTCGTCACAACGGCTCCAAGCTTGTTCAAATCCACAAATTCGCTGTATTCCATCCCGGAACCAAAGGTGCCCGAAGCGGTCATCACCGGATTTTTCAGCTCGACCCCTGCAAGATTCACACTCATATTTCTCATAATTCCACCTCCGTAGACCGGAAGACCGGGCCGTCTTTGCAGATGCGTTTATTGTGAACTTGGGAATGAGGGTCGATTTCCGTGGATTTGCAGACGCAGCCAAGACAGGCCCCCACGCCGCAGGCCATCCGCTCTTCCAGGGAAAGCCAGCACTCGATGCCCTCCGCTTCCGCATACGATTTCAGGGCACGCAGCATCGGGGTGGGGCCGCAGGCATAAATTACATCTGCGGTCAGGCCGTTTTCCCGGATGGCGTCCAGGACATTGCCCTTCGTCCCGTAACTGCCGTCTTCGGTCGCAACGTACACGCTTCCTTCATACTCCAGCTCATCATCCAAGAACCGCTCGTCCCGATAGCCCAGGATGATCTGCTTTTCCCCTTTTAACTGTTTCGCCAGCTCCACCAACGGCGGAATGCCGATGCCGCCGCCGATCAGGAAGGCTTTCTTCCCCTCCCCGCAGCGGTCTAACGGAAATCCGTTTCCCAGAGGGCCTAAAATCTCCAGATACTCCCCTTCCGAAAGCTCCGCAAATTCTTCCGTTCCTTTTCCCACGGCCCGGTATACCAGCCGCAGGGTGCGGTCCCTCTCATCAATCTCGCAAATGCTGATGGGCCTTGGCAAAAGCCTGCTCCCGTCGCGGCAGTAAACGGAAATAAACTGCCCCGGCACCGCATTGCGGGCAATCTCCTCTGTTTCCAGCCACATGCTGTAAATTTCGTCTCCAATACATTCCCGCTGGATAATCCGCGCGGTCTCTTTCCATTTTTCCGGCATAGCCTGCTCTCCTAACGATTTCTTAATGCACTGTCGATGTCTTCTACCATATCTTCCACGGCGGCCCTGGAGGCTTCCGCGAAATGCTCCGGCCCGAATTTGGCGTATTTCTCCTGTTTGTAGGCGGCAATGATGCCTCTGGAGGAATTTACGATCGCGCCCAGGCCGTCTTCGTTAAAGAAATGCACCAGATCGGCGCCTTTTCCGCCCTGCGCGCCGTAACCCGGCACCAGGATGAAGGATTTCGGCATGATTTTACGCAGTACTTTTCCCATTTCGGGATAAGTCGCGCCGACAACCGCGCCGATATAACTGTAGTCCTCTCCCATGCAGTCCACGCCCCATTCGGCAACTTTCTCGCCGACAAGTTCGTAGAGCGGCCTGCCGTCAATGAGCTGATCCTGGAATTCGCCGCTGGACGGATTTGAGGTTTTAACCAAAATAAACAGGCCTTTCTTTTCCTGTTTGCAGACTTCGATGAAAGGCTTTACGCCATCGGAACCAAGGTAGGGGTTCACGGTCGCGAAATCTTCGTCAAATGCGGCATAGGCCTTGCTCCCAATCTGTACTTTTCCCAGATGGGCGGTGGCATAGGCGGCAGAGGTCGAACCGATATCGCCCCGTTTCACGTCGCCGATCACGACCAGGCCTTTTTCTTTGCAGTAGTCCACCGTCCGCTTGAAGGCCGCAAGGCCCGGAATGCCAAACTGCTCGTACATGGCAATCTGCGGCTTTACCGCCGGAATCAGGTCGTAGGTGTGATCCACAATTTCTTTATTATACTGCCAGATCGCTTCTCCGGCCCCTTCCAGGTTTTCCCCGAATTCCGCGAAGGCTTTTTTCGTGATGTGTTCGGGAATGTAGTTCAGCATCGGGTCAAGGCCTACGACAATGGGGGCGTGGGTTTTCTGGATGTTTGCAATTAATTTCTGAATCATGCTTGTGCTTCCTCCTGTTTTTTCGGCAATGGTTTGGCGTCCGCCTTTGGCCGGACGGCATAAGGGCGGCGGTCAGCGCTTTCCAGATAGGCAATCTGCCCGTCGGAAATCGTGGCTTTTACCAGGCCCCTGACTTTCTTTCCGTGAAACGGCGTATTTTTTCCAAGGGAGCGGAATGCGGATGTGTCGATCACGTATTCTGCTTCCGGGTCAATGATGGTGATATCCGCGGCTTTTCCTTCAGCCAGGGAGCCTTTGTCGATTCCCAGGACTTTCGCCGGATTGTAGCTCATTTTTTCCGCCATCTGCATGGGCGTTAAGATGCCCGGTTCCACCAGTTCGGTGATCGTCAGGGCCACGGAGGTTTCCAGGCCAACGATCCCAAAGGGGGCTTCCGTGATCGGGCGGCTCTTTTCTTCTGCGCTGTGGGGCGCGTGGTCGGTGGAGATCACGTCCATGATATCGGCTTTCAGTCCCTGGCGCAGGGCTTCCACGTCCTGTCTGGAACGCAGGGGCGGGTTCATTTTATAGTTCGGGTCCGGGCCCGGAATGTCGTCGGTGGAAAGGGTGAAATGGTGGGGGCAGACTTCCGCGGTGACGGCGATGCCCTCTTTTTTCGCTTCCTCGACCATTTTTACACTGTCGGCGGTGGAGCAATGGCACAGGTGGAGTTTTACTCCGGTTTCTTTTGCAAGGAGGATGTCGCGGGCGACGATCACGTCCTCCACCGCATTGCTGATGCCTTTCAGGCCCAGTTTCTTCATATTTTCATCTGCGTTTACCACGCCGCCCTCCACGAGATTAATATCTTCGCAATGGGCCAGCACCGGAATGCCGCATTCTTTCGCAATCCGCATGGCTTTCCGGTAAAGCGCGGAATTCATCACCGATTTTCCGTCTTCGCTGATGGCCGGCGCACCGGCTTTTGCCATATTTTCAATGTCGGCGAGTTCTTCGCCTTTCTGCCCTCTCGTCACGGCCCCGGCCTGGAGGACATGGATCGGGGTGCAGCCCCTGGCTTTGTTATGGACGAAGGCCACTTTATGCTCGTCGTCGATGACCGGCTTCGTATTCGGCATGGCCACGATCGTGGTAAAACCGCCGTGGGCCGCAGCCGCCGCGCCGGTCTCCACGGTTTCTTTATAAGTGAGGCCCGGATCTCTCAGGTGTACGTGCAGATCGATCAGGCCTGGCATGACATAACAGCCGGAGGCGTCGATGGTCTGGTCTGCTTCGGTTTCGATGGACGGGGCGACGGTTTTGATCAGGCCGTCTTCCACCAGAATATCATAGATGCCGTCTTTTCTGGTGTCCGGGTCGATCACGTGTCCGTTTTTGATTCGTATGCTCATAGTCTTTCCTTCCTGCTTGGCGCATCAAGTGTCCGCGTGGGTGCTAAAGATTTGCTAACCGCTATTGTATCATAGGATATCCCAGGCCGCAATTTATTTCTTTCCCAATTTTTTCCGATATTCCTGCTTTAAAAGCTTTTTCTGGTACTGATAGTCCAATTTTCCCAGGTTTTTCTGCTGTTTCTCGGTCAGCTTCCGCTGTTTTTTCGCGGATTTGCGCTGGTCGGTCACCCAGGACTTTGTGGTGAAGAGAAGGACGGCGGCGCAGATGCCAGCCTGGATGGCAAGGGTGAGCTGTTCCTGCTGTTTTTCGGTGAGTTTCATGGCGGTTCCTCCAGGTGAACGGGCGCTTCGCGCCCGGAGTGATAACTTCATTATAACGTTACTGTTCACTCGTACCTCGTTCCAGTAACGAATCGCAGGCTCATTTTAAGTTTTGCTTCGCAAAAGAGCCTGCTCACACTTGAATCACATTCTTACGTACCTGAGCAGCGAAGTGCTCAGGTACTGTCTGAACAGTAACATTATAACATTCCAGGAGCGAAAAAGGAAGTGGTAAGCGGTTGAAATCCGCGGGGTTTGATGATATGATGGTACTAGCATTTTTCAAGGAGTCACGCTTATGAAAACTCAGTGGGGTGAAAAGCCCTATCGCTCCCTCGACTACGAACTGCGCAGACGCTACGGCGAAAAAATCTACAAACTCTCCCTGAACGGCGGCATGACCTGCCCCAACCGCGACGGCCATCTCGGCACCCGCGGCTGCATCTTCTGCAGCGCGGGCGGCTCCGGCGACTTCGCCGCCTCCCCGCAGCTCTCCGTCCAGGCCCAAATCGAACTGCAAAAGAAAAATCTCGCGGGCAAATTCCCCGCAAAACACTATATCGCCTACTTTCAGGCCTACACGAATACCTACGCCCCGACTCCCTACCTGGAAGACCTGTTCACCCAGGCCATCCGCCACCCCGACATCGTCGGCCTCTCCATTGGCACCCGCCCGGACTGCCTCCCCGAAGACGTCTGCGATCTCCTGGCTAACCTAAACCGCCAGAAACCCGTCTCCGTGGAGCTCGGTCTCCAGACCATCCATCCGCGCACTGCGGCCTTCATCCGCCGCGGCTACCCGCTCTCCTGCTTCGAAGAAGCGAAAGACCGCCTGCGGAAACGCGGCCTGGAAACCGTCGTTCATACGATTCTGGGCCTTCCAGGCGAAAGCCGGGACGACATTCTGGAAACCATCCGCTATCTGAACCATGCGGATATCCAGGGCATCAAGCTCCAGCTCCTCCACGTCCTCTCCGGAACCGACCTGGCCGCCTATTACGAAGATCCCGGCTTCCCGGTCATGACCCAGGACGAATACGTCGATCTCGTCATCGCCTGCCTGGAGCATCTGTCCCCGGACATCACCGTCCACCGGCTCACCGGCGACGGCCCGAAAGAACTTTTAATCGCCCCCTTGTGGAGCACCCGAAAAACCGCAGTCCTGAACCAGATTCACCACGAAATGAAAGAACGGGGCACCTGGCAGGGACGCTTAGTTACTATTCAGACAGTACCTGAGCACTTCGCTGCTCAGGTACGTAAGAACATGATTCAGGTGTGAACAGGCTCTTTTGCGAAGCAAAACTTAAAATGAGCCTGTGAATCGTTACTGGAACGAGGTACGAGTGAACAGTAACGACGCTTAGTTAGTTAGTCAGGAGGTGTAATTATGGCAGAGCCATTGACACTCTACAAACTCATCGTGCTTTACATGCTGGAAAACGTCAATTTTCCGCTGACCAACGGCCAGCTCTCCTCCTTCATCCTGGAGCAGGGCTATACCACCTACTTCACCCTCCAGCAGGCCATCAACGAGCTGCTGGAAGCCGAACTCATTGCCGTCAAAACCGTGCGCAACAGTTCCCAGTACCAGATCACCGAATCCGGCACCGGCACCCTGGACTACTTCCAGAACAAAATCCCGTCCGCCATCCGCCAGGATATCGACGACTACCTCCGGAACAACCAGCTCGAACTGCGCAACGAAGCGGCCGTGAAAGCGGACTACTATAAAAATACGAATGGGGAATATTCCGTCCACTGTGTGGTGAAAGAACGGAAAGGAGAATTGATCGATCTGACGGTCACGGTTCCGGACCGGAAGCAGGCGATTGCCATGTGCGACCACTGGGAACAGAAGTGCCAGAAAATTTATCAGGTGATTATGGAAGAATTGCAGTAAAATTGCCCCTATCAATCTTTACACCCCACGGAGGATTTCCCATGAAAAACCACCCCCTTTTCACACTCCCCACCCGCCCCCGCACCTGCCCCCGCCCGGAAAGCTTCCCCTCCGCCTTCCTGCGCTCGGCTCTCCTCCTTCTCCCCTGCTTCCTCTTCGAATACTGGATGTACCGCCCAAGTACCTCCCTGTCCTTCAGTTGGCTGCACCTGGGCCTGCTCGCCTTCTGGTGCCTGCTCCTCCCGGCAGCCAGCCACTTCCACATTTCCGAAAAACTCAGCCCGAAAGCGGCTTGGCTTCTCCAAAGCGCCGCCGTCGTCCTGTTCTGCTTCGCCCTCTACCACTGGAAACTCTATTCCCGCCTCCGCCAGTCCGTGCTGTTTTGCGTCGACCTGAAAATCTATTGCCTGCTTCTGATCCTTGCCGTCCTGGCCGGATGGGCGCTCTCCGTTCTTGAACACCGGAAGAACATCTGACCGCGGCAGGAATTTTTTCTGAAATGTTTCGGAAATGTTTAGAAATGTACCCTGTATTTTAATTGACTCCCATTACGCTTTATAGTACAATTTGCCCCAGAAAATCTTCAATGTGCTGCACCTCAGAAGAATATCGTCTCACAACAACATCTCAAAAAAGGAGTTACTCCCATGCAGAAAAAAGCATCGGAAACCGTTCAATATACCGCATCCGCCGGCAGCCCCGTCATCGGGACCGTATCCCGCAGAATCCTTTGCCAGGACGGCCTGTTTTTCAAAGATATTGACGGCTCCGGAAACGTAACCGCCGTCAACGACTGGCGCAAAAGCCCCCAGGAACGCGCCGAAGCCTATGTCAAAATCCTGACCCCAGAGGAAAAAATGGGCCAGCTTTTCATCTCTCAGGCCCGGATGGGCATTTACGCCCACACCCCCAATCCCCTGTACGCACAGCGAGGAATCCCGGCCGAACCGAAAACCGACGAAACCGGGCTGCTGGACGAAGCAGAATTTCAAATGAAAAGCATCTTCGGGAGCCAGATCCTGCCCGGCACCACGGATGCCATCCAAAAGCTCTGGCAGCGGTACTTCATCCTGCGGGACAATCCCGCGCCCAACGACCTCGCCGACTGGATCAACCAGCTCCAGGCCACCGCGGAAGCCTGCCCCCACTTCGTCCCCGCCCTCGTCCTGTCTAACTCCCGGAACGAAAACGGCGAACTCGTCTTCGGCATGAACGACGCCGCAGGCGTCTTTGCCGCCTGGCCCGGCACCCTTGGCATCGCCGCCGCAGTCCTTGGCGACGGCATCCACATTACCGATGAATGGGCGGACTGCATCCGCCGGGAATGGGACGCCGTGGGAATGAAAAAAGGCTACATGTATATGGCGGACGTCCTGACCGATCCCCGCTGGCAGCGCAGCTACGGCACCTTCGGCGAAGATCCCGCGCTGATCTCCGAGATTCTGGAACACATTATCCCACGGATTCAGGGAAGCGACGAAGGCGTCACTTCCGACGGCATTGCCCTGACGATCAAGCATTTTCCGGGCGGCGGAGCCCGTGAGAACGGCTTCGATCCCCATTACCAGGCGGGCCAGTGGAATGTCTACCCCACCAAAGGCAGCCTGGAAACCTATCATCTGCCGCCTTTCCAGAAAGCGGTGGACTGCAATGCTGCTTCCATCATGCCTTATTACGCCAAACCCGCCGCAGGCAAAAGCGCACCGCAGACAGACCGAAACGGCGCTTCCATGGAGATGCAGCCCTATGGGTTCGCCTACAACGAACCCTTTATCGGCAAATTGCTCCGGGAACAGATGGGCTTTACCGGGTACATCAATTCCGACACCGGCATTCTTCACAACATGGCCTGGGGCGTGGAACAGCTCGACCTGCCGGAGCGTGTCGGCTTCGCGGTCAATCACACCGGAACCGAT
Organism: Eubacteriales bacterium; assembly: GCA_030536575.1. Classification (GTDB taxonomy): domain Bacteria; phylum Bacillota; class Clostridia; order Lachnospirales; family Lachnospiraceae; genus Limivivens. Next base: position 16,430 of record JAUNPS010000016.1, on the reverse strand, counting down.
ATCATCTCCGGCATGCCGGACGTGGAACTGGCTAAAGAAGCCTACGCCAGGGCTTCGAACGGGTACTACGAGACGCATCCGATTCCCGACGGCTTCACGAAAGAAGATCTCACACTGACCGATGCAGCCCTGGATCAGGCCGTCACACGCACCCTGACCAGCCTGTTCCAGCTTGGCGTGTTTGAAAATCCCTACCGGGATCCGGAAAATGCCGTAAAAGCCGTCGCTGCCCCTGCCGACTGGGCCAATGCCGCGGATGCGCACCGCAAGAGCGTCGTCCTTCTGAAAAATGATGGGACGCTGCCCCTTTCCTCCGGGAAAAAGGTCTATGCAGAAGCTTTTTGCAAGCAATCGGAAAATGCCGCGGCCGCAACGAAAGCTCTGCGGGAATTGCTTGGCGGCATGGCATTGACAGACGATCCCAGCCAGGCCGATTATGCGCTTCTGATGCTCACGCCTTCTTCCGGCGAGTATTTCAGCGCTACGCCGGGCTATCTGGAGCTGGATATCTGTGACGGAAAAATCGTCTGCAATGTGGATGAAGAAGGCCGCCCTGCCGCCGAGACCCATTTGGAAACCACCCTGTCCGGCGCGAACCGTATCCCGGAAATTGCGGACGCCGTTCACGCCCACGGTGGAAAAGTCATTGCCCATGTCAACGTCACGCTGCCATGGATGCTGGGGAATGTGGAGCCTTATGCGGACGCGCTGACCGTCGGATTCGACACGTTCTCCGACGCGGTGCTGGATATCCTTTTGGGACGGTTTGCTCCCAGCGGAAAACTGCCCGTCACATTGCCCCGGAACGACCAGGTTCTGGCCGTGGATCAAAACGGCGTGTGCATCAGCCCGAACGACGTTCCCGGCTATGCGAAAGACCGTTACATGCCCGATTCTCTGAAAGATGAGAACGGCAGAGCCTACGCCTATCGGGATTCTGCCGGAAATTATTACGAATTAAACTTTGGATTAACTTATTAACTACAACGAATGGAGGATAACGGTATGTCTTATTATTGTCCAAACTGCGGCGCTGAAGTCGTTGACAGCGCAAATTATTGTCCGCAATGCGGCTCGAACTTAAACGGCGGCGGAAAGACCAGTTCTTCTGGTTCGGACACTCTGAAAACTGCCGCGACCGTTGGCGGTGTGCTTCTGGGAGCGTCTGCCCTGAATAATCTGGCGCACCGGCTGACCCACCGGAGACGTCCGATGTACCGGGGGCCGGTAGGCGGCCCGCCGCCCAGAAGAGATTATGGACCTGACGGCCCCGGCGGACGTGGCCATGGCGGACCTGGCGGACCTGGTGGACCCGGCCATGGTGGGCCTGGTGGACCCGGCCGCGGCGGAAGATGGTAACCCGATTTTCAATTAATGGAGGTAACGAATATGGGAACATTACGAAAAGTAAAACGGAAAATGCGCATGGACAAAGATTTTCGCAAGACGCTGGTGCGAAGCGCCAAAGATGAGATTCTGATCGACCTGGACGGAGATGGCCAGCCGGATGTGGCACTGATGGATTCCATCGGCGACGGCGACATTGATACCCTTGCTGTGGACTTAAACGGCGACGGAGAATTTAACCTCTATTTCCACGATTCCGACGGAAACGGCCTGCCGGATCTTGTGATGCTGGACAGCGAAGGCGACGGCACCGTAGAGGTGCTGGGCTTCGGGCCGGAAGTGGAGACCCGGATGATCATGGCGGGCCATGCGATCCTGGCTATGCTGGATCTGGGGGATTATGTAACAGAGTCCCTGGATTCCGCGCTGGATAACCTGCAGAAAGAAATCGAAGAAGCAAGAAAGCTGTTATAATTTTAATCAAGGCATAGAAAAGAGGTGGCCGGATCAGCCACCTCTTTCATTCTCTTTTTTAAATCAGCGTCTTCACAAATTCTTTCGACGGACTCGGAATTACCGCGTAATCCAGAATCAGTCCCTCTTCCTTGATCATCGCCACCGTCGACTCCACAGCCTCCGTCACCGCCGCCACCGAACCGGTCAGCAGCACGTAAGACTTCCCGCACATACCGCGCGCCACACGTATCTCGAACACGGTCACTTCCGCCGTCTTCGCAGCATGATCCGCCGCCACGATCGCAGAAGCCCCGGTAAAGGTCTCCACAACACCAAGAGCCTGTACATCGTCGATTTCTGCGGTGCAGGTCAGAGCCTTAAAAATGCTTTCGTGGGGATTCCCCAGCACGAAACTGTCAATCAGGCTTTCCGGATATGTATTCTGTGCAGCATCAACGGAAACTCTGATTGCACTCAGGTCGCCGGTAAAAAGGATAATAAACTTACCGGGACATACTGTCTGAGCCTGGATCAGCTCAACATCTGCTGTCTTCACGATCAGGTCGGCTGCCTTGATACCCGTGGAAACAGTCTTATATTCTACCATTCCAATCGCTTTCATCGTTCTTCATCTCCATTATGCTTTGATACTAATGAAACTATCCGTTACAGCCGTGACGGTTCCTGTGATACTTGCATGGAGGCAGCATCCCAGAGCGCCTTCCGGCGGCGCTGCAATCTGCTGTCCTACAGCCACGGTGTCACCTGCCTTGACCGCCGGCACACAGGGCGCGCCGATATTCTGGCGAAGCATCAGTTTCACTTCCGAGATTTCGGCCGGACATCCCACCATCGGGGCCGGTTTGTCAAAGGACGCCAGTCCCAGCCGGTTCAGCAGGCGGTGTTCCGGGACCTTCCGCTCCTCACGCATGGGGTCTGCCGCGCCTTTTCCGGGCTTATCCGGAATGCGCACGCCTTTGGCGCGCAGCCCCGCTTTATAAGCGTCCAGAAGGCTTCTCGGAGACAGATCCTGATGACAGGAATACAATTCACAGAGTCCGCATGAGCAGCAGAAGAACGAATTCAGGAACGGATCCACATTATCGGTAATGCCGTTCGCGATGGCTCTCATAAACTCATGGGGTTTGATGGACTGTCCCAAAAGGTTTCGCGGACATAAGCTTGTACACATGGAGCACTGAGAGCAGACCGACATCGCATTCCGAATGTTCAGCTTCGAGGTGCGCTGCCGTTTCTCAATGGGCGGACAGGAAGGCGGCAGAACCAGGATGGCCTTGGTGGTCTTCGTCACAACGTCGTTTAAGGAGCAGATGCGCCCGGTCATGGGGCCGCCCATCAGCATTACGTTGTTCTCATCGGAGAAACCGCCTGCCATATCGATTAAGTTCTTTACGGTAACGCCTACCGGAACTTCCACGGTCACCGGCTTGTTTACCAGACCGGCAATTGTGACAAACTTTGTGACAACGTTTGTGTTATAGGTCACTTTGCGGTACAGGTTCAGGACCGTCTCCACATTGCAGACCACACATCCCACAAGGATCGGAATCTTGCCCTGAGGCACGATCTTTCCCGTGGTCTCATAAATCAAAACGACTTCATCTCCGGCCGGGTAGATATCCGGCAGCACGTGAAGTCTCAGGCTTTTGTATGCGCCAATACTGCTTCGTACTGCTTCCAATGAGGCTGTGTAGGATTTCTTAACCGCAACAATTCCTTCCTTTGCTCCAAGTGCATCCACCAGCATCTGCATGCCTGAGAGAACCTCATTTACATGTTCAATCATCAACTGGCGGTCAACCTTCATCAAAGGCTCACACTCTGCGCAGTTTAAGATAATGGTTTCTGCCTGGTCCGAAAGCTTGGCATGGGTCGGGAATCCGGCGCCGCCGGCTCCTACTACACCGCCCTCAAATAAAGCTTTTTTCAAATCTACCATATTCACCATGTTCACTACTCCAACCTGTCGTCCAAGGGGGCCTGCCAGCCCCACTTAGACAATCAATTTTCAACAATGACAATCTTCTGGGGATCATCCACGATTCCCACCACACAGGCATCTACCGGAGAATCCGGATCGGTCAGGCCAAGTCTTGCGGAGCTTCCTGTCGTTACCAGCACAATATCGCCGATCCCGGCGCCCACATCATCTACCGCCACGATCCGTTCCCGGCCATGGGCCTGCATCCGTTCCATCGCATCCACGATCAGAAATTTGTTTCCCACAAGATCCGGATTCTTTCTTGTGCAGATGACGGTTCCTACTACTTTGCCAATAATCATACGTTCCTCATTCCCGGAATCCTATTTGATCAGAATTCCCATGTCCTTCGTGATACCCAGGCCGTTTGCTTCATCGGTATCAATGTGCATTTCCAGGGTAAAGCTGTCGTCCACACGGATCGGTACATCTTCAAAAGTGCCGCCGCGTCCGCTCTCGAAGCGAACCTTTACCACCTGTTTGTCCTTGACGCCAAAGCGGGCGGCATCTGCCGGGGACATATGGATGTGCCGTTTTGCAATGATGCATCCTTCTTTCAGGTAAAGCACGCCTTTGGGGCCGACCAGGGCAATGGGCGCAGAGCCTGCCAGGTCGCCGGAGAGACGCACCGGGGGATTGATCCCCAGGCGGATGGCGTCGGTCTTGGCCACTTCTACCTGTGATTTGCTTCGTTCGGGTCCGAGAATACGCACGTTTTCAATGGCGCGCAGTTTCGTGCCAATGAGTGTGACGCATTCCTGGGCAGCGTACTGGCCGCCCATCAGATCCTTTTTCTTTGTAAGCTGGTATCCCTTGCCGAAGAGTGTCTCGACGTCTTCTCTGGTCAAATGTACATGTCGGGCGGATACGCCGATGGGTACTTTGTCTTCCGGGTTATAGACGTCCACATTCTGAAGCTGCTCGATAACCAGTTTTGCAATCTCGTTTACTAACTGTTGTTCCTGCATGTTCTTCCCTCTCTTTACAGGGTGTTACCGCCTTTTTTCTCAGATCTGCGGAAGGATTTTTTCTACGTCAGAGTGCGGTCTCGGAATTACATGAACGGCGATCAGTTCTCCTAATTTGCTTGCTGCGGCAGAACCTGCTTCTACAGCGGATTTTACGGCTCCTACGTCGCCGCGAACCATCACGCTTACCAGTCCGGAACCGATTTTTTCCGTACCTACCAGAACAACGTTTGCGGATTTTAACATCTGGTCAGCCGCTTCGATGGATGCTACCAGTCCTCTTGTTTCAATCATACCTAATGCCTGAAATTCCATTTTATTTCCTCCTTATTTTTATGCGGAACCTTTGTCCGCATCTGCCAGTCGCAGGTTTACTGCTGTTTGCGAAGCCTTGCGTATTTGCGTGCGCTGACTTCTACCAGGTTCATAGTCTCTTCGTGAGGGTTTGCAATTACTGCGGAAGCTACGATATTCCCTACGGCTCTGTGTTTCGCCGCCTCTACTGCCTCAGTAACAGCGGAAACCTCGCCCTGGACAATGATGGTGACCAATCGGCCGCCCAGCTTCTTTTCCCATGTGAGGAATTTGACGTCTGCGGTTTTCAGCATCACGTCGAGGGCTTCGATTGCGTCTGTGCAATTTGGCAGTTCTATTAATCCAATCGCTTTCATATTGTGCTTCCTTTTATGCGTCCCTCCGGACGGGCCGGAGGACGCTTCGTTTTAAGTTAGATGGTCGGTAAGATCTTCTCCACATCATTGTGCGGTCTGGGGATGACATGTACGGCTACCAGCTCGCCCAGTCTGCCTGCTGCGGCTGCGCCTACTTCAGTCGCGGCCTTTACCGCGCCTACATCTCCGCGAACCATAACGGTTACCAGTCCGGAACCGATCTTCTCGGTGCCGATCAGGGTAACGTCGGCGGCTTTCACCATCTGGTCAGATGCCTCGATGGCGGCTACCAGTCCTCTGGTTTCGATCATTCCTAATGCTTCCTGTGTCATGATATATCCTCCTTGCGACTTCCGTCGGTCTGCTTCTTTGATCTCATTTTACAATAGTTTTTCATGCTTTTCAATCAGATTGCGCTGATCCTGAGCATTTTTTCCGTATCCTCGGCCGGAGCCGGGATGACGTGTTTGGTGATGACGCCGGTCAGGGCTTCCGCCGCTGCTGCTCCGGCTTCGATCGCTGCTTCCACATCCGCGACGCTGCCCCGGATCTTTAAGCATGTAATCAGGGGCACCGGTAATGCATCCGCGTTCGCAGGCTTGTTTTTGTCGATGGACTCGATCCGGACATTCGCCGCTTTCGCCGCTGCGTCCGCCGCTACAAACGCTGCCACGCATCCGAATACTTCCAGGATACCTGCTGCTTCACGCATAGTCTGTCAACTCCTTCCGGTTTCGCCTCTGCTTATTTGTTTACAACTGCGATCTTTAAGCCTGTCATGGCCAGGTTTGTCTTCAGCGCTTCGTTGATCTCTTCCAGCGGATATTTGTGGGTAATCAGCTTGTCCAGCGGAAGGCCGATCTGTTTTGCACTCTTCAGGAAATCGAAGGTGGTTACATAGTCGCGCAGGGTGTATACCCAGGAGCCGACCAGGGTGATCTCTTTGGAGCACATATCAAAGTGCGGGTTGATCGTCGCGTCGCCGCCGTTGATGAAGAAGCCCAGTTCGCAAAGGCCGCCGCCGTTGCGGATGAATTTATAGATGTTCGCATGGGCCATCGGGTTTCCGGTGCACTGGAAGGCGAAATCAGCCAGGTGGCCGCCAAAAGCGTCTTTCACGCCGCCTGCCAGGGCTTCGATTCCCTTGTGGTCCTTAAAGTTTACGGTCATGCCTGCGCCCAGTTCTTTCGCGAAGTCGAGACGTTTCTGCTCGCCGTCTACCGCGCAGATGTTCTGGATGCCCATGGTGCGCAGGATCGCGATGCAGATCAGGCCGATGGGGCCGCATCCCTGTACGACGACGCGGCTGTTAAAGCGGAGGATTCCGGTGGTCTTCGCACGCTCTACCGCATGGATCAGAACCGCGCAGGGCTCGATCAGGATACGGGAATCCAGATCCAGGTCGCTTACGTTAAAGAAGGTGGAGCCGAAGCTGCCGCCGCGGATCAGGATGTAATCGGAGAACCAGCCGTTCAGATGTACATCGTCATCCGGAAGGAGTCCGTATACATCGGCGCCTCCGACATTTTTCTTATTCAGGTCGAACATGGTGATTTCCGGATCATCCTTGAAAATCATGCAGGTTACGACTTTATCGCCGACTTTCACCGGTTTTCCGGCGGTGTCTACTTTTACATTTTTCCCCATCTTGACGATCTCGCCGGTGCCTTCATGGCCAAGGGCTACCGGGATCAGTCCGAAGGGATCTCTCTTGAATTCGTGGGCATCCGTACCGCAGACGCCGCATCCTTCGACTTTTACGAGGATATCGTCGTCGCCGACTTCGGGCATCGGATATTCTTTGATATCAAAATGCTCCAGGGCGGTCAGGACTGCCACATGGGCGGTTTTCGGAATGTCGCCTGCGGACGCAGCCGGGGCGGGGGCAGGCGCTGCAGACGGCGCTGCGTTTCCCTGCATTTCCGCGAGAACCTGTTTTACAATTGCTTCTATGTTCATTTCCACGTTTATCACTCCTTATCTGATGCAAAGCGCATCGCCCATGACACATCTTCTCGCTTTGGTAAAGCTCTTCGCGGAGGTCAGTCCCTCGCCGGTACGGCTGCAGATGGTAAAGGTCGGATAACCTTCGCCGCCAAAGCCCAGGGCCGCGTAGGAGGGCGCGTTCTTTACGAAGATCGCGGTGTCAATGGCTTTTCCAAATTTGGTCAGGTTGTTTACGTTTGTGGAGTGCATATGGGCGGAGTGACGGTTTCCGTGCTCCAGCTCGCATGCGACGGCAATGCCTTCGTCCACATTCTTCACTCTGACGATTCCCAGGATCGGCATCATCAGCTCCGTCCAGATCAGCGGATGGTTCTTTTCGCCTTCGAAGATGATGCAGCGGATGTCGTCGCCGACGGTTACGCCGATCTTACTCAGGATCACTTTGGCGCTTCTGCCGACGCATTTCCGGCTGATGATCTTCTTGCCGTTCTTTTCTTCCAGGACGGTATCTACCAGTTTCTGGACTTCTTCCGGGCTTGCGTGGTAGCAGCCGGCCTGCTCCATGTGGTAGATCAGTTCGTCTGCGATCATATCGACTGCGACGACTTCTTTTTCTGCGATGCAGGGAAGGTTATTATCGAATGTACAGCCGTTTACGATATCTTCGGCGGCTTTCGGGATGTTGGCCGTCTCGTCTACCAGAACGGGCGGATTTCCCGCGCCTGCGCCCATGGCTCTCTTCCCGGAGGAGAGAACGGCGGTCACGACGCCCGGGCCTCCGGTCGCGCACAGCATGTCGATGTCTTTATGTTTGAAAATGTAATTGCTGACGTCCATGGTAGGCTCTTCGACTGCGGTCACAATGTTTACCGGGCCGCCTACTTCGACGCTGGCGCGGTTTACCATATCGATGGCCAGGTTCGAGCAGTTCTTCGCGGAGGGATGCGGCATGAAAACGACGGCATTTCCCGCGGCCAGCATACCGATGGAGTTACAGATTACGGTGGCGGTGGGGTTCGTGGAGGGACAAACGGCTCCGATCACGCCCCAGGGCCCCATCTCGGTCAGGGTCAGTCCCCGGTCGCCGGACCATGCGATGGTGGTCAGGTCTTCGGTGCCCGGTGTCTTTTCTGCTACGAGCTGGTGTTTGATGATTTTATGTCCTACGTTACCCATGCCGGTCTCTTCGACGGCCAGTTCGGATAACATTTTGGCATTTTCAAGGGTTTTCTTACGGATGTTCGCGATGATTTTTTCGCGGAACTCAAGCGGCATCGGCTGGATTTCCTTCTGGGCTGCTTTCGCTGCCGCGATCGCTTCGTCTGCGGTCTTAAAAATACCGAGCAGTCCGGAGGATGCCGGTTTCGCCGCAGGTGTCTCTGCCGCCATGCCCTTTAAAACGCTTCGAACAATGTTTTGGATTTCTTGTTCGTTAATCGCCATAATGAGCCCCCTATTATTTCATCTGAGCAAGGATTTTCTTTGTCACTTCAGCAACGATGGCTTCGATATCGGTGTCTTTCTTCGCGCCGCCGCAGCTGCAGGAGCCGTCGCAGGAATGGCAGCCTTTGCCCGGGCCGTTCAGTTCTGCGCACAGGTTTGCCGGATGTTTGCCCGGAAGACCCATTTTTCTTCTGATCTCGTAGAGTTTCGCGATCTGCTCTTTGTCGAATTCCTTCGGGCCGCCCAGCATTTTGGACTTGTACAGGAGTTCTGCGTAGAATTCTACGGATTCCATCTTCATGTACGCGGCCAGCAGGTCGGTGCTCCAGGTCAGGGCGCCGTGGCTTTCCAGAAGGACTGCGTCGTAGTACGGAAGATATTTTTCTACATTATCCGGAATTTCGTTCGTGGACGGTGTACCGTACTCAGCGATAGGTACGCAGCCAAGGGCAATGACTGCTTCCGGCATGATCGGCTGTGTCAGCGGGATGCCTGCAATCGCGAATGCGGTGGCGAAGTTCGGATGGGCATGAACAACGGCGCCTACGTCCGGTCTCTTCGCATAAACTCTCATGTGCATTTTGATCTCGGAGGAGGGACGGAAGTTTCCGTTTGCCTGAAGGACATTTCCCTGGGCGTCTACTTTACAGATGTATTCCGGGGTCATGAAGCCTTTGGATACGCCGGTGGGGGTGCAAAGGAATTCGTTGTCGTTCAGTTTTACGGAGATGTTTCCGTCGTTGGCGGCAACCATGTTCCGGTCGTAGATCCTTTTTCCGATATCACAGATTTGTTTTTTGATTTCATACTCGTTCACAGCCATGAAATAAATCCTCCTTACATGTTTGTTTGTGTTGTTTTATTTTGGTTTGAATTTATTCTACCATGGTTGACGCCAAAAAGCAACTTCTTTTTCAAGTTTTTTTGTCCTCCGGAAAACCGCGGATTTCCGGGACTTTTCCGGTTTCCGGCCCCCTTCCTTCCAAAATCCACAAGAATCCACACAAAACCAAAGGACGTTTCCCATTCTGAGAAACGCCCTTTTTCGCCCTATTTTATCCAGTTTACTGCCATCATCAACGCGCCCAGCGCCGCCAGGATAATTCCTGTGATCCGGTTCAGTTTTTCCGCCGACGCCTTGTTCGCAAACACGGCCGATCCCCGCGCGCCGATCAGCGTAAACAGCACGCACAGTATAAAAACTTTGATGTCTGCAATGCCGCCTCCGATGTAAAAATGAGACGCCGCCCCGGTCAGCGCCGTAAACGTCATGATAAACACGCTCGTCCCGACCGCTGTCTTCAGCTCGTAGCCCAGGACGCTTGTCAGGATCAGGAGCATCATCATACCGCCGCCCGCTCCCACGAAGCCGCAGATGAAGCCGATCACCATCCCACACAGAATCGACTGGATGATCTTCGTGCGCTCACTTTTGGACTCCTGCTGCTCCTTTGTCGTCATGACAGGTTTCACAATGAATTTGATTCCCAGCAGGAAGGTCATGCAGACGGAAAAGCTTCCCATCGTCCGGTTCGGAACCAGAGAAGAAACATAGCTGCCGACTACGGTGAAAATCAGGACAGAAACCAGCATCACGAGCCCATGGCGGATATCAATGTTTCCGTTCTTTTTGTAGGTGTAAGCCGAAACGGCCGAGGCCAGAACATCTGAGGCCAGCGCGATTCCCACGGCGTCGTAGGCTTCCATGTTCAGGAAAGTCACCAGCATGGGGGAAATCACGGCTGCCGCGGACAGACCAGCAAGGCCGGTTCCGATTCCCGCGCCCAAACCGGCGATCAGACAGACGATTACCGTAAGCATTTTTTATTGCCTCCTTCAATAACCTCCGCAGGCGTTCAGACCCCGCGGAATTTTCTGAAACTTACTATAATCCGCCGATTCGCGGGAATCAAGATACATTCCGAAAAGTTTCGATTCTTTATATTTTTTTTATCGTTTTGCTGCCATCCACAGGCGGAAGGCCTGTTCGGCGGTATCCGCCAGATTTTCTTTCGCCTGCGCGGGCTCCATGGCTTCCTCCAGCGTCGTTATGCTTCGCAGGATCGGAAAAAAGGCGTCGATGCCGTTCGCATTGCATGCGGCGGCGTCTTTTGTGACGCTTCCCGCAAAGGCAATGACCGTTTTTCCATATTTTTTCGCCAGCTCCGCCACGCCCGCCGGGGCCTTTCCCATGGCTGTCTGGCCGTCTATCCGCCCCTCGCCGGTGATCACCAGATCCGCGTCCGGCAGAAAGGTTTCAAGCCCGGTTTCTTCCAACACAATCCGGATGCCCGGTTCCAGAATCCCGTTTAAAAAGGTCAAAAACGCAAAACCCATGCCGCCTGCTGCCCCGGTTCCGGCCCGCAGCGGGTCTGCTTTGGGAAAACTTTCTTTCGCAAGCTTTGCATAATGCCCCAGCCATCCATCCATATCCGTAATCATTTCCTGCGTCGCGCCTTTCTGCGGCCCGAAAACCGCGCTGCATCCAAGCTCGCCGCACAGTTCATTGGTCACGTCGCAGGCCACCCGGAAATCACATTCGGCCAGCTCCGGCATCGCATGTTCCCCGGTGATCTTCGCTAACTTCGCCAGCCCGCGGGCCCCAGGCAGAACCTGCGCCCCTTTTTCATCCAGGAAACCAAAGCCCAGCGCCTGCAGCATTCCCACGCCGCCGTCGTTTGTGGCGCTTCCGCCGATTCCCACCAGGAATTTCCGGCATCCCTGAGAAACCGCGTCCCGGATCACCTCTCCGACGCCGTAGGTGGTGGTATAGAGCGGATTCCTTCTTTCCGCCGCCACCAGCGTAATGCCCGCCGCGCCGGACATTTCCACCACGGCCGTTTTCCTCTCCTCCAAAATCCCATAAGTGCATTCCACCGGCTCGCCCAATGGCCCTGTCACCGAAACCTTCCGCAGGCTCCCGCCCATTCCCTGCACCAGCGCGTCTACGGTTCCTTCTCCGCCGTCCGCCAGCGGCCGCACCTGGACGCATACGTCCGGGCATGCCCGATGAATCCCTTCGGCGACGGCGTTTCCCGCTTCCAGGGAGGTCATGCTTCCCTTAAACGAATCCATTGCCACAACTATTTTCATTTTTTCGCCCTTCTTTGTTTTTTTTCATTATACCAGGCCCATTTGTGCGCGTAAAGCGTACCGTTTTTGTATTTTAGGACAGATTTTTGAATATGTCCCTTCCCATCCGCCCTAAATGCTGATATTCTAATAAGAAGAATCTGTTGAAGGAGAGAACCTCTATGCCCGCATTGCGAAAAAATACAAACCAAATTCTGATCGAAACGACGGTGCGAAAATACCTCCGTGAGATTTCCGCTTCTCCGGAACGGGGCATCCGGAATCTCATCGATCTCGCCCTGAATTTTTCCAACGGGCGATTTCAGCGTAATTTTCTCGAAACCGCCCAAGCCATGTTACGGAACCGGAAAAGCGCCTATTATGATCTGCTGAAAAATGTCATTGCAGAAATTGACCACGATACCATCGTGACCTTTGGCATGAACATCGGCTATAAAAGCTGCACCCAGGGCGCACGCCGAATCCGCTCCATTGAAGAAAAAAAGACCTTTAACATCCCCTGGTCTTTGACGTTTACCGTGACCCCTGATTCCTGGCACACAAAAAAAGACCGCTATTTTTCAGCAGTCAATCAAGGAAAAGACCTTGGAATTTATACGTATCTGTTTCGTCTGACGGAAGAGATCCCCACGTTTTCCGCGCTTCTCTCCCAGAATAAGGACTGTGCGTTTATCCTTTTTGTCCGGCCGGAGCAGATCACGCCCGACTGGCTTACGGAGCTTGCGCCGCTTCATAATTGCATGATTTCCGTCGAAGGGCGGTCAGGCTTTGAAGCCGCCTGTGATTTGCTTCGCAAGCAGAAATTTTTATACGCTGTCCACCGGAAGTACCTGCCTGAAGAAAAGGAAGCGATCTGCGACGGCGCCTGGATCCGCGCTGCCCTGCCTTCCCATCCCGCATTCCTGTTCGTTTATCCGGACAGAAGTGTGCCTCTGGAAATGCAGAAAGAAGTTTCCCAAACCGTTTTCGACATCCGGAAGCAGCAGACGTACCCGTTGTTTCCGATGGATCTGGTCTATGACAATCTGCTGATCGACAAGATTATTTCCGACGACTCGTGCCTTGCGGCGTTTGACCCGGAAGGGATGCTTTCGGCTTTTTCAAACGGCGTTGTCCGAAAAGGCGGAAGCTTCTTCCAGACGCCGCTGGAGGAGCTTTTCAGCTCTGCCTTAAAAAAGGAGTAGGCGTTTTTTCGTTTTCCGGTATCTCCTGTACAATCCTCTCGGCGGTCCGCAGGACGCAGGACCGCATGAGAGACACAAATTTTTCGGGATGGACGGGTTCTTTTTCCAGAATCCATCGGTTAATCGCCACGCTGATGGCATCCGCAAAAAACTGTGCGTAAAAATCCCAGTTTTCCTCTTCCGGAGAAATCTCCGTCATATATTCCGCGATCAAAGGAACCAGCAGATCCCGGAAATATTCCGTGAATGAATTCTGGCCCTCGATCTTTAATGCCTTCTGATAAAATGCGCGGTTCTCGTAAAAATACGTGCAGATATCTGTCAGGAATTCCCATTCGTCTTTGTATTCCTTGTCTTTCGCCACGCTGAGAAACTCATTGTAATAAATCCAGTTTACCAGGTCGTATTTGTCTTTGAAGTGATAGTAAAAGCTTTTCCGGCTCATGTCGCATTTTCCGCAGATGTCGCTGATGCTGATGGTGCGAAAGGGCACTTCTGCCATCAGTTCTTTCAGTGCGTTGGCCAGGGCTTTTTTCGTGATGTTTGAATCCGGCAATGTTCTCTACCCTCGTCCTCAAAATATTTGCTCTACGAGAAATGATTATAGCACATTTTTTTTAGAAGGTAAACATGGAAACTCCGGAAGGATCAGATTCCAGATTCCGGATTCCGGGTAGTAGAGCAAGGTGAAGTCCCAGGTACGGCCGGCGGATAGGGTGCGGCAGACGTATTTTCTGCTCAGGATTCCGCCGTAGTATTTCTGGTCGGTGGTTAAGACCTGGATATTTTTCAGGGTGCGGAAGCTTCCGTCTTCGTCCATGTATTTGACAAGTTGGGGGATGGCGCGGCCGGTGGAGGTAAACCAGCAGCTTACGGCGGCTTTTTGATGGCGGCCCGGTATGGCTTTTTCCTGTAAGGTTTCTTCTTCCGTTCCTGTTGTGAATCCCATGTGTGTTCCTCCTTTTTTCTTGTACCCGACGCCCGGTTCGGTTTTCCCGCTTCCTGATCTTCCTGCATCTGGCTATTCCTGCATCCTGGGCAGCGTGCTCAGTTCACCCGTTCGCCGAGTTTTTCGCACCGGCTATTCCTGCATCCCGGCCAGCGTGCTCAGTTCACCCGTTCGCCGAGTTTTTCGCACCGGCTATTCCTATATTCCGGTCGGCGTGCCCGCTTCACCCGTTCGCCGAGTTTTTCGCACCATCTATTCCTGCATCCTGGCCAGCGTGCTCAGTTCACCCGGCCAGCGTCCGCGCCCGGCAAATCTCATCCCAGCGTTTCCATCACCCGCGGCCGCTTCTCCCGGCTGATCCCCCCGCTCATATGATCGATCCCCCCACCCTGAAACACCGCCCTGCGAACCGCATCCCGCCCATACCTCCTCCGAATCGCATCCACCGCCTCATCCATCCGCGCCAATTTCTCATAATCCGTCCCGTCAAACAGCGTAAGCTGCCGCATCCCCACCCGGTCATTTAACCGGCTGGTATGAATCCCCATGTGCCGGATCGGCGTCCCATCCCACAAATTTTCGAAAAGCTGGCAGGCATACCGATGGATTTCCATCGTCAGATTCGTCCCCTCCTCCAAAGTCATCTGACGGCTGGCGTACCGGAAATCATGGCTTTTGATCCCAACGCAGAGTACCTCCGCCCGAACTCCCGCCGCCCGCAACCTCGTCCCTACCGTCTCTGCCAACGCCAGGAGCACCAGCTTCGCCGTAGACGCATCCGCCACATCAAACGCAATCGTCATGCTGTTCCCATAGCCCTTATTCACCGGCGGCTCCGGCTGGACGGGCGACACATCCCTCCCATTCGCAAAAGCCCATATCAGCTCACCATGCTTCTTCAGATGACTCTTCAAAAGCTCCGGCTCCGTCCCGGCCAGCTCTCCAATCGTGCGGATTCCCAGCTTCCAAAGCTTCTCCTCCGTGGCCCGGCCTACGAAAAACAGGTCGGATACTGGGAGTCCCCACATCTTTTCCGGAATCTCAGACTTCCACAGCGTATGCACCTGATCCGGCTTTCGGAAATCACTTGCCATTTTAGCCAGGAGTTTGTTTTCGGAAATGCCGATATTGACCGTAAACCCGGTTTCTTCCCGGATCTGGTTCCGGATGCAGTGGGCGGCCTCCACAGGAGTTCCCCAGAGTCCTTCCGTCCCTGTCATATCCAGAAACGCCTCGTCAATCGAATACTGCTCCACACACGGCGAATACTGGCGCAAAATGTTCAGGAACGCGGCCGAGCACCTCCCATACAGCTCATAGTTCGGCGGTACGAGTTTCAGGTGCGAGCATTTCTGCAGGGCTTCGGGGATGCTTTCCCCGGTTCGGATGCGGTACTTCTTGGCCGGGATCGATTTCGCCAGGATGATTCCGTGGCGCAGGGCGGCGTCGCCGCCGACTGCGGATACCTGCTCCCGCAGATCCTCTTTGGCCCCCAGATTCCGGAGCCGGTGCACCGCCTCCCAGGATAAAAAGGCAGAATTTACATCTACATGAAAAATGACTGGTTTTGCTGATTCCAAACTTTTGTTCGCCTCCTTTGTTCTTATTTTATCGAACATATATTCGAAAATCAACCAGTAATCTTTTCCAGTTCTTCAAATGCCTGTATACCTGCCACTGTTTGCTCCGTTCGCAGCAACGTCCGCAAATCCACATACAAAAAACCCTCTGTCCGCATTCCTGCTTCCAGAGGGCCCTTCCGAATTCATCCCTTATTCTAAAATTTTTCTTTCCCAAAAGGTTCTCGTTTCAAAAGATAGTCCAAAAGAATATTCGTATCAATCAACACACGCATTTCCATACTTCTCCTCACGATAAGCCGCCAGTTCCGCCTCATAATCCAAATCATCCGGAACATTTTTTCTCATTTTTTCCAATATAAAAAACGCCTGTTCCCGCTGCTTTTCATCCGTCCCGTATAGCCCGGTTACCCCTTTCATAATCTGGACAAGAAATACCAGCTTATCTTCCGGAACCTCCTCTAATAATGCAAACGCATCCTTCCTTAATTTGGTCATTTTCATTGCCCCTTTCCATTTCCCAGTTTATCCAGTTTTCTGTTATCTACCCTTTGTTCCTTCATCGTACCATGAAATCAAAACCAAAGCAAATACATTTTCAATCCCACTCTTCGAAAAAGGCACGGCCCCACCAGCCATGCCTTTCCCCTTACCTCACCTGCGAAAACTGCGCCATATACAACTGATAATACTCCCCCTTCTTTTTCATCAGCTCCTCATGGCTCCCCATCTCCACGGGTGTTTGACACATCAATCATCCTAAAAGTGCCTCAAAGCCTTGAAATAGGCT
>JAUNPS010000059.1 GCA_030536575.1 Eubacteriales bacterium | reverse complement strand
CTGTCCGTGTGAAATTCAAGGCAACTGAACTCTTCACAAACAAGTATGTCATATCCTTCCCTGTTTTCTGGTAGTTCAGCCCATAAGAACGGCTCTGCCCACGGGTATCGGATTCGTTATAAAGGTCTATCGTCTCCTTTCCAAGCGTTTCTGAAATCTCCTTTAACGTGCTGCCTTCCTTTCCTCCGAGAAACAGCATGGTGTCGCAATTCCCTAAAATTGTTTCAGCGGCGTCTTTGTAAATCGTCTTTAACTGGCTCTGCGACTGCAAAATAATAGAAGCCGATATTTCACGGCTCCGGATGGTTGCGATCAGCTTGTCGAACTTCGGAATCTGCCCGATGTTCGCAAATTCATCAAGCAAAAGCCTTACATGGTAGGGCAATCTGCCGCCATGCACATCGTCCGCACGGTCACAAAGCAGGTTGAATAGCTGTGTATACATGATCGCCACGATAAAGTTGAAGGTATCGTCCGTATCGGAGATAATCACAAACATGGCTGTCCGCTGATCCCCCAGCATATCCAGTTCCATTTCATCATAGGAAGTCAGTTCCCGAAGCTCCGCAATGTCAAACGGCGCTAATCTGGCTCCGCAGCTAATCAAAATAGATTTCGCTGTCTTGCCCGCCGCCAGCTTGTATTTCTTATACTGGCGTACCGCAAAGTGTTCCGGCTTCTCCTGTTCCAGTTCCTCAAACAGCTCGTCCACGGCGTTCTTAAATTCTTCATCGTCCTCCCTCGCTTCGGAGGCATTGATAAATTCAAGCAGCGTGGAGAAATTCTGTTCTTCCTCCGGCGCTTCATAATAGATATAGCCGATCAGCGCACAATACAGAAGCCTCTCGGCTTTCACCCAAAAATCCTCGGAAGATTTCTCGCCTTCCCCTTTCGTGTTAGCAATGATCGTATTGACCAGCTTCAGAATATCCTTCTCGGAGCGGATATACATGAAGGGATTGTAGTGCATACTTTTCTTGAAATTGATGGTATTTAAGACCTTGATCTTATATGGTTCATAGACCACTTTCCCGTTCTTATCCCGGACGATCTTCCCATTTTCCATCTTCGGGGAACCTCTCTGCAGCATTTTCCCGCATTCTACTAAAATCGTCCCCTTCGGATCAGTGACAACATAGCTGACTTTCGGCGTCATCTGCATGAGCTGCGGTTTCACATAGAACCGTGTTTTTCCTGAGCCGGAACCGCCAATCACGATCACATTTTTATTTCTAGCGTACTTCGGCAGCTTCGGGCGGCTGTTCATGGTAAGCCGTTCTGTCTGCGTCAGCAGGATATTGTTTTCAAACACCGGATCAATGAACGGTGCTATATCCTTTTCATTCCCCCACCGGGCAGAACCGTATTCCTCGCCCTGCCGGTATTTCTTCGCATTCTTCCCTTTCAGATAAACCGCCAGTTTTACCACAATGGCACCGACCACGCCTGCGGCAAGGTCATACAAATGGAAACTCGGCAGCATATCCGTAAACGCCAACTGGAAGTTCAAAAACAGCACTCCCAGCCGTTCCACAAGAGAACCGCCGACACAGTGACGATACAGCCATGCCACCTTGTCCACCAGATAAAACACGATCACATACGGGATATTCAGCATGATCAGCCGCTTCTTGTCGATGGGCGGCAGCCTGCCCCTGATATTGCCAGCCAGTTTTTTTATCCGTTCCGGGATGCCTGCAAACTCCTGTTTCTTTTTTGTACTCAATGCTCCGGCCCCCGTTCCTTCTGTTTTGTTTTCTCCCGTTCCCTGTGCTTTGCCATACGCTCTTTTGCCAGTTCCAGCTTCTTTCGGATGGACGGCTTTTTGCTTTTGGTAAGCTGTTTCCCCGTATATTCCTTAAAGGCGGCGGTCATAACGTCCACATCCTTCGCTTTGAAAAATACAAAATACCGGGGCGGCGATACGGATGTATCTTTCTTCAGACTGAAATCAATGCTGTATTTCCGGGCATATTTTTCAAAAGACTTGATGTTCCCGTCCGTAATCTCAATATTGGAAAGCTGGCAGTTCTGCTTCATCAGCTTCTCCATGCTCTGTTTCCCACGGTAGACCGCAGCATCCTTTTCCTGCTTTTTCTCCGCTGTTTTCTGCTGTCCTTTCCGCTTATCCTGCTCCATCTTCGCAAGCGCCTTTACCATCGCATTTTTTAAGATACGGGCGGTAATCTTGCCGCCGTTGATACACAGCGACACGGTTTTCTCATTTACTTCATCCTGCATAGCGATCACCTTCTTTCTTTGCAGGCGGCTCCCGTTTCTGGCGCATCTCCCGGAGGATTTTTAACAGGCAGTACCCGATACACGGCGAATGCCTGCCATACGGACAGCCGCCGCAGTCCCCGGTCTGTTCATCCGACGTTTTCTCCAGAAGCAGATAATAGCACCTCTCCTGTGTGCAGGCTTTCTTTTTCCGGTTCCAGAAATAACATCCGGCACAGTTCCTTGGCTTATCCTCTGAGAACCTCTGGTTATCCGCTTTTCCTGCCTGCATTCTTCTGATCCTTCCATTCCAGTTCCTCAAGCCACCGGTCCTCCTGCGCCCCGGCACGGAGACAGCAGTAAATGAAAAATGTCAGTAACAGGCTGACGATCACCACGGCTCCGATAATAATTCCCTTCATTCCGTTCCACCTCTCTCTGAAAATAAAAATGGGCGTTTCTGGAATGCGAAAAGCAGACCACAAACGCCCGGTTGTCAGTTACATGAACCCTTCTTATTTCTTCTTTTTGCGGAGCAGTACCATAGAGACAGTGACTCCCGCAAGGGCAAGACCGCAAAGAAGCAGCCACAGCCCCATATGGGTACTGTCCCCGGTTTTCGGGGTGTCCGCTGTCGGCGTGGATGCCTGCGGAGTCTCCGGCGTTTCTTCCGGTTCCGCTTCGTCCTTCATCACAACCTTCTGGATTTCCCCGGTATCCTTTACCTCAAATTTCACATCCTCGGCTACCAGATACCCTTCCGGGGCGGATTCCTCTCTAAGCACATATTCCCCAATCGGCAGCATTTCAATATAATGCGGTTCGTCCGTGGACGTCCAGCTTTCCACTACCTCTCCATTCTGATCGAGAATCGTCAGTTTCGCTCCCGGCAGTTCCTTTCCGGAAATATCCGTTTTGGAGATCTCCACCTTCGTCACATCATCTTTCATCTCGATCTTCTGGACTTCGGCGGTATCTTCCACGGTAAACTCAATACTCTCGGCGGTCACATACCCATCCGCAGGCAGCGTCTCCGTCATGGTATAGGATTTTCCAACGATAAGCTCCTTGATGATATGAGGCTCCTTGCCGGAAACCCATTCATCCACAGTCTTTCCGTCCTCGTCCGTCACGGTCAGGTGCGCCCCTCCTACCTCTGTTCCATCCGTCAAAGATGTTTTCGTAAACTCAAACACCGTCGGCTCGTCCTCAAAGGTAAATTCATAACAAACCGTCTCTTTCTCTGTGTCCTCATAAGTGAAGGTAAATTCCTGTACTTCATCCGTTGTCGCAAATCCCGGAGCCGGTGCAGTCTCTTTGATGGAATAGGTAAATCCAATCGGCAGGTCTGCCGCAAAGGTCAGTTTTCCGTCCTGATCCGTTGCTTTTTCCTCAATGACAGTACCAGCCTCCATGATCACTTCCCCGTCTTTGCCTGTAATATCCTCTTTCGCAGTCAGGGCAAATACGGCTCCCTCAAGTACACGGTCAGAGTCCTTTTCCTTTTTCAGCACGGTAACTTCCGCTCTCTGGCGGTTGTTCTGCCAGTCGGAAGAATAGGTGACTTCCGCCGTATTCTGGTCACGGTAGGTTAAGTCAATCTCACGGATTTCCCCGTCCAGAACGAACCCGTCGGCAGTCTCTTTTTCCTTCACATAATATCTGCCAAGCGGCAGGCCGGAAAGTTTTGCCACTCCGGTATCATCGGTAGTGATCTCCGCCACCAGCTCGTCTTTCTTATAGTAATCCTCGCTCTCCCCGTCAGCGGCTTTTATATCCTCCAAAGCGTACACTTCAAAGGTTACGTCCTTTAAGGAGCCGGACACATACTCAAACAGGTGGGCGATCCAGCCG
Organism: Eubacteriales bacterium; assembly: GCA_030536575.1. Taxonomy (GTDB): domain Bacteria; phylum Bacillota; class Clostridia; order Lachnospirales; family Lachnospiraceae; genus Limivivens. Next base: position 17,682 of record JAUNPS010000059.1, on the reverse strand, counting down.
CCGATGGAATTCAGCACAGATACATTTTCAAGGAACTCGCCCTTTTTGTTGATGATAAGCAGTCCTGTCGGCACATCGTCCTTCATTTCCACTTTCTGAACCTCCGCTGTATCTTCCACGGTAAACGTGATCTCCTCCGCCTGCAGATACCCATACGGAGCCAGCTCCTCACGCAGCGTATATGTCTCGCCCACGGTCAGGCGTTTGATGATATGCTCCTCGCCCTTCACGGATTTCCATGTGTCTACCACATTTCCATCCTTGTCAAGCACGGTCAGCGTTGCGCCGGAAAGCTCCACGCCTGTTGTAAGATCCGTTTTCTTCACGGAAACCGTTGTCGGCTCATTGTAAAATTCAGACGCAAGGGAAACTACTTTTACGTCCTGCCCCTGATAAGAAGCATAGACCTCCACCACTTCGTCAGAGGACACAAATCCTGCCGGGACGGTCAGTTCTTTGATATAGTAATCCCCAAACGGCACGTCAAGGGCAAATACCGCCTTCCCGTCCTCGCCGCTTAATGCCTTGCCAAGCAGCGCATCCGCTTTTACGATCACTTCCCCGTGCGCCAGAATATCTTCTTTTGCGTACAGACCGAACACAGCGCCTTCCACGCCCGCCTTTGTTTCCGCATCCCGTTTTACCACGGATACTTCTACTTTCTGGCGGTCATTGGTAAAGACAGCTTCCTGCTGAATCACCGGGGTATTCTGGTCTGCATAGGAGAATGTCACTGTCTGCGGTTCAGCGTTCAACACGAACCCTTCCGGGGCTTTTGTCTCCACAACCCGGTAAGAGCCAAGCGGAAGGTCAGAAAGCACCGCTTCGCCGTTTTCGTCCGTTGTCAGCGTTGCCACCAGTTCATCCTTTGCGTACTCTAAAATCCGGTTCCCTTCGCTGTCTTTCTGGAAATCCGCCGTATAAATATCCTCTGCGGCATAGACTTCAAAGACAGCGCCCGCAAGGTTTTCTTCCTTGTAGGTAAAATTCTTGTCGAATCCGTCAAGGACTTCGCCCTGCTTCACAACCTTTAATTCGCCTTTCACCGGATGGTTTTCATACACCACCTCAATCAGCACGTCTTTGGAAACGCTGTCGATCTGGTATGCGGTATTGGAATCCACCGCCACTTCATAATAATTTTCATTCAGCGTATATCCAAACGGGGCGTTCACTTCCTCAATGCGGTAATGCCCGATTTTCAGGTTCTGCGGCAGGATCAGGTACCCTTCTTCGTCCGTAAAATAGGAAGTATGGGTAACTGTGGTAGGATAGGTTGTCACCTGCTCCACATACTCCCCGGTATCCAGATTGAACACCTTAAATTCCGTGTTCTTCGCCAGCACCGCTTTTTTCGTCTCATCGTCCTGCTTGATGATCTTCAGCTTCGCTTCAAATTCCTCGTCCAGAAGTACCCGCCATACCTGCGGCGTGTTCGGATGATGTTCCTTAATCGTAACGGTAAAATCATCCACCGGGGTATAATTGTGCGGCGTAGTTGTCTCACGCACAAGGTATGTACCATAAGGAAGTGCGATGCTGCAGGCGTATCCCTTTTCGTCCGTGAAAATTTCCGTGGCTCCATTCTCCCCGATCACCACCGGGACAGCAGAATCGAAATCATAGCTGCCATCCTCTTTTGTTTTCAGGGAAGAAACCAGATAAGCAGTAAAGCCTGCACCGGATAAGAGGTCAGCGTCCGTCTTGCCATTGTCCGCCGCCTTGATGATCTGGAACGGCTGCCTGATCACCTGTTCTGGAGAAACGCAGCTCCGCTCCACCGTTGCTACAAGATCGCCCTCATAATCACAGATTAAGTCATGTTCTTCTTCATCTGCCAGATAACCCACGGGCGGGGTGATCTCTTTTACAAAATACTCCCCAAGATACAAGTTGCCGACAGAAGCCGCACCGTTTTCATCCGTTGTCAGCGTTGCCACCTGCTCCCCGGCTTTATAGATCACGCCAGTCGCACCGTCGGGATGCACGATGTCTGTCCTTGCATACAGCCCGTACACCGCTTTTTCCAGCGTAGCGTCGCCCTGCGGCTGGTTCGTATTTGTCTCCTTATCTTTCTTCTGCAGGGTAATCTTTGCATTGACACGCTCATTCGTAAAAGTATGTGCAAAGGAAACTTCCGCTTCGCTGTCATTGGTATAAGAGAACGTGAACGAATACACATCCTTCGTATTTCTCACATACCCTTCGGGAGCCTGTTCCTCTTTTACCTCATATCCGAATCCAATCGGAAGGTCTGCGGTAAAGGCAGCCGTGCCATCTTCCCCGGTAGTGACGGTTTCAATCCGAGTGCCTTTCTTCACAACCACCGTTCCGTCAAAGGACGTAATATCGCTGCCCGCATACAGCCCGAAAACGCCGCCGTCCAGCGGATTTTCCGTGTCCTTGTCCTGCTTTGTCACCGTTACTTTTGCCTTCTGACGGTCATTGGTAAAGGTTGTCTCGGAAAATACCACGTCCACGTTCTGCCCGGCGTAAGAGAGCGTCACCGTTTTTTCTTCCCCGGCGTTATAGAAGTTCTCCGGAGCCTGCTTCTCTTTTACCACATAGGTTCCGAGATGCAGATTTTTAAGGATCACTGCACCATTAGAATCCGTAGTGAGGTTTTCTTTTACCAGATCGCCTTTCTGGTAGACAAGCGCACCATAAGCGGTATAAACATCCGCCCCTGCATACACATCATAGATGGCTCCCGCCTGTCTCTTATTTTCATAACGGAATGCCACGCCGGAATCTGTCACATCCGCACCTGTCAGAACCTGCCCTTCCTTATAAACCGTCAGTTCCCCCAACTGCTCCTCGTCCGGCACAGTCACGGAAGTGGTCTGGTTTGCCACCAGCTTGACGTTATAGGCAGTGGCGTTGATGCGGTATCCCATGGGAGCCGTAATCTCTTTCAGATATACGGTATCCTGCGTCTTGACGATCTCCACAACGGACGCACCGTTTTCATCCGTGGCAGGCATCTTCGTGATAAGCTGCGTACAGTCCTGATCGCTGTAAAGACCGAACACCGCACCGGATAACTTCGCTTCTGTCTTTTTGGAATCTACCTTCACCACCTGAACTTTTGCAAGCTCCAGCCATTTCACGGAGAAGTCCACATACTTCTCATCGTCCACGCCTTCCCCGAATACCAGCGCCAGATCCTGCGTATTGCTTCCCGTTGTGATCTTATACGCAGAATAATCCTTCGTAATACTTCCTTTCATGGTAGCCGACCATGTACCGGCTACATCGGCAGTCTGCGTCAGCGGGGCGGACAGGTAGAATTTTGTGCCGCCGCATACTTCCACTTCTGCGCCTGCCTTGCTCGTCTTTCCCGTAGTCACGTTGTGGAACTTCACGCCCTCCGGCAGCTTCATGGTGATCGTCTGCAACGAATCCGCTTTGAACGTGATTTCTTCCGTCCGCTGTCTATCCCCGTCCACATAGGCGGTCACATTCGATTTGGAGAAAGACATCGCCACGTCCGGAATATCCGGCTGGCTCACACAGTAGTTGTACAATTCCATCGCAAGCGCCTGTCCAGTACTGTTCGTCCCTTCAAAGGCATCGCTGCTCCCATTGGCATACGCCGCCGCAAGATGGGTGATAATAAACCGCTTGCCCGTAGAAAAATCCGGGTATTTTTCTTCAAAAAATCCTTCATCGCCGGACGCTTTTGTGCCATAGTAGCATACTTTCGCCAGCGTCTTTCCATCCGACAGCTTTTCAATCGTATAGGTTCCGTCATCCGGTCCCGGTTTGGATGGCTGCACACAGTATGCCGTTGCCGTAACGCTTCCGAATTTCACGGTATATGGGCAGGTCAGATAAGAGCCAAGACCATAATCAGCGTAATAATACCACTGTCCCTGTGTTACCGTTACATTCTGCGTCGCCCTTGCCGCATAGAGCATGGGAGCTTCTGCAGTAAACTCCACCGTTTCCCCTTCTTCCAGTTCCAGAAGGTCAACATCCTGTTCCACTGCCTGCAGCATCACATCGCCAAGCGTCAGCCCGGTTTCTTCATCCACAGTATCCTGATCCTGCGCCGCTTCCAACGCCTCGTCCAGTTCCGCTTCTGATAACGGTTCTGTCTCTGCAATTTCTGTTTCTTCAGCGGCAGCTTCTACCGCCATTTCCGAATGCGATTCGGATTCCCCGTCCTCACTCTCGGATTCTTCCGTCTGTCCAGTCTCCCCGCCGGATGCGGAAGATTTTCCTGTCTGTGATTTCACAGAAGGTTCTTTCACAATGATTTTCCGCATCACATGGTAAGAGGGATTCCCACTCACCGGCTTTACAAAGTATACCGCTTTATAAGTGCCTGCACGGTTTTTGTCAAAGTCCTGCCCATCCTCATCCTTCGCTTCGTGAAACTTTACTTTGACTTTCTCCTCGTCGATCTCCATGCCCGAAAAATCTTTCTCTGCCTCGAAGTCCTCCCCGATCTCCATCTCGTAATCCTCTGTGGTAACAATTTCATCCGCCGAAAGCTCCGCCTGCACCTTCTCAAGCGCCGGATACTCTGCTTCATATGCCGCAGGCTCCGTCTCTGCCGCAAAGGTGGTGATCGGCTGAACCACAGAAGTGAGGATTGTCATGACCGAGAGCATCCCGGAAAGAACCCTTTTTGCTTTTCCTTTCATTTTCGTTTTACCTCGCTTTTTCCATTCTCTGTTTTCAAACGCCCTATTCTCTTTCTGATTCGCTATGTTTTCATGGCAGGTTCCCCCTTTCGTAAATTTTTGTACTGCCCTCCATAACAGCACATGAGTACAGGGAAGATGTTCCACTTCCCTGCACAGCATCTACTGTTATTGCTTATTGAACGTATTTGAATCATTTGAACGTTTTGCCTGTGTTCTCCCCGAACCCGTTCCAGCCCCGGTGTTCCAGTTCCGCAGCGTTTCCTCCGGCACGGTACGCAGGAATGCACACTCTGGTGCCGGGTATCAATCCGGGCAGGCGATGAAATTTTCAAGGTACAGAGAAAGGGAAAAGGTTCTAATTTTTGCTAGAAAGATTTGCCCCTCCACTAATCGCAGGTTTCAGAGGGTAAAAAACAAGGTGATCTGAAAAATTTTTTAAATTTTTTATTTGAATTGGAGATTTGTCGTGTTTCAGTAAAAAAGATATGGTAAAATTAAATATGATTGAAACTGAACGTCTGACACGTTATAATGCAAACGAAAAATACTGATTAGATTTAGCATTTGCCAAAGAATCAACTGTGCAATATATTGGATTTATACAGGTTAAGGAGATATACTCATGGGGCAATCATATAAAATTGACAGAATACATTTAATCACGTACAAAGGCAAAAAGAAGAAAACTTTTAAATCTTTACGTTGCCGTTATATAGCCAAAAGCCAGATTGTGAATTGTCTGGCACAATCACAAACTTTCGAATATGTGAATTTTAGGGGTTCTCTATTTAAACAAGTTTCTTTTAAAAATGCGGTTTTTAGTGGTTGTGATTTTTGGGGAGCAACATTTAATAAATGTCAATTTCAAAATGCTATATTCCGAGACTGCGTTTTCATGGCGTGTAAATTTAAAGATTGTGATTTTTCTGGAGCTACATTTTCATACTCAACCATTGTTAATACCAATCTTTCTGAATGCCACAATATTGATATAACCACAGGTATATTTCAATATAGAACATACCCCAAATGTAAATTATCTCCTGAGCTTGAAAATGCACTTGCAAATTTACACGATAACCGTTATCTAAGAAAGAACAAGTTATTATACCTCTCCGATAAAAAATACAATGAACTTAATATATTTTTGCTACAAAAGCGTTTTCACGACAAATTGCCCAAATTATTATGTGAATTAGATAGTCATTCAACCGCTAAAATAACCACTTACAAAAAACTAGAAAGAACATTGCAAAAATTGGATCAGGCAGCTATAATATAGTTGTCCCGCCCCACACAATCGGGAGGTTGTGTTGCTAATGAGGCTTAGTAATAAGAGATCGGGGACTGTAACATGATAGCTAACATTCGAGGAGGGATGTCTATGATTTCTGAATGGAGTACCGTTATCAGCTTTATAAGTATGGTAGTTGTGAAACTTTTAGGTCTAGCCCCTCTCGATTGTTTGGGGTAAATAATAAACTTTAAAATGCAAATTAAGAAGTACAGCCACCCACATATAAATGGAGCCGTACTTCTTTTATTAAAAATTCATATTCTCCTCTTAAAAACAGCCCCCTGTGATTCCCATTTCCCGCATTTTTTCATTCAGCTCCTGCAAAATCCTCCTACGGCGGTTTTCAACGGTTTTCCGGCTGCACCCGCAGATCTGCGCCACATCTTTTACGGACAATTCCTCAAAAAATAGAAGATACAGTAAATACGCATCATCCTCCGGCAGCCCATCCATCACCTCCCGCAGCTTTTCCACGCACATTTCACGGATTGCCGTTTCTTCAAGGCTGTCTGTCACTGATACGATAGCAGTCCCTTTTTCTTCCAGTTCCTCAAGGCTGCACACGCCATACTTCTGTTTCCGCTCCTGCTGATACCGTTCCCTGCGCCTTGACTGATACCATTCCAGATAAACCTCCCTCGTTACCTCCACGAGCGTACCGCCGCCCATACGCAGGATATAGCTTTTTCTCTCTTTTGGTGTTTTACCCCTCATGGCGTGTTCCCCCTTTCTGCGCTTTACACAGAGACGGATTCTGCGCCACGCCAGAATACCTCCGCATCGTCTGGAGGGCATTTGAAATGAGCAGGGAAACCGCCTGCTGTGAAACGCTGCCCAATTCCTTCCCAATCTCTTTCTGCGTTTTCTGGCGAAAGAAAAACTGGATGATGACCGTGCGCTGTTTTTCCGTCAAAAGCTCCAGCATTTCCCGGACACTCTCTTTTACGATGATCTTCTCTAACGTGGATTGCCCCATATCCATCAGCAGCTTCCAGTCCTCTGATATTGCACTGTATGAAATACGCTTTTCCTGCTCCTGCAATTCCCGGTTGCGGCTCACCCTATCCTCGCCCTCCAAAACCAGACGCACATACCATTCCTGCCGGTCAAAGAACGATTCCCCGATACAGCAAATTTCCCCACACAGTAAATATAGATAATCGCCACAGGCATGAACCGGAAATACCGTCACATATTTTCCAAGCTGGTACACGGCATATCCGCATTGATACACTCTGATTTCCGCATCCGTCCCCATGTGTCTGCTGGCAACTACCGTTCCTGCATCCTGCAGGCGCTTCGCTGTCGGTACATTCTTCCTTTCCCCCGGATTCTCCACTGTCCGCTTCATTTCCCACAATGTCAGCATACAAGCCACCTTTCCGCCCAAAGGCTCCGGGCGGCCTGAAAGCAGAAGCATCGCAGGAATCCAAAAAGGCAGTAAAAAATGGCTCCCGGCTCGCCCGTTTTTTTTAACGGGAGCCTGAAACTCCTTTTACCGCCTGTAACAGATACTGTTTATCAGCTTTATTTTTGTTTGACTAAAATATCCGGCTGGAGAACACCCACTTTTGCGGTTTCTCCATTTTCCTTGTCTTTCGCAACAAATACCGAGTAATCACCCATCGCATCATATGGGCATTCCCTCCGATATGCCAGACTTTCTTCCCTCGACACGTTTCCTCACCCCTTCCTGTCCCTGCACACGCCCTGTTTTCCGCTGAACCTAGCGTAGCATTTAAACCGTGGTCCTTCCCTAGCGCAGATTGGGAAATCCGCCCACAACATCATGGGAAACCCTCTATTCCTCACGGCAATAAATAGCGTCTATCAATGCGTCCACCGTCCGCATTACAATCTCTTTGTCTCTCCGTTCCAAACATTGCATCCGATACAACAGCCTCTGCACCTGCCCATCTTCCTGCAGACATTCCACATCCCCCAACAACTCACTGGCGCTCATGCCAAGCGCCTGCGCCAGTCTCTTAAAAACCTCAATGGACATATCGCTCTGCCCACCTTCCACCCGGCTCACCGTGTTCGGGCTAATATCCGCCATCTCCGCCAGTTTTTCCTGCGACCAGCAAAGCTCTTGTCTGCGTTTCCGAACACGTTCCCCTATCTCAATCAACCCCTGCGACAATGCACGGCTCCCCAAACACGGCACCTCCTTCCCCCTCTATGGATTTTTCCGCACTTTACGACATCGTGGCACAAAGTTCCCCAAAGGGCAGAAAAAAACAGCCAAACCGAAATTTAGCTGCTTTTACGAACCTCTATTCACTTTTCTGTCCCTTCTGCCTTTGAAAATCACTTGCCTTATTTTGCCCTGCACTTTCCGGCTAACTTCAAAATTCCTGTTCCCACAAACCGAACCAGATAAAAGAATGCCAGAACCAACCGCCAGATTAAGATCACGCCACCGATCACGCCGCCAACCAGCAGATTCATAACCAACACGCCTACCGTACCGCCAAGATCAAACCCTTTCGGAATCACCCACACAAACATCCGGTGTACGCCAAAGGGAATCCCTGTCAGTATCCACAGTTTCAGATAATCGCACACGCCGTTTTCCACACACAGCGGATAAAACAATGCTGTCAAAAATACCGCCGCCCCTATCGGGAATACTGTTTTCCTTAAAAATTCGCCAGTCCTCATGTTATCCACCTCCATACAGATCATGGTTTACTTCCGCCTGATAATAATTGCTGATCGTCAATGACGCATTGTAAAGCGTTGTGAGAAGGTACGCTTTGATGTTCCCTACTTTCGTTGTATTCCTGTGCAGGCTATACAGCACATACTCAATATGCGAGTAATCCAGTTTCATAAACCGATTTTTTACAAGTGCTATGGGCTTGTCCACCCCGGCAATCCGCAACGTACTGTCATCCGGCATCATCAGAACCTCCACGATCAGTTCCACAATTTCGTCCACATCCTCGCTTTTGTGGTATGAATAATCAATGCGCTCCCTGACTAATTCCCGGTATATATTCATCTCCTCCATCACATCCATCGGTTTCGGAGGAACTTTCTCCCCGGATGGGATAGGATTAGATGGGATCATACCTGTCTCACTTATATCAGTCTCGTTATACTCTGTCTCACTGTAATCCGTTTCACTATATTCAGTCTTGTTATTATCAGTCTTATTACAGTTTGATTTTGGAACTTCTTGAAGTTCGGTTTTCATACCTCCGGAAGTTTGATTTTCACATTTCTTGAAGTTTGATTCCGGAACTTCTTGAAGTTCGGTTTTCATACTTACAGAAGTTTGATTTTCATAATTCTGGGAATTCGGTTCGGGAACTTACTTAAATTAGCTTTCCAAACTTCTTGAAGATTGATTTTCATACTTCTGCGTATTTCCGGCATTTTCCGGCTGTTCTTCGTTCTGCTCCGGTTCCGGGCAGTCATGGATCATAAAATTTTTCACATAGATCACGTTTGGTTTTCCAAGCCCCAACCGTTTCTTCTCAATCAGACCGATCCCCTTTTCCGTGTCAAGCTCCGCAATATTCTTAATCGCTTTCTGCCTTGCACAGCCAAGCAAATCCATAATTTCTTCCACGGTAAAGATAATATATACCCGATCTTCCTCGTCAAACCAGCGGTTCTTAATGCTAAGGCTCATACGGTCCAGTATCAGACCGTATAAAACCTTTGCTTCACAGGATAAGGATTTGAAACACTCTGCAGTAAACAGTACCTTCGGTACTCGATAAAAACTATATTGTTCCGCCTCCATGCCCCGGAAATACTCAAATTGAATTTTCTGCACGCTCTCAAACCTCCTCTCCTTGATTTTGTTTCCATTCATCCAGAAGCGAATAGATTACTTCCTCAATCTGGCTCTTTGTGTATGCTGGCGGAAAATAGCTGTGAATCTTCTTTGCAGAAATCGTCACGCCACTGTTACCGCCTTCTTTCTTGACAAGAACCGCATAAATGACACCCTCTGTCAGTTCTCCCGCCTTGCTGCTCTCCTTTAATTTCTCCGCCTGTGCCTTTGACGGGAATATGCCGCTGTTTGCAACCGCATCCACAAGCCAGCCCTGTTCCTCCAATTTCAGATAAGACAATATCTCCCCGACCACCATCGGGATTTTCTTTGCGTCCACATAATCCAGTAACTCCTGCACTAGCTCTGCTAGCCGTATATATCTCTGAACCGTTCTGCCGCTGTCTCCGGCGGCTTCTCCCACCGCATCGGCGGTAAATTTATCCCCTTTACTTCCCTGATGCTTCATGGCTTCGTATTTCATCTTATAGGCTTTTGCTTTCTCACTCGGAAGAATATCCTCCCTCTGGATGTTCGTGTCCACCATAATCACCGTAGCGGCGTCATCATCCAGATCACGGATAATCACGGGCATTTCCTCAAGTCCCGCCAGTTCACACGCCCTCCAGCGGCGGTGCCCTGCCACTACCTCATAGCCATCTGCCGGATGCGGGCGCACAATTCCCGGTACTAAGATGCCGTATTTTTTAACACTCTCCACTGTCTCCTGCATTTTTTCATCATCCACCACCCGGAACGGATGGTCTTTAAAGGTATGAAACAGACGGATCGGGAGGGAAGTCACCACTTCCCCACCTTCTATTCCGCTGGTTCCAAATAAATCATCATAAGAAGTCAGTTTTACCTTCTGTGCGCTCTTACTTTTCATCGTCCAGCACCTCCCCTGTCAGAGAACGATAACCCTCCGCAACAATCCCCTTCGGATCATGCAGATAAATGCTTTTTCCCTCTGCCGTAGTTTCAGCCGCCCGCACGGAAAGCGGAATACAGTTTTCAAAAATATGTATCTTGTCCCCGTAAACCTCCCTGATCTGTTCAGAAATATCCCTTGCAAAGTTTGTCCTCCGGTCAACCTTTGTCAGAAGAATCCCCATAATAGTGAGATTGTGGTTTAACTTTCTATGCACCCGTCCAATGGTCTTAATCAACTGCTGTAACCCTTTTACCGGGAGATACGCCGCTTCAACCGGGATCAGCACACGATCCGCCGCCACTAAAGCGTTAATGGTAATCATCCCCAAAGAGGGCATACAGTCAATCAAAATATAGTCATACTGCCCTTTCAGTGTATATAGATACTGGCGCAGCACCATTTCCCGGCTCATAACATTCACAAGAGAGGTTTCCAGTCCTGCCAGTTCGATATTCGCCGGAATAAAATCAATCCCTTCCTCATGGCGGATAATTCCCTCACCCGGCTCTAAATCCTCGTCATTGATGACCTTTTCCATGATATTCACAAGCGTCACGTCCAACTCGTCCGGTTCTTCGATACCTAAACTCACCGCCATGCTGCCCTGTGCGTCTGCCTCCACCAGAAGCACCCTTTTACCTGCCCTTGCCAGTCCGATTCCTAAATTCACGCAAGTAGTGGTCTTTCCCACTCCGCCTTTCTGATTTGCGATTGCGATTACTCTGCACATATACTTTCCTCCTGCTTTACTTTTCCGCTTTCTCTATCTCTGCGTAAACACGAAAATATTTATTGGTTCCCTTGTTTGCGAATGGCTCCGAGACTTCCTTTACCTCCACTTCCTCATGGCGTTCCAGAAGCCGCCTAAACCACCGAATATCCTTAATCGTTCCCTGTAACCTAACTTTCAGCATACATATCCTCCCAATCCACATAGAAGCACTCCTCCGGGTAGCGGATTTTGACCGCCTCCCAAAAATACCGGGCATATCCGCAGCAGAACAGTTCTTCTACCGTATAATACTGGCATTCTTTAAGCTGCCCCTCCAGATCATCTTCCTCATAGTTATAAATGCTCGGCGTACCGTTACAATAGAGATTGAACGCCATCCGGACAATCTTCACGCTGCCGCTCGTCTGCCATCCTTCACGCAGACACTCCGGTTTCACATTCCCCGTCCGGAAATCATAAATCTGCTTCACATGATCTCTCGTATCTCTGTCAATCCCAAGACAATATACCAACGCCTTGTGGTATGCGTCCTGATACCTGCACTGCGGCAGATATTTTCTGTAAAAGTTTTCGTGTTCCTTGTTCTTGAAAGTAATTGTGCGAGTGTTTTCTTTATCTGCACTTTTCGCTGTGTATGTACTCATTATTTATCCTCCTGTTAAAATATTTGTTTTCAGTTACAGAGGCGTATGATTAGCATTCCCTCCCTAAATGCCTGAACTCTACATAAAATAAATCAGTCTTTGCTTCTGCCTGCACTTCCTGTTTTCCGGGCAAAAAAACAGGACTGCATTGGCTGTCATTTTTCACTATTATAGTGATTTAGCATAAAACCAATTCAGTCCTATATAGAATATTTTTTTGTACAAAACAGAGACTGCATATAAGTAAACCGCCTCGTGTTATCTTAATGCAAGTGTCTGCTTCTTGATAGATTTGTTAATAAAACAGGCCCGTCCTATTGCGAAATCTCCGTGCCATACAGCACTTTTTCGTAGGACTAAATCAGCGAAATCCCTTGTGTTTACTGGGGTTCTGCTAACTTGACAATATAATAACACGCTCCCCCCACTGCATCAAAAGCGCCCCCGCCCCCGCCACAAACGGCGTCGCAAACGACGTCCCCGACACCCTCACATATCCTCCTCCCGCCGCCGTCGTCAAAATCTCCACCCCCGGCGCCGCCAAATCCGGCTTCACAACCCTCCCCGGCTCCAAATACCCCCGCCCGGAAAACGGCGCATACGTCATCAGCCTGGAATCATAAGCCGCCACCGAAATCACCTTCCGGGCCGTAGACGGAATCGTCAGCGTCGCCTCCACCGTCGGTTCATAAAACCGGGTAGCCGGGCTTTGCACCTGCCCTCCCGGCAGCCACAGATCATACCTCCCATCCACAAGCTTCTTGGGCGTCAGCCGGATTTTCCACACACCGGAGTCAATGTATTCCCCAACCGGGAGAAAATCGATATAGATTTCCTGGGCGGTGCTGTACGGCGCAGGTTCCCCGTAATAGACCAGCAGATTCGTATTCCCCACCAGGAACCGCTGCGCCCCCAGCCGTTCCTGAAACGGCCCGGCCACCTGCCCGTCCGGATGCACCACCGAAATTTCAAACTGGTCTTCATAAGCCTTCCAGATCTGGACATTCAGCGAAGGCTCATAGGCCGCGATTCCCAGTTCCACATCCGTTGTCCGGCCTGCCTGCAATGTGCCGGAAGTATGGCTCGCCGTGCTTCCTTCATTTCCAGTGCCGACCGCAATCGTCAGCCGCCCCAGATTCGAAACATCGTTCAAATACGTTTCAATCAGAGACGTGCCGTTATGAGAACCGTAATTATTCCCGAAACTTAAATTGATCGCCGTCGGCTTTCCATACGCAATCGCCTTCTTCACCACATAATCCACCGCCTGAATCAGCTCCGCCGTCCTTGGAAACCCATCCGGCCGCGGCGTCCCCAGCTTCACCACCAGGATATCGCTCTGCGGAGCCATCCCCTGATAAATCCCGTCCGAAGCCCTTCCATTTCCCGCCGCAATGCCGAGCACCTGCGTCCCATGCCCCGAAACATCCACAGACGGCCGCAGCCCCGCCGCAAAAGCGCTGTTCTCCGGCGGCTCCTCCGCCCCTTCCACGCCCAGAAGCGCATTCAGATCCGCCCTCGTAAACGCCGTTCCAATCCGATACCCCTCCGGCGGCCTCCCTGCCACTGTCTGATCCCAGTAATCCAGAATCCGCGTCGTTCCGTCTTCATTGCGAAAATCCGGATGCCGATAGTCCGCTCCCGAATCGATCACCGCCAGAATCGTCCCCTGCCCGAACAGATCAAACCGCGCCGTCTGCACCGCACTGACACAAGAGGCTGCCTTCCCCTGGTTCACAGAGAAGAACAGCCTCTTTGGTTTTTCAATATATTCGATTTCGGGGCGGCTCGCCAGCTCGAAAATACGGGATTCCGGAATCGTGACAACCGCGTACTGCCCGTAGAGTGGCGTCACCTCCAGGGATTCGTCCTCCAGCGCCAGGATATCCCCGTTAAAGCGCACAATCAAATCCCACGTCCGGTCCGCCCGGTCATAACCCACGTCCAGTTCCAGGGATTCCTGACGCTCCCGTGGCGTGGATTCCAGGGCAAGGTTTAAAAGATTTTCGATTTTCTGGTCATTCATGTCCGCATACCTGAAAGCTCTTTTTCACAGGTTATGCCGGCTTTGCCATTTTCGTACCGAAGAGCCCTGCTGACCTCAGTGCTGGATATTCGCCTTGTTCTTTTCCGCTTCCTTTGCCAGCGCCGGGCCTAAATACTTCGCCGCCAGCGGTACAAGCTCCGCGTCAAAATTCCGCCGCAGCTTCGTCTCCTTCCCAAAGACCATCGTCCGCTCTTCCTCCCCGCTGCTCGCCGGCCACTTGGGAACCGCCGGATTTTCCGGATTTCCGCTTTGCGCAAACGCCATCACGCTGTCGAAAATTTCCTTTTCCAGCTTTTCGGTCACGCCCGCTTCCTGGGTGATCGGAACCAGCTCCGTGTTATAGAATACATACGGAATATCCGAGCAATGCCACGGCTCCCGTCCGCCATCCAAAGGCAGGTCATAATTGAATAAATAGGCATACGTGCAATCATTTAACGCGCTTCTTAACCGGATATAATCCTGCGTCGGCAGGCGGAACAGGAAATCAAGGGTGCACAGTTCCACCGGATTTCGTTCCGGATAGGCCTCTTTATAAAGCGGAAGCAATTGTCCGGCGGCTTCTTTTCCCACGATTTCTTCAATCATGCGCTCTCCTTCTTCCACGGTCATTTTGTGCTTATCATAACCGGGCGCACGGAAGGAAGAAAATTCGCCGTAAACCGTACCGACAAGCAGCGGAATCTGAGCCGTTTCTTTCCGGAACCCGACTTCGTCCGGCGTTCCCAGATAGAATGCGTTCGGATGCGGCCTGCCGCCTACGTATTTTCCCTCTTTTTCAAGAACCGGCCGAACCTTTTTATAAGCGTTGGCCAACGCATCATAGGGAATCGTTTCCAGCTCTTTCACATCTTTCAGGCCAAGCTCGTCCATCATCGCCTGAGCCAGTTCTTTTCCGCTTCCTTTGGCATCTGCGAGAATCGGGCCAATGACCCCGCTCATGTTCATGCCTTTGTGGTACAAGCCGTCCGCCGCAGGGGTCTGCAGGAGGGTCGTTACCTTCGCGCCGCCGCCCGATTGCCCGAAAACGGTTACATTGCCCGGATCACCTCCGAAGGCCGCGATATTTTCCTGTACCCATTTCAGCGCCGCGATGATATCATCCGTCCCGGCATTTCCGGAATTCGCATATTCTTCCCCAAAATCGGACAGATCGCAGTAGCCCAGCACGTTCAGCCTGTGATTAATCGACACGACCACCACCTGGCCAACCCGGCACATATTTTCCCCTTCATACGCAACCTGCTCGATGGCGGAACCTGCCTCATACCCGCCGCCGTGCAGCCATACCAGAACCGGGCGCTTCTCCCCGTCGCAGGCCGGCGTCCAGACATTCAGATTCTGGCAGTCCTCATTCATGACCCAATAGCGGTGCGGCACCAGAAGCTCTCCGTTTGGCTTTGGCAGATCCAGAAGCGGGCAGACATAGCCGTAGCTGGTCGCGTCCAGCACGCCCTCCCAGGGTTCCACGGGTTCCGGCGCATGGAATCGTCTGGCTTTCGCATAGGGAATGCCTTTAAAAATAGAAATGTTGTCGTAGACGTAGCCGCGCACTTTTCCCTGTTTGGTGGCGACAACGGCGGTTTCCGGGTTGCTGATGAATTGATGTTCCATAGTGTCCTCCTATTCGATTTCCTGATAGATGTATGCGTTTAAAATATTCTGCGGCGCGTCATAGTAAAAACTGCTGTTATAATCGTCAATTTTTTCGCTTACAAAAGAATTATAGGCTCTGCGGATGGCTTCTTCCACCGATACCTTTTCCGCATCCATGATGCCAAGAACCAGCCGTTTGTAAACTTTTCCGATATCCCAATGAGAAGGGATCGCATAGCGGCAGGCTTCTACATTGTCAAAGTCGCCTTCCTGAATCGAAGCTTCCGCAATAAAATCCTCGCTCACGCGGTCAATATTGTCGCTGTGATAGACGTCAGCCAAATCGTAAATTTTCCGGATGCGCGCAGGCCCCAGGGCGTTTACCACGTCTTTTCGGCGGTTTTTCGTTTTTCGCGCAATGTAGTCGATCAGGCTGCAGGTAAAAAAGAGGTCGTTGGATTCTTTGGTTTCTCTGCCTGTCATGCTTTTCCCTCCTCAGACTTGCGAAATTCCAGGCATTTCAGAGCCTGCTCCGTACAAAAGTTAATCTGGTGGGTCGGATATTTAAATTTTGCCATGCTCCAAAACTGCTCTCTGGTAAGAATTCCGTCCATATAATCGGAAATGTAATTATAAATCTGGTCATTCGCCATCGCGCCGATTACGATATCATAGTCATGCGGCCGTCCATAGCGGCATTGGATGATAAAATCCAGCCACTCCTCCGTCATTTCCCGAAATTCCAGAATCTTCAGCCGGGTATTCATCCGCACATCATAAATATTCACAACAGGTGTTTGATAGCGCTTGGCCCATCGTTCTGCCTGTTCTTTGATAATCGTACAATAAAAGCCCGTTCCGAAATCCTTCGTATTCCTCCCTGCAATGATACGGGGCTTTCTGATTTCTGTATAACTCCCATGATAAACGGTCATTTTTCCCATAACCTTACCTCCTGCCCTGTTCATTCCTGCAGCACAAGCTCCTGATATTTCCCGATTTCCTCCAAATATTTTTTCCCCAGCGGACTCAGCACCGCCCCCTTCCGCGTCAGATACCCAATCGTCATCACCTCATCCGACGCCAGCGGCACCGCGCAATACTCCGACCCATTCAGCTCCTCACACAAAATCCCGCTGCAAAGCGTATACCCATTCAGCCCCACCATCAAATTCAAAAACGTCGCCCGGTCATTCGCCTTAATCACCTTCTTATACTCATAGGTACTGAGCACCTCTTCCGCAAAATAAAACGAATTATTATTCCCCTGGTCGAAGGAAAGGCACGGGTAATCCGCCAGCTCCTCCATGGAAACCTGCGGCTTTTTCGCAAGGGGATTCCCTTTCCACATATAAACGTAAATCCGGCATTCCAAAAGCTCATGAAATTCCAGCCCGTATTCCCGGAACAGCTTCGTCAGAACATTCCGGTTAAACTCATTCAGATAAAGAATCCCGATTTCACTTTTAAACGTGCGCACGTGGTCAATGACCTCATACGTCATCGTCTCATGGACAGCAAATTCGTACTCGTCCATCCCGAACTGCTTCACCAATTCCACGAACGCCTTTACCGCAAACGTATAATGCTGCATGGAGACGCTGAATTTCTTCTTGACGTTCTGCTTATCAATGTATTTGGACTCGATCAGGCGGTACTGCTCCGAAACCTGCCTGGCGTATCCTAAAAATTCCTCGCCCTCCGGGGTGACGGTGACGCCGCGGTTCGTCCGGCGGAACAATTCCACGCCGGTCTCGCTTTCCAGTTCTTTGATGGCGCCGGAAAGGCTGGGCTGGGAAATGAAGAGGGTTTTGGCAGCTTCGTTGATGGAGCTGCAGTCTGCTACGGCGATGGCGTAGCGCAGTTGCTGAAGGGTCATAGCTGGGTTCTCCTTTGTTTTTCATCTTATCACAGAAGGCGGATATTTGTAAACTAGTATAACTCACTTTAAATAGCAAACTGTTTGAATATATGTTTTTGCTATGG
>JAUNPS010000097.1 GCA_030536575.1 Eubacteriales bacterium | reverse complement strand
TAGAGCACTTGACTTTTAATCAAGTTGTCCGGGGTTCGAATCCCCGATGCCTCATGAAAAACGGACAGATGATGATCATCTGTCCGTTTTTGTATGAATACTCTGTGACCCGCAGGCAGAAAGGGCGCTTCCAGAGTAAAAATCAGCGCGGGAGTTGGAGTTTCCCGCGCTGATTACTGATTTCTGGCCAGCAGTTGTGCCGGTTCCACATCAAGAGCCTTGGCAATCCGGAAGAGGACCTCCAGGGAAAATACCTTGATCATGTTCGGAGCCTCAATCGCGCTTAAAAAAGAACGGCTGATATCAGATTTTTCAGCAAGCTGTTCCTGGGTAAGCCCGGCTTTGCGGCGGTAATAGGTGATATTCAACGCTATTTGATAGTAGTAGTCTTTGTTTTCGAAGCTTAGCTCTTTTCTTCTTGACATAGGCCATCTCCTGTCTTTGGTAGTCTGCAAGTACCATTCTGCCCTAGATATCGCGAAACGTTCTTTCCGGCCAGGCCGGGAAAGAAGAAAGGGTAGTGGGCGCGAAATCATGCGAGAATTCGATGCATCCGTACATGTATGGAGCTGTAAGGCAGAATCGTAACGTCTGCGAAGTTCTTTTAATAAGAAGCATAAACTATCTAATGAAATATTACTACATTCTATCAGAAAATATTACCGGAAAAATCATCCTTTTCCGGGAAAAAACAGGAAAAAAAGACGAAGAAACCTTGACAAGATCCGATAATATCCGATATAATAAAATACTGTGATGCGGGCGGACATGGCGGAATTGGCAGACGCGCTGGTTTTAGGTGCCAGTGGGCAACCGTGTGGGTTCGAGTCCCACTGTCCGCATTTTATGGATTACACCGCTTACAGGGTTCATACCCCTCTTCGATCAGTCCTTCCCGGCTTCCGACATATTCGAGCCGATTTTCCTCTTTGATTTTATCTGCATATTGACAGGACGGTAAATGGAATTTTCCTGTATTGGTATTCAGGATATAGTCCGCAGCATCCGCCATAGAATAGGAAGAAACCGTGTCGCTGCCGGAAGTATAAACATTGCACGGATCTGTATTCCAGGCAATGCCGCTGCCTTCCGTGTAAGCCGTTAAATCGCCCTGCAGATCTGTCCGAAACAGGGAAATTTCCATACTTTCCAGCTTTTCCATCGTCTCTGTGTGGGGATGCCCGTAATCATTTTCCAGGCCGCAGGAAATGACCGCGGATTCGGGGAGCGCCTGTTCCAGAAAATCCCAGGTGGTGGACGAAGCGCTTCCGTGGTGGCCCACGCAGAGCACGTCGCACGCCACATCCAGACCGGAAGCCAGGATCTCTTCTTCCGAATCGCTTTCGGCGTCGCCCATCAGAAGAAAGACATCGTCTCCTTCTGCCAGCCTTAACACGATCGAATAATTATTTCCATCTTCGTAGGAATCCGAAGAAGGCGCAAGTACGGTAAACGTACTGCTGCCAAGTTCATAAGTGCTTCCGACTGACGGATGCTGGACGGAAAGCCCCTGCCCGTCGACTGCCTCCAGAAAAGAACGATAGACAGAAGTTTCCCTGGTGTAATCCGGCCCAAGAACCGCATTGGCAGGAAAGGCATTCAGTGCGCCCACAAGCCCGTTCAGATGATCCGCGTCATAATGGGAAGCGATCACGTAGTCCAGGCTCTGTACCCCGGCATCTTCTAAATAGGAAACAACCCTGGAGGCATATTCCCGGTCGCCGCCGTCATACAGGGCATAGTGCCCGTCGGACTGGAGCAGGACAGAGAGTCCCTGGCCCACATCCAGAAAATGGACAGTCAGGTTCCCGTCTGCGAAGGCGGAAGCGCCTGGCTCAAGGACGGCAAGACCGATCAAAAGAAACGTGGATAAGAATTTTTTTCTCATTTGCATAGCAATCCCTCATTTCGAAAAAACGAAATCCTCTTGTTGCTTTTATTTTAGCACAGATTCGGAAAAAGGACACGACATTATTTTAACAATCACGATAAATTTTTATCAAACTCTTGACAAGGCAGGAGAAATAGTGTATAGTAAAGGCAACGTATGAGAGATTTTGATGAAAGGAAAGCCGGACGACAGGCTGGACGGTCAAAATGCGATACGGTGTGCTGGCCATCAGGGCAGTTCGAAAAAGTAAAACCGTTTTTCTGAGGTAGAGTAGATGTTATGCGTAAAGTGTCACAGGATGGGAAGGCTTCCTGCGAACGAAGGTACAGCCGCGTTATAATATCGCTTCCGCTACTGCGTAGATTCTGGATACGGAGTAAGATTCTGCTATCCATAATTTTTGCGCAGCATTTTTTTGCTCTTTTTTAATCTATCATCAATATGTGAGCTAAAAAATGACTGTGTGTACATTCTTATGTGAACAGGTGCGTATGCACTTAGTTAAAGTTTTTATCATGAAAGGAGATTTATGTACCATGGGTTACAAATCAGACATTGAAATCGCACAGGAAACTACCATGTCACCAATCACAGAGATTGCCGCGAAAGCCGGCATCGACGCCAAGTATCTGGAGCAGTACGGAAACTACAAGGCAAAGATTGACTACAATCTGTTAAGAGAAACCGACGCTCCCGACGGTAAACTGGTTCTGGTAACCGCCATCAACCCGACTCCGGCCGGTGAAGGAAAGACCACCACCACCGTAGGTCTGGCAGATGGTATGCAGAAACTTGGCAAAAAAGTCATGGTAGCCCTTCGTGAGCCGTCACTGGGGCCGGTATTCGGCGTAAAAGGCGGCGCAGCAGGCGGCGGATATGCACAGGTTGTTCCGATGGAAGACATTAACCTGCACTTTACCGGAGACTTCCACGCCATCGGCGCAGCAAACAACCTGCTGGCAGCCATGCTGGATAACCACATTTTCCAGGGCAACGCGCTGAACATCGACCCGCGTAAGATCACCTGGAGAAGATGCGTGGACATGAACGACCGTCAGCTCCGTTTCGTTGTAGACGGTATGGGCGGCAGAACCAACGGCGTTCCCCGTGAAGACGGCTACGACATTACCGTTGCTTCCGAAATCATGGCAGTTCTCTGTCTGGCAAGCGATATCACAGACCTGAAGAACAGACTGGCCAGAATCATTGTAGGTTATACATATGGAAAACCCTCTGAGCAGAAACCGGTAACCGCAGGCGATCTGAACGCACAGGGCGCGATGGCAGCTCTGCTGAAGGATGCTCTGAAACCGAACCTGGTACAGACTCTGGAGCACGTACCGGCGATCGTACACGGCGGCCCGTTCGCAAACATTGCTCACGGCTGTAACTCTGTAATCGCGACCAGAATGGCTATGAAGCTGGCAGACTACGCGATCACCGAAGCAGGCTTCGGCGCAGACCTGGGCGCTGAGAAGTTCCTGGATATCAAGTGCCGTATGGCAGGC
>JAUNPS010000002.1 GCA_030536575.1 Eubacteriales bacterium | reverse complement strand
AACGAGCCCTTATAGGGCGAAAATCAAACCACCGGCTTAGCCGGTGGTACTGATTGTTAAGGCGGTATCTGAGAAAGATGCCGCCCTAATTTGCAAGTGAAAGAATGCGTGTAATATCTTCGTCAATGCAGATACTCCGATTTTCAATCTCTGCCGGGCAAAACGCCTCCCCTTTATTCAGGCAAATATAAGTCGCTTTTGGATTTTGCGCGGTCATACGCCAGAAAGGATACTTGATGATACCTGGCGTATTGCCGCCCACGCCCAGCTCCAACAGAACAAGCCGTTTTCCGTGATTTTTTTCTATGAAAATTTCGTAACGTTTTGCGGCCTGATGCCAGCCTTCGTCCTCTACAAAGGTGTCATCACACCGCAGATTCATGGTCATGGGCTTTCCGCAGACAGGACAATGTGGAATAAGTTCAGAGGGGATCTTCATATTATTCTGCTTTTCCACCATTTCCCGGACGAAGGTTTCGTTATCATAAGTTTTGGAGTGGCAGGCACTGGAACATTGCCACAGACCATAATCTCCTTGTGTATAGAAAAGCCGCTGTTTATCAAAACCCGCCCGCTGGAACTGGTGATCCACGTTGGTGGTCAGGACGAAATAATCTTTTCCTTCCACCAGCTTCAGCAAATCCAGATAAGGTTTTCCGACAGGACATTCATAGCGGTTATAAAGGATATGCCGTGACCACCACGCCCAATATTCTTCCAGTGTCTCAAAGGGATAAAAACCGCCGGAATACATATCTGTGATCCCGTACTTATCGCGAAAATCAGAAAAATATTTTTCAAACCGCCTGCCAGAATAGGTTAGTCCGGCAGAGGTTGAAAGTCCTGCGCCTGCGCCGATCAGAACCGCATCGGCACGAACCAGCGCTTCCTTAAACGCTTCCATCTGTTGTGAGAAGTCTGCGGTAGATTTGTTCGTCCACATCCTTGAAAACATTGAAGATCACCTCCATTCTGCTCCCTGTTTCGCTGCGGTATTGCATAACTGTGCTGGCGGCGATTCTGGCAGCTTCTTCATTGGGAAAATGAAACATGCCGGTTGAGATACAGCAAAAGGCAATGCTTTTTATATTGTTCTTTTCCGCAAGTTCCAGACAAGAGCGGTAACAGCATTGCAGCAGCCTGCGGTCTTGGTCTGTAACACGGTTTTCGATGATAGGCCCGACCGTATGCAGGATATATTTGCACGGAAGATTAAAGGCGGGGGTGATTTTGGCGGTTCCTGTCGGTTCTTCATGCCCCTGCTTTTCCATAAGGTCAGCGCAGGCAAGGCGGAGCTGGATTCCGGCGTAGGTGTGGATGGCGTTATCAATGCAGGCGTGGTTTGGGACAAAACAGCCGCACATACTGCTGTTGGCTGCATTTACGATGGCGTCGCAGCGCAGCGTAGTAATATCGCCTTTCCAGAGGTAAATACCTTTTTGTATCGGGGTAAGCTTACATAGGTCAACGATGCCCTTTTCCTTTGTTTCTTCCTGAAGGTATTGATCCTGAATTGCCAGAAATTTCGGGTCGGCGGGCTGGGGCATGCGGATGTTCATAAGGCCGCGCAGCAGGATTTTTTGTTCGGATGCGCCGGTAGGAATTTTGATACCGTTATACTTTTTGCTTTCCTGCAAAAGAAATTTTAATAAATATTGCCGCCGTTCATTTTGGTTCATGATGCATCTCTCCTTTGGAAAAGTTGCTTTTTTCTTTCGGTATCTTTATAATAAGGCTGTATAGCCGGATTGTAAAGTAAGCACAAGATTGTGCCATAGTTACCCGAAGGATACTATTGGAAAGAGGCGAGAGAATATGGCTGGTTCGGAAAATACAGATACGGTGAAGAAAGAGCTTCCGGCTTGTCCGGTGGAAACAACATTGACGCTGATCAGCGATAAGTGGAAGGTTTTGATCCTGCGCGATCTGATGTCGGGGACAAAACGCTTCGGAGAGCTGCGGAAGTCCATCGGTCATGTGACACAGAAAGTTTTGACGTCGCAGCTTCGCCAGATGGAAGAAAGTGGGCTGCTGACCCGCACGGTGTATGCGGAAGTCCCACCCAGGGTGGAATACACGCTGACGGAATTAGGTTATAGCCTGAAGCCGGTTTTAGACGCTATGAAGGTATGGGGCGAAGAATATCAAAAGAATAATTCTTAAAAAGAAGAAGCACTCATTCCCTGGGCGGGGGATACTGCAAAATACTCATGTGCGATAAAGTAACGCACAAGAATTTACGGATAGCTTCCCACTGTTCCGTGTTTTCTGAGGCACATATAACTATGAAATTTATTAGTGACTCATAAATTTACTAATATCTTGTTCGTAGTGAGTCGATTTTTTATAATAAGTACAGCTCAAATGACCGGGCTAAAAATCAGATTTGGAGGCAATTCATATGATGAATGAGAACGTTTTGAAGCTGTTGAAAACAGGTATGTGGGATTTGGCAACATGCGCAAATGGGGAACCGAATGTTGTTCCCGTTGCGTTTAAGGATGTGACAGAGGACGGTAAACTGGTTGTTGGAGATGTGTTTTTGGAAACCACTCTGAATAACATCAAAATGAACGGCGGTAAGATTGCCATTTCCGTATATGACCCACAAAATCTGGAGGGCTATCAGATTAAAGGGATTGCGGAGTATGTTTCCGAGGGCGCCGTAGTCGATACCTTTAAGGCTATGGTTGAAAAGATGTTCAACGGGGCCGCCACAGCAAAGGGAGCTCTGATTATTACACCGGAAAAGGTAATTGTAACCACTCCGGGCGCTGACAACAAGAAAGTGTTGTGAGAATCAGATTTAGGTGAATTGTTACTGGAACGCGGTACGAGTGAACAGTAACGGCGGGTACAGAGGAAACACCTATAAATTTCATAGTTACTTCAAAACAGCACAGTCAAATGATATAATGGAAAGCGAAAGGGGTGGAGCATAATGTATCAGAAAAAAATGCAGGAAGATATTCGCTGTCCATTGGAATATGGGCTTGAAGTGTTCGGAGGAAAATGGAAGTCCAGAATTATCTGTGTATTAGCGGAAAAGAAACGATTAAGATACAGTGAGCTGCGTCGAGAAATGGCAAATATTACAGACGCTGTACTGGCCACCACGCTTAAAGAACTGATTGCTGATGAAATCATACACCGGAAACAGTTTGATGAAATTCCCCCACGTGTAGAATACTGTTTGACCGAAAAAGGTGATTCTGTCGTACCGATTCTTAGAAGTATCTGTCAATGGGCCGGGATTTACCGGAATGAAGAGTCAGAACTTTCTTTACCTCAATGCCAAAAATGCAATTATCGAGGTGAAAATCGTAGTAGTCCCACCTGTCGCAACTGAATAACTGCTGTCATACAGCGGAACACCGAGCAGGAAATCACAAAATGGTTTCCTGCTTTTTGCACTCATTTTGTTTGTCGAGGTTCATAAAAAGTGACTGCTGTTACAAAAGACTATTTATTTTTTGATTATAGGATTCGATGATGTTCTGTAAAGTAATCTGGCTCATGCGTTCCTCTGCTGCTTTTTGTATCTCCTGATAATAATCCTGCAAGGCTAACTGGATGTTTACGCCTACCCCACATTCCGGGTTGGTGTGAGTATCCAGATGCAGAAGCGGCTTATCCCCCTCTACCGCTTTATAAATGTCCAGCAATGTAATTTGCTCTGCCGGTTTTGATAAGGAAGGCTTCGCATGACCGGTCACGCTGGACATCAGGCCAGCCTTTCGCAGTTTCATCATAATCTGTCGGACAAAAGCCGGATTTGTCTGGATACTGGCCGCGATTGCGGTGCTGCTCAGATCAAAGTCCTGATTGATTGCAATAAATGCCATGATATGGACGGCGTCACTTAATTTTGTAGAGTATTTCACCGATGGAACTCCTTTTTGAATTGAATGTTATTTTATTTATAACAACTACTTGACTTCTAAAAACGCGGATGCTATACTAAAACCGCGTTGTTATTAATATAATAACAGTTGGGGCTAGAAAAGTCAACGAAAAGAAGGTGGAGAAAATAAACGGTTCTTATAAAAATGTCATTCAGGATAACCGGGCTTTCAGAGAGATGCTGATACCTGCAAAGGAACGGCTTAAGTATCGGCCGCCGGAAGATATAGCGAAAAAGAGTGGTTCTCTATTTTGTAAAGAAAATTCTGTAATTGCATTACAAAGTTTAAATCAGGAGGTGCGGATTTCGCTTCCTGAATATAATTTTTATCCTCGGATAGAAGAATGGCGCCAACTGGTGATTCTTCATTATCTGGATATGGCGGACGGCGTGGAAGTTTCTGCGCAGATCATACCGTTTGGAGAGCTGAAAAGCGGTCTGATCCGGGGAACAAAGTTTGACCATGATACGGAAAAGGAACTGCGGACATTCCTGAAAGGAAAGACGCCGGAGCGCATACGGCAGATTTGCGGATCGCTTGGCGCGGAGTTTGTAGACAGCAATGCGGATTTATGCGCGGTATTTCCTTTTCTGCCAAATTATCCGGTCTGGCTGAAAATATGGTTTGCAGATGAAGAATTTGAAGCGTCCGACAAATTTTATCTGAGTAAAAGCGCCGACCATTATCTGACGATAGAGGATGCGGTGACGGTTGGGGAAATTCTATTAGCAAAATTGAAAAAGGAGCCTATCAAAAATGGTAACGATGAAGAATAAAAGCTATGAAAAACAGGTGAAGTCGCTGGTGGAAGAGATCCAGGAGGCGGGCGCTGTCGTTGTGGGTGCGGCTTCGGGAATGTCGGCGGCTGCCGGATACCGGCATTATTATGAGTCGGAGCCAGCAATGGCTTGTTCATTGCCGAGGGTTGCAATACTTTTGCGAACGGCGAGGGCTTCCGCAGCCTGATGCAGATCCATGTGCCGGTGAATCAGGCATTTGTGAGAGATGAGGACTGGCAGGCGCAAGGAGAGGTCTGCATCCAGCCGCAGATTCAGGATAAGGCGATGGGTGTGGACGGCGATCTTTCGGTGATTCTGCCAGAGGTTCTGAAAAGCATGGCACAGATAAAATAAATGGTTGATGTTTCGGAATACTTAGGGAGGCGTTTGGGATTCCGGCAAATGGGACGATGACTTATAAGCCACCTGCGTTTATTGCAGATGGCTCGGTTATTTAAAGTGATATTTTCGCGTTACTGTTCAGACAGTACCTGAGCACTTAGCTGCTCAGGTACGTAAGAACGTGATTCAGGTGTGAGCAGGCTCTTTTGCGAAGCAAAACTTAAAATGAGCCTGTGAAGCGTTACTGGAACGAGGTACGAGTGAACAGTAACATTTTAGCTGAACGAATAGCGTTCCAGCATATAAATCGGTATGGTTTCGATTTTACCGTCAACACCGCCTTTGGTATCGCCCTTCAGGTAAAGCAGCTTTTGCGCTTTGCCTTGTTCCAGCGCTTTCTGAGCAGTCCCGGCAGTTCCTTTTCCAGATTTGACTTCTACAAGATAGCGGTTGGAAGACTGGAGGCTCTGTACCACGAAGTCGATCTCACCGCCGCGGTAGGTAGCAAAGGCCGGTGTCTCAAAAGCAATCTCCTGTGGAAAATCCTGACGTTTTTTCAGATTGATATAAACGTAGTTCTCATTCAGGGTGCCAGCCAGAACGCGGTGATCCGTGCCGGTACGTGTCAGGTAATAATTTGCCAGTCCCACATCCATAAAATAGCAGCGGCTTGCAGCTTTGAAGTTCAGGATATCCATTTCCGTGATTTTTGCACAGAAACCAATGATACCTGAGAAGTAGAGCCAGCTTATGGCGCGGTTGCAGGCTGCTTTTGAAATATTGCTGGAATAGTCTTTTGTTACCAGCTTCTGCAGCTCCTCGCTAATGCTGTCTTCCGCAAGACCTTTCTTTTCCCGGTTTAAAATCCGGCAGATGGAAAAGAAAATCTGGGTAAACACTCTGGTATCCAGAACATCGGTAAAATACCGGATGGATTCATTGGTAAAGGTATCAATGATCTTTACCAGCTCACCTTGAGCTTTTTGGACGGCTCTTGTTTCCAGGTAAGCTTCCACTACCTTTGGATAGCCCCCAATCTGACAGTAAATGTTGTAAACTTTTTTTAGCTGAACGGAAGTATCCGGCTCGGAAGCCGTAAAATCCAGCTTTTGATACCGTGCATAGAGAGCGCTGTCATAAGCCAACAGAAATTCCTCGAAGGAAAGGGTATAAATCGTCAGCTTTGTCACATCGCCGCTGGAGTAGCGGAAGTCCGGGTCATAAATCCGTCCCAGATAGCTTCCGGTAACGATAAAGTGTGACTGGAACTGCCTGGTAAATTCCCGAATCCGGTTATAAATCTCAGAAGATTCCTGTATTTCATCAAGGATGATCACCGTGTCATCGGAGTCCTCAAAGTCCGGTTCATAAAGCCGGAACGCATCCATGAGCGGATGCTCCGGGCGTTTGGTTCCAGGTTTCCAGTCGGCTGCCTGGTTATAACATTCCAAAAACTGTTTGCCGCTCAGTTCAAACAGATTTATATAGATCTTATGTGTATAATGTTCGTCAGCGAATTTGTTGATCAGATAGGTTTTCCCTACCTGGCGGGCGCCGCTGACTTCCAGTGTACTATGGCCGCTTTCGTTTTTCCAATCCAGAAGCCGGTCATAGACAAATCGTTTCAGATACATAGAAAGACTCCTTTCCTTCATTCGCCTGTTCTCGCGCATGTTTATTGTAGCAAATAATCAGCGATTCATAAACCCCTCACGTCTCCGCCCCCACAAGCGACGCCAACACCTCATCCTGATATGCCGGCCTCAAATTCGCCAAAATCTCCGCCATTTCCCCCGGCGTTTCCGGACACCGCTCATCCAGCCAATGCTTGACAACACTCAAAAACCCCGCCCGCATAAACTCAAAATAATACTCAATAACCCGCGGCGGCATATGCGGCGGGTAAACAGGCGTCTCCTTCGACAACTGAAGAAGCTGCTCCATATACTTCCGAACAATCGGATTCTCCGGATCACCAAGCAGAACGCAGTAAAACCGTCGATTCCTTTTCAGATGCTCCAGCAGAACCAGAATATATTCCTCGCTCTGAAAGGCAGAGGAAAACTCGGCGCGCGCATACGCTTCGAGAAGCTGCTGATCCAGATCCCGGCTGATCTGCGACAAAACGTCATAGATATCCTCAAAATGGGCGTAAAAGGTAGAACGATTTATTTTCACTGTCATGCAGAGCGCCTGAATCGTAATGTCCCGAAGCGGCTTCGTCTGAAGCATCTCCAGCAGACAGTCCTTAATCGCCTGATGCGTTTTCTGAAACCCCACATTTTCCTTCTTATTCATTCGTATCCCTCCAAAAATCCAACAAATGTCGGACGATGATGGTTGTACCCGCCCGTTTCTTCTCAGTATAATAGAACCAGAAAGAAAAGACAAGCGTTGGATTTTCGGGAAGATCGGAGGCGCGGCGGGGATGGCCGGGACGGCGCTCTTTGGGGCAATGCTTTTGGCAGCTGCATTGATGCTCATGCTTTTGTTTTTCTAACAGGCATGGTATGATAATCCTATAAAAACCACGCTGAAAAATACCTTTCGGACTGCGATCGGATTTCTGCCCTACAGTGCGGCGCTGCTGGCGCTGTGGCGGCGGGTGTTTGACCGGCTGAGTCCGGAAGAATGAAAAGGAGAAAAAAGATGGAATACTACTGCAATCCAATCAATGTAACCTATCGTTATCAGTTTAACCGGGACGTTTACGGAAGCGGGGAAATCCAGGTGGCAAGAGAGGCGGCCGACCCTTCGATGATCACCTTCCAGGGAACGTATTATATCTTCGCATCCATGACGCTGGGGGTATGGTCTTCGGACGACATGGTGCACTGGGACTATCATCGCCTTCCGGACAATCTTCCCCTTTACGACTACGCGCCCGATGTGCGGGTGATCGGGGATTACGTTTACTTTTCCGCGTCGAAGCGCGGGGAACCCTGCGATTTCTACCGGACGAAGGATGTGGTGAACGGCCCCTACGAAAAGATCGAAGGAACCTTTGATTTTTGGGATCCGAACCTGTTTGTGGACGAGGACGGCCGCGTGTATTTTTACTGGGGCTGCTCGAACAATACGCCGATTTACGGAGTGGAAATGAATCCGGAGACCATGCGTCCCCTTGGAGAGCCGAAAGGGCTGATCGAGGGAAAACCCTATACCCAGGGATATGAGCGCGTGGGAGAGGATAACGCGATTCTGCCCCTGCAGGGCGAAGAGCTGGAGGAGGCTTTTCAGGATTTTGTCCGGCGGGCAGGCGGAAAGCTGGAAGAGATCCCCAAGGAGCTTCAGGGCATGATGAAGAGCTTTGTCAGCAAAGCGCCGTTTATTGAGGGAGCCTGGATGGATAAATTCCAGGGGAAATATTATCTGCAATATGCCTTTTCCGGTGCGGAATACAATGTCTACGGGGACGGCGTTTACGTGTCCGATTCGCCCCTTGGCCCCTTTACGCTGGCGGAAAACAACCCCTACTCCTATAAACCCGGCGGATTCCTTCCGGGAGCCGGACATGGCTCCACCATGCAGGATAAAAACGGGAATCTCTGGCATGCGGCGACGATGCGGATCAGCGTCAATCACAGCATGGAGCGCCGAGTCGGCCTTTGGCCTGCCGGAATGGATGCGGACGGCGAATTGTTCTGCAATCAGCGCTACGGCGACTGGCCCTGCGCGGTGGAACAGGCGGAAATGGATCCCTGGCGCGACCCGGAATGGTATCTGTTAAGCTATGGAAAGACCGTTACGGCGTCCTCGATGGAAGAGGGGAAAGGGCCGGAGCTGGCGGTAAATGAAAATGTGCAGAACTGGTGGAGAGCGGCGGACTGTAAGCCGGGCGAATGGCTGCTGCTGGATCTCGGAAAGGTATACGATGTGCATGCGGTGCAGGTGAATTTTGCGGACGACCACATCGATATCCCGGTTCCGGGGGAAATTGTAGAGATTACGCAGCCGCGCTACATTGAGGAACATCCCCATGTGACCCGGTTTACGGTGGAAGGATCTGCGGATGGGGAAACGTATCGAATGCTCTGGGATCAGTCAGAGACGGAAACGGATCTGCCCCACAGTCTGAAAGTATGGGAAAGCGGAGAACAGGTGCGGTTTTTGAAGCTTACGATTTTAGAAATCCCGTATGGGCTGAATCCCTGCATTTCCGGGTTCCGTGTTTTTGGAAAAGGAGACGGGGCGAAGCCGGAAGCGCCGGAATTTACGGCGGTGCGGACGAATGGAATCGATATGGAAGTGGACATTGCGCCGACAGACGCCATGGGATACAACATCCTGTGGGGAAGCGCACCGGAGAAGCTTTATCACAGCTATTTGCTGTTCGGAACGAAACAGCGGGTGGGCGCTCTGGTGGAAGGCCGGGAGTATTACGTGCGTGTGGACGCGTTTAATGAAAATGGGATTACGGAGGGAACGGTAAAGAAACTGTAGTTCCGGAGAAGAAAAGGAGAAGGTTATGGTAAAAAAGGAACCGAAAAAAATCCTGGAAATGCTGACGCTGGAGGAGAAGATTGCGCTTTGTTCCGGCCATGATTTCTGGCATACGGAAGGCGTTGAGAAGGCGGGGCTGGCCCCGGTGATGATGTGCGACGGGCCCCATGGGCTGCGCAAGCAGGAAGGCCAGGGCGACCATCTGGGGATCAATGACAGCATTTCGACGGTCTGCTATCCTTCGGCGTCCGCGTTGGCGGCCAGTTTTGACACGGAGGTGTTAAAGGCGCTGGGGGAAGCCCTGGGCGAGGAATGTCAGGCGGAGCAGGTGGGAATGCTGCTGGGGCCGGGGCTGAATATGAAGCGAAGCCCTCTTTGCGGGCGGAATTTCGAGTATTTCAGCGAAGACCCGTATCTGGCGGGGAAGCTTGCGGCGGAATATGTGCGAAGCCTTCAGGGCAAAGGCATTTCGGCCTGCGTGAAGCATTTCGCTGCCAATAATCAGGAGACGCAGCGGATGAGCGGTTCTTCGAATATGGACGAGCGGACTTTACGGGAAATCTATCTGCCTGCGTTCGAGATGGCGGTGAAAGAGGGGAAGACCCGGAGTGTGATGTGCGCTTACAATGCGATTAACGGAGTATTCTGCTCGGAAAATAAGAAGCTCCTCACGGATATTCTGCGGGAAGAGTGGGGATTTGAAGGCTTTGTGGTGACGGACTGGGGCGCAGCGAAGGATGCGGCCAAAGGTGTGAAGGCCGGGCTGAACCTGGTGATGCCGGGCGGGTACGGCGCGCACGAAGAGGCCCTGAAAAAGGCTCTGGAAAGCGGGGAACTGACAGAAAAAGAGCTGGATGCGGTGATCCTGGATATTTTGCAGTTCATCTGCGACGCGGCGGAAAACCAGCGGCTGGAGGCGTCCATTGACCGGAAGGAATGTGCGAAGCTCAGCGGGGAGCTGGCGGCCCAATGTGCGGTTCTGTTGAAAAATGACGGCGCATTGCCGCTGAAAAAGGAGGCGCGGGCGGCGTTCATCGGCGCTTTCGCGGAGAAACCGCGTTATCAGGGAAGCGGGAGCAGTCATATCAATGTGGCGGAAGTGACAAGTGTGCTGGATGCGCTGCACGGGCAGGAAGGCGTTTCGGTTTCTTATGCGAAGGGCTTCGAACCCAGAGAGACGAAGCCGGATGCGACGCTGATGGAGGAGGCTGTGGAGCTGGCGAAGAAGGCGGATGTGGCGGTGATCTTTGCGGGGCTGCCGGATTCGTTTGAGTCGGAGGGCTTTGACCGGAAGCATTTGGATCTGCCGGAAAATCAGAATGCGCTGATCGAGGCGGTGTGCCGGGTGCAGGAACAGGTTGTGGTGGTGCTGCATGGCGGTGCGACCATGTGTCTGCCGTGGGCGGACAAGGCGAAGGCGATTTTGTGTATGTACCTTGGCGGGCAGGAGGTTGGCCGGGCTGCGGCGGAGCTTCTTTATGGGGAGAAGAATCCCTGCGGGAAGCTGGCGGAGACGTGGCCGCTGAAGCTGGAAGATAATCCGTCTTACCTGAATTTCCCTGGAGTGGACGGCTCGGTGAATTACCGGGAGGATGTTTACATCGGCTACCGGTATTATGATAAGAAAAAGATGGAGGTTCGTTTCCCGTTTGGGCATGGGCTGTCGTATACAACGTTTGCGTACCGGGATTTGAAGCTGGAGAAGGCGTCCATGACGGATCAGGAAACGCTTCGGGTATCCTGCAAGGTGAAGAATACGGGAAGCCGCGCGGGGAAGGAAGCCGTGCAGCTTTATGTGCGGGACGTGGAGAGCACGGTAGGGCGTCCGGTGCGGGAGCTGAAGGGGTTCGCGAAGGTGGATTTGGAGCCGGGCGAAGAAAAGGCGGTTTCGTTTACCTTGGATAAGCGGAGTTTTGCGTATTATGAGACGCAGATTTCGGACTGGTTTGTGGAGAGCGGGGAGTTTGTGATTGAAATCGGGGCTTCCAGCCGGGATATCCGTTTGAGCCAGTCGGTACAGGTGGAAGGAACTGTAGAATTGCCCTGCTTTTATTCGATGCAGTCGCCGATTGGAAGCCTGAGGAAGACGGCCAGAGGGCGGAAGGTGCTGGAGCAGATCATGGCCGCGGGAGAGGACAGGAAGGCTGAGCAGGAATCGCAGATGGAAGCCCTGGGTGAAGGGGCGGAGCAGATGCAGCAGGCGATGTTTTTGGAGATGCCGCTGGGGGCGCTGGCGGGATTTGGGAGCCTGTCGATGGAGCAGGTGGAAGAGATCGTGCGGATGCTGAATGAGAACTAAGAGGCTGGCGTATCTGAATAAAAATCAGGTACGCCAGCCTTTTCCTTGTCTATTTCTTCACATCTTTCAACCGGTTCATCTGCCGGTACTCCCTCGGCGCCACCCCATACGCATTCTTAAACGCCCTCGAAAAATGCAGCTGATTCGGATACCCCACCGAAACCCCGATCTCGCCAATCGGCCGGTCCGTCAGCGACAGCGCCTCCGCCGCCTTACTCATCCGGTACTGAATCAAAAACTCCTGCGGCGACTGCCCCACCGTCTCCTTAAAAACCTTCCCGAAATAACTCCGGTCCAGATTGCAGCGGTTCGCCATGTCCAGGACGGTAATGTTCTGATTATAATACTGCTCGATAAAGGAAATGGTCTCGCGGGCGTAAAATTCGCTGAGCTTTCCGCCCTGAAGCTGCTTGTGGGCGGTGGAAGAGGAGATCAGCTTATCCATGAACAGGTAGAGATGGCCGATCCGGGCGAGGGGCGACGTGCTGGAGCCGTTCAGGATCTGGAACATCTCCTCCTGCAAGGCGTGCCCGTGGGTCGGCGTGTCCGGATTATAAACCGGAGTCTCATAGGAAAGCCCGGCCGCGGCCAGGAACTCCTTCGCCCGCAGTCCGCCGAATTCTACCCAGATATATTCCCAGGGCTCGTCTTTGTCTGCAATGTAAAAATTCGCGACGCCTGGCTCGATCAAAAATCCCATGTCCATCGAAAGGTGATGGGTGATTGTATGATGCTCCGGATCGTCTGAGTGGAGAACCCCTTTTCCGGAAATAATATAGTGGAACAGATAGTGGTTCCGCACACAGGGTCCGAACGAGTGCAGGGGCAGGCATTTTTCATATCCGAACTGATAAAGGGTCAGATCCATAAAGCGCTGGTCCTGGAAGACCGAAAAAAGAACGTCTTTCATAAAGCCTCCTTGGTAACTGTGCATAAAAGGAAGAATCCTTTTTTGTATGGATTTCACGAAAATTTTAGAATTATCTCTATTATATACCATAATGGGTAGGTTAAGCAACTATATTCTTGGAAAACCGCATTTTGGAATAAAACCGGACACATCCGAATATTTACGATAATCCGGTAAAATGCTAGTATTTGTCTTAGCGACGAGAACAAAAACATACAAAATGCCGGGAGAAAAAGGACTCAAAATGGGAAATCCGACAAAAGGAAACGCCTGGCAAAAAAGGAACGTGTGCAAAGAAGAAAGGAGTATGAGGATATGAAAAGAAAAAAAGCATCCGCTGTGTGGAAGGCGGCGGCTGTAGTCGCAGCAGGACTATTTCTGACCGGCTGCGGATCTTCCAGTACCCAGGACGGAAAGACCGTCATCGAACTGGTACAGTACAAGCCGGAGGCCGTCAAAGCCTTCGAAGCCATTGAAGCGCGCTTCAACGAAACTCACGACGACATTCTATTGAAAATCGAGTCGCCCAACGACGCCATGACCATCCTGAAAACCCGATTCATCAAAGAAGACGCGCCGGACATCATCGGCATCGGCGGAGACGTGAACTACTCGAACTTCCTGGATTCCGAGATGCTGATGGACATTTCGGATTTCGACGGCCTTGCGAGCATCAAGCAGGCCTATCTGGACATTGATAAAAACCTGGAATTCGTCCCCACGGAAGGGACTTACGCGGTGCCGTATGTGGCCAACGCGGCCGGAATCCTGTACAACCGGGACATGTTCGAGGAAAACGGCTGGGAAATCCCGGAAACCTGGACGGAATTCCTGGAACTGTGCGAAACCATCCAGGCCAGCGGCCAGCTCCCGCTGTACTTCGGCTTTAAAGACACCTGGACCTGCCTCGCGCCGTGGAACGCCATCTGCGTCGACCTGGCTCCGGCCGATATCTGCGCCCAGGTAAACCGCGGCGAGGCCACTTTCACAGAAGCTTACCGGGAAGCGGCGGAAAAGATTTATGAGCTGCTTCAGTATGCGCAGAACGACCCTTACGGTTATTCCTACAATGACGCCTGCACCGCATTTGCCAGAGGCGAATCGGCCATGTACGTCATCGGAAGCTACGCGGTTCCGCAGATCTTGTCCGTAAACCCGGAGATGAACGTAGATTCCTTCGTCTTCCCGGCAAGCGACGATCCGGACGAGAACCAGTTAAACTCCGGCGTCGACCTGCAATTCTCCGTGATGGCGGACTGCGAGAACAAAGAAGCCGCCTACGAAGTCTTACGCTTCCTGCTGGAAGACGAAAGCATCCAGGCTTACTTAGACGACCAGAACGCGGTTCCCTGTAAAGAAGGCGACTTCGAACTGCCCTCCATGCTGGACGGAATGAAATCCTTCATCGAAGAAGGCCGGATGGCCGACTACCAGGATCACTACTACCCGTCGGAAATGAGCGTGGACGCCATCATCCAGACCTACCTGATGGATGGCGACATCGAAGCCTTCCTGACCCGCTTCGACACGGATTGGGTGCGCTATAACCGGGATATCATCCGAAAAGTACAGAAATACCAGGAAGAGAATGGGGGTAACTGAACATGGGAAAGGGAAATGACAGAAAACGTACATTTCTGCTGATCACAATTCCGGTGGTGGTATTATTCTTCGTCTTTAATACCCTGCCGCTGATCAAAGGTTTTATTTACAGTTTTACGAATTTTAAAGGCTACGGAAGTTATGAATGGGTGGGCCTGCGCAACTATATCGACCTGTTCGGGGATGCCCGCGTGGGAAGATCCTACCTCTTCACCTTCAAATACGCGATTGTCTGCACGATCATTGTCAATATCATCAGCCTGATTTTGGCGCTGGGCCTGAACGGCCGGATTAAATTCAAGAGCGCCCTGCGGGGAATCTACTTCCTGCCAAACGTGCTTGGCGGCCTGGTTGTAGGCTATATTTTCAGCTTTATCTTTACCTATATCCTGCCAGCCGTCGGAACGGCCATCGGAAGCGACTTCCTCAGCCGGAACATGCTGTCCAGCACCAGCACCGCCTGGTTCGCGATTGTGATCGTCGGCGCATGGCAGTCCGTTGCAATGAACACCATCATCTACATCTCCGGCCTTCAGACCGTGCCGGAAGACGTTTATGAGGCCGGCTCCTTAGACGGTGCGACGGGCTGGAAGAAATTCCGGCACCTGACCTTCCCGCTGATCATCCCGTTTTTCACCATTAATATGGTGCTTTGCATGAAAAACTTCCTGATGGTCTTCGACCAGATCATGGCATTGACCAAAGGCGGCCCGGCCCAGAGCACGGAGTCCATTTCCTACCTGATCTACCAGAACGGAATGAGCGGCGGCCAGTTCGGCTTCCAGAGCGCGAACGCGGTGGTATTCTTTGTCGTGATCGTAGCCGTTTCAGTATTTCAGCTTTCGGCATCAAGCAAAAAGGAGGAGCAGTTATAATGGAAAATCAAGATACCAAAAAGGTCAGCTGGCCGATTACGATTCTGTTGATTTTGGGCTGCGTGACCATCTTTTTCCCGCTTTATATGGCGGTTGTCATTGCTCTCAAACAGCCCTCCGAGATGACCAATGACATTATGGGCGCGCTGGCCCTTCCCTCCTCCTTCAGCCTGAGCAATTTCGCGGAGGCTATGCGGGTGACGGATTTCTGGAACTCTCTTGGAAACAGTTTGATCATCTCCGTTGCGGCGGTGGGATTATCCGTGCTGATTCATTCCATTGCGGGGTATGCGATCGGTCGGAGCATGGCGGACAGCAAGGCATACAAATTCGTATACCTGTATATCGTAAGCGGTATGTTCGTTCCGTTCGCCATCCTGATGATGCCCCTGGTAAAACAGACTTCCCAGATGGGAATCGGGAATATGGCAGGCGTTATCATTCTGTATATTGTGTTCTACATGCCGATGAACCTGATGCTCTATACCGGCTATCTGAAAAACATACCGATCGCGCTGGAAGAGGCGGCGCGGGTGGACGGGGCTTCCACCTGGAAAACTTACTGGAATATCCTCTTTCCGATCATGAAACCCATGCACGCCACCGTCGCGGTGCTGACCGTGCTGGGAACCTGGAACGACGTCATGACCCCGTTGGTCATCATGTCCGGTACAGGACGGAATACGCTGCCATTGGCACAGCTTACGTTCCAGACACAGTTCGGGACGAATTATAACCTGGCCTTTGCCTCGTATCTGCTGGCGTTGATCCCGATTGTGATTTTCTATCTGATCTGCCAGAAACAAATTTTAAATGGTGTTGTAAACGGCGCCGTAAAATAATATAATAACAGCCGGAGGGTGGATACTCTCCGGCTAAAACAGAATTTAACAGGAGGGGACATCCTATGGCAATTTTACTCAACGAAGAAAAAAATTTATTTACCCTGCTCACAGACCATACGATGTATCAGATGAAAGCGGACGAATGGGGCGTATTGCTTCATACCTATTACGGAAAACGGACGGCCGTCTGCGATTATTCCTATCTGATTTCCTATGAGAACCACGGATTTTCCGGAAATCCTTATGAAGTCGGCGACGACCGCGCCTATTCCCTGGATACGCTTCCCCAGGAATATCCGTCCTACGGAAGCGGCGACTACCGGGAAAGCGCCCTGAAAGTCCGGTTCGGGGACGGGACGACGGCCTGCGAACTGCGGTATGAGGGCTATGAGATCCAGAAGGGGAAATACGGCCTTCCGGGCCTGCCTGCCGTGTACGCCGAAGCGGACACGAAAGCGGATACCCTGATCATGCATTTAAAGGATATCACAGGCCAGGTGCGCGTATCGCTGATTTACGGCGTCCTGGAAAATCTGGACATGATCACCCGCAGCGTAAAGGTGGAGAATATCGGCGAAAGGCCGCTGACGCTGGAACGGGTTCTCAGCACCAGCGTGGACTTCCTTCAGGACGGCTACGATATGCAGACTTTCTACGGACGGCATGCGAAAGAACGGATTCCGCAGAGAATGCCGCTGGGACACGGCATGCAGGTGGTCGGCAGCACGCGGGGGACTTCCAGCCATCAGTTTAATCCGTTTTTCATCCTGTGCGAGGAGCGCGCGGGGGAAGAGCAGGGTTCCTGCTACGGATTTTCCTTCCTGTACAGCGGCGATTTCTACGGCGCGGCATCCGTCGACCAGATGGATCAGACCCGCGTGGTGCTGGGAATCCATCCGGACAATTTCGGCTGGCTGCTGGAGGCCGGCGAGAGCTTCCAGGCCCCGGAAGCGGCCATGATTTACTCGGATGGCGGGTTTGGACTCCTTTCCAGGCGGTATCACAAAGCCTACCGGAATAATCTGTGCCGCGGGAAATTTAAAAAGGCCAGAAGGCCCGTCCTGCTAAACAGTTGGGAAGGCGTCTATTTTGATTTCAATGGGGACAAGCTGGTACAGATGGCAAAAGAGGCCGCGGAACTGGGCGTAGAGCTTTTCGTCATGGACGATGGCTGGTTCGGAAAGCGGGAGAGCGATACCAGCAGTTTGGGCGACTGGACGGTCAATGAGGAGAAATTAGGCTGTACCTTGGCCGAATTATCGGAGAAAATACACGAACTGGGGATGCAGTTCGGCATCTGGTTTGAGCCGGAATGCATCTCCGAAGAGAGCGCGCTTTACCGGGAACATCCGGACTGGGCTTTGCAGGTGCCGGGAAAACGGCCGGGACGTTCCAGATATCAGCTCGTGCTGGACTTCTCCAGAGCGGATGTACGCGACCATATCTATGCGCAGATGTGCGAGGTGCTGGATTATGCGCAGATTGAATATCTGAAATGGGATTTTAACCGCAGCATTTCGGATATTTACAGCGCAGTTCTGCCCGCTTCCCGTCAGGGAGAGGTGGCCCACCGGTATGTGCTGGGCCTGTATGACCTGCTGGAACGCTTAAACAGCCGCTATCCGGATATGATGATCGAGGGCTGCAGCGGAGGCGGCGGAAGATTCGACGCCGGGATGCTTTACTATACGCCTCAGATCTGGTGCAGCGACGACACGGACGCCATCGAGCGCCTGACCATTCAGTACGGCACCTCCTTTGGCTATCCGGTGAGCGCGGTCGGCTCCCATGTGTCGAAATGCCCCAATGAGCAGACCGGACGGATGACGCCCCTTGAGACGCGGGCGACCGTGGCCATGGCAGGCACCTTCGGCTATGAGCTGGATGTGAATCAGATGGCTCCGGAAGAAAAAGAGGCGGTAAAAGGGCAGATTCAGGAATTCCGGAAATACTATGATCTGATCCAGGACGGCGATTATTACCGGCTCACAGACCCGATGCATAACAAGGGCCTGCATGCCTGGGAATTCGCCGCGGAGGACGGCAGCGAAGCCCTGGTGTGCGCGGTGGCCCTTCAGATCCATCCCAATGGGCCCGGCTTCTGGCTGAAACTGCGGGGGCTGGACGCCGACGCATGGTATGAAATGGATGGAAAACGGTACTTAGGCGCGGCGCTGATGGAAGGCGGCATTCCGGTGCCGGGGCCGCGGGTAGAATACGAGAGCTTCCGAATGCACTTTATCAGAGAAAAAAATGCGTGACTTTCTTCCAAAAGTAGTCCATAATGGAAATATCCAGTGAGAAAAAGGAGGAACAGCCATGCGCGTATTATACCGTGACGCCGCAGACGGAACCCTGGCGGCGGCAGAAGTTACCAGCACCAGTTATTTCCCGGAGGAAGGAGTCCTTCAGTTTTGCGGAGATACGGATTTCGCCGTCCGTGCGGATCAGGCGTCGGCGGAAAAGCTCGTCCGCAGCCTGTATCTGGAAGGCCGGGTAGATGTGACCGGATATGAGTCCTGTGAAGTGGAATTCGAGTTCGAAGACGACGAGGATGAGGACGATGACGATCTGGAAGAAGTGATTGACCGGCTTTTTGATTCTTCGGATGAGGACGACGACGGTTATCGCCTTCCGCACCGCATTGCATTTCCAGGGAAGAAACGGGATTAAAGCACAAAAGAAAAACTGCACAAATGGCATCAGCCATTTTGTGCAGTTTTTTTCATTGCCTCAAGAAGCGGATTGCTTTCGTCCTCTTCCTCCGGCTCATAATTTTTAAACACCTTAATAAAGAAAAACGATTCACAGTAAGCGATAAAGGAAAAGCCCAGCAGAAGCATGAAGATTTTCGCCTGCGGAATAAACATACAGGCAGCCACCGCCACCGCGAGGATCAACAGAAGGGGAACGGTCTGCTTCCAATGCAGCACCGCCAGGTGAAACGCATTGCTCATCGTCTGCCGCAGGCTGTTTTCAAACCGGGCCATCAGCGCAAAGGCATAGAGGAGGACCAGTAAATACGCGCCGACGGCCAGGGCAAGCACGAAGGTAATGACCGTCGCCATCGTGGTTCCCAACTGAGACCAGAAGGTAATATTAAATAAAAGGATCATTCCCAGAGCTGCCAGGATCAGGAACAGAAGCGTTCCTTTTTTAAAGTTTTGCCGGAAAGCTTTGAAATAAGGCTTGATCAGGTAGCCGTATTCCCCCCGTGCCTCCCGCATGGTCACATCGTACAGGGCACACAGCGACGGGCCAATCGTAAAGATCGGGAGACAGGTGATCAGGAAAACGACATTCAGAGCAATGAAGCTGCTCAATGTATTCAGAAATTGAAAAAACGGACTCTCTGTATTAAATTTCATTTGTGGATTCCTCCTTTAAGTACGTCCATCATAATCCCGGAAACGAAAATAGGGCTACAGGAAAAATACGCTAATTTTACAGTAAAAACTAGAGGTACTTTCGGCAAAACGGAGAAATCTCAAATTTTGACCGGATGAGAGGTCGAATTTTTGCTGTATTTTTGACGGGAAATGCACGGTAAAATAATTCGCACAAGGATGTTCTGCAGACATACCGCCTTGATGAAAAAGGAGGAAAAAAATGAAAAAGGAGACTCCGGCTCAAAAAGCCATCAGGAAGCAGAACCAGCCCAAAACCAAAAAAGAATATTTCTTATGGGTGCTTCCGTTTTTAATTCTGGTTTTCATCTTTTCGTACTTCCCGCTTCACGGATGGATTTACGCGTTTTACGATTATAAAGCGCCTCTGAAACTTTCCCAGTGCGAGTTTGTAGGACTGCAATGGTTTAAGACATTGTTCGGAAACAAGACACAGGTCGCTCAGTTGATGCAGGTTATGAAAAATACCTTCGCCATGAGCTTACTTGGAATCGCAACTTCCATTTTACCGGTGTTCTTCGCAATGTTCCTGAATGAGATCAAATGCAAATGGTTCAAAACCCTGGTACAGACCCTGACCACCCTGCCAAACTTCATCAGCTGGGTACTGGTTTACTCCATTGCATTCTGCCTGTTCTCCAATACCGGTATGGTGAATACCCTGCTCCAGAACGCCGGGATCATCACCACCCCGATCAAATTCCTGGACAGCGACTCCCACACCTGGCTGTGGATGCTGCTGTGGAACACCTGGAAAGGCCTTGGCTGGGGCGCGATCATGTACCTGGCTTCCATCACCAGCATTGACCAGGAGCTTTACGAAGCAGCCCGTGTTGACGGCGCAGGACGTTTTAGCCTGATGAAGAATATTACTTTCCCGGCCCTGATGCCGACCTTCTTCGTAATGCTGATGCTCTCCATCGGTAACTTCCTGAACAATGGTAT
The DNA here is from genome assembly GCA_030536575.1 of Eubacteriales bacterium. Lineage (GTDB taxonomy): Bacteria > Bacillota > Clostridia > Lachnospirales > Lachnospiraceae > Limivivens. The sequence continues at coordinate 207,570 of JAUNPS010000002.1, read as the reverse complement.
GGATCAGTATTATGTATTCCAGAACTCGTTTAACAAGGAACACATCCAGGTATTGGATCTGTACGTTTACAACATCGGTATGACCGGAGGAAGCCTCTCGATGGCAACGGCTATCAGTGCCCTGAAGAGTATCGTCAGCGTTGTGCTTCTGACCGTTGTAAACTGGATTTCCAAGAAGACCAGAGGAGAATCCATCATCTAAGACGAGAGAAGGAGAGATTATGAAAAAAAAGAAGATGTCGAAAAATGACGTCACATTTAATATCATCAACTATGCGATCTTTGCCATTTTGACTCTGATCTGCGCCTATCCGTTTTACTACCTGATTATCAATACCATCAGCGATAACAGCTTAAGCGCCGCCGGAAAGATCAATTTCTGGCCCAGCGGCCTTCACTTATCGAACTACAAACAGGTTCTGGGCTTAAGCGGACTGGGAACTGCGGCATTGGTATCCGTAGGAAAAACCGTACTTGGCACCGCAGGCACCGTATTGGCAAGCGCCTTCCTGGGATTCATGTTCACACAGGAAAGAATGTGGGGAAGAAAGGTATGGTATCGCCTGATCGTTATTACGATGTACTTTAACGCCGGCGTTATCCCGATGTACCTGACCATGAAGACCCTGCACCTGACCAATACCTTCTGGGTATACATCATTCCGGCGATCGTCCAGCCCTTTAACGTCATCCTGGTAAAGACCTATGTGGAATCCCTTCCCAAGGCCCTTCAGGAAGCGGCGGAGATTGACGGCGCAGGCATTATCAAGATTTTCTTTAAGATTATCCTGCCGCTGTGCGGGCCGATCCTGGCGACTGTCGCGATCTTCGCAGCCGTTGCTCAGTGGAATAACTATCAGGATACCCTGCTGTATGTAACGGATCAGTCCCTGTATTCCTTACAGTATTTGCTGTATATGTACATTAACCAGGCGAACTCCCTGGCCGCCAGCATTAAGCAGAGCGCAGGAAGCGCCATGAACGCGGCATCCCTGGCAAGTCAGCAGACCCCGACCTCTGTCCGCATGACCGTATCCGTTATCGTCGTTCTGCCGATCCTGTTCATCTACCCGATGTTCCAGAGATACTTCGTAAAAGGTATTATGATCGGTTCTGTAAAAGGATGATCTCCCACGTGGATTTCATTATAAAAACTATGTCTAATTGAGGAGGAGAGACATGAAGAAGAAAATGATCAGCGCACTGCTGTGCGTGAGCATGACCGCTACCTTGTTCACAGGATGCGGAAGCAGCAAGAAAGAAACCGAAGCTCCTACGGAAGCACCGACCGAAGCTGCTGAAACCGAAGCTCCGGCTGAGACGGAAGCAGCCGAAACCGAGGCCGCTGAAACCGCCGCTGCCGCTGTGGAAGCCGACGGAGCAGAAAAATATCCGGAGTTCATCACCGTAGATGTGTATGACCAGTTCGCGAATTACCAGGGCATGCAGACCGGTTGGTTCGCAAAAGTCGTAAAAGATAAATTCAACATGGAACTGAATATCATTGCCCCGAACGTAGCGGGCGGCGATACGATCTTCCAGACCCGTTCCGCGGCAGGCGACCTGGGCGACCTGATCCTGACCGATACGGAAAACGGAAAACTTCAGAACCTGATCACGGCCGGACTGATGCTTGACATGACCGACCTGCTGAAGGACAAAGACGTTTACCTGAACTACAGCGACGCGATCACGGCAGTAAACAGCGAGCTTGTAAAAGAGGAAGGCGTATGGGCGATCCCGAACAGCATTTCCAGCTCTTCGGCAGATACCCCAAGCGAAGGCCTGGATCTGACCTACGGCCCGTATCTCCGTTGGGATTACTATAAAGAAATCGGTTATCCGGAAATGGAAACCCTGGAAGACATGCTGGACGTCCTGAAACAGATGCAGGATGCCGCCGGAACCACCGAAGACGGCAAACAGATCTATGCGATCTCCCTGTTCAAAGACTGGGATGACAATATGATGAACAATGCAAAACAGCCCTGCTGCTTCTATGGCTATGACGAGATCGGTTTCGTTCTGGCAAAAGCAGACGGCAGCGACTACCAGAGCATCATCGATTCCGATTCCATGTATGTACGTGTCCTGAAGTTCTTCTTCCAGGCAAACCAGATGGGACTGGTAGATCCGGAATCGACCTCCCAGAACTACGACACCCTGTCCACGAAATATCAGAATGGCCAGATCCTGTACGCTCCGTGGCCGTGGCTGGGCCAGAGCCTGTACAACACCGTAGAGCATAAAGAAGCAGGCACCGGCTTCATGCTGGCTCCGATCAACGATATGCAGATCTTCTCCTACGGCTGCAGCGTAACCGGCGGTTCCACCCGTGTCATCGGTATCGGCACCAAGGCTGAGGATCCGGAAAGACTGGCAGACTTTATCGACTGGCTGTATTCTCCGGAAGGCTTCGAAATCGGCGGACAGGCCAACGGCGCAGCAGGCCCCGAAGGACTGACCTGGGAAATGGTAGACGGAAAACCGGTACGCACCGAGTTTGGTGTCAGCGCACTCCCGAACAACGACGTAGAAGTTCCGGAAGAGTGGGGCGGCGGAACCTGGAAAGACGGCATCAATGCCCTGAACTTCCAGACCCTGTCTCTGGTGGATATCGATCCGAACACCGGCGAAGCATATAACTGGCAGATGTGGGAATCCACTCTGGAAGCAAACGTAACCCCGCTTGATACGGATTGGCAGGAGCACATGGGCGCAACCACCACTCTGGAATATCTGGAAGCAAACGATATGGTTCTGGTAGCTCCGGGTACGAACTTCGCATCTCCGGAAGAGAACTCGAATATCAGCACGATCCGGAATCAGTGTAAGTCTTCCATCGTAGACTACTCCTGGAAGATGATCTTCGCAGCAGACGAGGCAGAATTTGACAGCCTGCTGGCTGCTATGCAGGAAAATGTAAATGGTCTTGGCTATGAAGAAGTTCTGGCTGTCGATATGGAAAATGCGGAAGCACAGCAGGCAGCGAGAGAAGCAGCCCTGGCATTAAGCGGTTCCAGCGATGACGCAGAAGATGCGGACGCAGAAACCACCGAAGCGGCAGAAACCGAAGAAGCATCTGAGGCAGAAACCACGGAAGCCGGCTCTGAAGCAGAGACTACCGAAGCGGCAGAAACCGAAGAAGTATCTGAGGCAGAGACCACCGAAGCAGCATAATTTCGTAAAAGAAAAGGAAAGAGCGTGTCAGAGAAATCCGAAAGGAGCGGGCACGCTCTTCTTTTACGCAGGAAACGATTGGAGGAAATGCACACATGATCGACAGCGAAAAAATCGGAAAAGTCCTTTACGGAGGCGATTATAACCCGGAACAGTGGCCGGAGGAGGTATGGGAGGAGGATATGCGCCTGTTTAAACTGGCCGGAATCGACATTGTAACCCTGAATGTCTTTTCCTGGGCGGCCCTTCAGCCGGATGAGAACACCTATTGCTTTGACAAGCTGGACAAAATCATGAATCTGGTAACGGAAAATGGCCTGAAGGTTTGTCTGGCCACTTCCACAGGCGCGCATCCGGCCTGGATGGCCCACCGCCACCCGGATATCCTGCGCACGGAGTTTAACGGCATGAAGCGGAAATTCGGCGGCCGTCATAACTCCTGTCCGAACAGCCCCACCTTCCAGCTCTATTCCGTGCGGCTGGCGAAAAAGCTGGCCGAGCGCTATAAAGGCTATGACAATCTCGTGGCGTGGCATGTGGGAAACGAGTACGGCGGCGAGTGCTACTGCGAAAACTGCGAAGCGGCCTTCCGCGTATGGCTGAAACAGAAATACGGAACCCTGGAAGCCCTGAATAAGGCCTGGAACACGGCATTCTGGGGCCATACCTTCTATGACTGGGAGGAAATCGTCGTTCCGAATCTGTTGAGTGAGCATTTCGAAGAAGACCGGACAATGTTTCAGGGGATTTCCCTGGATTACCGCCGGTTTAACTCCGACAGCCTGTTAAAATGCTATGAAGCCGAGGCTGCGGCGATACGAAGCGTGATTCCGGACGCCCAGATCACCACGAACCTGATGGGATTCTACAAATCCCTGGACTACCAGAAATGGGCGGATTCCATGGACTTCATTTCCTGGGATAATTATCCGGCGAACGAAGACCCCTATGCGCGCATGGCCATGAACCATGACCTGATGCGGGGCATCAAAGGCGGGAAGCCCTTCGTGCTGATGGAGCAGACCCCTTCGGTGACGAACTGGCTGGCCTACAATGCGCTGAAGCGGCCGGACGTCATGCGTCTCTGGAGCTATCAGGCCATGGCCCACGGCGCGGACGCGGTGATGTTTTTCCAGATGCGTCGGAGCATCGGGGCCTGCGAGAAGTACCACGGCGCGGTGATCGACCATGTGGGACATGAAAACACCAGAGTTTTCCGGGAAATCCAGGCTATGGGAAAAGAACTGGAAGTGCTGGGAGATGAAACGCTGGGCGCAAGGGGCGCGGCGAAGATCGCGCTTCTGGCGGACTGGGACAACTGGTGGTCTGTGGAATATTCCGCCGGGCCAAGCCGGGATTTGAAATATCTGGATGAATTGTTCCTCTACTACCGCGCCCTGGAAGAACAGAATTTCCAGGTGGATATCATCGGGATGAAAGATGATTTCTCGAAATATCAGGTGGTTCTTGCGCCGATTCTTTATATGACAAAGGGAACCGTGGATGAGAAAATCCGGAAATTCGTGCAGGAGGGCGGCACGTTCCTGACAACTTTCTTCAGCGGCATGGTGGAGGAACACGATCTGGTGGTCACCGGGGGCTATCCCGGACGGCTGCGGGATATTCTCGGCATCTGGGTAGAGGAAAGCGACGCTCTTCCCAGCCAGGCGGCCAACCATTTTTCCTACAAAGGCACGGAATATCCGGCGGTTCTGCTGTGCGACCTGATGCATCTGGAAGGGGCCGAAAGCGAGTCCTTTTATCAGGAAGATTTCTACGCGGGCATGCCAGTCTGGACGAAACACCATTTCGGGAAGGGCAATGCGGTTTATGTAGGAACCCGTTCGAATCTGGAATTCTACAAGCGGTTCCTGCGTGATCTCTGCGAGGAGAACGGCATTTCTCCGGCGCTGGAGACGGCGGAAGGCGTGGAAGTCACCGAGCGTTTGAAAGAGGGGAAGAGCATTCTGTTTGTGCTGAACCACACGGAGGAGGCGCAGAGTGTCCGTCTGGAGAAGACAAGGAAAGATCTGCTGACCGGGGAGGTGCTTCCGGAAGGAACGGAACTTTTCCTGGCGAAAAAAGACGTGAAAATTTTGAAAGAACTTTAACAAAATATGCCGCAGAAAGAATGCGTTCCGTTACTGTTCAGGCAGTACCTGAGCACTTAGCTGCTCAGGTACGTAAGAACGTGATTCAGGAGTGAGCAGGCTCTTTTGCGAAGCAAAACTCAAAATGAGCCTGCGAATTGTTTCTGGAGCGAGGTACGAGTGAACAGTAACTGCGTTCCCTCTGCGGCACGTTTTTACAAAGCGTTGTTTTTCCGGAATTCGGCCGGGCTTAACCCGGTGTATTTTTTAAATTTCTTGTGGAAATAGTCCACATTTTTATAGCCGACCCGCTCGGCCACCTCATAGACCTTGTACTTGTCGCTTAACAGCAGGCTTTTGGAATGCTCGATGCGCACCCGGTCCAGGTAGGAGTTAAAGTTTTCACCGACATTTTTCGTGAAAATTTTTCCCAGATAGGAGCTGTTATAGCCAAACAAAGGCGCGATTCCCTCAAGCTTTAAGTTCTCCTGGTAATTGTGGTCGATGTAATGCAGGATTTCATCTATGATGTTCTCGCTGGACGGTGAACCGATGGCATTCATGAACACTTCAAACTGTTCGGAGAAGAACTGGATAATCTCATAGAGATAGCACTTGCTCTGAACCAGGTCAATGACTGCGGAGTTCGTCGGGAACGGAATCTGCGAGGAGCCGTAGGTCACGCTCATGGTCTGCTTAATCTGTAAATAAATGTCGATTAACTGGAACTTGATGCTGCTGATGCTCTCGGAAGAATAGTACAGCTTCTGTTCCAGAGACTGAAGGCATTCCGCCAGCCGTCCCCGGCTCTGGCTTTTTAACAGGTTGGCCAGCGTTTCGGAATAGTAAGAGGTTTCCAGCGGTTCGCTGCTTTTTCGGTTCATGAAATCGGGCAGGGCCTGATACCCCAGGATGTGCTGGTTCGGTTCGCAGAAAAAGCGCCGTCCGAGCAGGGCCAGGGCATCCTGGTAGGAATCCGAAATCCGATCCAGCCGATAGACCGGAGGGCCATAGGTCAGAAACAGGGAATCCAGGGGCGAACCCTTCTGGGGATTCTGGTCGTAATGGGAGAGCAGATTTTCAAAATGCTCCCTGGAACGGCTCCCTTTGAGCAGCATCACGTCCCGGTTATCGACGGTGATATGCTCGAAGGCGTTGTTTTCCTGGTTCGCGACCCGCAGCAGGGTGGCGAAATCCCAGGAGGGCTGGAAAGAATCCTGGTTATACCGTTCGTAAATGACCACCTGATACACGTCGGCGAACAGGTGCAGGTCATTTAAATCAAACGAAGAGAGGTCGCTCGTTCCGGTGAGCAGGCCCTGTAAGATGGAATCGCGGGCCTTTTCCCGGTATTGGTGCATGTTGGAGGAGTCCTTGCGCTCCTTGCGGATGGCATCGGCCACCGAACGCACCGCTTCCTCCAATTCATCCTCGTCGATTGGCTTGGTGAGGTAAAAATTCACGCCGTAGCGGATGGCGGTCTGGGCGTAGGTGAAATCCGAATAGCCGCTCAAAATGATAAAATGTCCGGTAAATCCGGCTTTCCGCGCCTTCTGAATAATCTCAATCCCCGTCATATGAGGCATCTTGATATCCATCAGCACCAGGTCCGGCCAGAGCTTTAACAGCTTTTCGAAGGCTTCCGATCCGGTGGAAGCTTCGCTGCAGATGGTAAAGCCTAAGTCTTCCCAGTCGATGATATACTTAAGTCCTTCTAATACGGCAGGTTCGTCATCAGCAATTAATACTTTCATTTTACTCATCCCCATCAAGTTTATTTTGCGGTAATCGTAAGGTCACAGAGGTGCCTGCGCCGGGGGCGCTGTCGATTTCCAGTCCGTGTTCGCGTCCGTAGCAGAGTTTGATTCTCTGATTAATGTTGTAAAGACCGATGCTGCGTGTGCGGGCCTGATCCTGGGCCTGGATACTGAGCCGCAGGGCTTCCAGCTCTTCCTTTGTCATGCCGACCCCGTTGTCGGAAACGGTGATGCAGAGGGTGGAGTCCTCTTCCCGGATCGTGATGCGGATTTCCCCGCAATGGCCATTGCCCTCCAATCCGTGGGAAAAGGCATTTTCCACAATGGGCTGCAGAAGCAGCGGAAGAATCTGGTACTGGCTCAAGTCCAATCCGGGCGGCGCATCCAGCGCGTAGCTGACCTGGTCGCCGAAACGCACCTTTTGAATGGAAAGGTAGGTTTCGATATAGGAAAGTTCCTTATCCAGCGTGGTGGAGGTGGTTCCCGTATTTTCCAGCACATAGCGCAGGGATTTTCCCAGCAGTTTGATGGCCTTGGCGACGTCTTTGTTTCCGGCGGTGAAGGCTTTCATGCGGATGGTTTCCAGCGTATTGTACAGGAAATGCGGGTTAATCTGGCTGGCCAGCAGCTTGAATTCCATTTGCTGCTGCTGGTTTAAAAGCTTCTGTTCGTTGATCTGGGCCTGGTACATCCGGGCTTCTGTTTCCTGGATTTCCCCGATCATGGTTTTCAGGTCGCCGAAGGCTTCGGAGAGCTCGTCATTGCCCTGGAAATGGTCGATGATGTTATAGTTTCCGCTTCCGGCCTGGTGCATGGCGTTTCGCAGCGTGACTACCCGCGCGCTGAAATAGCGGCTGAACAGGTAGTACAGCAGAAACGGGAACAGGAGCGAGGCAATTACCAGAATCCCATACGAAAACGTGGTCTTATGGATCGTGTTAATAGCGTCCCGATCCAGGGACAGAATGTAGATAGCGTCGTTCGAACGGTAGGGGATCAGGGTGCTGACGCAGCCGATTGCCCGCGTATTGTCGGTGAGCTCCAGAGTTCCCTGCGCGTTGTAAAGCAGCGTTTCGGAATCCAGCGTAAGGGGAAAGACATCCCCCTTCTTTGTCCGGTCAGTGGTGTAAAAACAAGGATCCTGGTTTACACAGGCAATGGTTTCGAAGCTGTTGTTTTCAATGCGGTTTCGCAGGTAGTTGTCGCTGACCGTCCAGACAGCCACGGCGAAATCTCCGGATTGAATCAGAGGAATTCGCCAGAACAGGGTCAGTTCCTGGTATTCGGCGCCCACCCGGCTGATGCGGGTGTGGATTTTCCAGAAGGGCGTGACGGTTTCGGAGGCCTGCTTGTACCAGTCGGTTTCCCGGATTTCATCCGTGAACGTTGCAAAATAGCCGAAGTCTCCCAGAGATTCATTCGGGGAATAAATACAGAGCGTTTCGAGGGATGCATTTTTGGCAAGGACATTTTTTAAAAAGTCGTAGTTGTCCGTGGCGCGGTAGCGTTCTGCGTCAGACTCATAGGTGTTGGTCAGGATAGCGGTAAGCGTCGAGTCTGAGGCGAGGGTTTCGGCCAGATTATAGACGGTCAGCGTGGTGTCCAGAAAAATGGACTTGACGCGGAGGTTGTCCGAGTTGGCCTGCTCCTGGTAATGCTGGGTCAGGTTTCGGTTGGTGATAATCAGTAAAAAAAGACCGATTGCCAAAAGGGGCAGGGTGATGGTCAGGAGAAAGGTCGTTACGAGCTGGCGCTGGACCTTGGCATTGCTGAATAGTTTTTGAATCCAGCGGTTCATAGGTTCCGTTCCTTTCAATTTCTTAATTTTCTCTTATGTATTTATTATAAAAGAAAACCGGACGTTTGGCTACCGGAACATATGTTTTGACTTGTAATAATACCTGAGCACTTGTTACTGTTCACACATCGCCAGCCTTCTGGCGCTTCCCAGTCATCTATACACAGTTACCGTGAAGACGGAAAGCTTACGGGGACGTGTTTCGAGGGGCGCACTTAGGAAGAGTCGAAATCGCCCCTTACTAAGACTTAGCCGCGAAGGCTCTCCTGAGCGGCTTAGTCGCAGTTAGGGGAAGTTTGACGATGACGTTGCCCCGTTCCCCGGAAGTTTTTCGACGGCACGGTGACGTCCGGTTATGCCGTAGTGGTTAAAAATGGGAAAAGCTGGTGACGTGTGAACTGTAACGAGCACTTAGCTGCTCAGGTACGTAAGAACAGTAACCGCTCTAAAAATTAGAGTAAAGAAAATGGAAAATTGACGGTTTTCTTTCGGAGAAATCTCCGTTATAATGGCGGTGAAAAATGGAAAAAAGGCATAAGGAGGATAAACGAATGAAATTTGGAAACGGATGCTGGCTTCAGAAGGAAGGCGTGGAGTGTTTTACCCCCTGTGAGGCTTATTTTATAACGAGGAAAGAAAAAGAGGTGTCGATCTGTGCGCCGACGTATCATGTGGTGAAGAGGGGCGATACCCTGGGCGGCGTGAACCTGACGGTGAAGATCACCTCCCCCGCGCCGGAAGTCCTGCGTGTGCAGACCTCTCATTATATGGGCGTACAGGCCAAGAGCCCGGAATTCGAATTGAATATGGAGGCCCAGGATCTGGACGTGACCGAAACCGAAGAGACGATTACCATTGCAAGCGGCAGCTTAAGTGTCCGCATTACGAAAAATCCCTGGACAATGACTTTCCTGCGCGACGGCAAACCTATGACCAAGAGCGTGGCGAAAGACCTGGCTTACATGCGTACCGACTGGAAAGGCCTTGCTTATGAAAAAGATCCGGAAGGCCATGCCTACATGCGCCAGCAGCTTGGCCTCTCTGTGGGCGAACTGGTTTACGGCCTGGGCGAACGTTTTTCCGCCTTTACGAAAAACGGCCAGTCCGTGGATATCTGGAATGAGGACGGCGGCACCAGCACCGACCAGTCTTACAAAAACATTCCGTTCTACCTGACGAACAAAGGCTACGGCGTATTCGTGAACTATCCGGGAAAGGTTTCCTTTGAAATCGCCAGCGAGCAGGTGGCGAAGGTGGAATTTTCCGTTCCGGGCGAATCCCTGGATTACTTTATCATCAACGGCCCGACCATGAAAGAGGTGCTGGAGCGCTACACCGACCTGACCGGAAAGCCCTCCCTGCCTGCGCCGTGGACGTTTGGACTGTGGCTGTCCACTTCTTTTACGACGAATTATGATGAAGAAACGGTTATGAGCTTTATTGACGGCATGCAGAACCGGGGTATCCCTCTGCGGGTGTTCCATTTCGACTGCTTCTGGATGAAGGAGTTTCATTGGACGGATTTCGTGTGGGATGAGCGGGTGTTCCCGGACCCGGAGGGCATGCTGAAGCGCATTAAGGCCAAGGGCTTGAATATCTGCGTGTGGATTAACCCCTACATTGGCCAGGAATCGATCCTGTTCGAGGAAGGCGTGAAGAACGGCTATTTCCTGAAGAGGGAGAATGGCGACGTATGGCAATGGGATATGTGGCAGCCGGGTATGGCTCTGGTGGACTTCACGAATCCGGAAGCGCGGAAGTGGTATCAGGACAAGCTGGCCGGGCTTCTGGATATGGGCGTGGACTGCTTTAAGACGGATTTTGGCGAGCGGATTCCGGTCAATGCGGTTTATTATGACGGTTCCGACCCGGAGAAAATGCATAATTACTATACATACTTGTATAATCAGGCCGTATACGAGGTTCTGGAGGAGAAGAGAGGGAAAGGCGAGGCTGTGCTGTTCGCACGTTCCGCGACTGTGGGCGGCCAGAAATTCCCGGTGCATTGGGGCGGCGACTGCTGGTCGGATTATGGGTCCATGGAGGAGAGCCTGCGAGGCGGGTTGTCTCTGACTATGTCCGGATTTGGCTATTGGAGCCATGATATCGGCGGGTTTGAGCATACGTCTACGCCGGATGTGTATAAGAGATGGGCGGCGTTTGGGCTGTTTTCTTCTCATTCCAGGCTGCATGGGAGCACGTCTTACCGGGTGCCGTGGGTTTATGATGATGAGGCCGTGGATGTGGTGCGGTATTTCACGAGGCTGAAGGCGCGGATGATGCCGTATCTGTATCGGAATGCGGTGGAGACGTCGAAGACGGGTGTGCCGGTGATGCGCAGTATGGTGCTGGAATATACGGAGGATAAGACTTGCGGGTATTTGGATAAGCAGTATTTCTTTGGGGATTCGATGCTGGTTGCGCCGATTTTTAATGAGGACAGCCGGGCGGAGTTTTATCTGCCGAAGGGAACCTGGACGCATTTTCTGACTGGGGAGGTTTACCAGGGAGAAAAGTGGTATGAGGAAGAATGCGGGTATTTGTCGATTCCGGCGTTTGTGAAGGAGAACAGCATCATTGCCATGGGTGATTGTGAGGAGAAGCCGGATTATGATTATACGGAAGGGCTGACGCTGAATGCTTATGCGCTGATCGATGGCGAGGAGGCCAGTACGGTGGTTTACCGGATGGATGGAAGCGTGGGTGTGCGGGCCTGGATTGTGAAGGATGGATTGGAGATTCGGATTCGTGTGGAAGCGGAGAAGCCGGTGAAGGTGCGCTTGGTTAATGTGGGCAATGTGCAGGCGTGCGCGGAAGCGGTGAGTGATGGGAAGGATACGCTGGTGGCGGTTGACGGATGCGGTGAGGTTGTGCTGCGGCTGACGGAGTAAGCGAGCCGGGGATGCCCGGCGGGCGGTTTGGGGCGCGCTGGGTGGCTTGTGAACACGGGCTTGGCGTTTGACTGGGGGCCGTACTGTGGCCACGCGAACCGAGCGCAAAGGCGCGGCTGGGTGGCTGAACCGAGGCTGGGAGCTGTGCCGTGGCCGCCCAAACCGGGGCTGAAAGCCGGACTGAGAGCTATGGAGCGGCTGCCCAAGCCGGGGCCGAAAGCAGGCCGCGTTGGCGGATGAATGAACTGGAAATAAGAGGAGTATTTACTGTATGAAGATTGATGAATTGGTTAAGGAGCTGACTCTGGAGGAGAAGATCGGCATGATTCATGGGGACGGGCTGTTCCGCACGAAGGGCGTCCCGCGCCTGGGCATCCCGCCTTTGAAAATGTCGGACGGCCCCATGGGCGTGCGCAATGAATTCGAAAACGACCAGTGGATTCCCATCGGAACCACGGACGATTATGTGAGCTACCTGCCGAGCAACAGCGCCATCGCCGCCACCTGGAACCGGGAAGCGGCCCGCGAAAGCGGCCGCGTGCTCGGCGCGGAGGCGCGCGGCCGGGGCAAAGATATGATCCTGGGGCCTGGCGTGAATATCAAGAGAAGCCCGCTCTGCGGCCGTGATTTTGAATACATGAGCGAAGACCCGTACCTGGCCGGAGAGCTGGCCGTGCCGCTGATTCAGGGCGTGCAGGAATGGGATGTGTCCGCCTGCGTCAAACACTTTGCGCTGAATAACCAGGAAACTGAGCGGCTTTGGGTGGAAGTGGAAGTAGACGAGGAACCCCTGCGGGAAATTTACCTTCCGGCCTTCGAGAAGGCGGTGAAGGAGGGCGGTTCGCTGTCCCTGATGGGGGCGTATAACCGATTCCGGGGAGAACATTGCTGCGAAAGCAAGGGCCTGCTGAATCAGGTTCTGCGGGAGGAATGGGGCTTTGACGGCGTGATTGTCTCGGACTGGGGCGGTGTGCACCGGACGAAAGAGGCCGCAGAAAGCGCCCTGGATATCGAGATGTCCGTGACGGACAATTTTGACGAGTATTTTATGGCCGAACCTCTGAAGGAAGCCGTAGAAAAAGGCGAACTTCCGGAAGCGCTGATCGATGAAAAGGTGCGCAATATCCTGCGGCTGATGGAGCGGCTTCATATGCTGGACGGCGCGGAGCGGAAAGCCGGCTGCTACAATACCCCGGAGCACCGTGCAGCGGCGCTGGATACGGCCAGGGAATCCGTGGTTCTCCTGAAGAATGAGGAGCATCTTCTGCCGCTTGCGAAGAAGGCAGGCCAGCGGATTCTGGTGATCGGCGATAACGCGAACCGGATTCATTCGTGCGGCGGCGGAAGCGCGGAAATCAAGGCATTGTATGAAATCACGCCGCTGATGGGAATCAAGAAACTTCTGGGCGGGAATGCCCAGGTGGACTGGGTTCCCGGTTATGTGGCTTATGACTGTGACCAGGAAGAGAAGCCCGTGAACTGGCAGGCGGACAGCTTGGAAAACGGCGGAGGTTCCGTCGGACAGGCGGAGGAGCTCCAGGCAGATGTCCTGGCTCTCGAAGAGAAGCTGCGCAGGGAAGCCGTGGAGTTGGCAGCGCAGTATGAGCAGGTCATTTTTGTCGGAGGCCTGAACCACCAGCAGGACAGCGAGGGTCATGACCGGCCGGATATGAAGCTGCCTTATGGCCAGGATCAGGTGATCCGGGAGGTCTTGGCGGCCAATCCGAATACGGTGGTCGTGATGGCCGCCGGTTCCCCGGTGGAGATGGGCGAATGGCTTTCACAGGCGAAGGCGGTGGTCTGGCATTGGTACGCGGGGATGGAAGGCGGGACGGCGCTGGCGGAGGTGCTGTTTGGCCAGGTGAATCCGTCCGGGCGGCTGCCGGAGAGTTTTCCGTTTACGCATCTGGATTGCCCGGCACATTGCGTCGGGGAGTATCCGGGCGGGAAGACCGTGGCGTACCGGGAAGGGCGCTTTGTGGGCTATCGCTACTATGAGACGAAGAAGGTTCCGGTGGCATTCCCGTTTGGACATGGGCTTTCTTATACGGAATTTGCATGGGAAGGCCTGCGCGCGGAGGTGAAAAAGGGCGCGGAGCAGCCCAAGGTGGCTGTGAGCCTGAAAATCACGAATACCGGGGACAGAGCCGGAAAAGAGGTCGTGCAGATTTATGTGGGGCCGACGGAAGAGGAGAGCGTGTATCCGGTGAAGGAGCTGCGGGCGTTTGAAAAAGTGGCGCTGGAGCCGGGGGAGAGTAGTGAAGTTGTATTGACTCTTGAGAAAGAAGCTTTTGCGCATTATGATGCGCGGGAGAAGGCGTTTTGTGCGAAGCCGGGGGCGTATCGGATTTATGCCGGGAAGTCTGCGGCGGAGATTGTGGAGTGTGTAGAAGTGGAGATTTAGTGTGGGGAACCCTCTCGTGGGCGCTGTGGGGCGCTTGCGGGAGGGTTTTTTAGAGGAAAGTTACTGAAAAAAATTGACGTAAGTATCTGGAAAGCATATAATAAAAGCATCGAAATTAAAGAAAATTGCAATGTAAAAAGGAGCGTTTATGAAATATAATGTATATTGCGATGAAAGCTGCCATTTAGAGAATGACGGTTCTTCGGTCATGATTTTAGGCGCCGTTTCATGTCCAAGTGAACAGAAGCGAAAAATATTCGATGACATAAGGGCAATCAAGCGAAAACACGGGCTGGACAGTAGATTTGAGATCAAGTGGACAAAAGTATCGGCATCGAAAATCGATTTTTACCTGGAGATTTTCAATTACTTTTGGGAGAATGCGGACTTGTCTTACCGGGGGCTGGTTGCTTCCGGAAAAGATCGCCTGGATCATGACAAATATAATCAGGGGGATGGCGATCTGTGGTATTACAAAATGTATTTTTTGATGCTGGATCCGATTATAAATCCATCGAATGAATATCAGATCCTGGTTGACATCAAGGATACCAGAGGAGGAAAAAGAGTAACGAAACTCAGGGAAGTCTTGTGTAATAATCAATATGATTTTAAGCAGGAAGTCATAAAACAAATTGTTCAGATTAATTCAAAAGAATCGGAAATTTTACAATTAGCGGATCTGATAAATGGAGCGCTTGGATTTTATCATAGACAATTAGGAGAAAGGCCGGAAGCAAATACCGGCAAGATTCTTCTTGTAAAAGAGCTGCAGAAAAGATGCATCTTAGATCGGAATGCAGCCAGAAATGAACAGAAGTTTAATCTGTTTATCTGGAAGCCAAGAGTATAGGGGGATTATACAAATGAGTAAATTAACCCCGATCGATACGGTAGGACTTCATGAAATAAGCGCTATCATGGATAAATGCCATACGATTTTTAAAAGTTCTATGGCAGGAAAAGAAAACAGACCGAAACTGAAAGGCAGAGAAATTCTTGTGCCGTTGAAATGGCTGGAGTATAAAGCAGAGATTTTCTGGAATTCCGCGAGTATTGAACCAAAACAGAAGCTGGATATTTTACCATGCAACAATGATCGGGCGTCTTTTCTATGCAGGAATAACTGTATTACCGCAGCCGATTTTATTGTATTAAACGGAGTGGAGCGCGAAAAGTGTATTTATCGTGCCGTTCGCGTGAATTGGATCCGACCTGTTCTGGAAATGTACAATTGTGATGATAAGCGGGTGAAATATTGGGAGAAGGTGCATTCGAATAAGAGAAAGCGTATTTATTTGCGATACCAGGAAGAGGAGATTGATTATCTGGTTATTTTAGAGAATATAAACGAGCGAAAAGTAAGGTTTATTACGGCATATCCGATTTTCTTTCTCAGCGCGAAAAAAGACTATGAAAAGGATTATCAGAACTACCAGAAAAATAGATAGAATAAAAAAGCCGGTAATCGCTATGCGAAAACCGGATTCTCCGTCTAAACATGTTAGATGAGTTACTTATATTATAGCAAAAAATATAGGAATGTCAACGGATTACTAAAAAATATGTATAGACAATGGGTTAAACCAGATAGGGGTAAAAAAGATATGTATGGGCAGGAGTACGGATTTTCTCCTGCCTTTGCCTGTATTCAGGCGGTTTGTTGACTGGTACGCCGTACATATTCCCGTTTCCCGTCTTTCTTTTCACGCTCATGGACTACGATTTTGTCTACAAAAGCATTTAGGATTTCTGGCGTCAGTTCGTCAATGCGGGTGTATTTCTTGGTAACGACTATCAGCTTGGAAACATTTGTGATTTCCATATCGGTCTGGCTGACTTCGGCGGTCAGCCTTTTGCCATCGGCTGCCCTTTCAGCAGATTGCTTTATGTGATTTTCAATTTTCTATAAAATCCCTTTCGGGTATTTTAGAATCCCATAGCGGTGATATGGCTGTCAAGATTTTGCACAAACTTTTTAGTATGCCCTATGGACAGTGATTTTATTCAAGCCGCCAGATATTTTTTCATCTGTGCTTTTATTTTTTCTCTTGCAATTACAACAGAGTTCCTTGCCGCCGAAGCGTTGCAATGTTCCATTGCCCCAATCTGGTAATAATTAAAATCGTATTCATAGTAGAGCAGGAAACGCCTCCGCTGTGTTTCGGGTAGTTCGTCAATCAGACGATAGAGCAGAGCGTCACGCTCTTTGTCTATGAGTTGCTCGTTCATATTTTTCGGCAGTCTTAATGTCCGCCTGTTCAGCGTTTCCTCCCAAACTTCGCTAAACTCCCTGTGCCGCCAATCCCAGTTTTCTAATTTGCGGTTATTCAGTTCCAACCGCCGAAACTCTGCATAAAAAACAGGAGATACCTCCAACTCGTGATAATCGCCCTGCCCGTCTTTAAAGCCGATAGAGTACCGTGTGCCTTCCTCCCTGATTTCTTCTTTCAGCGTGTATGCCTTTTTCCGATATGCCATTGTCTTTCCCGAAAAAATGAGTGAGAGGATTTCTCCCCTCACTCATTAGCCCGTAGGAAAACTTAAATTTCCCCGAAAGGATAGACAGTCGGTTTTAATTTTTTTCGAAGCCGCTCAAGCCGCCTGTAAACCGCCTTTTCGGTTAGTACTGTCATCTCTGCAATTTCCCGTGTGGAATATCCCTGCATTTTCAGCAGGAGAATACGCAGAGTACGCCTGTCCACTGTAATCAATATCTGATACAATGTTTCGTTCTCGATTTCGTCTAACAAATCTGAAACGGTCTTTATCTCTGCCTGCGGCTCTGTGTCCGCCATTTCTTCAAGGTACTCCGCCACATCATTCGCCCAACGGTAAAACCGCCTGTTGGAATTAAACTCCGCCCTGTCATAAGTACGGATTTCTTCAATCGTGCTTTCATCAACGCCGCATTCACGCAGTATTTTTTCTTCGTTCTCTTTCCAGATACGCCACTTGCGTTCTTCCCGTCCGTGGTTATATGCCATTTCCTATGTCCTCCAATCTGAATTTTTGAAATGTAAAAATCCAGATAAGAGGGCGGGGAACGGCAGCCCACGCCAGAAGCAGGCTTGTCCTTCCCGTTCTGTATAAAAGAACAGAGCCGACAAACTGTGAGATTTATTAACTCACTTGTTCATCGGCTCTGCGTCTGTGCGTCTGGCTCTTTGGTGATGTATTTGTTCTCCCCGACAAACTGGAATTGAGAATTGCTGCTTTTTAAGGGAAATATTAGCTGTTATAAAGTGTTATTAAAATATCCGCTAACCCTTGAAAACACTAATGTTTTAGCAAGTGAACTTTCCCTTATCGTTTCCCTTGTATTATATCTTCCCGCAAGGCATTATGAACCCTGATAAGGGAAAAAATGAGGGAAACAAAATCACGTAACAAATTATAACATAATACATATGGGATATGAAGAACTGATTGAAATGCTTTCAAAAAATCAATGAAAAGAGGACAGATAAAATGAATATGATTTACGCAACATACAATATCCACCATAACAGCATTGACGTATATACCTATGCAGGTTACTTTTTGCGGATAGACTGCAACAAAGCGGAAGAAGGGTTGAAAACTACTCCCTGCTCTGAATGTGCCTTAAATGCTTTAGCGATAGACGAACCGCTTGAGTATGTCCGATTATATCTTGAGGGAAATATGCAGATGTGGGTGGATGCAGAAGATTCGTTAGAAGTATAATCAGCTAAGGACTTATCAAGAACTATTCATTGATGAGTCCTTATTAAATTTGTATTAAATATCAGGTTATATGACACACCTTATTTCATAACTTGGTTTGCCGTATGAGTAGACTTCCGTAAACAAATCCGTTTCGATTACAATAAATGTCCTTACGTTTTTAATATACTGACTGAATATGTCCGGCGCAGAGAGTATTCCGCTCCGGCTGCGTTTCAGGCAATACTGCGTTGTCTCTGGAATACAGAGAATATTTTTATCGTTCCCCTTTCCTTTTTTGAAATATAAAAGGTCTGTGCCTATATATTGTTTTATGGAGCCGTCCGTATATATGGCAAGCAGGCTTAAATCATATCCCGTTTTATACCCGTTTGAATGCACTTCATCCAACAGCCTGATTGCCACCCTGCGGAAAGCGGGTTCTGCCTGCGTGCCGCAGTAAGGCATCAGATAATACGTTTTTTCGGGCAGGACGCAGGGGACAATGGCATCTTCCGCACAGTCTCTGGAATGCAACATTTCCATCTCCAATGCGTCAAAATGCCTTACTTTATTCTGTATGGATTCTATTTTCTCCTGTGCCGCTTTCTTGCCATAGGAAATAAGGACGGCGTAATCAATGGTCTGTCCTGCGTCGGAGACAAACACATGGAAGTCCTTTAGGGGAATGTCAAGCTCCACGCAGTATTGTATTGCCTCCACGATCCGTATCTGTGAAAACGAGTAATAACGGTATCCGCTCCCTTCATCAATATAGGCGGGCGTGAGGATGCCGATTTTCTCATAATACCGCAGAGACTGAATATGGACATTCGTTATTTTTGATAATACCCCGATAGGAATTAATTCCTGTTTTTTCATGCAATACCTCTTGACTCTCACATTATATCAGAGTTTATAATAGCATTTATGATCATCAAAAGCAAGAGAAACTTTTGATGATATATCATTGTGGATGAAAAAGCAAGGAGTGAACACAATGGATTTATTAACAGAAAAAACAGGCAGACTGTTCCGGAAATATCTGATACCGTCCCTTTTATCAGCGGCGGCAGTATCCATTTTCCAGCTTGTGGATATGGTTGCCATCGGTCAGGGCGTCGGTCCTGACGGTGTGGCGGCGCTGGCGATTGTAACGCCGTTATTTGGCGTGGCGTCGTTTCTCGGGCTTTTTATAGGTATTGGCGGCTCTGTACATATGGGGATTGCAGGAGGCGAGGGAAACCGAGAAAAGTATTATGCGAACTTCACCGTTTCCCTGATACTGATGTCTGCGTCTTCGCTGCTACTTTGGGCGGGTTTCTCATTATTCAGCGAACCGGTGTATCTCTTTTTCGGGGCGAACGAGCGTCTGCTGCCGCTTGTAAAGGAATACGGAAACTGGATAATCGGCTGTTTTCCGGCGTTCTTTTTCTCCATTTATATGGGGTGCATTGTCCGTGCGGACGGTGCGCCGGATGTTGCGTTATGGGCGGTCATGGTCAGCGGCTTGTTTAATGTCTGCGGAGACTATCTTTTGGTATTTCCGTTAAAAGTCGGAACGGGCATGGCTGGCGCGGCGATTGCAACTGTTCTTGGCAATGCCATACAGGTTGTCATTTATATCGGCTATTTTATCAGCAGGAAATGTGACCTGCGGCTGGTAAAGCCGAACCACTGGCTGCGGGGGATTAAAAAAGTAATTGCAGCCGGAATCAGCGCAGGGTTTGTGGATATCGCATACATTTCCCTTACGATATTGTTAAACAATCAGGTGATGAAATATGGCGGAGAGGCAGCAATGGCTGTGTTCGGCGTTGCGTACACCTGCATTTCAACATTCCAGAGGGTATATGACGGCGTAGGGCAGGCTGCACAGCCGATTATTTCAACAAACTATGGTGGGAAGCAGTACAGTCGGATATTTGAACTGCTCCGCTATTCCATTATCGCTGAAATTATTTTAAGCGCCGCATCCGCCCTGACCGGAATCCTGTTCCCCAAACAGGTCACAACGCTGTTTATGGAAACCACGCCGGAACTGCTGCGGCTTGCACCGTCCATCATCCGTCCGGTTTTTGTTTCTGTTTTATTTGCAGGGATCGGTCATTTCGCTGTTTACTATTTACAGTCCATTATGAAATCAGCGCTGGCAACTGTCATTGCAATGCTCCGGGGGATTGTCCTGACGGGAATACTGGTGATCCTGCTTCCCTGCATCATGGGGCTGCGTGGGATATGGGACGGGCTTATACTTGCGGAATTTTTTACCATGCTTCTGGCTATATATTATTTTTACAGGACATCAAAACAATTATCGGGATACGGGCAGGCTACCACAGCAGAAGATCATGCAGGCGAAACAGCATTGATGCAGTCAAAGGAAGGCGTTATCATCACGATTGCAAGGGAGCATGGTTCCTGCGGCAAACAGATTGGGCGCATTGTGGCGCAGCGGCTTGGCATCCCTTTCTATGATAAAGATATGGCTGCGCTTGCCGCACAGGAGAGTGGGCTTGACAGGGAGTTCATGTCGAACATGGACACGGACTTGGCACAACACCTGCATTCACTGTACCGCAGCACAACCGTTATTCGTCAGGCTGTCCGTGCCCAGTATCAGATCATCCGGAAGATTGCGGACTGCGGGAGCTGCGTTATCGTAGGCAGGGCTGCCGATTATGTCCTCCGTGATGATAAAAATATTGTGCGTATTTTCATTTATGCCCCGAAAGATTACCGTGTGGAACAGGTCATGGAAATCTATGGGGACAGCAGGGACGAGGCGGAAAGGAACATACGCAGGTCTGATGCGGCAAGGAGTTCCTATTATCAGGCAGTTTCTGACCGGATATGGGGAGACATGGGCAACTATGAACTTATGGTGGACAGTTCCATCGGCATCCATGCAAGTGCAGATGTTATTTGCAAATATGTGGAGAAAAGAACTGGCAATGCATAAAATTTATGATAAAATGAAAGAAAAAAAGGAGTGGATCACATAGTGGAATTTATGGATATGACAGACCTTGAATTTACACATGGCTGGACAAAGAATTTACTTTCTGTAATGGAACAGACTGCGGGGGAAGCGCCGGACGCCTGCGAACTGATGAGGCGCTGTTCTTCCTACTGCTATAAGGGGAAGCACATTGCGGATATGGTTGAATCCATTTCTTCCATAGAGGAATTTATCCGGTGCCTGAAAAATGACTTCGGATGGGAACTGTCCTATGACAAAGAAACAGGGGTTCTTATCTGCAACGAAAATAGTACAGAGTGCATATGCCCTTTAGTCCGTGCGGCAGGGGGAGACATTTCGGGCATGATATGCTATTGTACGGAAGGCATGATAAAAACAATTTTTGAGGTTGGCTTAAAGAGGAAGGTACATACTGAAACTGCCTGCTCCATTGTCCGTGACGGTAAAAGCTGCGTTTACAAAGTATATCTTGAAAATCTTACAGAAGATGAGAAAAATGCGTTTGCGGAGGCTTCGGACTGAAGGCTTTGAACAGAAAGGCAGCTTCGGCAATAAATACAGGGGAATGATGATAACAAATATACCATCATTCCCCGTTATTTTTTGTAGCGTTATCTTATCTTGCTGTGCTGTCCCTGCTTTTTGAAGCCTGTTTTGTTTGCCTATCTGCATTTTCTCTTTGGTAATTCTTTAACCGCTTGTGTACGCTTTCTTTTAGCTGTTTTTGTTGTGCTTTTTCCCCATATTGTTCTTCCCACTTGTCCGCTTTTGATTGATAACTGACATTAGCTGTCTTGGCGGCGGCGAAAGTTTTGTAGAAATCATACACCGTTTGGAATCCATACCGTCTGGCAATCCCCGACAGACCGACTTTCAGAAGGTCTATTTCCTCTTTCTTGCGGTTAATTCTGCTTTGCAGTTCCCCTTTCTTCGTCAGTTTTGCAAGTCCTTTCAGGCGGTCACGCTCAAGCTCTAAAGCATTGCGTTCCTTTTCTGCGTCAAAGATAATCCCGTTCTGTCGGTTCAGTTCCTTATAAACCTTCAGCAGCTTTGGATATGCGGCGGCTTCAGCGGACATCACAGGCTTGGGCGATACCCTTGGTATTTCCTGCTTTGGCGTTTTATCTGCTTGTGGTATTATTTCTGTCATTCTTCCCTCGCCTAGCTCTGCAATCGGCTGTACCGTTTCTTTCTCGAACAACTTTGCTGACAATTCCCTTGCCTTATCCAATACTTTAGAAATCAGCAGCGCCAATGCCGTAACAGCAGTCATAATAATGCTTCCCAGACGTTCCGGCTGGCTGCCGAATATACCAACCGATTCTCTGATGCGGTCTGTGATATATTTTTTCTTTATCTGTTGTATCTCTGTTTCGGGAACGCCGCTGACAATCGCCCGGTCTACTTCACAATTCCAGCGCACACGCATTTCGTTATCGGTCTGTATATGTTCCGCTTTCGGGTTATTTTTTCCTATCTTCTTGGTGGCAAGATACAATCCGCTGCTGTCGAACACATGAAGTTTTTCTTTGCCGTCTTTTACTAAAAGATTGATAAGGTCGGTATAGAAATGCTTTACCTCGTCAACAAAATTTTCCTGCTTGAACAGCTTGTTCTTGGCGGTAAAAAGATTGCGCTCATAGACTTCACCTTTCTTCACGATTTTACAGCCTTTGCGGATATTCCCGTTTTCGTCAAGTATCTCTTTCTTGGTGCGGACGTGTTTCCCGTTTTCGTCATAGAACATATTGCGTGTGGCGGTTTTTTCTATGGGTTCGGGAAGCAGTTCCCGTTCCGAAAAAATGAGATGGATATGATAATTCGTCTTTCGTTTGTTATGGTGCAACGCTGATACACATTCCACACCATACTTTTCCTGAAAGCGGTCTGTAAATAGCTGCAGCAGCTTGTCCGGCTCGTAAAGATTGGGGAATGATTCGGGCAGGGCAATAATAAATTCCCTCGCCTCAATGCACTTCCCCTCCGTTCCGCTTTTTTCAAATTCCTGCTGATTGCATTTTGCAAGCTCCGTCCAGTAGCGGCGGTCTGTCGTTTCATAGACCGCATACAGGTTTTACTGCTTCGCATGGCTGGATATATAAGTAATCCTGCCTCTGACATCGGACAGCTTATTCATGCGGATAAATGAATGTCTTTGTATTGTGCTTTTTCCTCCCTCCTGCAAATGGCAGTAGCCGGTTTTTAAACGGCGGTGTCGGTGCGGAAGACTGTGAACGGACAGCATAGGCGGCACAATGATATATAAATATTCATGTACGAATATATCCGCCTGTCGGCGTTTATCTCAAATGCGTCAGCATTTGTAATTCACGCTTGCGTGAATTCGGTATAGTTAGGCAACCGGAGTTATGATATACTTACACGCAAGAAAGCATTTCATCAGTTCCGATTGTCCGTTATCGAAAGGAGAACGATTATGGCAAAAGGTTCTGTAAGAAAAAAAGGAAAGAAATGGTACTACCGCTTTTACGTGGAGGACGCAAGCGGAAATCTGGTACAGAAAGAGTTTACCGGAACGGAAAGCAAGAGCGAGACGGAAAAGCTGTTGCGGCAGGCTATGGAGGATTATGAGGAAAAGAAGTTCATAGCAAAAGCTGACAACATCACACTGG
This sequence comes from Eubacteriales bacterium, assembly GCA_030536575.1. Classification (GTDB taxonomy): domain Bacteria; phylum Bacillota; class Clostridia; order Lachnospirales; family Lachnospiraceae; genus Limivivens. The sequence continues at coordinate 184,147 of JAUNPS010000002.1, read as the reverse complement.
GTGGTCTGCTGGATATTTGGGCAGAGGAAGAGTTAAAGGTCGGTACACTCAGCAATGGCACTGTCGGTAATTATCTTCAAGCCATAGGCAGGATTAAACAACACCCGATTAGTAACCGCCGATTGAAAACAATTACTCCCGGTCATTTGCAGCAGTTTATGGATTTGCTGACTTTCGGGGGAACAGAAGCAGACTTTGTTTCCAAAGGCTACTCAAAAGATTATATCCGTTCCTTTTCGGCAGTATTGCAGCAGTCCTTCCGATTTGCAGTATTTCCGAAACAGCTCATCACATTTAATCCGATGCAGTATGTGGTAATGAAGCAGAAAACGGAAGATGTGGATTTGTTTTCGGAAGATACCGCTGATAACGCAAAGGTAAAAACGCTGACTTATGAGTTGTACCAAAAGCTGCTGTCACATCTCGCAAAACGGAGTGAGGACGCAATTCTTCCTGTTCAGATTGCTTATTTTACAGGATTAAGGCTTGGAGAGGTAGCAGGACTGACTTGGCAGGATATTAACCTTGAGGAACAGTATTTAACGGTTCGCAGAAGTGTCCGCTACAACAATTCAAGGCACAAAACAGAGATAGGACCGACGAAACGGAAAAAGGTGCGTGTCGTTGATTTCTGCGATACTCTTGCCGATATTCTGAGGAAAGCAAAAAAGGTACAGCACAAAAACCGTTTCCAGTACGGTGAACTGTACCAAAGAAACTATTACAAGGAAGTCAGGGAAAAGAACAGGGTACATTATGAGTATTACCACCTTGACGGAACTCAGGAAGTCCCTGCAGATTATACGGAAATCTTCTTTGTATGTCTGCGTGCAGATGGCTGTCTGGAACTTCCCTCTACCGTAGAATGTGCCTGCCGGTCTGCAAGAAAGAAGCTGCCGGAATTAGAGGATTTTCACTTTCACACTCTCCGGCACACTTATACAAGCAATCTGCTATCGAATGGTGCAGCACCCAAAGATGTACAGGAATTGTTAGGTCACTCTGATGTAAGTACCACCATGAATGTTTACGCCCACGCTACAAGGGATGCAAAGCGGAGTTCTGCTAAACTCTTGGATAAGGTGGTCGGGCAGTAAAAACTTTCCCTTGTTTCGGCTGATAAGGGCAAAAACAAGGGAAAATACATATCCATTTAATGTAAGAGGTCAGGAAAACCTTGAAAAATTGGGAAAGTTTGAGCGGTTTTTATACAAATGAGAAGTTGTGCTTATAATTTTTGTATTTCTTTCAACGCTTTTTGAATATCCTTATAAACCAATGGTTGCATACTGTCATCATAAACACATATATTCGCCTTATAAAGTGCGGAAAGAATATCGTTCTTTAACTCTGGTTTATACCTTGCAATAAGCGGTAACAGCTTGATACATTGTCTTGCTGTGATGGGCTTAACATCCGTTATGTGTTTTAAATATTTGTCAATAATCTCGTCAATTTTATAATCTTTATCCCATTTTGCATTATAAGCAAGCAACGTAAGTCCTCTTGTACGAATATAAGAATTATCACTGTCAAGCATATCGCTTAATCTATCCATATAGGGATAAACACAATCTGTTTCTTGGCTTTCTTTTTGCAAGTTCTGCAATGCTTTGTATGCAACATTATTGTTTTTATCAAACAACAATTCAAATGTTTCGGCTATATTAAGTGCCATAGTATCCTCCTGAACAAACACCGATTTGTCGCTTCGTTAATCAATTCTGCGTTTTCGCTTCAATCCCTTTAATCACTGTTACCTGTAAATCCTTTGCGTCAATCAAACTTTCCTGTTTGCACTTCGGGAAGTAGAGGGGAAAGTTTTTAAGTTCTGTATCTGTAATCTTGTTTTATTACCGCAAACAGGGCAGAAAATAAATTTCGCTTTTGACATAGTTTGTCCTCACTTATTCCACGGGCGTTTTTTATCAAGCCAACCATTTACCTTCCAATATTCTGTTTCCTCGGAAGAAGAACCCATTCCTTTGTTTTGCATCATACGCATAATACCAAACATAAATTTTGTTTTGATACACACACGGGGATTTGGGTTATTGGCGATTTTATTTACTAATTTCTCAATATCCTGCTTTATGCGTTCCTTTTTCTTATCTGAAACCTGTTCCCAACACATTGCCTGAACTGCAACACCATATTCTTTAATATAAGGTACACCCCAGTAGAACAACGCATTTTGAATATCTTTTGTAGCTGATTTCGCTCCTGCTCCGGCAGCAGTTGATATAACTACAGCCTTTTTAGAAAACATACATTTTCTCGGTCTGTGGGACATCCAGTAAGTAAATGTAAGGTCTATAAACGATTTCATTGGAGCAGATGCTCTCATACCGTATGTAGGCGTTGTGAATATCAGCAAATCAGCCTGTTCCACTTCATCCATAATTTTTTTCTTCTCTGTATAGAATGGACATTTTTCCTCATTCTTAATGCAGGTATAACAGCCCACACAAAAATGTTCTAAATCCCTTGGTAAGAAAAATTCGATAATTTTACTTTCGGGAAATCGCTCCGCAAGCATTCTGCCAATATGATAGGAACTACCCTTATGATTTTGTCCGTTTATCAATACTATTTTCATCTTTCATTCTCCCTTAAATAAACGCAGTTAAATTGTTTAATATGTTCCTCAAGCATTTTCAATGCTTCACTTTCTCTATCGGGATGTCTGTCGCAAAGCGTAAGTAAGGTATAAATGGGTGAGTAAAAGTGTAAAGCCATAATATTAGCATTTTTATCCTTAAAAATTCCTTTGCCAATCAACAAAGAAAATAAGTCACTCTGATATTTCAATGGGTCATCAAAATATTGCCTTGAATATAGTTCGGAAAGCTCCGTGTTGTGAAACTGTTCAATAGTGAGCATTTTTCTAAATAATTTCGCATATTCATCGTGTAAAAAATAGAGAAATAGACCTTTTCCCATTTCAACAAAAGACTTTTCATTGACCTCCGCATATATATCGGCGTCAGCCAGCGTATTGTTTCCGTTGATATGAAGCATTTTCGCCTGCTGAGTATAGCTTTGTTTCAATTCTTCAAGAATAGCATTAAATATTTCCTGTTTACTCTTGAAATGCTTGTATAAAGACGGAGCCTTTATGCCGACTGCCTGTGCTATATCATTTACATACACATCGTTGTAGCCTCTTTCAGCAAATAAAGCTAATGCTTCTTTGATAATTTTTTGCTTCGTATTCATAAACACCTCCAAAGCTAATCAAAATTAGCCTTCTTTATTATGGGATAATTTTGATTAGCTGTCAATCCCTCTGGATGAAAGTTTACAAACAAATATAGAGTAACGCTTTTCTCTACTGTAGCTTCTATATTCCTGCCGATTTTAAGGTCAAAAACAAGAGGGTAAGGTATTTTGACCTTGCCCTCCGATTTTGACGTTTTAAGCGTTACATTTATGCGTAAATGATTTCCCTTTCTACAATTTCCTCCGCACACGCCCGTATGTTGTTGAGCCGCCCTGTCCATTCTAAGGCATTTTCTGCCTTTAACTGCTCTGTGATACCTTGCGCCTGCTTCATGTCCTCTACAATCCTTTCAAAGCGTTCCTGCGCCTGTTCATCAATCTCAGCAAGGTAGGCATTAAGCCCGCCGCCTGTGAGAAGATTGATATATGTACCTCTGCGGTATTCCTTCAGATAGCACAGAGGCCGCTGTCCGAATAAGCCTATCGGCTGTTCTTTCTCGTCTGGCAATCTCAAATCGGGGATAAGATACCCGTTTTCTTCGTGATATGTGCCGCCTAACTGTTCAAATAGTGATTTCATCATTTTGTAATTCCTCCAAATAAGATATTCACTCCACTTTGCTGTGCCTGCTGTCTTAAACACAATTTTGAGTTTTCTCCTTATCTGGCTTCATTCATATTTGACGTTTTTATAGAATGGGCTCAATCACCGCCCGGAAATATCGGTCTAACTCTTCCGGCGGCTGCTTCCGGCCTCCCCGGATCCACCAGAGAACCATTTCCACGAAGCTCCCGGAAATGTGGTTGATCAGGAAATCCGGCGGGATGTCGGGATTGGCCCGGCGGTTTTGGGGGACGAACTGGGTTTGGATGAGTCCGTTTAAGCTGTCTTTGAAGTAGCGGAGGAAGATTTCGCTGCTTTCGCAGGAAAGGAGGCCGAGAATGTTGTGATCATTTTCCTGGAGATGCTGGAGCAGGTGGCAGAAGACGGATTCGGGGGCGTTTCCGTTTGAATAGAGGCCGTGAGTGTGGGTACAGTCCATGGCGCTGCTGATGATGTGGCCGAAGAGCTCTTCGCAGAGGGCTTTCAGCAGATCGTCTTTGGTTTCGAAATGGGCGTAAAAAGTCGTCCGCCCCACGTTTGCCGCGTCAATGATATCCTGCACGGTAATCTTACTGTAGCTTTTTTCCGCTAATAGGTCTGTAAATGCGGCGAAAATGGCCGCTCGTGTCTTTTGCTGGCGTCTGTCCATGCCGGTTCCTCCCGTACAATTTTTCGAAAATGTTCCGTATGAAACAGGGGATGGAGATTATCCATTGTCAGCCCTGTTTTTTCTGTCTACAATAAAAGTAAACAAAGTGTTTGGTATCAAATTTATTGTACGGCAAGTGCGGATGCGCGTCAAGCGGAAAGCTGGCGGAACGCCGTGCGAGCGGGAGGAATATACGCTTGCGCAGTTCAGAGTCCGCCGCCGGAACGCCGTGCGGATGGGAGGAATGTTCATGATGAAAAAGGTTAGTGATTTTTTGGGCGGGCTTCCGATGACGATCGTAGCGGGGGTGTTTTTGCTGCTGGATGTGGTTCCGCATTTGACGGGGAAGCAGTTTCTGCCCTTTGATCCGGCGTGGGTGACGATTATTATCAGCGGCATTCCGCTGCTGTATCTGGCAGTTTGGCGCGTGATTCACAATCCCGGCATTCGGAAGATTTCTTCCGCGCTTCTGATCTGTATTGCAATGTTTGCGGCGATTGGGACAGGGGACTATTTCGCGGCGGGGGAAGTTGTCTTCATTATGGCCATCGGCGCGCTTTTAGAAGAGGCGACCACGAACCGGGCGAAAAAAGGGCTGAAAAATTTGATCAGCCTCGCGCCAACGAAAGGCCGGAGACTGAAAGACGGGAAAGAAGAAATGATTCCGGCGGAGAAAATCCGGCAGGGAGACATTCTGCGCGTCCTGCCGGGGGAGACGATTCCGGTGGACGGAAAAATTATTCGGGGCGAGACGTCGGTAGACCAATCGATTATGACCGGGGAATCGTTACCGGTGGATAAAGGCGTTGGGGAAGAGGTTTTCTGTGGAACGCTGAACCGGTTTGGGGCCATTGACATTGCTGCGTCAAAAGTGGGCGAGGACAGTTCTTTGCAGAAATTGATCCGGATGGTGGAGGAAGCGGAGAACAAGCAGGCGCCGATGCAGCGGATTGCGGATCAATGGGCGAGCTGGCTGGTTCCGGTGGCGCTGCTGATTGCAATCGTTTCCTATCTGGTTACGGGCAATCTGGTTACGGCAGTTACGGTGTTGGTGGTGTTCTGCCCGTGCGCGCTGGTGCTGGCAACGCCCACAGCGATCATGGCAGCCATTGGCCAGGCCACGAAGCACGGCGTCATCATCAAGTCCGGCGAAGCGCTGGAAAAAATGGGAAAAGTGGATACCATCGCGTTTGATAAAACAGGAACGCTGACCTATGGGAGGCTGGAGGTCAGCGAGGTGCTTTCCTTTGAGCCGGATGTGACGGAAATGGAACTGCTGGCGCTGGCCGGTTCTGCCGAGGCGAAAAGCGAACATCCGCTGGGGAAAGCAATCACGGCCTGCGCGAAGGAGAAGGGCCTTTCCCTTGTGGAATCGGAAGATTTCCGGATGACCAGCGGAAGGGGGATTTTTGCGGAGGTTTCGGGGCGTCGGCTGCTTTGCGGAAATGAGCGGTTCCTGGCGGAAAACGGCGTTTTGCCGGGAGAGAAGGCGCGGGAAGCATTGGAGCGGCTGCGGATGCAGGGGAAGGCGTCGGTGCTGGTGGCGGACGGAGAGCGGTGCCTTGGCGTCCTCGGACTTTCGGATGTACTGCGGCCGGAGGCGAAGGGGATGGTTTCCAGGCTGGCAGATATGCATACACGTACGGTGCTGCTGACAGGGGATCATCAGAAGACGGCGGATTATTTTGCGAAGCAGGTTGGAATCACGGAAGTCCGGTCGGAGCTGTTACCGGAGGAAAAGGTGCGGGAGATTGAAGCATTGCAGGGGGAAAAGCATACGGTCTGCATGATTGGCGACGGGGTGAATGATGCGCCGGCGCTGAAAACAGCGGATGTGAGTGTGGCAATGGGAAACATGGGGAGCGATCTGGCGGTGGAGGCGGCGGATGTGGCGCTGATGAGCGACGACCTGTCGAAGATTCCGTACCTGAAACGGCTGTCGAATGCGACGGTGCGGACAATTCGGTTTAGTATTACGCTGTCAATGTGTATCAATTTCGTGGCCATTGTGCTGTCGGTGCTGGGGGTGCTGACGCCGACGACGGGGGCGGTGGTGCATAATGCAGGGTCGTGTTTTGTGGTGCTGATCGCGGCGCTTCTGTATGACCGGAAATTCGAGTGAGGACGAACAGGATTTGCGCTGCGGGGCTTCTGGTGTTATGATAAGAAAAAACGCAGGAGGCAGGAAATGAGTTCGAAACAGCAGGCAATGACGGGAAGGAAACTGGCTGTCGTTTTTCCGGGGATTGGCTATCATACGGAGAAACCGCTTTTGTATTACGCGAAGAAGCTGGCCGCGGCGGCCGGATATGAGATTGTGGATGTACCTTATGGGAATTTCCCGAAGGATGTGCGGAATTCGGAGGAGAAGAAGAGGGAGTCTTTCGAGCGGGCGCTTGCGCAGGCGGAGGAGCTTTTAGCGGGCGTGGAGTTTGAGCGATATGAGAGGATATTGTTTCTTTCGAAGAGTATTGGGACGATTGTGGCGGGGGCCTATGCGAAGGCGCATGGGTTAGAGACGGAGAATGTGTTTTATACGCCGCTTGCGGAGACGTTTGGATTTGGGGAATGCAGGGGAATTGTGTTTCATGGGACGAAAGATCCTTGGGTGAAGACGGAGGTGGTGCAAAGGGCCTGTGAGGAGAAGGGGCTGACGCTGTACGTGACGGAAGGGGCGAATCATTCGCTGGAGACTGGGGAGACGCTGCGGGATGTAAGGAATATATGGGAAATTATGGAGAAGACGGAAGCGTATCTTCAAGAAGTGGAGTGGGAGGCGAAATGGCAGAAAACCCGCTGGATTTTGGAAGATATGGCTCCAAAGCAGCGTAAGTATGTACAGAGCGTATTCGACCAGATTCCGTGGAAGGAAGCCTGTAAGCAGATGGATCCGGCGAAATTTGAGGCTGCACTGACGGAACTTGAGACTGGACTGGAGGATAAGACTCTGGAGGAGAAAATAGCAGCTTTCCGGGCTTCTCTGGGCGAACAGTTCCCGCAGAAGACGTACTACGAGACATTGGAGGAGAAGGCGGCGTCTCTGATTGAGGGCGTTCCTTACCGGACGGCGAATCTGGCGAATATTGCGGCGCTGCTGTATGAGGAGCTGGAGGATATTAACTGGGCGGGATTTTACCTGATGGAGGAAGGGCAGCTTGTGCTTGGCCCGTTCCAGGGGAAAACGGCATGTATTGTGATCCGGCCGGGAAGGGGCGTGTGCGGAACGGCTGTGGAGAAAGATGAGGCACAGGTTGTCAGGGATGTCCATGAATTTCCGGGGCATATTGCGTGCGACGCGGCGTCCAGGTCTGAGATTGTGATTCCGATTCACGCGGAGGGAGAGGTTGTGGGCGTTTTGGACATTGACAGCCCATGCGTAGGGCGATTTACGGAAGAAGACCGGGAGGGCCTGACGAACATTGTCGAATTGATTGAGAAAAACTGGGAGCGGTGAGGGAGCAATGGAACAACTGACACTTTTTGACCGGGAAGTCATGCAGCCGCTGGCCGCCCGCCTGCGTCCGGCGACCCTGGAGGAATTCGTGGGCCAGAGCCATTTGCTTGGCAAAGGCAAGGTCCTGCGCAGGCTGATCGAAAGCGACCAGATCTCTTCGATGATTTTCTGGGGGCCGCCTGGCGTTGGGAAGACGACGCTGGCAAGGATTATTGCAGGGCGCACGAAGGCGTCTTTTATCGATTTTTCGGCAGTCACCAGCGGAATCAAGGAGATCCGCACGGTGATGCAGCAGGCTGAGGACAACCGCAGATACGGGGAAAAGACCATTGTTTTCGTGGATGAAATTCATCGGTTTAACAAGGCGCAGCAGGACGCATTTTTGCCGTTTGTAGAAAAGGGAAGCATTCTTTTGATCGGCGCGACGACGGAAAATCCGTCTTTTGAGATCAATGGGGCTTTGCTGTCCAGGTGTAAGGTTTTTGTTTTGCAGGCGCTGAAGACGGAGGAGTTGACAGCTTTGCTTGCACGTGCGCTGAAAGACCCGCGTGGATTCGGGAATACCAATGTTTTGATTGAGCCGGAAATGCTGGAGATGATTGCCAATTTTGCCAATGGGGACGCGCGCACCGCCCTTTCTACCCTGGAAATGGTGGTTTTAAATGGCGAAATCGAGGGCAGCGCTGTCCGCATTACGCGCGAAACGCTGGAACAGTGCATTTCGAAAAAATCGCTTCTCTATGATAAGAAGGGAGAGGAGCATTATAATCTGATTTCTGCGCTGCATAAGTCCATGCGCAATTCGGATCCGGATGCGGCGGTTTACTGGCTGGCGCGGATGCTGGAGGCGGGGGAGGATCCGCTGTATGTGGCGCGGCGGGTGATTCGGTTTGCCAGTGAGGATGTGGGGCTGGCGGATCCGCGGGCGTTGGAGATTGCGGTGGCGGCTTATCAGGCGTGTCATTTTATCGGGATGCCGGAGTGCACGGTGAATTTGACGGAGGCGGTGGTTTATTTGTCTCTTGCGCCGAAGTCGAATGCGTTGTACCGGGCGTATGGGCAGGCGAAGGAGGATGCGGAGCAGCAGCTTGCGGAGCCGGTTCCGCTGGCGATCCGGAATGCGGTTACGGGGCTGATGAAGGAGCTGGATTATGGGAAGGGATATCAGTACGCGCATGATACGGAGGAGAAGCTGACGAATCTTCAGTGCTTGCCGGATTCTTTGAAGGGGAGGGTGTATTACGAACCGACGGAGGAAGGGATGGAGGCGAAGTATAAGGAGAGGCTGGAGCGGATTAAGGAGTGGAAGAGGGAGCGGGAGTAGGAGCAGAGCGGAACCCGTTGGAAATATTTACAGGTAGGCAGCTTAAATGTTACGTGTTATTATTAATTACGTAACAAATATGAAACATTTAAGGAGGCAACCATGAAGAGAGAGATTTTTTGTTCGATGGGATTGTGTGCGGCGGCGGTTTTGGGCGGCGTGCAGATGAAGGCTTGTGCGGCGGAAGTGAAGGTTGTGCAGGTGATGAATGGGGAATATAAAGTGTTGGAGGAAGGGACGCTGGGGGCGGAGTGCCTGGAGCAGGTTTTAGAAGGGCTGGGGATTTCGCTGGAGGAACTGAAGGGATATTGTCCGGAGCTGTTTGAGACGGAGGCGGAAACGGAAGCGCCGGGCGTGGCGGAGACGGACGTACCTGAGACGTCGGAAACCGACACGGCGGAAAGCGAGACACCGGGCAGCGAGGCCCCCGCGCCGACCGAGCCGGAAACCGACACTGCGGAGAACGAGACGCCGGGTAGTGAGACCCCTGCGCCGACTGAGCCGGAAACCGACGCGGCGGAGAACGAGACGCCTGAGACGCCGGGCACGCCAGACACGGAGTCACCGGAAACCGACGCGCCAGACACGGCGGAAACGGAAGCACCGGGCAGCGAGGCCCCCGCGCCGACCGAGCCGGAAACCGACGCGGCGGAAAGCGAGACGCCGGACACCGAGGCCCCTGCGCCGACCGAGCCGGAAACTGACGCGGCGGAAACGGACACCCCGTCCACGGAATCCCCCGCTCCGGCCCTCACCTACGCCGAGCAAGTCGTAAACCTCGTAAACGAAGAACGCGCCAAGGCCGGGCTTTCCGCCCTCACCATCCAGCCCGCGCTCACCGCAGCCGCCAACGTCCGCGCCCAGGAAATCAAACAAACCTTTTCCCACACGCGGCCAAACGGCACCAGCTTCAGCACCGTCCTGAAAGAACAGGGCGTTTCCTATATGGGTAGCGGCGAAAACATTGCGTATGGTCAGAAGACCCCTGCCCAGGTCATGGAAGGCTGGATGAACAGCGACGGCCACCGCGCCAACATCCTAAACGCCAGTTTTAAAAACATCGGAGTCGGCTATTACCAGGACGAACGCGGCGTTAATTACTGGGTACAGCTTTTTACCTACTAAACTATTTGACAAAGAGGAAAATTCTGGTATAAAGTATCTATAGCATGATTGAGCCTGGAGGTAGCCTTTTTGTCACAGAAGAAAATAACACTGAAGGAAATTGCAAAAAACACCGGCGTCTCCCTGTGAACCGTTCACCGCGCAATCTACGGAAAAGCGGCGTCGGTGAAGAGACCCGTAAGCGTATTCTGGAAGAAGTAGAGCGCTGCCACTATCAGATCGACGAAGCCGCTTCCGTCCTGAAACGCCGCGAACGCAGAGTCCTCGTCGTCCGGCCCAAAGCCGTAAACGAAGAACGCTTCTATTTCCGCGGCCTCTGGCGCGAGATCCGCCGGGCAGCCGAAGACATGGCGCAGTACCGCCTTTCGTTTACTTACCTGGAGTCTGAATATCCGCTGTCGGAGATGTGGAAAGAATTAGAGCGCATCTACGACGAACAGATTGAAGAAATCGACGGGATGATCACCGCCGACGACGGCGAAAAAGCCAGCATCTGGCTCAGCCGATTCACAAAACGGGGGGATTCCGGTGGTACTGCTGTCCAGCTATTTTGTCGGTGAAAGCCCTCTTGTCTGCTGTATCAAAGGCGATCACGAGCGCTGTGGTGCGCTGGCGGCGGAATTCATGAGCTACGTGCTGAAAAAAGAGCAGGGAGCCCGCGCGGTGAAGATGATTTATGAATATCTGATCCATGGAATTTCGCAGGAGGAGGTCATGCTGACGCCGATTCTGATTATGAAGAGCAATTACGAATATTTTCTATAAACGGTCACAAAAACAGCTCACCCGGACAACCGGGTGGGCTTTTGAGCCGAAGGGGAAAGCAGAAGAGATGAAAATACGTTGTATGAGACCAGGGGAATATCCGTTGCTGGAAGATTTTCTGTATGATGCTATTTATCTTCCGAAAGGGAGTACGCCGCCGCCAAGGGAGATTATCCGGCGGCCGGAGCTTGCGGTTTATGTGGAACATTTTGGCCAGCCGGATGATCGGTGCCTTGTGGCGGAAGATGGGGGATGTTTTTTCGGGGCCGTATGGACAAGGATTTTAGCGGGCAATGTGAAAGGATACGGCAATCTTGACAGCCGGACGCCGGAGGTTGCTATTTCCGTAAAGAAGGAGTTTCGGCGGCAGGGCATTGGCAGAAAGCTGATGGAAGAGATGCTTGTACTTCTGAAAAAGGATGGATACGAGAGCGTTTCTCTCAGTGTGAATAAGGAGAATTATGCATATCAGATGTATAGAAAACTGGGATTTCAGACAGTAAAGGAACAGGACGAGGATTTTTTGACGCGGTTGGATTTGAGACAGGGAGAAGAAAAGAAGCAGATTGTATTGTTTGCGGAGGAGTAAGTTGGACAGAAATATAAGCGTTATAACAGATTTGAATGGGAATAAAGTTGTTTTGATTCAGGATATTATTTTTAAAGGAAAAAAGGCGATCAATTGGGATGATGTAAAAGCTTATCCGGAATCTTATGTGGGAGAGTTTTTCTAAATTGCAGCTACAAAAGATATTGTATATATTGGGAAAGACCTGCCAGATGAATATACAGGTTCCAGGTATACCTATTCGTTAAGAGGGGCGAATGCGAAAGCCAAGGCCAATGCATCGCAGGGCTTGCCGGAAATGCTGGAAATAGCAGCCGGGAAGCATTTTCGGGAAAATTCAGGGAAAAACATTTGAGGAACGCGGCAAATGGATGGTATCGATATGACGTTCTTGACATAAAAAAGAAACGAGCAACCCATTCGAACCATAAGTTCTACGTGGAAAGAAACCCATTTCTTAGTTCTTAGTATAAGATATGAAAAAGCGATTGTCAAGAAGAAATAATAGGTGATTTTTTCAAAAATGTCCGGTATAATAAAAGAATCAAGGGTTACTGTTCAGACAGTACCTGAGCACTTAGCTGCTCAGGTACGTAAGAACGTGATTCAGGTGTGAGCAGGCTCTTTTGCGAAGCAAAACTTAAAATGAGCCTGTGAATTGTTACTGGAACGAGGTACGAGTGAACAGTAACAATCAAGGAATCAGGAGCGAGGTGCCATATGCAGATATCCAGCAGATTTACCGTTGCTGTCCACGTCCTTCTATGTATCGAAGCATTTAAAGAGGACTATAAAGTTACAAGTGATTTCCTCGCGGGGAGTGTGAATGTAAATCCTGTCGTGATAAGGCGTATCTTACAGCAGTTAAAAAAGGCGGGATTAATCAAGGTGAAGAGGGGGAGCGGAGGAACCGATATCGCAAAACCGTTAGAGACAATTACAATGTTAGACGTATACAATGCGGTGGAATGCGTAGAGGATGGAAAGCTCTTCCACTTCCACGAAAATCCAAGCCAGCTTTGTCCCGTGGGGAAAAATATCCATGCGGTTTTAGATGGAAGGCTGGAAGAAATTCAGAAAGCGATGGAGCAGAAAATGAAATCCATCTCCATGAAAGACATTATGGAGGATACGCAAAAATTGACAGAAATGTCCCGTAGTTCGAGCTGAAAGAGAACTGCGGGATTTTTTATTTCCGCGAGCAACGGAGCCAAGCAGCCGTATTTGCGTGGATATTTGGGAGTGCTGTGTGCCTATGGCACATGTTTGGCGCCGCCCGAAGCGGAGCGTAGGTGCCGCGAGATATTTAATTGCGTAAATAACGGCACAGTGCGCCAGTGGTGCACGTTTGGCACCGCCCGCAGCGGATCACGGATGCCGTGATAATAAGGTAAAATTCGTAAAAGGCTGTTTCTTTCACAAAACTTCGTTGTAACTATTGACATTACAATAAAAACGTGCTATAAATGATGTATCAATAAAAGTTACAACAAAAAACGGAGGTAAAGAACATGGCAAATTTTAGCAAAGTAAGCGTAGCACAGGATGCAAGAACCGAACTTCACGACAAGCTTTCCTTAACCGGAGCAGAAATCAGCATTAACAATCTCCCCGCAGGCGCAAACGTGCCGTTCATCCATTCCCATAAGAACAACGAAGAAATTTACGTTGTCCTCGCAGGCAAGGGAAAAGCGGTGATCGACGGGGAAACCGTAGAACTTGCGGCAGGCGACTGGATCCGCATTTCCCCCGCCGGAAAAAGACAATTCTTCGCGGCCGAAGACACAGCGATCAGCTTCGCCTGTATCCAGGTAAAAGAACATTCACTGGAAGGCTATACCATGGACGACGCAGTAGTAGAAAATTAAAAAAGGAAACGCGCAGGGCATCAGCCGGAAATGGCTGGTGCCTTTTTGCGCAAATCAAAGAAATCATCGCCGGTCACGGCCACGGCTCCTTCCCTCTCCTGGGAGAAGCCCAGGGATGCCAGAACGGCTGCTGCGCCGGAATCAGCTACTACGCCTCCAACGCCTGCACACCCTCAACCATCCACGAAGACCAGGAGGGATTCCTGGTACTCTCCGCAACCGGCTGGGCGAAAATCGGCGGAGGTGGAAAAGAGGGCTTATGAGCTGATGATGACCGGAAAACAGGGGGGACATTACATTTTCGCCTGCTCGGATTACCTGGAAATCGGGACGCCGCTGGAAAACGTGAAAGCGCTTCTGCGCGGGGCGCGTGCGGCTTCGAAATACGAATAAAAGACAGCGGAAAGGCTGTGCCGATACTGAGCTGTTTTGGTAATTCGGTCGGGGAGTCGGCTATTACCAGGACGAACGCGGCGTCAACTACTGGATACAGCTTTTTACCTACTAAACCATTTGACAAAGAGGAAAATTCTGGTATAAAGTATCTATAAACGATCACAAAAAACAGCTCACCCGGACAACCAGGTGGGCTGTTGATCAAAAGAGAATTGAGGTATGCATAATGCCCAGACGAAAATGGAACCTGAACACGATCTACATATCGGAACGGCTTCAGGAGTGCCTGCGCCCGATTTCCCGCTGCGCCCTGACAACCGTTGTAGCGCCCATGGGATACGGAAAAACAACCGCAGTAAACTGGTACCTGGAGGAACGCGCAAAAACAGAAGAACGCTTCGTCATCCGCATCAGCGTCTATTCGGATAATCTCGCGATCTTCTGGAAAAGCGTGCAGGATGCTTTTACACGCGCCGGGCTGGATTTCCTGCGTGATTATCCCCTCCCCGCCGACGCGGCCAGCGGCAGCATGCTGACAGATGATTTTTGCCATGAATTGACAGGAAAGAAACCCTGCTATGTTTTCATCGACGATTTTCACCTGCTTACGGACAACCGCGCTTCCAGCTTCCTTTGCACCCTTACCAACCGTCTTCCGGAAAATGTGCATCTGATCGTTGCCAGCCGTGACCGCTTTCTGCCCGCGGCACAGATGGTCCGGTTGGGCGGGAAGGTCTATCAGATTGGCGCGGAGCAGCTTCGTCTGAATCATACGGAGCTTGCCATTTACGCACATCGGTGCGGAACGGAGCTTACCGAAGAGCAGGTTGAAACGCTGCTTTATTCCAGTGAAGGATGGTTTTCCGCGATATACCTGAATTTGCGGGCGCTCTCTGAACAGGGCACGCTGCCTGACCGAAATTCGGATATTTATACCATGTTTACGGCCGCCATGATCGACCCTCTTTCCCAAAAGCAGCGGGAGTTTCTCGCGGTCATGGGGCTTGCGGATGAATTTACCGCAGAGATGGCACGGTTTGTTACCGGAAATCCCGATACCGAAAGTCTGCTTACCGCATTGACAGAGCAAAACGCCTTTGTAAAACGACTGCCTGGCGGCGGAACTTTCCGCTTTCATCACATGATGAAGGAATGTGCGGAGCGTACCTTTCTGACGCTGCCAAAGGAAAAGCAGTCTGCGTATCTTAGCAGGCTCGGATTGTGGTACGAAGATCACCGGCAGTACCTGCATGCAATGTCCGCTTACCGGCGAAGCGGAAACTACGATGGGCTGCTGCGGGTTATCCAAAACGACGCGGGTATCCTGCTGGCCTCCCTGAACCCATCGGAAGTGCTGGCTGCGATTGCAGAATGCCCCGTTTCCGTGCTGAAAAAGTACCCTCTGGCAATTCTGGTTCTGATGCGCAGTATGTTCAACTGGCGATTGATTCCGAAGATGCTGGAAATGAAAGCTCTCCTGATGGCCGCTATTGAAGAACATCCGGAAATGCCGCAGAGTGAACGCGGCGACCTGCTGGGGGAATGCGACCTCATTATGAGTTTTCTTTGTTACAATGACATCAGCGCCATGAGCCGTCTGCACCGCAGCGCCAGTGCGCAGATGTCACGCCCGGCCATCAGCATTCAGAAAAGCGGCGGCTGGACCTTCGGTTCCCCGTCCGTGTTAATGATGTTCCACCGTAAGCCGGGCGAGCTGGCCAAAGAGCTGGCTGAAATGGATGAATGTATGCCTCATTACTACAAGATCACAAACGGGCATGGACAAGGCGCGGAAAAGATCATGAGGGCAGAAGCCTCATTTATGCAGGGCCGCTTTTCGGATGCACATATTGAATTGGAAAGCGCTTATGCACATATTCAGGATAATGGACAGGAAAATATGGCGCTTTGCTGCGATTTCCTGTCATGGCGTCTCTCCCTTTGCGTGGATATTGAGCAGAGATATACCTTTGAACAGCGCTATCAGGCGATCTTGCGGCATCACAACGCGGCATGGGTCAACATTTGGAGTGCCACCTGCGCCTATTATTATGCGCTGCGAAGAGAGGAGAAAAAGATTCCGGAGATTTTTCGTGCGCATCAGCTTTCGGCGGTCAATATTCTTGCACCCGGAAAGCCTATGATGGAACTGATTGAAAACCAGGTTTATTTGGCGCAGGATGCTTACACAAAGGTGATTGGCCGCAGCGAGGGCCTGCTTGCCACGTGTGAAGGTCTGCACTACGCATTGGTTGCGCTTTATCTGCGTATTCAAACCGCGGCGGCCTATGAAATGCTGGGTAAGGAGCCGGAAGCGCGGGGGCTGCTGGAACAGGCGTTGGGAGATGCAGTACCGGATGATTTTTTGCTTCCCTTTGTTGAGAACTATCATTATTTGAAAAGGCTGTTGGAAAACAGTACGGGGCAGTACAAACCATTTCTTCGGCGTATCAGACAGCTTGGAGAGGCATACGAGCTGCGGCAAAGGCATTTGGGTGAACGGACGGCCCGTCCGGCGGCATTTGCAGTGCTGACCGAACGTGAGTATGAGATCGTGGGCCTGATGGCGGAACGATTAAGCAATCGCGAGATCGCGGAAAAGCTGTTCCTCTCCGAGGGCAGTATCAAGCAATATAGTAATCAGATTTATTCTAAACTTCAGATAGATGGGGATACGCGGACGAAGCGGCAGCAGCTTTTCTCCCTGTTGAATGCTAATCCCTAACCTTTGGTTAATAGTTATCTTTTTTAATCCATTGTACAGTATTTGTACAGTGGATTTTTACTTTATGGGATTACGATAAATCTTATAAAGCAAAAGCTTTCCGGGCGGATGTACACAGATGCGTGAAGAAGATTGATCAGGAGGTGAGGAAATGAAAAAATGGAAGAAATGGAAGAAATGGAGAGCTTTTTTGATGACATCGGCCATATGCCTTGGTCTTTCCGCTTGCGGGAGCAATGAAGAGGAAAGCGAAGATTACCGTGCTCCAGGTGTCATTGAGGGAGCTGCCTATGACTCTGCCGCCGATAATTCCGGATATGAGGAGTATTTCGGCGACTGGGAAGGCGTCGGCGACGCCAGGGGCGACACCCTGGAAATTACTTCAGCCGACGGCGGCATGTATTTTACACTCTACCGCGATGAGGAGGTGATAGCCAGCGGCAGTGCGCAGAATGTGCCGGAATACGCCTATATCTACTTTTTTAACCAGCATGATGGCAATGCCTATCAGTTTGCGGCCAATTATGACGGCGATATGGAGCTTTATAACTTTGGCGTATTTGTGATGAAAACTCCGGCGTCCAGTACCCAGGAAGAATTTGAGGGAGATTTTTCTTGGCTGCTCACAGATTCCGCGGAGGATAATCCGGCGGAGCAGTTGGGGTATGATTCCATTGAAGATATGCGCATACAGGAACATGAAATCATTTCTTCCGATGATATGGACAATATGGTCGCCGAGGGATATTGGTATCCTGACGGAGACAGGAACAGCCTCTGCTATTTTAAGGTTCAGAGGGATACCATCTATTGGTATGAATTTTACCCGGAACAGGGAGATGTTCAGGTCGGCGAAGCAGATGGTATCGTACTCAGTTTTGGAAGGAAGCGCCGCTTGCGGAGCGGTACGACATTCACCTATACTTCGGCATGGAAGTTTGAAAACAGCAAGATTTGTTTTGAGGGAGATTCGACGGAGTATTATTGGAGAGAACGCTGAAAAGCACTATAGGGGAGGAAACGGTATGGAACGAAGATACATTTCAGCGGTAAAGCCGCTGGAACCGTATATTTTGCAAGTTGACTTTGTATCCGGCAGCCGGTTGTTCCTGAATATGAAGCCTTATCTGGATAAGCTCCGCTTTCGGCCTCTTGCCGATTTGCAGACGTGGAACAATGCGGTAACGGACGGCATTTTTATCCGTTTCGGAAATGTGGAATTGAGCCATGATGAAATTTTGGCAATGGCAGAGCAGGAACATTAACGAAGATTTTGATTGAGAGGAAAAGGAGGAAAAGTCATGAAAAACAAGAAAAAATATTTAAGCATATTGGCGCTGGCAGTTCTGAGCCTGGTTTTGCTGGCGGGCTTCGGAGAGAGGAAGTGGCCCATGCAGATCACGGTGGTAAACCGCACGACCTATCCGATCGCGGATATTCGCTGCAGCCTGACATCGGATGAGGACTGGGGCCCAAACCGTATTGAAACAACGCTGGAAGAAGGAGAAAGCGCGGATATCGACCTGGGCAAGTTTACCGAGGCAGAACTGACAAATGATGGATTCAACTTTCAGTTCTATGGTGAAGACGGCGAGCCGGTCAATCCGTACTATGCTCCGCAGGATCCCCTGTTCTTTGAGCATGGCGACTATCTTATTCTGATGCCGCCGGACAGCAGCGTCTCCATTTTCATGGACACCGGTTATGACGCGGCAGAATACGACCAGAAAATCGCGGAGTATTCTGAGCAGTTCGACGATGGCTGGGGTGATCTGATCCTAGACGAAGACCCTGACACGGACGGAACCATTCCGGTATTGATGGGCGGCGCGCTTCCGTTTACGAATATGCAGACATTGCAGGCCGATAACTATTCGGATGGCGCCTATTACTATATGGATGCCGCTGAGGGCGGCCAGATCATCATTGTGAATATGGCGCAGAAAAGCAGCTTGGCCGTGGATGTGCAGGATTTAGAGGATTACCTGATTGGATGTGCCCTATCCCTAGGAGAGGCAGATACCTATGAACTCCTGTCCGTTTACAAGGATGATGATTTTACAGCGAATTTAAGCTATCCCGTGTATATCATAACCTACGTTGCCGGTGAGAATGAAGATGCGCGGAAGTGGACAATTTTTGCGGCGGATACGGACAACTTCACTTATCTTTATGGCTTTTGCGCCACCCTTGACGCGGCAGAAGGAATGGAGGAAGTTTACCAAAATATTTTTAGCAATCTGTATCTGTCTGAAAGTGAAGAAGATGCCTGGATTGCAGACGATGCTCCCAATGAGGACTTGATTGAGAACATTACCGAGGCAGATACCAGCGGCATGGACAACATACCGGAACTCTATCAGCGCAATGTTTCCGAATTTGAAGGGATCTGGTACTATGATGGAGATTTTGCGGCGGAAACATTTCTTGTGATTGACGGATATGGGAACTGGAGTTATTACCAGCGCGCGCCTGGGGAGGCTGAGGCAGTGGAAATGGATTGCGGCATCCTTACCTATTCGACAGATGAGGCCAGCACCTATTATGCGGATTCCACAATGTATGACGGCGTTTCCATCCGTGTATTCGATTTCGCTGACGACGTTCTGGGATGGGGAGATGAAGGCTCCTACTATCGGATGGAGTGACGGAGAGAAAGGGGGAAGGGGTTATTATGCGAAAACGATTGAGACAGCGGCTTGCTCTTTTGCTGGCAGCGATCCTTTGGCCGAGCCTTGCTGCCTGCGGTTGGTCGGATGACGATGGAAATGCAGTCGGCGGTGACTGGCGCGTATCCGGCGTGGTGGTCGGAAGCGGCACGATTACGCACGACAATGAGGGCAATGAGCCGACGGATTCCGAAGATGGTTATTTGCCGGATTATGTCGGCCTTTGGGAATACAGCGGCGAGAATCTTTGGATGCATATTTATGACGATGCCACATGGTCATTCGTGAACGATCAGGATGAGGTCATAGAATCGGGCGTTCTGTGGGCGGACGAGTACGGCGTGACACTCCACTTCGATGGCAGCGGGGATGTACTGCAGCTTGACCGTACTGTGAGCGGGGATCTGATCGATCTTGCCAACGGCGGTTCACTCTTCCCTGTGGAAGGGATTCAGTCCAGCGAACCCTATTTCTTACGCAATGGTCTTGAGATCAATGCCGCAGTGGATATGGGAACGTTTCTCCTGGAGGATGGCGTTTGCAGTTATTCTGATCTCGGTGACGGCTACAGCGCGGATGACTGCTACTGGGAAGTAAGAAAGAAAGTAGATTACATCCGTAATGGAATCAGGAAACTTCAGGTCGATGCGATCTGTTACATTCCGGAAATCTCCATTCCATATTTCAGACAGCAGTATGTTATCAATGTTGACTGTGAACTCTACGATTTTTATACCGGGATGTGGCTCACCGCTAACAGCAATCGCGGAGAGAATTACGATCTTCACACCGTGAGCTTTAGAGGCAACAGTTATCTGATTGAGTTTTCTTATGCTGAGGATTGGCAGTATAACGTGGCGGACTGGGGCGCTGTCTTTACGAAGAGCTATCTTGTCTGCATGCCCGAAGAGTATGACGGACTTGTCTTTGCTGCTGAGGCGCAGCCGGATAATTATAAAGACAAGGCCAGGCGGATGCAGCTCGACAGCATTTCTTCCGAAGCCTGCATCATGGATATGGATACGATTGAGCCATACAGTGCGCTGTATTTCAGTATCTGCTATTAAAATGAAGCAGATCAGCACGGAGAAGATGTAAAGATGACGTTTTGACGCCGCACATGATAGACGATATCCTTCGTGGGCAGGCAAAAGCGGCGGCGAGGTCTGCATGGCGCTTCCGCGCGGAGCGCGATTTGTTACTGGAACGAGGTACGAGTGAACAGTAAAGGCTGTGCCGGAGAAATCTGCGCGCAGCCTTACTTTATTTCTTGACTATAGATGAAAAAAAAGTCTATAATGAAGGCTGATTCCAAAGAAAAGGCGGAAATAAAGATGAACAAATATCGAGACTCGATAAAAAAGAACCTTCACTGTTTTATTCTGGCTCCTCTGTTTATGATCCTAGAAGCCAGCGGCGAATTCATCCTGCCCTACCTGAACGCCAACATGATTGACCGCGGCGCGGCGGCCGGAGACATTCCCTACATCCGCCAAAACGGCCTGCTGATGGCTGCCGTGGCCGTCGTGATGCTTGTGAGCGGCGTTCTGGGCGCGTGGTTTGCCATACGGGGTTCCTCACGGCTGGCTGCCGATGTGCGTGGAAAGACCTTTCGAAAAATTCAGAAATTCTCTTTTGCCAATATCGACACATTTTCTACAGGTTCTCTCATTACTCGTATTACAAACGACATTACCCAGATCCAGAACTTCGCCCAAAGCCTGATGCGCGGGTGCTTTCGAAGTCCGGTCATGCTGATCGGCGGCGTCTGCATGTCCTTTGCGCTGAATCCAAAGCTGGCGCTGGTGATCTGCGCGGTAATTCCGGTGCTGGCGCTGGCGATTGGGCTTTTGATCCGGACGGCTTCGCCCCGGTACACGGTGATGCAGGAAAAACTGGACGGCCTGAATAACCAGATTAATGAGACGATCACGAATGAACGCGTGATTAAATCCTTCGTGCGGGAAGAAAGCGAGAAAGAGAAATTTGCCGGGATCAATGAAGTGCTGATGGAAAAGAGCATTTCCGCCCTGAAAATGATGATTTTCATGCAGCCGATCTCTGCATTGGCGATCAATGTCACGACGCTGGCGGTGGTGTGGTTTGCCGGAAAACAGATTATGGTCGGCGGCATGGAAGTAGGGACGCTGACCGCGTTTATTACGTATTTGTCCCAGATTTTGACGGCGCTGAATTTCCTGGCGAATATTTTTCTTCAGGGAACCAGGGCGGCCGCGTCCGACCGGAGAATTTCCGAGATCCTGGAAGCTGAGGTGGATTTGACGGACGACCATGCGGCGCAGAAGGACAAAGACATTGAAAAAGGCGAAATCGCATTTCAGCATGTATCGTTCCGGTATCGGAAAAACAGCCGGGAGAAGGTGCTGGACGATGTGAATCTGACGATTCAGGCCGGTCAGTTTGTGGGGATCGTAGGGTCTACGGGCAGCGGAAAGACTTCGCTGATTTCGTTGATTCCAAGGCTTTATGACGCCGACGAGGGGACGGTTTTGGTGGACGGGACGGATGTGAAAGACCTGTCTTTGAAGAAGCTGCGCGACGGCGTGGCGGTGGTCTTGCAGAAAAATACACTCTTTTCCGGAAGCATTGCGGAAAATCTGCGGTGGGGGAAGGAAGACGCCACGATGGAGGAGCTTGTATGGGCGTGCCGGATTGCGCATGCGGATGAGTTTATCCGAAGCTTCCCGGAGGGGTATGAGACGGAGCTGGAGCAGGGCGGGACGAACCTGTCCGGCGGCCAGCGTCAGCGGCTCTGCATTGCCAGGGCGCTCTTGAAGAATCCGAAGATCCTGATTCTGGACGATTCTACCAGTGCGGTGGATATGGCGACGGATGCGGGAATCCGCAAGGCGTTCCGGGAGGAACTGCAGGGAATGACGAAGCTGATCATTGCGCAGCGAATCAGTTCGGTGATCGACGCGGATCAGATCGTGGTTCTGGATAAGGGCAAAATCGAGGATGTGGGGACGCATGCGGAGTTGATTAAACGGTGCGTCACCTATCAGGAAATTTATTATTCGCAGAAGGAGGAGGCATAACATGGATCAGGAACGTGCGAAGCGGCTTCAGAAAAAGTACGGATATGCTTCCGCAGGCGGCCAGAAAAAGGAAATGAATCTGGGAAGAGGGCCGGGCCGGGGGCGGGCTATGGGCGCTCAGGGAAAGCCTAAAGATACGAAGGGGACGATTCTCCGGCTGATGAAATATCTGGGGCAGGAACGGAAGCTGATCGTATGCGCGGTGATTGCGGTGCTGGTTTACACGGCGTCTTCGCTGACGGCTTCTTATATGCTGCGTCCGGTGATTAACCGGTTTATCTATTATGATCCGGCGGAAAGCGATCTTTCGGGAAGGATTGCGGGGCTGGCCCAGGCGCTTTTGGTGCTGGCAGCGGTTTATGCGGCCGCGGTGTTCAGCCAGTGGCTTCAGCAGAGGATTATGCTGCAAGTTTCCCAGAAATCCCTGCTCCGGATGAGGAAGGAGCTGTTTGACAAGCTTCAGACGCTGCCGATCCGCTATTTTGACAACCACACGACCGGGGATATTATGAGCCGTTTTACCAATGATGTGGATGCGGTGGGGGAGATGCTGAATACCACCTTGATTCAGATCATTTCCGGAAGCATTACCATTGTCGGAACGATTGTCCTGATGCTGTATACGAATGTGGTGCTTGGGCTGATGACCATTCTGATGACGCCGGTTCTGACGCTGGTGAGTAAAATGATCATCAAAGCGGGGCGGAAGGCCTACTCTGCGCAGCAGCGGAATCTTGGGATTTTGAACGGATTTGCGCAGGAAACGATTACCGGGCAGAAGGTTGTGAAGATTTTTAATCACGAGGAAATTGCGACGGATGAATTTGATTATCTGAATGAAGAGCTGATGAACGCGCAGATTAAGGCGCAGTTCCAGTCCGGGATTATGGGGCCGGTGACGCACCAGCTCTGTAATCTGAGCTATGCGCTGACGGCGTGCGTGGGCGCGGTTCTGGTGGTGAAGCAGGGATTCGACCTGGGCGGGCTGGCGATTTCCGTCAATTATACCAGGCAGTTTAACAGGCCGATCAATGAGATTTCCATGCAGATGAACAATGTGTTTTCGGCGCTGGCGGGCGCGGAGCGGGTGTTCGAGGTGCTGGATCAGGAGCCGGAGCGGGAGACGGAGCAGACCGTGCCGATGACGAAGATCGAGGGAAACATTGTGGTGGATCACGTGGATTTCGGGTATACGCCGGAGGTGTCGGTGCTGCATGATATTTCACTTTATGCGAAGCCGGGACAGAAAATTGCGTTCGTGGGTTCTACGGGTGCGGGGAAGACGACGGTGACGAACCTGCTTTCCAGGTTTTATGATATTCAGACGGGGACGATCACGGTGGACGGGGTTCCGATCGAGAAGATTAACCGGGGATTCCTTCGGAGCAATGTGGCGATGGTTTTGCAGGATACGCATTTGTTTACCGGGACGGTGCGGGAGAATATCCGGTATGGGCGGCTGGATGCGACGGATGCGGAAGTGGAGGAGGCGGCGAAGATTGCTTCCGCGCATTCGTTTATTGTGAATCTGGAGCATGGGTATGATACGGTTCTGGAGCAGGATGGCGCGAATCTTTCCCAGGGCCAGAGGCAGCTTCTGAATATTGCCAGGGCGGCGATTTCGAAGGCGCCGATTTTGATTCTGGATGAGGCGACGAGTTCGGTGGATACCAGGACGGAGAGGCATATTGAGGAGGGGATGGATGCGATTATGAGGGATCGGACGACGTTTGTGATTGCGCATCGGCTGTCGACGGTGAGGAAGTCGAATGCGATTATGGTTTTGGAGAAGGGGAGGATTGTGGAGAGGGGGACGCATGAGGAGCTGCTGAAGATGAATGGGCGGTATGCGGATCTGTATCATGAGATTGCGCAGTTGGAGTAAAGAAAGGCCGGCAAATCGCAGCATATGGATTTTTTGGAACTGGAAGGAAGCACATTCTTTCCAGTTTCTTTTTTTGTAAAAATTTGCTGCCTAGGTAAAGTGCGGTGGATTTACGGGGGACTGGACGCGCCGCTATAATGAAACCAAAAAGGAGGCGCAAAAAATGAGCAAAAAAATAGCACTCATCGGAGCAGGAAGCGCCCAGTTCGCTTCCAACATCGTAACGGATATGAGCCTGTGCGCAGGCCTTCAGGGCAGCCGGATCGTCCTGATGGATATCAATGAAAAACGGTTGGATTTTATTACGCTGGCGGCGAAAAGACTGGCGGAGGAGCTGAAATCAGGGCTTGTGATTACGAAAACGACGCGGCTGGAGGAGGCGTTGGAGGACGCGGATTTTGTGATCAATTCTGTCCAGGTAGGAGGTTACGGCTGGGTGGAAGAGCAGCGGGCCATGGCGGAAAAGTACGGCCTGTACCGGGGCGCAAACCTGCATGAATTCGGCCAGATGGACTATTTCCTGAAACTGATGAAAAAAATGGAAGAAATCTGCCCGGAAGCATGGCACATTCAGGCGGCGAACCCGGTGTTTGAAGGCGGAACCTATCTTGCGCGCAATTCTTCGATTAAAACGATCGGGCTTTGCCACGGCTTTTCCGGATATTTGCAGGTGGCGGATGTGCTGGGGCTGGAGCGGGAAAAAGTAAAAGCGAACTGCTACGGATTTAACCACTGGCTGTGGATGAACGAATTTACCTATGACGGGAAGGATGCCTACCCGATTCTGGATGAATGGATTGAAACAAAGGCGAAAGCCTATTGGGATCTGGATAACCGTCCCTACCACTATAATCAAATGTCCAGAGGGGCGATCCATCAGTACCAGATTTTCGGGAAAATGCCCATCGGCGATACGCCGCGCCACGGAGGCTGGTGGTATCACACAGATTTGGCGGAAAACCAGAAATGGTACGGGAAAATCGGCGGTTTTGATTCCGAGATCGGCTGGAAGCTGCATCTGGAAAACTGTGCCAATATTTTGAGCCAGATTGAAAAGGCGGCCGCTGATTTGGAAACGCCGATCACAAAGGCTTTGGATGCCAAACAGAGTCCGGAACAGATTATTCCGGTTATTCACGCGATTGCGAACAATGAGCCGGGAATTTTCCAGGTAAATGCGCCGAACCAGAAACAGTTTCTGCCGCAGTTCCCGGAAAATCTGGTCGTGGAAGGGCAGGCGAGAGTGGATGCTTCCGGCGTAACCTTCTTAGAAGCGCCCACGCTTCCGCAGAACATCCTTACGAATGCAATGATGCCGCGGTGGCTTTACGCGGAGCGGAAGCTGGAAGTTATGCGCTCCCGCAGCCGAAACGCGCTTCTTTTGTACCTGCTTGGAGATCACCGCATGAAGAATCTGGAAACCGCCGAGGCGCTGGCAGACGAATGGCTGGCAAAGGAAAAGACGAAAGGGCTTGGAATCTGTTAGGAAGAATGGAAAATCCGAAATGTCCATAGACATTCATTCGTTCCCTCCATTTTCGAAAAAAGAACCGAAAGCTATACTGGAGCTAAGGAGGGAGGGGCGAATGAATGAAAACACAGAGGTTAGTGACCGGCGAGGAGTACCGGAAACTGGAAACGGCGGCCAGGCAGGGAAACGTCGATGAATTTCAGGAACTGCTTGCCGATTGGATGCGGGAGGAAGCGGAGCTGTTTCCGGTTTTCTTTGGGATTGCGCAAGGGATTTTATTCCAGGTGGGACTGGAACGGAATCTGTGCGGAGAGATGTACTTGCGCACACCGGAAGAATTTGGAAGCACGGAAGAGGCGATTGGCTATCTTAGCAGTTTTCTGGAAGGATTTCGTGAGAAGCAGGAAGAGAGAAAGGCGGTTCACTGGGCAAAAGCGTACATCGAAAGGCATTTGAGCGAAGAAATCAGTATGGCGGAAGTGGCAAACCATTTGAACTTAAACTACTCTTATTTTTCCAGAATGTTCCGGCAGGCGGCGGGCAGTTCCTTTTCCGGGTATGTCTGTGAATGCCGGATGCAGGAGGCCAGAAAACGCCTGCAAGACGGGGAACGGGTGCGGGATGTGGCGGAGTATGTGGGCTATCGGGAAGTGAAAAGTTTTTCCAGGGCCTTTCGGAAACGGTTCGGGATCGCTCCCAGCCGTTGGTTTCTTTTAAAAGAAGGTATGGCTTGGCAGAGAACAGAAAATGGAGAACGATATGCAGCGGACAATAGAATGCAAAAATTGGAAAGTAATGTATGAGGAAGAAAGCGGGCGCATTGTGGGCCTGAAAAAAGGGGAGCGGACAGCCTTTTTCCAGGAAGAGCCCTTGCTTACCTTTTTTACAGGGGGAATCTGTCTGCACAACAATCAGGAACAGATGAGTGAACTGGAAGGATGTGAAGAACTCGGACGGGATACCCGTTTCCTTCATGCGGAAATCGAGAAAGAGGACAGCGGCGAGGTTTTGGCGCTGGCGGTGCAGATGGGGAAGGACTGGACGCTGACCAACCGGTTTTGGTTTGAGACAGATCAGGTCAGGCAGAAGTGCATGGTGACTTATGAAGGGGAAGAAGAAGTAAAAATGCGCTATGCGTGCTGGACGACGGACAGTGTGGAAGAAGCGGATTACGGCAGGTGCGAGGTATTGGCGCCGGGGTATCAGCCGCCGCTCTATGAGCCGCTGAAGCCGTTCCAAAGCCTGGCGGAATACAAAAGCAAAGACTTATTAGTGACAGGCGCGGAACCGTATCCGGTATTTTTTTCCGGACTGACCGGAACATATGACCGGGAACAGGCCTGCGCGGATATGGCGTGGTTTGTCAGCGAGTATTTTCCGGCACGGCTGATGGGATTTTCCAGGAACAGGCAGAGCGGGCGTCTCAGAAGAACCGTTCATGTCTATTGCCCCAGATATTTCCGAAAGGGCGACAGCCAGGAAATCGGTGAATTTTATTACGGAATTTTCGAGGGAACGCGTCTGGATGCCATCCGTGCGGCGAGCGCCAGCTATAAAAAGATCTGGTCGCGGGAAATCGATTACCCGAAAGAGCGGAATTTCAAAATTATGGAAGTGACCATCGGCGAAAAACTGATGCTTTCCCCGTTCCCGGATTTCCAGGCTTTGATCGAAAAGCTTCCGGAAATCAAGAAAATGGGATTCAATGTGATCGAAGTGATGCCGCGGTTCCCATTTCCGGGCTATTCCGTATTCAACTGGCGGGACATTGATACCACCTATGGAAGTGAAGAAGGCCTGCGGCGTATGATTCAGGAGGCCCATAAACTGGGAATCCGCGTGATTCTGGACGTAGTGCTGCATGGCCCCTATGAGTATGATTCCAAAGCGGTAGGGCTGCCGGACTCACCGCATACGACACAGGGAGTTCCCTGGTATGCGAAACATGAGAGCGGAAAGGATGCGAGAACCTATTCTCATTCTTTTGATATGTCGCATCCGGCCTATGTCTCCTATCTGATCGAGACGCTGCTTGGTTACATTGAGAATTTGAAAACGGACGGATTCCGGTTTGACGCCCAGCATTGGAATATGTTTCCAAATTGGGATCGAAACAGCGGCCGGATGCCTTATGAACAAATGCTGGCCGGTATCCGTATGACAGACCGGATTCGGGAGGAAGTCTGCGGGCGCTATCCGGATACGGTGTTTTACACAGAGACGAATGGTTCGATGGTATCCAAATCACACAGTTATCGGTACAATTATGACTTGTACTGGGCGCTGTGGGGAGCTTTGGCGCCAGTGGAAGATGTGCGCAGCGGCTATTCCCTTTTCTTTAACTATATCATGGAAAATACGCTGACCTGGCCGGATTATATCAAATGGTACGAGGAATTGAGGGCGTCCATGCCGGAAGGTGTGGTTTTAGTGAATCACATTGATTCCCATGATTATCACGAGAGAACCCGCTACATTGGCGGCCAGTACAGCAGGGAAGTTTACGGGACGGATATCCATCGGGTATTCGTGGGAATGACCGCTTTTATGGACTGCGGGTTTATGAGCTATTACGGGGCGCAGGTCGGAAATGAAGAATACTATGGGCGGATTTTGAACCTGCGTGAAAAGGATGAGATTTTCAATAAGGGAACCTGCATGCTGACGCAAGCCTGTGCGGATGATCCGAAAACCGTTACGCTTTTGTGGAAATATCAGGAAAAATGGGCGCTCTTTGTGGGAAATCTGGAACGGAAAGAGAAGACCGTGAAAATTTCTGTGAAAGAGGAGACGGACAGATGTACGGTTTGGGATTTGTGTACGGGCAGCCAGGCATTTGAAAACCTTCTTGCATGCGGGGAGGATGGCATGACCTTGAAATTAAAAGGGGCGGACTGCCTGATGGTGAGAAGCGAGAACGCGGGAGGGATGAGCTGTGAGCCAGTATTGGAGAAATAAAAAAGAATCTTTTCAAGTAGAAGTTGGCGGAAAAAGCAGCAATAATTCGAAACGCCAGCTTAAGAATATCATCGGAAGCGAGCGAACCGGGCTGGAAGTTTTTCAGGTGGAAAGCGCCTGCCGTGTGGAAGAAGAATGGGAGGTAAAAACGTTAAAGCTCCTTTACCGGGGAGAAAAACCCCTTCGTATCCGCAGCCTGATCTGGCGTTTGGAGCTTCCGGTTCAGTCCCGGACGTGCGAGGTGCTGGCTCCGGGCTATGCGCCCGGCATGCTGGAACCCTACGACCTGCACAGAAAGCTTGAGGCATACCGGAAAGAAGAGCTTCTGACCCTGCGGGGCGATCTGATTCCCGCAGAACTTCCGGGAATCGCGGGCGTCTATGATACGCAGGAAAAAAGGGCATACCTGGCCTGGAACCGGAACGAAACCTTTCTGTCTGAACTGACGGCGTTTTTCCGGGAAGGAAGCAGGCTCGTCCGGGAAGAGGCGATTCATTGTCCCTGCATTCTGCATCCGGGGGACGAACTGGATTTCGGAAGCTTTTATACCGGGGACATTCGGGGAACCAGGGAGGAAGCGGTCAGGAAAATTACCGGGGCAATGTGGACGAAAAAGGAAGGCAGAAATGAAAAACTGCGCATCCGGGAAGTGACGATCGGGGCCAGACAGCTTCGCAGTCCCTATTCGGAATACGCGGATCTTTTCCGAAAACTTCCGGATATCCAAAAGCAAGGTTACAATGCGCTTATGCTGACGCCGTATTTTCCATGGCCCGGCTGGGCGGTTCATGATTTGATGGATGCGGATGTGACGTATCATAGCCTGGAAGGATTGAAAGAACTGTCCAGGAGACTGCATGAACGGAAAATGAAACTGATTCTGGAGATTCCGCAGAGAGGCGTCAGCGAATACGATACGGACAGGGTAGACTTGCCGGAATCGCCGATTTTGAACCGGTTGGAGCTTTATGGGTATCATGAAACCGGACACATTGCGAGAACTTATTTGCGGGCGTTTGATTTTGCATCGGAAGCATACCAGAATTATTTGACAGAGGCGCTGCTCTATTACTGCCGGGAGGTACAGGCGGACGGATTTCTGCTGGACGCTCAGATGTGGAATGCGTTTCCAAACTGGCAGCCGCATGGGGAGAACCGCCCTTATGATTCTATTCCGGCAGGAATCGGTATGATGGGAAACGTGCGGGAAAAGGTATGCGGGGAATTTCCGGATGTATTTTTTATCGGGCAGTCGGGAGGGCCATGGGCGGCCGGACTGCACGATTATACGGTTGCTTACCCTGCGCATTGGGCGAGGTGGGGGCTTGCGCCTCTGGTCGATAAACGGGAAACACTAAAGTGTTTTCATAATTACATCTGTGAAAATACCCTTTCCTGGGATGACTATCTGGAGTGGTATCAGGAGTATGCGGCGGCGCTGCCGGAGGGGACAAACCTGGTGACAGGGCCGGATACCGGGAAATCCACGGAGTGGATGATGGCCCTTGGAAGCCAGTTCGACAGGGAAATCTTCGGGCGGGAAGCGCATCTGAGAATGCTGAAAGCCGCGCTGGAACTGGGGCAGAGCATTCAGGTTTACGAAGGCGCGGATACCGGTCTGGAAGAGGAATACGGGGAGCTTCTGAAAAACCATGCGGAGGTGTAGAAGATGTTTCTTTACGTCGGTATTCTTGCGGCCGCGGCCTTTGTGCAATGCCTGACCGGGTTCGGCTTTGGAATTTTTGCGGCGGCGCTCCTTCCGCTGATTATGCCGTTTAAAAATGCGGTTGCCATTCTTGCCATTTTGTCAGTAGCGGTAAACTTTCAGCTCGGCATCCGGGTGGTGCGCCGCGTTCAGTGGAAGGTGCTGTTTCCGGTGGTTCTGTGCAGTTTTGTGGCGCAGACCGTGGGAGCGAAGCTTTTATTTTCCGCGGACGAGGAAGTCCTTTCGACGGTTTTGGGCCTGGTTCTGATTGGCCTGGCGGTGTTTTTCGCCTTTCTGAAAGAACGGATTTCCATCCAGGCATCGGTGAGAAACGGTATCCTTGCAGGGCTTTGCGGAGGGATTTTAAATACGTTCAATGTCGGCGGGCCGCCGATTGTAATTTATTATTTAAAGGCATGCGGGGATAAGGAGGAATATCTGGCAACTGTCCAGGCGACCTTTTTTATTACTTCTGTTTATAACTGTTTCCTGCATATTTTGTGGGGCAATGTTACTGCGGAGATTCTGTGGTATGCGGCGGTGGGGCTTCTGGTCGTGATTCCGGTGATTTTCCTGGGCTTTCGGGTGTTCCAGAAGATCAGCCGCAGCCAATTAAACGTTCTGGTTTACGGAATGATCGCGGCCATGGGCGTAATACAAATCGTGGCGAAATAAAGGAGGAAATCGAAGATGAAGAAAGAACTGGGAAAAACAGGAATTGAAATCAGCGCAATGGGAATGGGATGCTGGGCGATTGGCGGGCAGGCGTGGGAAAACGGCGTCCCCATCGGATGGGGCGAAGTGAACGATGAGGACTCCATCCGGGGATTGGAATGCGGGCTGGATATGGGAATCAATTTCCTGGATACGTCCAATATGTACGGTGCAGGCCACAGCGAGCGGATCATTGGCCAGGTGATCGAGGGAAAACGGGATAAAGTCGTCATTTCTACGAAGTTTGGCTGGGTGTTCGACGAAGAAAAGAAGGAAAAACTGGGATACGACGCCTCGCCGGCATTTATCCGGAAATCGCTGGAAGACTCGATGCGCAGGCTGCGGACGGACTATATTGACCTGTACCTGTTCCATTACGGCGTGTATGAGGTGGAGAAGTCCCTGGAAGTGCGGGATACGCTGGAAGAGCTGGTGAAGGAGGGAAAGATCCGCAGCTATGGCTGGTCTACGGATCTGCTGGACCGCGCGGAGTTTTTCGCAAAAGGCCCCCACTGTGCCGCCATCGAGCACAATGAAAATATTTTTAACGACAATCCGGAAATGCTGAAGCTATGCGAAGCCTATGGGTTAAGCAGCGTGAACCGCGCGCCGCTGGGAATGGGAATTCTCTCAGGGAAATATACGAATCAGTCGCTTTTGAAAGACGACGATATCCGCGGGAAGGACAGCCCGGCCTGGATGCAGTATTTCAAAAACGGAAAACCGTCGGAAGAATTCCTGAAAAAGCTGGAAAACATCCGGGAAATTCTGACGTCGGACGGCAGGACGCTGACCCAGGGAGCGCTGGCGTGGATCTGGGCGAAGAGCCCGGCCACGGTGCCGATTCCGGGGTTCCGCACGGAGAAACAGATCCGGGAGAACGCAGGGGCGATGGAGCATGGGCCCCTTCGGCCGGAGCAGATGGAGGAGATTGCCAAAATACTGGAAAACTGAGAAGAGAGCCGCCTTTTACCGGGCGGCTCCATCCATGTATTCCGAAGGGTTGATTCCGGTGCAGTTTTTGAAAATCCGGCTGAAATAGTTCTGGTCTTCATAGCCCACCATGATGCCGATTTCCTTTAAGCTCAGTTCCGGATTTTGGGAAATGAGCTGTTTCGCCCGCTCAATCCGCAGATTGATCACATATTTCAGCGGTGTAATCTGCATTTTCTTCTTAAAGGATTTGGACAGATAAGAAGCGGTGAAATGATATTTTTCCGCGATATCATTCAGCGAAATATAGGCGCAGTAGTTCTCATCCAGATACTTTTTCAGATAATAGACCACGTCGTCAATGTCCTGTCCGGATTCTTTTTCCATGTCCATCATACTCGCTTCCAGCGTATTGATCAGGGTCGGTTCCAGCGCCTTTAACGTTGGTTCGGCGTAAAAATGATAGATCAAGTCATATTCCATATGGGCCAGCTCTTCACCGGAGAGGTTCTGGCTGTGCCGCCGGATGATCCGCATGAGGAAAAGAAGATGCTGGTACAGATCCTGGAACCGGATGGAGAGAAGCGTCCAGTGGCTGATTAAAAGTTTGACTTTCTGGCGCAGCTCCGCCATGCTGCCGCAGGGGAACAGATTCTGCAGCATTTCGTCGGATTTCGCATCCAGAGAAGCAGGGAAGGCAGCTTGCGAAGAGAGCCTTTCCAATAAGGACTTTCCGTAGATCCGGCTGTTTTCACACTGGTTTTGCAGATCTCTGGCCGTATGGCTGACAGAAGTCAGATTACAGGGCATCAGTGTGTAGAGGACATGCACCGGAAAACAGGGAACCGCTTTTGAAAGCTTTTGGTAAAGTGCCTGGGCTGCGCTTTTTCCGCCCATGTTGCGGCCGGGTTCCTGAATGGTCAGAAGATAGCCGCCGCTGCCGGAGGAACTTTTGGTGTAAAACCAGCCCGTGTCCGGAAAAAGTTCTTCGAAAAGACCGGTTAGCTGGCTCTGTGTCAGCAGATTTTCCTGAAAATGGATAAGCTCCGGGAAATAATACTGGGTTCCCATATTTCCGACATGGATATAAAACATCTGGAAATTCAGACAGGAGGCCCAGGCATAAAAGTTTGAGTCTTCTATGGAGAGCTGCTGTCTGGGGTCTAAAATCCTGGAGGACAGAACGCTGGAAAGCTGCTTCAGGTAGCGGGCGTTTAATTCGGAGCGGATCTTGTCCAGAACGGCTTTCATTTCATCGATCGGCGCGGTCTTCAGAATATAATCCTGGATTCCGCAGCGAATCGCTTCTTTCATATATTCAAAATCCGTGTAACTGCTCAAAATAATGATCTGGATATAGGGATAGTGTTCCTGCACCTGCCGGATCAGTTCCAGCCCGTTCATACGGGGCATTTGAATATCCGTAATGAGAAGATGCGGCTGGAGCTGATGGATCTGCTCCAGGGCGTCCGCGCCATTATAAGCTGTACCGCAGATCTCAAAATCCGGGGCCGCGGCGGTAAGCTTGGCTTTGATGCTGTTCAGAAACAGGGGTTCGTCTTCCGCAAGAAGAACCCGGTAAGAAATAGGAATGCTGCTTTTTTTCATAACATACCTCCGATCAATATAGAAGCGCCGCCTTCCGGAAGATTCCGGAGTTCAAAAATGCCGTTCTGCGGATAGAGGATTCGGAAGCGGGCGCGGGTGTTTGGAAGCCCCAGGCCGTCGGAAGAAGTTTCTTCGAACCGGGAAGCGGAATCCTCATCGGGCTGATTCCAAAGGGCTAAATAATCTTCGGGAAATCCGGGGCCATTGTCCGTTACCTGAATCCGCCAGTTGTCG
The DNA here is from genome assembly GCA_030536575.1 of Eubacteriales bacterium. Classification (GTDB taxonomy): domain Bacteria; phylum Bacillota; class Clostridia; order Lachnospirales; family Lachnospiraceae; genus Limivivens. Next base: position 150,211 of record JAUNPS010000002.1, on the reverse strand, counting down.
GAATCCGCAAGGAACCCGCGAATCCGGATCTGCCAGGGCGGATTTACGCTGGTGGCATATTTCATGGCATTTTCCACCAGGGGCTGAAGCACCAGCCTGGGGAACGGGAGGCTGCGCATTTCTTCAGGAATCTCGATTTCCCATTCCAGATAATGCTCGTAGCGGATTTTCATGAGTTCCAGATATTGTTCGGCAAACCGGATTTCATCGTTCAGGACGGTATCCTTTTTCCCTTTGGAGAGAATATAGCCCATCATATCCGTCAGAAGACGGCAGGTTTGGATGACCTTTTCGGAATCGCCCATTTCGCTTAAAATACTGATGGAAGAAATCGTATTATAGAGAAAATGCGGGTTCATCTGGGATTGCAGGGCCGAAAGCCGGGCCTGGGTTTCCCGAATGCTCATCTGGGCGGAACGTTCGATGGAGGACTGAAGCTGTTCGGTCAAATGCATGTAAGCGTCATAGAGGGCTTCCGGCTCGCTCTTGTCTGGGACTTCCATTTCCGGTTCCGGAGACGTATAGGGGAGCACCGTATTGCGAATGGCCTTGTGCAGCTTTTCCAAGGGACTGGTCAGATTCCTGGAAACCAGATAAGAGACAAAAATTGTACAGACCAGGGCAAAAAACGTGATGATTACCAGCCAGTTCGCAAACGCGTGCACGGATTCAAAAAGAAGCGCTTCCGGAAGAGCCGTAACGACGATCCAGCCGGTATAGTCGGACTGCACATAGGAAGCAGCCACTTTCTCCGCGTTGGCGCTGCTTTGGAAGGAGAACCAGTTTTCCGGATCTTGGGCGTCGTTTTTCTCCAGACACAAGGAAAAAATGTCCGAGGAAGTATCCGAATCCCCGTAAAGAAGCGTCCCATCCGGATCGATGATCCAAAGCTGTGTCTCGCTGCCGTGATTTGCGGAACGGAGAGCTTTCAGGAGTTCTTTGATCAGATGCTCATATTCGATCTGGACTTCCACGACGGCGGTCGGAGCGGCAGACAGCAGCTCGCTGGAAAAGCAGCGGGATACGCTGAGTACCTGGGTCTGGTGGTTCCAGTCATTTTCATAGGGGCCGGAAAAAACTTTGGAGCCTTTGGCGGCAAGGGCTTCGGCAAACAGCGGGGATTCCCGGACGGTATCCGGTTCTTCCAGAGAAACGCCGGAGTACATTCCCATCGTGGCGACTGTCCCGTTCGCGTGGTACAGGCAGATTTCCCATTTCTGGAGGTTGGGGCCAGCCAGGGCGTAGACCGCGCTGTTTAAGCGGTTTACGCTGGTTTGATTCACAGAGCCTTCGGCGGTGGTCATGTTGTGGAACCAGATATCGGAAACCTGGTCGGAAAAAATAATGCGGGTAGCGAGCTGATCCAGATTCTCCATTTCGAGGTCGAGACGGTCCGAGATGCCAAGAGAAGTTTGATAGAGAGACTGATAGCCATTCTCCCGCAGGAGCCTGGTGGTATAGCGGTAAAAAATCAGGCTGCTGATAAAGAGAATAAGCAGGATCAGGCTGGAATAGGTGATAAATAATTTCCAACGTATCTTCATTGTTTTGCCTCACATCGGTATTTTTTTCTGTGTTTAGTATAGCATTTTTCTGCGCGGCGCTACAAGGGGATATCGGAAATGTCCAGATACTTTGGACAGAATGAGACATTTCCATCCGGAGGGGAATCCGTTATAATAAAACCATCTTAACAAGCTTGTGGGAAGAAAACGAATGGTGGGTTTTTAAGGAGGTATTGGTATGAGAAAAAGAATTACGGCAGCGCTCAGTGTTTTGATGGCAGCGGGACTTTTCGCAGGAATCGGCATGCAGGTGTCCGCAGACGACGGCATTACGATCACCGTAGGAGCATCCCAGAACTGGGTAAAGGAAATCGACCGGGAACTGGCGGCGGAATTTACGGAAAAGACGGGAATCGAGATTGACTTTCAGGTGAATCCGGACGACCAGTACGACAAAATTATCAAGACAAAGCTGGCGACGAATGAAGCGCCGGATATCATTTATGTTTCCGCCGGAGTTTCGATGCAGACCTTCCAGCCGGAAGAACATTTCCTGGATTTATCTGACATGGCCTGGGTGGACAAATTAAAAGACTGGGCGAAGGAAGGATGTACCATTGACGGAAAGCTGTACGGCTTTAACATGTGGAGCGTAGACGGGACAGCAATGATGTATAACAAACAGCTTTTCGAAGAATATGGGGTTTCCGTGCCGGAAAATTTCGAGGAGCTGAAAGAAGTCTGCCAGGTATTTAAGGACAATGGAATCATTCCGATTTACGAAAATGCAAAAGATGCATGGCACAACCACTGGTGGTTATCGATGCTGTCCGCAGCGCTGGAAAAGGAATCGCCGGGCTTCGTAGAACGGCTGAACAAGAACGAAGCAAAATATGCGGATTCCAAAGTGATGCTTCAGGCACTGTATGACTACAAAGAACTGTATGATCTGGGCTATTTCGGCGAAGAACCGTTCGCGAATGAATGGGAATACGGCTATGAGGCCATGGGAACCGGAAAAGCGGCGATGATTGCGACTTATATCGCTTACTCGAATGAGATCCAGGAGCGCTATCCGGAATCGAATGCATTGGAATGGGAAATGTTCCCACTTCTGGTAGGCGGCATTAATGAATACAACCATTCGCCGGGCGGCGTTGTCCGCGTCGTAAACAATCAGACCGAATATGCGGAAGAAATCGAAGAATACTTTAACTTCCTGGTAGAACAGGAAAATGCGGAGCGCTATTATACCGCCAGAACAGACCTTGGCGAAGCTTCCGTCATCGGCGTGGAAGTCCGTGAGCAGACGCCGGCCTATACGTCTCTGGTATCCTATTCGAAGAACGGTACGGGAATCGTGTGCGGCGGCAGCGTAAAATACTGGTCGGTAGACACTATCGGCAAAGCAATGCAGGATATGCTGATCGGGAATCTGACGCCGGAACAGGTAATCGAAGAAATGGATGCGGAACGTCAGAAGACGTTCGCAGCGGCAGGCGAATAAGGGACGCTACGGGGCAGCAGCGCACAGTGCTGCTGCCTTTTCGCTACCCTTTTTTGGCAGAAGGAGGCAATGACAATGAAGAAAAAGAAGGTTTATCCACTGTATTTTCTGATCCTCCCTGTTGCGGTATACGGGCTGCTGTTTTTCCTGCCGAGTATGTTCAGCTTTTACTATGCAATGACGGATTGGAACAGTTACAATTCCGAAATCCATTTTGTGGGATTTGAAAATTATAAAACGATTTTAAAGGATTCGAAAAATTATCTTCACGCACTGGGAAATACCCTGTTTTTTACGGTGGGGACGACGGTTTTGAAAAACGGGCTGGGCCTTTTGCTGGCTCTGGTCTTAAATGGAAAGGTAAAAGGAAAAAATATGCTGCGCCTGATCTTTTATCTTCCGGTGACAATGGCGCCTTTGATCGTAGGGCTTATTTTTACCTCGATCCTCAATCCCTCCTACGGTCTTCTCAATACATGCCTGCGGGCGATCGGCCTTGGAGGGCTGACTAAGGCATGGCTGGTCAACAAAAATACGGCAATGGTTTCGGTCGTTATGGTGGAAGTGTGGAAATCCGTTGGATTTAACATGATTATCTACCTGGCAGGCCTGCAGACGATCCCGAAAGACTATGCGGAGGCGGCCTCGATTGACGGAGCGGGAAAATGGCACGTGTTTCGCTACATTACGCTGCCGATGCTGATGCCGTCGATCCAGGTAAACCTGCTTCTGAACCTGATCAATGGATTTAAAGTATTCGAGCTGGTTTTCATCCTGACAAGGGGAGGCCCCGGAAATCTGACGGAAGTGTTAAATACTCTGGTATTCGGCGAATTCTCGGCAGGCAGATATGGATTGTCTACGGCATTTGGCGTTCTGCTGCTTTTGATTACCGCGGTGATCGCATTTTCGAGCCTGAAAATTTTGTCACGCTGGGCTGGAGGTGAGGAAGATTGAAAAATAAGAAAAGGATGGAAACGGCGGTTCGGACAGTTGTTATGTGGCTGCTTTCCCTGATTATCCTGGTTCCGATCGCGATGGTCGTACTCAATGCGGTAAAGTCTCAGGCGGAGGCGGCGACCATGTCCCTGACCCTGCCAAAAGAATTTCATTTTGAAAATTTCCGGCGGGTCATCAAAGAGGGAAAGATGATAAACGCCATGAAAAACAGCCTGTTTTTGGCGGTTACTTCCGTGTTTATCACAAATCTGGGGGCGTCTATGGGAGCCTTTGTCCTTTCCAGAAGAAGGACAAAGCTTACGAAAGGGATTTATATTTTCTTTCTGGTCGGGCTTCTGGCCCCGATTAATTACATTCCGACGATCCGAGTTTTGCAGGCGCTGCATCTGATGAATAAAATGATTGGCGTCAGCCTTCTGTTTTCGGCGCTGATGCTCCCCTTTGATGTGTTTCTCTATTATGGATTTGTAAGTACCGTCCCCAGGGAATTGGATGAAGCGGCGATTATAGACGGCTGCGGCAGCTTTCAGATGTTTTTCCGGATTCAGATTCCGCTTATGAAACCGGTCATTACGACTGGGATTCTGATCAATTTTATGAACGCATGGAATGATTTTAATATTCCGCTGTACATGCTGAACCGCTCGGAAAATTACCCGGTGACCATGGCGGTCTATAATTTTTACGGAACCTATGTTTCAAGTTGGAACTTAGTATCAGCAGCCATTCTTATTTCGATCATTCCGGTACTGATCGTATATCTGTTCGGACAAAAGTATATCGTGTCCGGTATGTCCGCGGGAGCGGTGAAAGGATAGCTTATGGAAAAAGAAAAGAATTATCTGGAAACAGCAGGGCTTTTGGTAGCGTTTGATGAAAAGACGGGACTTCCGACTGCATATGAAAGAAACGGATACCGTTTCGGAGAGCAGGAAAAGGGGCAGAAGATAACGGCAAGATTCTGTAAATTAAGTCCCAGGGAATATGTTGATGTGGAAGCAGTCCCTTATGGAAGCCATAGCGGACGCGTCTGCGCAGAATTTTTCTTTCGGCTGACGTATGGGGAGGAGGAAGCCGCAGAGTTTACGCTTCGTTACCGCATTGACCGGAATGCGCTGGTGATTACGCTGGAGGATGTGGAGGAAAAAGAAGGGTTTGAACTGATTTCGCTGACGATTTCCAGGCTGGTACAGATTGGGACAATGGATGATGAACAGGCGTGGCTGGCCCATGCGAAGGCGTGCGGAAGCCTGGTTTCTCTGAAGGATGCGAAACCGGGAAAAATGCCGGAGCATGACTATTTCGGGAATATCATGCCGATTCTTCCGGTTGTGATGCTGGGAGACCACAATACGGTCTGTACGCTGGAGGTGACAGCCTTCCAGGACGGGACGCTGTTGGAAGTGGAAGAGACGCCGGAAGGCAAGCGGGGGTTCCTTGGAACAGTGAAACAATACCGTGTCGACGGAAGCAGTTGGTGCAACAGCAATGACGACCATCTGACAAAGGTTTATGGGAATGAAAAGACGCTGAATCTGCCGATTGAACAGAAAAGCAGCTGTCGTCTGGATTTTGTCGGGGACTATGACGGAAACGGCCGGGTGGACTGGCTGGACGGTGCAAAAGCGATCCATGCGAGGATGCCGAAGATGCGGGCGGATTTTTATGACGATAAATTTATGTATGTGCTGCCGGGAGACCATCCGAAGCTTGCAAAACCGAAAAATACGTTCCGTGAAGCTTATGAATATATCCGGAAACTGTCGGTGTGGACGGATGGCTGCCAGCAGGTGACTTTTATCACGGGATGGCAGGTAGAAGGAATGGATACGGGGTATCCGGATGTGACTCAGATCAATGAACGGATGGGCGGCTATGAGGATTATATGGAACTTCGGCAAAAGGCGGAGGATTTGGGATGCTTTCTCGGACTTCATGATAATTTTGACGATGCCTATCCAAGCAGCATTGCCTGGGATGAAGGGATGATTGCAAGGCTGCCGGACGGCAGGCTCTGGAACAGCCGGAACTGGACGCGGGATATGTCCTATGTGCAGGGGCTGGCCAAATATATGAAGAAGTATGGAAAGAAACGGATTTCCACGGCCTGCAGGCGCTATAAGATTCGGGAAGTGGCGCACTTGGATGTGCTGTCGTGGTTTGCCATCCGCAATGACTGGGACCCGGAGAATCCGGCTTCCGGAATTAAGAACCTTTATGAGGGGCGCTATCCGATTCTGGAGGAATATGCGAAACATGGGGCGGATGTGATGTCGGAGTCTTTGCGTTATCCTATGGTGGGAAGAATGAATTTGAATTTTGTTGAGAATGAATTTTTCCGGCCGTGTCCTTTTGGCGGGGAGGAGATTCCGTTGGTTTCGCTGATTTACCGCAATGCGGCGATTTATGGGGGTGATGAGCTGCGCGGGCCGGGCGATTGGGGGAGAAGGCTGATTCACAATATCCATAAGATTGTCTGGTATTACTGGCCAAAGCCGGTGGAAGAAGAGATTCTGGAATTGAAGGAAATCTATTATTTGCTTTATCTGCCATGGTTTTTGCTCCATAAGCTGGAAATTGTGGATTATCGGAGGGAAAAGGGGGAGGTTTGGCTGAAACTTCAGGAAGATTCTGCGATTTATCTGGATGAGAGGTCTGGGGAGTATCGGGTGATTTGGAGGGGAGAGGAGATCAGCAGGAATGAGAGTGTGTGCTGTCCGGTGGATGAGAAGCGGTTGGCTTTCTATTCGAAGCGGGAGGAGGAATTGATTTATCGGCTGCCGGGAGAGTTTGCGGGGAAGGTGCCGGAGGTTTATGAGATTACGGAGGAGGGGAGGAAGGCGTGTGACAGGTTTGAGATGCGGGAAGGGTGCTTGAAGGTGAAGGTGCGGGGTGGGTATCCGGTGATTGCGCGGTTCGAGTAAAAAATAATTTTGCCTCCATCCTCGATAATAACTACAACATAAAATCCAACCGGGAATCCGGAAACGGACGGTCGGATCTCTGCATCAAGAGTCCGAGCCTGCGGGGACATGCCTACGTACTGGAAATCAAGGTGGCGGATAACATACAGGAGGAGGAACCTTTTCAGCCAAAACGGCCGAAAAGGTTTTTCTTTGCTCTGAATTATACAATATGCCGAAACAAAAAATAAAATAACGGAAAAGTATAACAACAACGCCGGAATAATTATGGATACCAAATTCCAAATTCGGTATAATGACACCATCGAAGCAAAGAAAAAACAAATCAGGAAAGGAAACGCAAAATGAAAAAGAACAAAACCGCAGCAGCCCTCGCCGCCCTGGCCCTCCTTCTGGCGGCCGGCACCCAAGCAAACGCCGAAGAAGTAAAAACCATCAACATGTACACCATGGGAATCGGCACCACCACCGACAGCCAGCTCATCCAGGACGCCATCAACGAAATCAGCCGCGAAAAAATCGGCGTAGAAATAAACTGGACGATCCTTGACATCGGCCAGTGGTTCGAACAGTACAACCTCCTGTTAAGCGGCAGCGAAGTCGTCGACCTGATGCCGAACATGGGCGGCGTCGCCGCAGGCGTCCGCCAGGGCGCTTTCCTGGAACTGGAAGATCTGTACGCCGAGTACGGACAGGGCATCGCCGAATATCTGGACGAAGAATTCCTGAAGGCGGGCTACATCAACGGCCACCTGTACGGAATTCCCAACCAGAAAGACTTTGCTGCCACCACAAACATCACTTACCGTCAGGACATCATCGACGAACTGGGACTGGACGTGAGCGGCGTAGCGGCACTGGAAGACTGGGTTCCGATCATGGAAGCCGTTCAGGAAGCCTATCCGGACATGACGATGTTTGTTTCAAACGGCGGGAATTCGCTGAATCAGTGGACTTCTTATGACTGGGACAAATTGGATGACGGTTTGGGCGTTCTGATGAATTACGGCGAGGAAGCTACTGTTGTGAACCTTTATGAAACCGAAGAATATGAAAACCTTGTGCGGGAAATGCGGGAATGGTACGAAGCAGGTTATGTGGCGAAGGATACTGCTACCGCAACAGAGGTTTACAGCGCGCTTATCAAAGCCGGAAATGCCTTTTGCTCTATCACAACCGGAAATCCGGGCCTTGCGGAAGAACAGACCCAGAACTGCGGCTATCCGATGGGAACCATCGCCCTGACAGAGCCGCTCGCAACTACGCTGAATGTTACCACGATGCTGTGGGGAATCCCCTATGCCTCCGCAGAACCGGAAGCAGCGATGGAATTCCTGAATTTAATGTACACGGACAAAGACATTTCCAATCTTCTGAACTACGGAATTGAAGGAATCCATTACACGGTACAGGAAGACGGAACGCTTTATTACCCGGAAGGTACGGAGGCCTCAGACTGCACCTACCACCCCGAAATGACCTGGATTTGGCCAAACACCTACATTGCAGACCAGTGGGCTGCCGCGACCAAAGATCTGGGAACCAAGATGAATGAATTTAACCGAAGTGCAAAGAAGTCGATTGCCATGGGCTGGACATTCGACAGCACCACGGTGGCCAATGAGGTTACCGCCTGCACCAATGTGGTCAGGGAGTATGCCTTCGGCCTGGAAGTCGGCGCCGTAGACGTGGACGAAGTGCTCCCGAAATTCCAGCAGGCCCTGAAAGACGCAGGAATCGACCGGATCATTGCGGAAAAACAGGCGCAGCTTGACGCCTGGCTGGCAGAATAGGAGTAAATGCTTCAAAAATCGCATCAGCCGTGCGGACACAACAGCGCGGCACATTCGGAGAGGCGCTGCAAAAAGCGGCGCCTTTCCGATTAGAGGAGAGGAGTTCCCGGTATGAAGAAAAAAAGCCTTGGATTGCGTATGCGGAAATACTGGCCGTTTTACATCATGATGCTTCCGGCAATCATCTATCTGTTTATCAACAATTACATCCCCATGTCCGGCCTGGTACTGGCATTCAAAAAGTATAATGTTCGGGATGGGATTTTTGGAAGCCCCTGGGTGGGACTGCAAAATTTCGAGTTCCTGTTTGCGACAAAAGATGCCTGGGTCATCACCCGAAACACGATCCTTTACAATCTGGTGTTCATCGTTTCCGGAACCGCCGCGGCCATTGGCCTTGCTGTCATTCTGAACGATGTGACTTCGAAACGGAAGAAAAAAGTCTACCAGACCATTGTCCTTTTGCCCTATATGATTTCAATGGTGGTGGTCGCGTATTTGTGCAATGCGTTTCTGGCCGCAGACACCGGTTTCATCAACAATTACATTTTAAAGCCTCTTGGGCTTGAAGGAATCTCATTCTATTCCGAGCCGAAATACTGGCCGTTTATCCTTGTTTTTATCAACCTCTGGAAAGGCGTGGGCTATAGCTGCATCCTCTATCTGGCAAACCTGGGCGGCATTGATCCGGGGTATTATGAGGCCGCGTCCCTGGACGGGGCGACCAGATGGCAGCGGTTTACGAAGATCACCCTTCCCTGCCTGAAACCTACGATCATTACGATGACAATCCTTGCCATCGGAAAAATGTTTTACTCGGATTTCGGCCTGTTTTACCAGGTTCCCATGCAGTCCGGCTCGCTGTTCAGCGTGACGCAGACCATTGATACCTATGTCTTCTACGGACTGATGAACAATGGAAATATCGGCATGAGCGCGGCCGCAGGATTCTATCAGTCTCTCGTCGGATTTATCCTGGTGCTGGGGACAAACACGATCGTCCGCAGAGTCAGCAAAGAGAACGCAATGTTTTAGGAGGAGCTTATGGTTGAGAATCGAAAAGGTTATGATATCATTATTCACACGATTTTGGTGCTTGTCTGCATTTGCTGCATCGCGCCCTTTCTTCTGCTGATTTCCTCATCGTTTACGGCAGAAAACAGCCTGATTAAGGACGGCTATTTCTTTTTCCCAAGGGAATTCAGCCTTGAAGCTTATCAGTTTTTGCTCAGTGACAACAGTATTTTCCGGGCTTATGGCGTGACGATCCTTCTGACTTTGGTCGGGACTGCGCTGAATCTTATGATCACGACGCTGATCGCTTACCCGTTATCCATCCGGGATATGCCGGGCAGAAACCTTGTGAACTTTTACGTATTTTTCACAATGCTCTTTGCTGGCGGGTTGGTGCCAACCTACATGATGTGGACGCAAATATTCCATATTAAAAACACCTTTGCGGCATTGCTGTTCCCGTCCCTGCTGACCAATGGATTTACCATTATGATGATGCGGAGCTATTTCCAGCAGAACATTCCTGCGGAGGTTCTGGAGAGCGCCAGGATCGACGGCGCAAATGAGTTTTATATTCTGTTTAAAATCGTCATCCCCATGAGCCTTCCGATTATGGCGACCATAGGCCTGATGGCGGGGCTGGCATACTGGAATGATTGGAGCAACAATCTGTACTATATCACGGACTCCAACCTGAACAGTATTCAGGGGCTCTTGAACCGTATGCTGACCAATGCCCAATACATCAATCAAACGGCCACCATGGGAAATGTCGGAACCGCTTCAGTGCCGACCACAGCCGTGCGGATGGGCGTAGCTGTTCTGGGAGCGGTTCCAATCCTCTGTATTTATCCGTTTTTCCAGAAATATTTTGTAAAAGGCATGACGATGGGCGCTGTAAAAGGATAAGGAGAAAGGAAATGACCATTCAGGAGAGAGTAGACGCTTTATTGAAAAAAATGACTTTAAAAGAGAAGATTGGCCAGCTAAATCAGGCAGGTACGACGATGACCTGCACGCTGCCGGGATTTGAACCGGATATGGATACCTGGGTTTCGGAAATGCTTCAGGGAAAGATTACGAAGGCGGAGCTGGACCGCAGAGTCGCCATGTGCGAGGAGAATCTGCGGGAAGACGAGATTCGGGACGGCCTTCTTGGCAGCTACGTCAATCTTTATGACGATGAAAAAATTGCAAGAGGGACGGACATTGCCAGAAAAGAAAGCCGCCTGGGGATTCCGGTGTTCGTGGGCGTGGATGTGATCCACGGTTATCGGACAATGTTTCCCACGCCGCTGGCGCTGTCCTGCAGTTGGGACTTGGACGCGGTGCGCCGGGAAACGCAGGTGGCCAAGCGGGAAGCGTGGGTATCCGGCGTGAACTGGACATTCGGCCCCATGCTGGACATTTCGCGGGATGCCCGGTGGGGCAGGATTGTGGAAAGCCCTGGGGAAGACCCGTTCCTGGCCGGAGAGATCGGCAGAGTCCAGGTGGAGGAATTCCAGCGGGAAGAGGAAGACGGCTGCCGTCTGATGGCCACGGCAAAGCATTTTCTGGCCTACGGAGCCGCCAGCGGCGGGCAGGATTACAATACCGTGGACATGTCCGAAAGACAGATTTATGAAACGTATCTGCCGCCGTTTCGGGCCGCCGTTGACGCGGGAGTCGGGGCGGTGATGAGCGCGTTTCATGATCTGAACGGCGTTCCCTGTACGATGAACCGCTGGCTTCTCACCGACGTCCTCCGGAAAGAACTGGGCTTTGATGGCTTCGTGGTGAGCGATGCGGAGGCGGTAAAGCAATGCGTCGTCCACGGGACTGCGCGGGATGAGCGGGAGGCAGCCAAAGAATCCCTTCTGGCCGGAGGCGATATGGATATGTCCTCGTTGGATTACATCCAATATCTGGAAGACCTGGTGCAAAGCGGCGAAATCAGTGAAGAAGAGATCGACCGGGCAGCCGGAAGGGTCTTAGCGAAAAAATTCGAGTTCGGGCTTTTCGACCGTCCGTGGACGTATGATCCCGAAAGAATCCGCAAAACCGTCCTCTCGGAGGAAAACCGGGCGGCCGCGCTGGACGTGGGAAAACGCTGCGCGGTGCTCTTAAAAAATGACGGGGTTCTGCCCATTGGGGATTCCGTGAGAAAGATTCTGATTGTGGGTGCGCTGGCGGATGACAGGCAGGCCTTGATGGGGCCATGGTCCTTTACCGGGAGGGCAGACGACCAGATAACGATTGTGGAAGGAATGCGGCGGTACGCGCCGGAAGGCGTGGAAATTACGTATTGCAGAGGCTTTGGGGTGGATGAAGACCGTTCCGGATTCGAGGAAGCTTACAAAGCGGCGAAAGAGGCCGATCTGGTGATCGCGGTGGCCGGAGAAGAAGCCTATATGAGCGGGGAAGCCGCATCCAGGGCTGACCTTCATCTGACCGGCTGTCAGGAGGAATTCCTTCTGGGGATTGCCGGGCGCTCCGTGCCGACCGTGGTGGTGCTGGTGAACGGGCGTCCGCTGGCGATTGGCGCGCTTCAGGAGCATACGGGCATTGGCGCGATTCTGGAAAGCTGGCATCTGGGGACAGAATTTGGCAATGCGGTGGCGGAAATTCTGTTTGGCCGCTATAACCCCAGCGGAAAGCTGACCGTTACCTTCGCCAATGAAGGCGGCCAGGAGCCCATGTATTACAATCACCCGAACACCGGAAGGCCGGGCAACGACTTTAAGTTTACTTCCAAGTACCAGGACGTTCCGATAAAGCCGCTCTATCCATTCGGCTATGGATTAAGTTATACGACTTTTGCGTATGAGAAGCTGACGCTTGAAAAGACAACCTTAAAGATGGAAGATACGTTAAGGTGCAGAGTAACGGTGAAGAATACCGGAAAGAGAGAGGGCGAGGAGATCGTACAGCTCTATATCCGGGATCTGGCGGCAAGCGTTGTCCGCCCTGTGCGGGAATTAAAGGGTTTTCAGAAGATCAGCCTGGCGCCCGGAGAAGAAAAAACGGTTTCTTTTGAAGTCCCGGTAACGCGCATGGGATTCTATGACCAAACGTGTCATTATCGGGTGGAACCTGGGACATTCCGGGTCTTTGCGGGGCCGGACAGCACGAAGGGCCTGGAACAGGATTTTGAAGTGATCTGACGGAAAATTCCGGAGCGCGGCTTGTGATTTTTCCTCAAAAACGATAGAATAAAAAAGAGAACGAATGAGGGAGGAAACCATGAAAGCATCCGGAATTTTCAAGAAAAAACGTACCCTGCTGAACTGGATCACCGGAATGGTTCTGACGCTTCTGATCGTCTGCGCGGCATTTCTGTTCCTGTTTGCCAGGATGAGCATGAAAAACCTGCTGGCCCAGGAAATTGAAAACCGCCAGGCGATCCTGAAACTGAACGCCACGAATGTCAATGAGAATCTGGCTTCGTTACAGGGCTACCTTTACCAGAATTTCACGGACTCGGAAGAGATTACGATGATCGAAACCGGGACAGAGGAAGATGAAACGGAAATTTTTTTCGTGACACAGAGCCTTACGCGAAATCTCAGAAAGATTGCAGGCTGGAATGCGTCGCTGTGCTTCCTGTTTTTTTACAGCCCGGACAGCCTGGATGACGTTTTTCTTCAGGTTTCCACAAGGGACAGTGATTATGAGGAACGGCAGGAGCTAAAAGCCGAAGTGAAGGATTATATTGACGGATGTCTGGAAGAAAACCGCTCGCTGGGACGAGGGTATTTAATGGTGAAAACCCAGACAAACGGGTATGTCATCCGGTTTTATAAAATACGGAACAGCTACATCGGCATGTGCCTGGACTGTCAGGCGGTGCTGGAACCGTTGGAGGAGCTGACCAGCGAGGGCTGCCAGGCCTTTTTGGCCGATCTGGATGGGAATCTCATTTCGCAGACGGAAGGAATTCCGGAAAATTTCCAGATTGAAAATCATGGAAAGCTTCTGAAGATCGATGGAGAGGAATATTTACAACTGAACGAACTCTCTGAAGAGGGAGACTTCTACATTGGCACCTGGACGAAGGCCAGCCTGGTGACCGGCCAGCTTCAATGGATGGAGAATCTGATCATGATCTTCCTTGCGGGCGTTCTGATCCTTGTGGCGGTCATTTCCCTGGTCATCCGGAAATCCCTGTATCAGCCGATTCTTTCGATGGAGCAGGGTATGAAACGGGTAAAAGGCGGGGAATGGGATCTGGTGGTAAAGACGGAGAGCAGAATTTTGGAATATGACAGTATGATTTACAACTTTAACGACATGGTTTCTGAGATCAAGGATTTGAAAATCCAGAATTACGAGAAAGAGCTGGACGCCCAGAAATCGTATCTGCAATGTTTACAGCTTCAGATTAATCCGCATTTCTACCTGAATGCGCTGAACATTATCTATTCGCTGGCGGAAGTGCAGGACTATGAGCTGATTCAGGAAATGACCATGAGCCTGGTGGAATATTCCAGGTACACCTTCCGGCGGCCGGAGGGCCTGGTCACGGTGTCGCAGGAAATCGAGCACGTGGACAATTATATGAAAATCCAGCGGATGCGGTTCCCGGACCGCATCGATTATCAGGTAAACATCAGCAGCGAAATTGAGGATGCCCTGATTCCGCCTTTTGTCATTCAGAGTTTTGTGGAAAACAGCATCAAGCATGCGGTGAACTTTGAACAGCATAATGTCCTTTCGGTTTTAGGACGCTTAAATGAAATTGAGGGAGAACTTTACGTGCAGCTAGAGATCCGGGACAATGGAACCGGCTACAGCCGGGAAGTCCTGGAGGTGATGGAGGAAACGGAGCCGAAAGATGAACGGTACAACGTGGGAATCCGGAATGTGCGCCAGAGAATGCAGCTTATTTTCGGAGAAAAGGCGAAACTGATTCTGAAAAATGAGGATGGGGCAGTCACAATCCTGCTCATTCCCTTAACCTGGAAGGAGGAAGCGGAAGAATGAGGAATTATCATATTTTGCTGGTAGATGACGAGGAGATTGCGCTTCTGGGCCTGAAAAAGGGAATTGACTGGGAAGCCCTTGGAATTGGGAACGTTTTCTGCGCAGACAGCATGAAGTCGGCGCTGGAAGTAATTCGGCGGGAAAAGGTGGATTTGATGATCAGCGACATTGAGATGCCGGGCGGAAGCGGTCTGGAGCTGATTCAGAAAGTGCGGCAGGAGTGGCCGGATATTCTCTGCGTATTTTATACCTGCCACGCGGATTTCTATTATTGTCAGGAGGCAATCCGTGCGGGCGCTCTGGATTACGTCCTGAAACCGATTCCATACGAGGAACTGGAAGGGATTCTGCGCAGGGGCCTGCAGCAGATTCAGAAAGGCCAGACGGCAAAGGAGCTGGAAAATATCTGGGGAGAAATTTCCCATCAGGAAGAAAAGAATTCCGCCGTAAAGACGGTGAAAAAAATGATTACCGAGAATCTTTCGGTGGAGATATCCAGAGATGAGCTTGCGGCGGCCGTCTTTATGAGTCCCGATCATCTGACAAAGCTTTTCAAAAAGGAAACGGGCATGTCGTTGAGCGACTATATTATTCAGAAACGGCTGCTTTTGGCGCAGCAGCTTCTGACCTCCACGGATTTGAGCATTGTGGAGATCGCTTCCAGGGCAGGCTTTTCTTATTCCTCTTACTTTGTACGGATTTTTAAGAAAAAACTTGGGATTACGCCGCAGCAATATCGAAAAGAACAAAGCGGCAAGGAGGAATGAACATGTATCATACAATCAGACCGGGCCAGATTTGGCTGGATACGGACGGAAACCGGATTCAGGCCCACGGGGGCAGCATCCTCACGGTGGGGGACACCTTTTACTGGTACGGAGAGAATAAAGAAAAGACCACGGGGGAAGACGCGCTCTGGCATTGGGGCGTGCGCTGTTATTCCTCAAAAGATTTGTATAACTGGAAAAGCGAAGGGATCATCATTCCGTCGGAAACAGGGGATGAGACGTCGCCTTTGCATCCGAACGCAATGATGGACAGGCCCCACATTGTTTACAATGAAAAGACCGGAAAGTATGTGGCGTGGCTGAAAATTATGGGAGAACCGCCCTGTTTTGCGGTGCTCACCGCGGATCATATTCTTGGCCCTTATCAAATGGAAAATCCCAGGGTGAATCCCTGCGGGCTGACAGTGGGAGATTTTGATTTGGCGGTGGACGCGGATACCGGAAAAGGCTATCTGATCAGTGAAAAACCACATACAATGGTATATATTGCGGAATTAAATGAGGAATATACGGATGCGGCGGGGAGTTATTCCGAGCATTTCCCGCATACTGCGCCGCCGGAAGCGCGGGAAGCTCCGGCGCATTTTATGCGGAACGGCCTGCATTACCTGATTACTTCCGGAACCACCGGTTATTTTCCGAATCCTTCGGAGGTTTCCTGCGCGCGGGATTGGCACGGGCCTTATGAGATGCAGGGCAATCCCCATGTGGGCGACCGTTCGAAGACGTCCTTTAACTTCCAGATCACGTCGGTATTCCGGCACCCGAAAAAGAAGGATCTGTACATTGCGCTGGCAGACCGGTGGCGTCCGGAGCTTCCGGCCCTGGCGGGAGAAACGTGGGAAAGCGGGGCATTTTCGGAGGAGATCCAGGCGAAATTCCGGCGGATTTTTGACCCTTCCGAGGAGTTTGTCTTTACGCCGGAGGACGCGAAAGATATGAGAATCCACTCGGCAATGTCGGATTATGTCTGGCTTCCCTTGAAGTTTGACGGAAATCAGGTTAAGATTGAATGGACAGATGAATGGAGAATTGAAGATTATACAGAAGTTTGAGGAGGAATGGATATGGCATTTTTACAGGTAAATTTTATTTCGCAGTCGTTGATGAGAACTGTTCCGGTCAATGTGATTCTGCCGGTGGATAAGATCGCTTTTCCGGGGATGCCAGTGAAGGAGCAGAAGCCCTTTAAGACCCTGTATCTGCTTCATGGGATTTTCGGGAATTATACGGACTGGGTGAATGGCACGAAGATCCAGCGCTGGGCGGAGGAAAAAAATCTGGCGGTGGTGATGCCCTCCGGCGAGAATCGGTTTTATGTGGATCAGGAAGCAGGCCATAATTATTATGGGGAATATATCGGAAAAGAATTGGTGGAAATGACCAGAAAGATGTTTCCGCTTTCTCATAAGCGGGAGGATACGTTCCTTGCGGGCCTTTCGATGGGCGGTTACGGCGCGATTCGAAACGGCCTGAAATACCACGAGACGTTTGGCTATGTGGCCGGATTGTCTTCTGCAATGATCATGGAGGGCCTGACGAAACGGACGAATGAGCATCCGTTTTTTATCGAACGGCGGGATTTCGCGGAGAGCGTGTTCGGCGACCTGGAGGCGGCTATGGAGAGCGATAAAAATCCGGAGTGGCTGGTGAAAAAGCTGAAGGAAGAAGGTGCGGCATTCCCGCACATGTATCTGGCGTGTGGGACGGAGGATTCGCTTTTGCAGGGGAACCGCCGGTTTGCGGAGGTTTTGAAAGAGGCCGGGGCGGATGTGCGCTATGAGGAAGGGCCGGGCGGCCATGAGTGGGATTTCTGGGATCGGTATATTAAGAAGGTGATCGACTGGCTTCCGCTGGAGGAGGACGCCCAGGCTGGCGTGAACAGCGGAAATGTGGGGATTTAAGAAGTATGGCAGATTTGGGAAGATGGATTACGAAGAAATCGGCGGCGCCGTTTTATGCGCGGCGGACGTTTCAGATTGAGAAAGAGGTTCGGCGGGCGACGGCGAAGGTCTGCGGGCTGGGGCAGTTTGTGTTTTCCATGAATGGGAAAAAGGTGGGAGACCATGAGCTGGATCCGGGGTGGACGAATTACCGGAAATTGATTCAATATGTGACGTTTGATGTGACTTCCAAGCTCCGGCAGGGGGAGAATGTGCTGGGGGTTGAGGTCGGGAACGGATGGTTTTTGAAGACGGATGAGCATTATACATTTTCGTTTCCGGCGTTTATGCCGCCGAACCCGAATCCTTACCGGCCCTTTGGGAAGTGGCTGATGCTGGCTTTGGAGCTGGAGATTTGGTATCGGGATGGAAGCCGGGAGGTGCTTCGGGCGGATGAGGAGTTTCGGGTGAAGGAGCATCCGGTGGTGATGAGCAATGTGTATGGCTCGGAGACGCTGGATGCCAGACTGGAGCAGAAAGGCTGGAATGAGCCGGGGTTTGAGGATGCTTCCTGGGAGAGGGCTTCTTTTGTGCCGGAAGAGGAGGAGCCTGCCGGGCGTTTGATCGAACAGTTTCAGCTGGCGGTGAAGGTGATTCGGACTTATGAGGGAAGGCTTCTTTCGGTGATTCCCGGAAGCGGGGCGGCTTTGGAGCGGGAGATTTATGATTTTTCGCAGAATATGTCCGGGATTTTGGAGCTGGAACTGCGGGGGAAGCGGGGAGATGAAGTTCGGATTTATCCGGCGGAGAAGTTGAAGGATGATGGGGATGTGGATCAGGTGGCGAAGAATTGGGTCACGGTGGATTCCTGTGTTACGTGCATCATTGGGGAGGAGGGAGTGTGGGAGACATTTCGGATGAAGTTTGCGTATTTTGCGGGGAGATACGTGGCGGTGGAGAGGATTCCGGCGGAAGGCCGGGCCGCGGGGGCGGAAAGCGGTAGCTGGGATGTGCTGCAGGCGGACTGCCGGGCCGCGGACAGCGCACCGGAATGCGCCAGCCGTCTTTCCCTTCGGAATCTGCGCGCGCATGCTATCACCAGCGCGTGGGAGACCAGCGGCCACTTTACTTGCGACGACGTGCGCTACCTTCAGATTTACAGCCTGGTCGAAAAGGCCGTGGAGGCCAATATGGTCAGCGTCCACACAGACTGCCCCACTATCGAGCGCTTCGCCTGGCAGGAACCCAACCACCTGATGGCTCCCTCCATCTTCTACATGAAAAATGGCAGAAAGCTCTGGGAAAAATTCCTTCTGGACATGCGGACAGAACAGCATACAGAAAAAGATGCTTTTCTGGATTTGGAGGGCAATCTTTTTTACCCCGGTGAGGGCCTGATCCCTTCCCAATGCCCGTGCTACATTCCAAATGTGCTCCCGGTTCCTGGCATGGGAAGCTTTTACGATATCATTGCCTGGGGAAGCGCCTGCATCCTGGGGACCTGGTGGCATTATCAGTTTTACGGGGATGTGCAGATTATCCGCGATAATTATGACGCGGGCATGCGTTACCTCAACCATTTAAAAACCAAATTGACGCCCGACGGCTTCATCAGCCACGGGCTGGGTGACTGGGGAAACCTGGAACAAAACCTCCTGCGGGAAAATATCGAGACGGCATTTCTATATGCGGATACGATCACATTGCAGAAATTCGCGTCGCTCCTCGGAAACGCAGAGGACGCACGGGAGCTGGAAGCCTTCGCCAACCAAGTGAAAGAAAACTATAATAGCAAACTCCTGGCGAAAAATCCGGAAACCGGACTCTGGGGCTACCGCGCCTGGGATCATCCGGAAACCTTCTTAACAACCCAGGCAGGGCAGGCGCTGCCGCTCTACTGGGGGATGGTTCCGCGGGAAAAAGAAACGGATGTGGTGAAGACCTTCCGCATGACGTTGGAAGAAAAAGGGGCCTTTGTGGCCGGGGAGATCGGCCTGCCCTACGTGATCCAGACGGCGAAAACCTATGGCATGAACGACCTGATAGCGCGGTTTATTTTACGGGAAACGCATCCGAGTTATTATGCGTTCGTGCTGGACGGGGAGACGACGCTGGGCGAGTATTGGGAGCGGAATCCGCGAAGCCATTGCCACGATATGATGGGACACATTATTGAGTGGTATTACAATGGAATTGCAGGTATTACCCCGTTGGAACCCGGTTTCGCAAAAGTCGGAATCAAGCCGTTCCTGCCGGAAACAATGACCGAATTTTCCTGTAGTTACCAGTCGGCGCAGGGGCCGATTTCCGTCCATGTGAAGGAAGCGGGGGATACGCTGTTTCTGGACGTGGAACTGCCGGAGCAGGTTCCCTGTGTGATTGATACGGAATTTTTGAAATTGCGGAAAGGGAAGATCAAAATGACGCAGAAAAAAACGTTTACGAATACCCGAAATCCGATCCTTCCGGTGAAATATCATGTACCGGACGGCGAGGGGCATGTGATGCCGGACGGAAAGCTTTACATTTACGGAAGCTATGACGACAGGGAAGATGTGTATTGCAGCGAAAGTTATTATGTGATATCCACGCCGGATCTGGAGCACTGGACGATCCATGAGGAGGCCCTGAATGGAAATGCGGTTCCGTGGTTCGGCGATCCGGACGCGCCGAAATATCCGGGCATTGACTGGAGCCGTCCTACGCCGTTTATCCGGAAAATGTTAGAAGACGCCAAAAATAAAGGGGATGACCTGAAAGCCGCTTTCGAGCAGGAGGAGCAGGAAAAACCGGCTCTTCTTTTCGCGCCGGACTGCATTGAAAAGGACGGAACGTATTATCTTTATTTCTGCATGGCGGATGACAGCGAGGGCGTGGCTGTTTCGGACAGGCCGGAAGGGCCGTTTGGGAATCCGGTGCAGCTTCCGTGCGGGGGCATTGATCCGGCGGTGTTTGTGGATGAGGATGGGCAGGCTTATTATTATTGGGGACAGCTCTTTTCTCATGGCGTGAAATTGAATCCGGATATGGTTTCGTTTGATGCGGAAGGGATTGTGGATGATCTGGTGACGGAGGAAACGCATTTCTTCCATGAAGGTTCCTCCATGCGGAAGATTGGCGATACGTACTATTATGTGTATGCGGATATGGAGCGCGGAAAGCCGACGGCGCTGGGATATGCGACGGGAAAGACGCCTCTGGGGCCTTTTACTTACCGGGGAATCCTGATTGATAATGATGGCTGTGACCCGGAGAGTTGGAATAATCATGGTTCGATTGAATGTGTGAACGGCCAGTGGTATGTGTTTTATCACCGCAGCAGCAGAGGCGGGAAACTGCACCGCAGGCTCTGCATGGAACCGATTACGATCCTGCCCGACGGAACGATTCCGGAGGTGAAGATGACTTCCCAAGGGGCCGGAGAGCCCTTTGCGCCGGGGGAGAGAATCTTCGGCTATCAGGCCTGCGGCGTGACTGGGACAGCCTGCATTGACCTTAGCGAGCATACGCCGGAGCATCCGGAGAAATTGACGAAGATTTCGGCCGGAGACAGCGCGGTTTTCCGTTATGTGAAGAGCGGAAGCGACTGGAAGGAAGCGGAGCTGATCTGTTCCGGAAGCGGACGGGTGCGGGTACTTATGGACGGCGAGGAGGCTGGTGTGCTGGACATTGCTGGAAAGAAGGATGCGCTGGCGCTTTGCAAAACACCTCTTCATATGCCTGCGGGACAGTATGAGGTGATGCTTGTATTTGAATGGGCGGAAGAGCTGGAGATTATGGAATTGACCCTGCGGTAATGCGGGGTCTTTTTTCGATTCTGAGATGCGCCCAGCTAAAGGCTTGAATTTCGGTGGGTGTAATCCCTGATCGGCCAAGTTATCGACTGAATTCTAAAATAGATATTTATAACGATAAATTTATTGCGATAAATATTGACGTTTTTGCAAACCTTGCGTATAATAAAAACAAAGAAGGAAATACTGCTTTTGGAAGGAGGTTTGAATGATGAGCGAAATGTCTGTTATGGGTGTGATGAAAGCAATTGTTCCAATCACCCGTTTTAACAAGGGCGAAGCCAACCGTATTTTCGAGGAAGTGGAGGCCAGCGGAACTAAAATTGTCATGAAAAATAACAAGCCTGCCTGTGTCTTGATGTCTCCGGGAAAGTATGAGTCTCTGATGGAAATGCTCTCTGATTATATCCTGCAGGAGGAAGCAGAGGCCAGAATGGAGCGCTTCGATCCCAGCGAAACCATGTCCCGTCAGGAAGTCATGGAGTCCCTTGGTATTACCGATGCGGATTTGGATGATGTAGAAGTAGAGATTGAGTGAGGAGCTGCGCAGATGAAGTGGAAAATTGAGTATATGAAAGAAGCGCAGCGGGATTTGAAGCGGCTGGATCCTTATAATCGTAAGATTATTCTGAAGGCCATCGATAAAACGGCGGAACGCCCCCTGCCGCCGCCGGATGGCATCGGGAAGCCTTTGGGTAACCATGCCGGTTCCAGACTGAGCGGATACTATAAAATCAAACTGCGGGATCTCGGCTACCGTGTGGTTTACCAGTTGGTAATGGAGGGCGAGATCATGCGGATTATTGTAATCTCAATCCGGGATGATGAGGCGGTCTATAAAGAGGCCGAACGAAGACTACGCAGCATCGTGATACCAAAAGAATAAGTTTTCTGTGGAAGCATCTCAAAGCAAGGTGCAATGCAAGCTTGCTTGTAAGAAAACATTGATACTATTGGAGGATTCGCTTATAATTCTTCTATGAGAACAGAGAAATTAGATAAGCAATTTTTATCAAAACAGGGAGATGACAAAGTAATTAAACTGGGCGAATAAAAAGGAAGTGTATCGTATGCTGAATATTTATTACGGAAATATGAAAGAAGCTGTATATAACACAGCTGCTTATTTTAAATATGATTATGAAGATAGCTGGATTGTTGACCCGTTCGTCAGAGAAATGATACAGGATGTGGATCAATCGACCGTTCTGGACAGCGGTGTGATTGACAGTCCGATATTAGGAAAAATTCCGCCAGTCGGTTTATCTGGCGGAGTAAAAACATTAATTCTTGTAAAATTCGATAAAGATAAAATATTTAATGCTTCAACCTGTGGAGACAATTGCGCGAAATGGCTGCTGAAAATTGCGGAATCAGAAGACCGGACAGTTAATCTTCGGCACTTGATGGATTTTGGAAAAGAACCATTTAACGTTCGCATTTTAAATACGGATCAGATTGTCAGCTCTATGGCGGAATTGGTGTCGATAGCCGGGGAGTTTGTTTAATGGGGGCATGGTACGATGAAGGGAAAACACAGAGTAATTGTTTCTACCAAAAGGTTAAAATATGACTTTGAGCTTAGAAGAAATCTGACTATCATCCGTGGAGACAGTGCAACAGGAAAGACTACACTGGTAGATATGGTCCGGGATTATGTAAACAATCCTGCCGGAACTCCGGTGGAACTGGTGTGTGATAAAAAATGTTATGTACTGGAGGGTTCTTTATGGAAAGGGCAGTTGGCTGAAATTTCTGACAGTATCGTATTTATTGATGAAGGAAATGAATTTATCAGAACAGAAGAATTCGCCAGCGTGATCCAGGAAACGGACAATTACTATGTAATCATGTCAAGAGAAGCACTGTCTACATTACCATATAGCGTAGAAGAAATTTACGGAATTCGTACATCTGGCAAGTATGGAATTGTGAAACAGAGCTATCATGAATTCTATAGGCTATATGGATTGGACAGATACAAAAATGAAGTGATTCCTGAAATTGTGATTACAGAAGATAGTAATTCCGGATATCAGTTTTTTAACCATGTATGCGGGGAAAATCATCTGAAATGTGAATCCATGAATGGGAAATCCAACATATTCCACTATCTGAACGTGCATAAAGATGAAAGGATACTTGTTATTGCGGATGGCGCGGCATTTGGTTCTGAGATTGACCGCGTAATGCGATTGATTGCGGATCGAAAAAACGCGGTACTCTATTTGCCGGAATCCTTTGAATGGCTGATTCTATCTTCCGGTATTTTAAGAAAAAGTTCTGTAATGAAAGTATTAGATGCACCGTATGACTATGTGGAGAGCGAAAAATATTTTAGCTGGGAAAGATTTTTTACGGCCGTTTTAATATACGAGACAAAAGATACTTACTTTGCATATACAAAAAGAAACCTTAATACAGCATATTTAAATGGCGCCGTGAAAGAAACGATCCTTGCACAAATGACGAAGATTCGATGGGACTGGAAGGTGAATTCCGAAAGTAAATAGGAAACTTCAAATGTTATTACGAAAAAGGTTAAAAGAGACAGCGATAGCAGAACAATTTCTGCTGTTGCTGTCTTTTTTGCGCCCCAAAACATAAACTGAGAAATCCAAAAAGAATCTGTGCTTTCTGATATCCCTGAAAAACCTTCCATAGTACAATACACTCATCAAAAAAAGCAACCATGGAGGGCCTATGAAAAAAGAATCACTATGCAAAGAATGGCTGTTCTGTGAACAGGGAAAAGAAAAAAGAACCATCACCCTTCCCCACGACGCCATGCAGGAACAGGGAAGAAACAAAGAAGCCCCCTCCGGCAAAAACGGAGCATACTTCGCCGGAGGCATTTACGAATACGAAAAAATCCTATGGGCTCCAAAAGAATGGGAAACCCAGGAAATCCTGCTGGAATTCGAAGGAGTCTACCCAAATGCCCGCGTATTTCTAAACGGAAAAGAACTGGGCGGGTGCCGCTACGGCTATACCTTATTTCGCGTACCGCTGGACGGCCTGCGGTATGACGCACAGAATCAGCTTTTGGTAAAGGTGGACAACAGCCAGCAGCCGAACAGCCGCTGGTATACAGGAGCGGGTATCTACCGCCCCGTGTGGCTCCTTACAGCCCCCAAAGCCCATATCGAGCCGGACGGCGTCCGAATTACGACCCTTTCCTATGACCCAGCCAGGATTTCCATCGAGGTAAAGCACACCGCAAAAGAAGACCAGCCAGTGGAAATCAGCATAGAAATCTTTGATGGCGAGGAAAAAATAGCGGAGGGAACCGGAAGCAGCGTAGAGCTTCAGATTCCGGACGCGAAGCTCTGGAGCGACGACCACCCTTACCTCTACCAATGCCGGGTAAGCCTGCGGTGCGGCGAAACCACAGATACCACCCAGACAACATTTGGTATCCGTAAGCTGGAGTGGTCGCCCAGGGGATTTTTCGTAAACGGGAAATCCGTACTGTTAAAAGGCGGCTGCATCCATCACGACAACGGAATCTTAGGCGCGCGAAGCTATGACGCTTCCGAATGGCGCCGCATCCGCCGCCTGAAAGACTGGGGCTTTAACGCCATCCGTTCCGCCCACAATCCGGCCTGCCGTGCAATGCTGGAAGCCTGCGACGCACTTGGAGTCTACGTGATGGACGAGCTGTGGGACATGTGGAACGAAGCCAAAAATCCATATGATTACGCGCGTGAATTTCCAGAGCATTATGAAGAGGACTGCCGCTCCATTGCGGCAAAAGATTACAACCATCCGTCAGTCATCCTCTATTCCATAGGAAATGAAGTAACCGAGCCGAGAAAACCGGAAGGCGTGCGGCTCGCGGCAGATCTCGTGGAAAAGATGCACCGGCTTGACCCCACCCGGCCCGTCACGGCGGGGATGAACCTGACGCTGCTCCTGCTGGCATCCATGGAAAAAAATCCGTTGGAATCGGGGGAAGCACCGGCGGTTTCCGGTCAAATGGACAGTACCGCCTATAATCAGATGGTATCGGAAATGGGAATGCAGATGACCTTAGCCGCCGCAACCGAGCCCGCAGATAAAATCTCTTCTCCGGTGCTGGATTTGCTTGACATTGCCGGGTATAACTATGCGGTCAGCCGTTATGAAAAAGAAGGAGAGCTTCACCCGAACCGCATCATCGTAGGCAGCGAAACGTATGCGTATGAATTGGCAAAAACCTGGAAACAGGTGGAAGCCCTCCCCTACGTGATTGGGGATTTCATGTGGACTGCATGGGACTATCTCGGAGAGACGGGCATCGGGAGCTGGACATATGGAGAGGAAGAGCGGGGCTTTCAGAAAGCGTATCCATGGCTGCTCGCGGATACCGGAGCCTTTGACATTCTTGGAAATGACAATGCGGAGGCCGGATTGGCGGCAGTGGTGTGGGGAAAGAGAAAGACGCCCTATATCGGCGTGCGGCCGCTGGGACATCCGGGAGAGGAGCCGAACAGGGCGATCTGGCGCGGAAGCAATGCGGTTCCGTCCTGGTCATGGAAGCAATGCGCGGGAGAATGTGCGCACATTGAAGTTTACAGCAACCAGAAAGAGGTAGAGCTGTTCCAAAACGGGAAAAGCATCGGAAGAAAAGAAACGGTTGACTGCCGGGCAGATTTTCAGACCGTTTATGAACCGGGGGAATTAAGGGCAGTCGCTTATGACAGCAATGGATGCAATGTTTCGGAGAGTATCCTGCGGTCAGCGGACGAACACACGCAGATTCGCATTGTGCCGGAGGAAGGATATGCAGGGCAAGACTGTATTCTGTATCTGAAGATCCTTTTGACCGGAGAAAACGGAGAAATCGAATGCCATAGCGATACGACTCTGCATATTTCCGTAACGGGCGGAGAGCTGCTTGCCTTTGGCAGCGCGAATCCGAAGACAGAGGAAAGTTTTCTTACGGGAACCTATACGACTTACTACGGACAGTGCCAGGCGGTGGTAAGAGCCGGGGAGGAACAACTGACCGTCCGAGTGTCGGGAGAAGGGATGGAACCGGCGGAAATTACAGTGGGAAGGAAAGTAAGATGAAGCAATATTTTGGATTACGGCCAGGAACGATTACGCGTCAGGAACAGGCGCACACAAACATTGTGCGCGAGATCGCAGCCAGGGGCATGGTACTTTTGGAGCATGACGGGATAACGCTTCCGCTGAAAAAAGGAACAAAGGCGGCGCTCTACGGCTATGGTGCAAGAAATACCATTTTCTGCGGACTGGGAGCCGCGAGCTTTACGAGCCGTGAAGAGATCAGCATTGAGGAAGGTCTGGAGCGCGCGGGCATTTCCATAACGTCGAAAAAATATCTGGAACGTTACGATGCGCTCATCAAGAAGGAAGAAGAGGCTTATTACCGTACAATGCGGGCGGCGGCAAAACATTCTTTGCTGGACGGCGTGCTGAAAATGTATAAAGAACCGTATGTGCCGATGGCGCAGCCCTTGCTTACCGCGCAGGATATCCGGGAAGCCGCGGAAGCGGAAACTGCGATTTTTGTCATTTCGCGCGTGTCCGGAGAGGACGCAGATCGCAGTTTGACGGAAGGGGATTATTATTTATCGGCATGTGAGAAGGAAAATCTGCGCATTCTGTCTGAGAATTTCAGAAAGGTAATTGTTTTGCTGAATGTGGGCGCGCCGATGGATACGGCGTTTCTGCGCTCGCTTCCGAATCTGGCGGCGTTGCTCTTCGTCGGCCAGGCGGCAGGTGTGACGGGGCTTTCCGCGGCGGACGTTCTGACTGGAAAGGTTGTTCCGGAAGGGAAGCTTGCGGATACCTGGGCGCAGAACTATGAAGATTATCCCAATGCGGAGAATTTTGCGGCGCTAAACGGAAATCTGGATGAGGAATATTATTCGGAGGGCATTTACGTGGGATACCGCTATTTTGACTCCTTTGGCATCCGGCCCGCGTATCCTTTTGGGTATGGGCTTTCCTATACGGAATTTTCCGTGCGGGCAACGCAGTTTTCGAAAGAAAATGGGAAGCTTTTGGTCGGGGCAGCAGTCACGAATACCGGGAAATGTTACAGCGGCAGGGAAGTGATGCAGGTTTATGTGTCCGCACCGGACGGAAAGCTGAAAAAGGCCTATCAGGAATTGAAGGGTTTTGCAAAGACGAAGCTGCTGCGGCCGGGCGAGACGCAGGAGGTTTTTGTGGAAATCGAGCTGCGGAATTTGGCGTGCTACAGCGAGGAACAGGCGGCGTGGATTCTGGAAGCGGGAGACTATCTTGTGCGTGTGGGAAATTCATCCCGAAATACCAAGATTGCGGGAATCCTCCGGGCGGAAGAGGAACTGTGCGCCGAACAGTGCCGAAACCTTTGCAGGATCGATGTGGAAATGAAGGAATTTTCGCCATGCGGTGGGGAGCGGAGGGAAGAATCAGCGGAAAAGGTCATTTCGGTTACTCAGGAAGACATTCCGTGCATTTCCCATAGCTACCGGCGAACGCAAGAACAGAAATGTGCCGTATCCAGTATACAAGAAGAGATCCCATGCATTTCCCATAGCTACCGCCAAACGCAAGAACAGAAGCGTGCCGTATCCAGTATACAAGAGGAATCCGGGGAGCTTCTACGGTTTGAGGAAGTCCTGGAGGGACGGGTCAACCTCGACGCGTTCGTGAATTCTCTGAAGAAGGAAGAATTAGCCTGTTTGTGTGTAGGCAATATAGGGGAAAAGGAAGAAGGAGCCATTATCTGTATGGACGGTGCCAATCCGCAGGCCGATGCACGGCTACCCATGGCGCCCGGAACCTGCGACACGACGCGGGAACTGTATGAGAGCCGCGGAATCCGGAACCTGCATCTGTCAGACGGCGGAAGCGGCCTGCGTCTGTTGCCCCAGTACGAAGTCGATTCGGACGGAAGGCTGCTCACCGACGGAATCCTTTCCGTGCGCGGAGTAAGCAGGCTGCTGGAGGGACCGGTGATCCAAGATCCCGTGCATCACACCGTCTACGAACAATACACGACCGGGCTTCCGATGGCAACGCTTTTGGCGCAGACCTGGGAAACCGACTGCTGGCGCATGTGCGGTGAAATTGAAGCAAAAGAAATGCAGGATTTCCATGTGGAGCTGTGGCTCGCGCCCTCCATGAACATCCACAGAAATCCTCTCTGCGGCCGAAACTTTGAATATTACTCCGAAGATCCATACCTGACTGGGGAATGCGCGGCAGCCGTGACAGCGGCACTTCAAAGATTCCGGGGAGTCGGAGCGACCCTGAAGCATTTTGCATGCAATAATCAGGAGACCAACCGGCATGGAACAAATGTCCATATTTCGGAACGGGCGCTCCGCGAAATCTATTTGAAAGGCTATGAAATTGCCGTAAAAAAGGCCCGCCCGGCCGCAATCATGTCGTCCTATAACCTGATTAATGGGATTCACAGTGCAAACCATGAGGAACTGCTGACCGGGATCGCCAGGGAAGAATGGGGCTTTGACGGAATTGTAATGACGGATTGGGGAACCACATCCCAGAGCGGAAGCGAAGAAAGAAAATATCCGGCACCCACCTGCGCCGGTTGTATGCGCGCCGGGAACGATTTGATTATGCCAGGTTCCCGATCCGATAAAAAAGCATTGCGCGCAGCTATGGACAAGGGCGAGGTAACAATGGAAGAAGTTCGCCTCTGTGCCAGACGGATTTTAAAAATGATGATCAAACTGGAAAGGAGCACATTATGAAATATGCAGAAAAGAACCTGTACGACCCCAGACAGGATGAAAAGTATCGGAAGCCGCAGATTGACAGCCAGGAAATCCGGGTAAGAGAGACAGCCGGCGGTCAAAAGCTTTCTTATCATCATGTGCATGGAAGCTTTGCGGAAACAGGGGTGAAATTCCTTTTCTGCATTCCGCAAAAGGAAGCATACGAGGGACGTTTTTTCCAGCATCTGTCCCCTTTTCCAGGGCCGGATGAGGAAAACGCGGCGCTGGAAAAGACGGGAGAGGAGGATTTCATTGCTTTTTCCCTGACCCATGGGGCAGCCTATGTGGAGTCGAATATGGGGGCGGCGCAGATCTTCGAAACAGTTTCGGACAGCCGGATTTTCTATCGGTCTTCGGCGGCGGTAGCAGAGTATTTCCGGGATTTTGTACAGGAATTATACGGGGCGCACCGGGTATACGGCTATGTATTCGGCGGAAGCGGCGGCGGTTATAAGACAATGAGCTGTATCGAAAATACGGCGGCGTGGGACGGGGCGGTTCCGTTTGTGATCGGTTCCCCAATGTCGCTTCCGAACTGCCTGACGGTTGCGGCCCATGGAAGCAGGCTTCTGCGCCATTGCTGGAAACAGATTGTCGATGCGTTGGAGCCGGGCGGAAGCGGGGATATCTATGAAGGGCTGAACGAAGAAGAGAAGGAAGCTTTGCAGGAAATTTGCCGGATGGGATTTCCGCCGCGTGTATGCGCAGCCTTCGAAGTGGAGGATGACGGTTCGCTCCCGGTTCTGACGCCGGTGGTGCAGCGGCTTGACCCCACCTATTTTACGGACTTCTGGACGAAGCCGGGGTATCTTGGAACCGAACCGGGCAGCAGCGCGGCCCGTGACCGGATTCACCTGCATACGACGATCACAGGCTTTGGAATCCAGGAGGCGCAAAAAGAGCCGGAAACAATGGACGGGCGAAACGGAACGGACGACGCATGGCAGAAAATGCTGACGGACGCGGGAAGCTCCTTTCTGGAAGTGGAGGAAGTCCCTCAGGGGGAGGATTTATTCCTGCGGGGCGTGGATATTCTATTTGAAACTGGCAATGCGGCAGGCAAAAAACTGCGGCTGAAAAAAATCGTTGGGAACCGCCTGATTCCGGGGATGAGCTATGGAGCAGATGATTTCGGGGAGGTGATCCGCATGGTGAAAAAGGGAGATAAGATTTTACTGGACAATTCCGATTACCTTGCGATTCAAACCTACCACCGGCATCAGGTGCCGGAAGACAGGAGCTTTCATGCATGGGATCAGTACCGGGACGAGTCGGGAAAGCCGCGGTATCCTCAGCGCGATTCAGTCATTGCGTTCGGCTTTACGGAGGGCGGCTGCGGTTCCGTGCAGGACGGCCGAATCCAGGGAAAAGTGATCGTGATGAACAGTCTGATGGACGGCGATTTCCCGTGGCAGGCGGACTGGTATCGGAAAAAGGTAGCGGAAATCTATGGGACGCAGGCGGAAGACTGCTTCCGGCTCTGGTACAATGATAACTGTCCTCATGGCGATGTGAGCGAGGGCGGCGATCCCCTGCGGGTGGTTTCTTATTTGGGGATGCTTCAGCAGGCGCTTTTGGATGTGGCAAAATGGGCGGAAAAGGGAATTGCGCCTGTCGCTTCCAGCGGGTACAGGCTGGTGGAGAATCAGGTGGTTCTGGAAGAAACCTCGGAGAAACGGGGAGGTATCCAGCCAATGGTGCGGTTGTTGGCCCAGGGCGGCACGTGCGCACGTGTAAAGGCAGGCCAGAAGGTTTCTTTTAAAGCGGAGATCGAACTTCCGAAAGGCGCAGGGGTGTTAAAGAGCGTCGAATGGAGCTTTGAGGGGGAAACGGATTATGCCTGCGGCGGTACTTCGGCGGAGGCGGAGCATGTATACCAAAAGCCGGGAACCTATTTTGCCGTTGTACGGGTGACAACGAGCCGCAATCCGGAGGATTCCTTTGCCAGGCTGCGCAATCTGAGCAGAGTGCGAGTCATTGTAGAGGAATAATATATGAGAAATAGAAGAAAAATATGCGAAATTTGATATATTTTATCCAACCACACCGTTATAATGTGGGCAGAAAGAACAAAAAGAAAGGGGATTTTTGAATGAAAAGGCAAATGAAGAAACTGATGGCACTGACATGCGCGGCGGCCCTGGCCGTACCGTTTTCAGCTTATGCTTCCGAAGCAGCGGAGGAGTGCACCTTTACCTGGCTTCTGGACGACGGCGTAGAAAGCATTTATTATGACAGCTATGACGAAAACCCGGTGGCAAAATACTGGCAGAGTATGGAATGGGACGCCGACGGAGACGGCGCGGGCGAAAAGATTGCAATTACCTATCAGGTTCCTCCGGCAGGAGCCCAGGGCGATAATTTTAACACCCTCCTGGGAACGGGAGAACTCCCGGAGATCGTTTCCATGAGCTACAGTTCCCAGAACGCCCAGTCCCTCTATGAAGACGGCGTGATCCTGGATCTGACGGAATACGTGGAGAAGTATATGCCGAACTATCTGGCATGGATGGAGGAACATCCGGAGAAAGCGGCATCCATGACGAACGACGGGAAATATCTGATGCTGTATAATGTGGCGGATGTGCCGGAAGATCCCTGGGGCGGCTATATGTACCGCCGGGATTGGCTGGTTCAGTACGGGACAAATCCGGAGACAGGCGAAGCCTTTACCGGAGGTTGGAACGAGGACAAGACGGAATGGACGGACAATGTGGTATTCCCAAGCGGCGGAAGCGATCCGG
Organism: Eubacteriales bacterium; assembly: GCA_030536575.1. GTDB lineage: Bacteria > Bacillota > Clostridia > Lachnospirales > Lachnospiraceae > Limivivens. The sequence goes on along the minus strand of JAUNPS010000002.1, from coordinate 118,595 downwards.
TTTATATCAGCGATTGGGAATGGATGCTGGGAATTTTAAACGAAGCGATTGAAAGAGAAGGAATCGAGGGCGGCTACGCATTTCAACTGTATTATACGGGCTTTCTGAGCACCGGGGACTTTAACAGCGGCTTCGGGACGCCGATGTGCAATTACCTTGACGAAGACGGCGTTGTGAAAAACGGGCTGACCTCCGAAGGCGCGCGGGCCTACTTGCAATGCATGAACACCTGGTATGAAAACGGATGGATCAACCAGGATTTTGAAGAAAACGTAAGCGATACCTTTTTTATGGTCGATATGGCGGGAACCTATTCCGGGAAAGTCGGATGCTGGTATGGCCTGACCGGGCAGATCGGAAACGGAATGGCCGGAGAGGGCATGGAAGATATCTGCGTCTATGGCGCGGCGCAGCCGATCAATGACGTCTACGGCGATGATTCCTGCAAAGGAAAAGAGCCGAACTGTTTCTTTGAGACGGACATTGTGAGCACGGGAATCTGCATCACCGAAAAGGCGGCGGAGAAAGATCTGGCGACCCTTTGCACCGCATTGGATTATTTCTATGGATCAGAAGGCGCACTTTTGCGTACTTATGGCTTCTCCGACGAGCAGCAGGCGGAAATCCAGGATGCATATTACAATGAAAATGGATTTGAAAACGGCGTTTATACGGCAGTTGAGGAAGACGGAAAGACGGTCTACCAGATCGACCCGAACCGGGACGCGCTGAATATGGCAATCCCGCTGAACGGCTTTCGGATGATCGGTATGGCGGCCAATGACAACATTGACTGGGGACGCGACCAGGTGATGCAGCACAGCATTGATGAACAGAAGAAATATACCGCCACGGCAGCCGTGGGTAGTACGGTGATCAACCAGATGACTTCCGACCAGTCTGCGGAGGTGTCGACAATCAGTGCAAACCTGATGACCTATACTGCCCAGGCGATTCCGAGCTTTATTATCGGCAGAACGGAAATCGACGACGATGCACAGTGGCAGAGCTACTGCGATGAGATTGCGGCATACGGGATCGATACCTGGGTTGGATACCTGAACGAGGCTCTTGGCAGGTAGCTGCGGAAAGACGGAAGGAAAAGGGCGAGATTATGCAAAAAACGAAGAACGGGAAAAAGTCCTGGAAGCAGGATTTTCGAAAAAACTGGCCGGTTTATCTGATGTTCCTGCCGCTGGCCATTTACTTCATCATTTTTAATTACATACCAATGGGCGGCATTTTGATGGCTTTTGAAAAATTTTCTCCATCGAAAGGAATCCTGGGGAGCGAATGGGTCGGGCTGAAAAACTTTGTCGATCTGTTTACGGGACAGGCGTTCACCACGGCGCTGCGCAATACGGTGTGTATGGCGGTGATTAATCTGGTATTTGGTTTCTTCCCGCCTATCATCCTGGCAATCGTATTTTCCGAATGCCAGAACCGGGTATTCCGGCGGTTCGCCCAGATCTGTTCGTATCTCCCGAACTTCGTATCGGCCGTGGTCGTATGCGCCCTGGTAACGGAATTTTTAAAAAGTACGGGAGCGGTGACGGAGTTTCTGACCTGGCTTGGATTCGAACGGCAGAACTGGCTTGCGAATCCGAACATCCCGGTTTTCTGGATTATCAATGCGCTGATCGGCGTCTGGGTTGGCATGGGCTACGGTTCCATCGTCTATACCACAGCGATTTCGAATGTAAACAATGACCTGAAAGAAGCGGCGGCCCTGGACGGGGCCAACCGCTGGCAGCGGGTGCGGTATATTGTGATTCCGTCCATTCTGCCCCTGGCCATGATGATGCTGACATTATCCGTCGGCACGGTATTCATGGTAGGCTGGGATAAAATCCTGATCCTGTATATGCCGAAAACCTATGACGTGGCCGATGTACTCTATACGTATACTTACCGGATGGCATTCGGACAGACGGTCAACTACGGCCTGTCCACGGCATCGGGCCTGTTCCAGTCGGTTGTTGGCACGATTCTGCTGGTCGTCTCGAATAAACTGAACAAAAAAGCAACTTCGTATTCCCTGTTCTGAGCTGGAGGTAACGGGATGGAAAAGAAAAAAATGAGCAAACAAGAGGAACGCCGCCGGATGAGGAAAATACGGAAGGCGGAAGAGGCAGACAAGCCGTCCATGGTGGTCAATGGGGGAATCGGAGGAAAAATCGCAAATGGGTTCCTGTATGCATTCCTTGTAGTAATCATAATCATCTGTGTCGTGCCGATGTGGCATGTGCTGATGTGTTCCCTGTCAGAAGGCAAGGCATTGCTTGGACATTCCGGCGTAGCATGGCTTCCAGTGGGCGGGCTGAACCTGGGCGGCTATCAGCTTCTGACGAAGAACACGGGGCTGCTGACTGGCTATCTCAATACGATTCTTTATGTGGCAGGCGGAACGGCGCTGGGCGTATTGATGAATGTCGTTGCGGGCTATGTGCTTTCGCGGGAAACGAGGTGGAAACCGTTCATGATCCTGTTCTTTGTGATCACGACCATGTTTAACGGCGGGACGGTGCCGACGTATATGGTGGTGCGTGCGCTTGGGCTGACGGGAACCCGCTGGTCGCTGATCATTCCGGGGGCGACGAACGCAATGTTTATTCTTCTGGTCATGAACGCGTTTGCCTCTGTGGACAAGTCCTATGTGGAGGCGGCGCAGCTCGACGGCGCGGGACACCGGCACATTATGTTTCAGGTGATGCTGCCCCAATGCAAGGGGATGGTGATGGTAACGGCCATCAACACGGCGATCATGAAATGGAATTCCTGGTTCGAAGCGTCTATTTACGTGCCGACCCAGAAAGACATCTGGCCGCTGCAGCTTTGGGTGAAGGAACTCACCCAGAATACGGAGAATTTCCTGAAAGTGCGCAACCCCGATTATAACCAGTACCTGACCCAGTATACGGTCGTGGTCATCGCGACGGCGCCGATTCTGCTGGCGCTGCCGTTCTTCATCAAACGGCTGGAAAAGGGCATGGTCATGGGCGGCGTGAAGGGTTGAGGAAAGCAGGCGGGACGGCTCGCCTGCTTTTTAAGAATCCGAAAAGGGCGCGTTTGAGATGTGGTACTGGTTCCGGTATTCCCGCAGCGTCATGCCGGTGATCTTTTTGAAATGGGTTCCCATGTGGCTTTGGGAGGCAAAGCCCAGGTAGGAAGCAATTTCGCTGTAGGTATATTCAGAATAGGTCAGCATATTCTGCACGAGCTTGATCTTTTCGCAGAGGATGTACTGGAGGATGCTCTGGCCTTCGTGCTGCTTAAAGAGATCGGAGAGGTAATTCGGATTTAAGTGGAGGGCGTCGGCAATGTCCTGAACGGTAAGCTTTTCATGCAGGTGGGCAAAAATGTAGTTTTTACAGCGGCTGATGTGCGGAGAGCCTAAGCTTTTCCCGGAGAGGGGGACGCCGTTTTTGACATCCCGCACCAGTTCGGCAAAGTGGACTTCCGCGCGGAGGGTCAGGTCGGCGAGCTGCGGAATGTCGTTGCAGGACTCGATTTCCTGAGAATAACAGTCGCAGAGGCAAAAGGCGGCTTCGGGCAGCATTCCGCCGCGGATGGCCGCGCGGCTGGACAGGATGATAACGGAAAGGCAGAGGTTTTTCACGTTCCGCAGCCAGTTGTCGGCCAGGGTGCCGAAGGAGACGGAGGGCGCGCTGACTTGCCGGGAGGCATTGTCCCAGCAGGCTTTCAGCTTTTCCGGTGTGCCGTTTTCGATGCATTCCATTTCGCGAAGTTCGTTTTCGTAGGAATTATGGGCGTTTTGGTATTCCTGATTGTGGAAGACCAGCTCTGCATAGCGCTTTCGGACGTTGTCTTCCCGATGCGTCCGTTTGGGGTCTGAGATGCCGATGCGGACTTCCTGGTCAGGTGAGGGAACATTACTCATAGGAACCTCCATTTCAACATGCGGTCAAAGGTTTGGATTTTATTATAAGAAAAATTTTGGAGAAAAACAAGAGGAGGAGACGAACGCAATGAAGAAAAAACAGTTATGGAATCCGTATCTGCCGTTAAATACTTACATTCCGGATGGGGAACCCCATGTATTCGGCGACCGGCTTTACATTTTTGGTTCCCATGATCAAGAAGGGGGGACGGAATTCTGTATGCTTCCTTATGAGTGCTGGAGTGCGCCGCTTTCGGATTTGTCTGATTTCCGATGCGAAGGGACGATCTACGAAGCGCGGCAGGATCCGGCCTATTCGGACAGGCAGAAATATCTGTATGCGCCGGATGTGGTTCAGGGCAATGACGGCCGTTTTTACCTGTATTATGCCATGGCGGGCGAGGGGTGCTTTACCGGGCCGATCCGGGTGGCGGTAAGCGATACGCCGGGCGGGCGCTATACGTATTATGGGACAGTCCAGACACCGGATGGAAAGCCCCTTGACCGCTATATTACTTTTGACCCGGCGGTCTTGAATGACAATGGAAACATCTGGCTGTACTATGGCTGGAGCCTTGAACTGGCTGGAGCGGGCTGTTCGTTTCCCAGGGAGAAGCTGATTCAGGCGGAAATGATGCTGTTTGGCAAGACACGGGAAGAAATCGAAGCCGGGGCGCATCCTTATATGGGGGCGAACGCGGTGCAGCTTCAGGATGATATGCTGACTGTTCTGTCGGAGCCGTCCAGAATTGTTCCGGGGCAATTTGAGTCCGGCGGTACGGATTTTGAAGGCCATGCGTTTTTCGAGGCCAGCTCCATGCGGAAAATCGGGGATCGGTATTATTTTATCTATTCTTCGCAATACCAGCATGAGCTTTGTTATGCGGTCAGCCGTTACCCGGATCGGGATTTCGTATATGGCGGAACCATTATTTCGAACGGCGACATTGGCAGAAACGGAAGAAAGCCAGAGGATCGGCTGTACATTACCGGAAATAACCACGGAAGCCTGGTGCAGCTTTTGGATGGCTGGTATATTTTTTATCACAGGCATACGCATAAGACGACTTTTAGCAGGCAGGGATGCGCGGAGAAGGTCTTTCTGGGGCCGGACGGCCGGATTGCCCAGGCGGAGATGACAAGCAGCGGGTTAAATGGCGGGCCGTTGGAGACAGAGGGCAGGTATCCGGCAGTCATTTGCTGCAATCTCACGAATGGCCATATGCCGCATCAGGGAAGAGAAACGATTACGGAGCCGCTTCCGCATGTGACCCACAGGGGAGAAGAACGTTTTCTGGCGGAAATCGGCAGCGGTACGAGAATCGGTTATAAATATTTTTCCTTTGCCGGAAGAAAAACATTTCTTGTAAAATGCAGAGGGAATGCGTCCGGTTTCCTGCATGTGTGCGCGGATGAAAAGGAGATTGGGAAAATGCGTATCGAGCCGTCCAAAGATTGGCGGGAGTATGCGGAAACGGTTGAGGAGACAGGCGTCCATGGGCTTTTTCTGATTTTTGAAGGCGAAGGCCTGTTGGAGATCGAACAGATTGGATGGGAATAGGAGGAAATGCGGATGATACCGAAAATAAATGGAAACGAAACCATACGGGAGGAAATGGCCGTGTTGCCAAATCCGCTTACCGTGCAAAATGAATTTTCGGATACTGCGACAGCGGCATTCCGGGAACGGATGGGGAGGAAAGGATTCCAGGTAACGGCGGCTGACGGCGGGTTTCTTCGGATACGGAAACAGGAAGCTATGGAAAAGGAAGCGTATTTTCTTTCCGTGCGAAGAGAACGGATTGAGATCGAAGCGGCTGATGAGACAGGGGTAATCTGGGCGCTGACGACATTGCTGAAAAAAATAAATCCGGACGGGAGCGTGCAGGCCGGGATGATACAGGATGCGCCGAAATTCCGGCATAGAGGGCTGCATCTGGATGTGGCAAGGCATTTCTTTTCTGCCGGGGAAGTGGAACGGATTCTGGAGCAGATTTCCCTTGCTAAAATGAATGTGCTGCATTGGCACCTTGCGGATGACCAGGGATGGAGGATTGAAAGCAAGAAGTATCCAAAGCTGCATACTTGCAGCGGGCAGTATTATACGCAGGAAGAAATCCGGGAGGTAGTGGCGTTTGCCAGGACCCGTGGTGTGGAGGTGATTCCGGAAATTGATCTGCCAGGGCATACAAGGGGGATTCTGGCGGCGTATCCGGAATATAGCTGCAGCGGCAGGACTGTAAAGCTGGCAAAAGCAGGCGGGATTTATCGTGTGATTTTCTGTGCGGGGGCGGAGAAAACGTATGCGTTTTTAGAAGAATTGCTGGAGGAGGTTTGCCCGTTGTTTCCGTCGGAACGGTTTCATATCGGGGGCGACGAGGCGCCGAAGGCGGAATGGCAGGAATGCCCGGTATGTGCCGCAAGGATGGCGGAGCAAAAGTTGACGCGCTATGAGGATTTGCAGGGATATTTTTCCGTGCGGGTGGCTGAGATTCTGAAAAAATATGGGAAGAGGCCAATTCTGTGGAATGACAGTCTGGAGAGCGCGCTCCTTCCGGAGAATATGCAGATGCAGTATTGGTCTGTGACGTACAATGAACCTTCGGCGGCGTGGATGAAACGGGGCGGCCAGTGGATTTATTCCGATATGTTTGAAATGTATTTGGATTATCCGCATGCAATGATTTCTGTGAAAAAGCTCTATGAGAACCGGATCGATCTGGGAAGCTGTCCCTATGATGAGGGCATGGAGCCTTATGGATATGAGGCGTGTATCTGGACGGAGCAGATTCGGACGAAGGAGGAATTGGAGCAGCATCTTTTCCCGCGGGTTTTGGTTTTGGCGGAACTGGCGTGGTATGGCGCCGGGGACTATGAAGAATTTGAGGAGAGGCTGAAGGAGGAGATGGAGGAAGTGAAAAAGGCCGGGATTTCGGTGACGGCCTTTGAGGAATGGAATCCGGAGGGAGAGAGGCGGCAGAGGGAGGCGTTTGGGTATTTGGCGGCGATGCATGCGGGATTGGCGGAGGCGGAGAAGGGAGAGGTGGTGGATCCTTCGGATGTGGGGGAGGATTTTCAGAAGAAATTTATTGGGCGGTTTTTCGAACCGGAGGATCTTCCGGTTTTGATGGGGAATCCGAAAGCGTGAAATGCTGAAAACGGGCGCTGCGAGCCAGGGGCGTAAGATGCTGAAACCGGGCGCTGCGTGTCAGGGGCGTGAAATGCTGAAATGGCGCTATGGGCCAGCGCGGCGCACGTTTCAGGAAATGTCCACTGGCTCTACCAGCTCCCGCACTGTCTCTACAAATCGCAGAACATCGTCTGGCGCGTCAAAACTGTACAGCAGCCCATAAGGAATGCTGTAATTCCAATTCACCGGGAGCGTTACCAGGCCCGGATGCACTTCTGTCCAGCATTCAATCGAAAGCAGCGCATTGTCCGTCATCGAACAGCGGTTAAACGTCGTCAGATCATAAAAATAGGCGGTATCTTCAATCCGGATCTGCGGGTGATTCTGTTCCAGGTCATCCCGCAGGCGGTCATTGATTACCGAATCTCCTCGCTTGACCATCATCAGCGTTTCTCCATGCAAATCTTCCAAATCCAGGCGTTCTTTTCCGGCCAGGCGGTGTTCTCTGGAAACGGCGATCATTTTCCGATACCGCCCCAGCGGGAGAAAATTACATCTGGAAAGCCAGGCGTTTGAATTGCAGACGCCGAGCAAAAAGTCAAATTTAATTCCCAATTGTTCAATTTCATGCAGAATTCCCTTCTGATTATCCTCAAAATTTACCAGGTGGAGCTTGTATTCCGGAAAATCCCGGTTTACTTTATACCAGAGATCCATAAAAGGCTTCGCGGGATTTAAAAGCGAGGTGCCGACGCAGAAGGTCGTATCTTTCTGGTGCATGGCGGCTTTGGCGTTGGCGAGGGATTTCTGAGAATAGTCCATCAGGAAATGGGTGTCCTGATAGATGATTTCGCCGGCTTTGGTCAGGCGGATGCCGGAAGAGGTGCGCTCTACCAGCTGTACGTTCAGATGGTCTTCCAGGGCGTTCATCTGTTTCATGACGGCGGTGGGGGAAATATATAGGCGTTCGGATGCTTTTGCGAAGCTGCCGCAGTCGGCTACGGCCAGGAAGGTGTCGAGCAGGGGATTGTACATGGGTTCCTCCTCTTGATCGTCGGATCAATAAGCATAAACTTTAAGTTAATACGATTATAACACTTCGGAGATTCTCAGTCAACGGAATCCGCATTATAATAAGGTCAACAAAACGAAATACGGTTACAGTTCACACATCGCCAGCTTTTGCATACTTTCCAGTTTACTATATACAGTTACCGGGAAGGCGGAAAGCTTACGGGGACGTGTTTCGAGGGGCGGTTTTAGGAAGAGTCGAAATCACCCCTTACTAAGACTTAGGCGCGAATGCTCTCATGAGCGTCTTAGTCGCAGTTAGGGGAAGTTTGACGATGACGTTGCCCCGTTCCCCGGAAGGTTTTCGACGGCACGGTGACGTTCGATTATCCCACAGTGGTTAATAACTAGAAAGGCTGGCGATGCGTGAACTGTAACAGAAATACGGAACAAACCAGAGAAAGGAGCCGGAACATGGCAAAACTAATCGCATTTTTCTCACGAAGAGACGAAAATTACGTAAACGGCGTAATCAAAACACTGGAAATCGGAAACACAGAAAGAGCGGCAGGCATAATCCAAAAGTTGACAGGCGCAGACCTCTTCCAGATCGAGCCCCTCCAGGAATACGCCAAAGATTATAACACCTGCATCGCCCAGGCCCAGTCCGACCAGAAGCGCAACGCCCGCCCGGAACTGAAAGCCTACCCCGAAAGCCTGGACGCCTACGACACGATCTACCTCGGCTTTCCCAACTACTGGGGCACCATGCCAATGGCAGTCTTCACCTTCCTGGAACACTTCGATTTCACAGGAAAAACCATCAAGCCATTCTGCACCCACGAAGGCAGCGGCATGGGAAACAGCGAAAAAGATATCCGCAAACTGTGCCCCACGGCAAAGCTTGAAAAAGGCCTTCCCATCCACGGCGGCAGCGTAGGCAGAGCAGAAAAAGAAATTGAAAAATGGGTTTAAATGTCAGGAGGAGAAGCAATGAGCAGAAAAAAAGTCATGCTTTGGGCCGGCGCGGGACAGATCGGAATGGCAATTGCCAGACGCATGGGCCACGGAATGAAAATCATTGTCGGAGATAAGAAAATCGAGCACGCGCAGACAACCGCAAAGATTATGACAGAAGCAGGTTTCGACGTTGTTCCGGTGGAAATGGATTTGTCCTCGCGGGAGTCGATTCTGGCCATGATCGCGGAAGGGCAGAAATACGGCGACATCCAGATGCTGGTCAACGCAGCCGGGGTTTCCCCAAGCCAGGCGCCCATCGAAACCATATTAAAAGTGGATTTGTACGGGACAGCGGTTCTGCTGGAAGAAGTCGGGAAAGTGATCTGCGAAGGAGGCGTGGGCGTGACAATCTCCAGCCAGTCCGGATTCCGGATGCCTGCGCTGGATGCGAAGGAAGACGAACTGCTCGCATGTACGCCCACGGAAGACCTTTTAAACCTTACGATTCTGCAGCCGGAGAACATCAAAGATACGCTTCACGCGTACTAGCTCGCGAAACGCTGCAACGAAAAACGGGTGATGGCCCAGGCCATTGCGTGGAGTAAACGCGGCGCGCGGCTGAACGCCATTGCTCCCGGAATTATCGTAACGCCGCTGGCCATCGATGAATTTAACGGGCCGCGGGGGGATTTCTACAAAAATATGTTTGCAAACTGTCCGGCCGGGCGTCCGGGTACGGCGGACGAAGTCGCAAATGTTGCGGAACTTTTGATGAGTGAGAAAGGCGCGTTTATTACCGGTTCCACGTTTCTCGTGGACGGCGGCGCGACGGCCAGCTATTTTTACGGGCCGCTGAAACCGCAGGCATAAAGGCGCAGAAAAAATAAGAATAAAAACAAGGAATTTCAGAAAGAGAGGATTCGAAATGAAGAAAAGAATTTTAGGAAAAGATCTGGAAGTTACTGCGGTTGGCCTGGGATGTATGGGATTTACCCATGCGTATGGAACGGCGGTGGATGAGACGGAAGCGGCGAAAGCCATTGCGGATGCTGTGGAGATGGGCTATACGTTTTTTGATACGGCGGAATGCTACATTGGCCAGCGCGCGGACGGTACGACGGCTTACAATGAAGACCTGGTGGGCGAAGCCCTGAAACCTTACCGGAATCAGGTGAAAATTGCAACCAAATTCGGCGTCAGACATGACGGCAGGATGCTGGTGATGGATTCCAAACCGGAGACGATCCGGAAATCCATCGATGAAAGTTTAAGAAAATTGCAGACAGACCACGTGGATTTGTATTATCAGCATCGGATTGACCCGCAGGTTCCGGCCGAAGAGGTGGCGGGCGTGATGGCGGAGCTGATTCAGGCCGGTAAGATCCTCCACTGGGGCATTTCCGAAGTAACGGAAGAATATCTGCGGAAAGCGCATGCGGTATGCCCGGTTACCTGTGTGCAGAACCGTTATTCGATGATGGCCCGCTGGCATGAAAAGCTGTTCCCGACTTTGGAGGAACTGAATGTTGGCTATGTGGCGTTCAGCCCACTGGCGAACGGGATTCTGACCGGGGCGTTCGGAAAAGGAAGCAAATTCGCGGAAGGTGATTACCGCAATACGATGCCGCAGTATCAGGATGAGGCTTACGAGGCGAACCGCGAGCTGCTGGAACTGGTGGAAGGAATGGCGGCGGAAAAGCAGGCGACTCCGGCTCAGATTTCCCTGGCATGGATGATTAACAAAAAGCCGTACATTGTGTCGATTCCGGGTTCCAGGAAAGTGGAGAGGATTCGGGAGAATGCGGAGGCGGGAGAGATCGTGCTGACGCAGGAAGAGGTTGGGATGATTGATGAGAAGCTGAACCATATGCAGATGTCGGAAGTGTTTGGTGGTTCAGGAGCGAAAAAGGCGTAAGATAAAAAGGCGTAAGATAGAAAAAGCGCATGGAAAACTCCTCTGTTCTATGATAGAATGGAAACGGCAGCAAAACTGCCCCAAGGAGGTATCCATGCGCTATTACATTGCAGACTCCCATTTCTTCCACGGCAGCCTGAATGACAAAATGGACTGCCGCGGCTTTTCCACCCCCGAAGAAATGAACCAATACATGCTTCAAAAATGGAATCAGAAAGTCCGTCCACAGGATGAAGTCGTCATTCTGGGCGATCTCTCCTGGGGAAAGGCGGAAGAAACCAACGAACTCCTGAAAAAACTCCACGGAAAACTCTACCTGATCCAGGGAAATCATGACCGTTTCCTGAAAAACAATGCCTATGACGCGGCCCGTTTCGTCTGGATTAAACCTTATGAGGAACTCCACGACCAGAAACGGAAAGTCGTTTTGTGCCATTACCCGATCCTGTGCTACAACGGCCAGTATCGCCTGGACGCTCAGGGCAATCCCAAAACTTACATGCTTTACGGTCACGTCCACGATACGATTGACCAGCGCCTCCTGGAAACCTTCCAGCAAATCACAAGAGAAACACAGCGCACCGGCTTCGACGGCGAGACACGCCCGATTCCCTGTCATATGATTAACTGTTTTTGCAAATACTCAGACTATGAGCCGCTGACTCTGGATGAATGGATTGAAAACGACCGGAAAAGGCGGGAAAGACAGAAAGGGGAAAATTTATGTGCGGCAGATACTATATTGACGGGACAGCCCTCGCAGAAGCGGTAAAATTCGCAGAAATCGGACAGTCTTTGGAAAGGGCAGGCGCTGTCCGGGGTGGTGGTCTTTCGGAAAAAGCAGAATCCGTCTGGGACAGCGGCCTTTCGGAAAGAGCAGGCGCTGTCCGGAGTGGCGGTTTTTCGGAAAGAGCAAGCTCCATTCGAGATATCGATATTTCGGGAAAAGCAGGATTCGTCTGGGATAGCGGTTTTTTGGAAAAAACAGGCTCCATTCGGGATAGCGGTCTTTCGGAAAGAGCAGGCGTTGTCCGGGGTGGTGGTCTTTCGGAAAAAGAAGACTCTGTCAGGGATATCCATCCCTCGGAAAAAGCCCATGTTCTATACGTGACAGACGGACACATCCACGCAGGAACGATGGCTTGGAGTTTCCCTGGAACAAAAACCCGCGGCCTCCTCTTTAACGTCCGCTGTGAAACCATCCTGAACAAAGGCTGGTTCCGGGAAGATATCCGCAGCCGCAGATGCGTAATTCCCGCCGCAGGCTTCTACGAATGGGACAAAAGAAAGAACAAAGTTTCCTTCCGGAAAAAACAGGAACCAGCCCTGTATATGGCCGGTTTTTACGAATGGTTTCAGGAAGAGCCACGGTTTGTCATCCTGACGACAGCGGCCAATCCGTCCGTAATCCGCGTACACGACCGCATGCCCCTCATCCTGGAAAAAGAAGAAGTCCGCCGATGGCTCCTGGAAGGCGAAGCCACGGCCGGGCTGCTGAAAAAGACGCCGGGCGAACTGGAACCCTACCGGGAATACGAGCAGCAGACGCTTCCATTCTGCTGAGGATTTTTTTCAAAGTCACATAAGAAAAGAGGAATGATTTATGGAATACGAAAAAGATTATATCATGCGCCTGATCAAACAGATGATCCGCGCCCTGCTGATGGTGATCTTCAATAAACGGGAAGAGATCGAGTCTCCGAAAGACCAGAACGTACCGGGCGGCAAAACCGAAAATGAACTGTTTGCCCTGGCGGACAGCGGGAAAATCAACGAGGCAGAAAACAGGCTCTCCGAAATGCTGGATGGAAAGGACACGGCGAAACTTCACATTGCCCTTCTCTTTTACGAGCATATTAATGAATACACCGACGAATTTCTGAAAGAGCACCAGTTCAGCAGGCAGGAGATTCTGGATGGGATTCGGAATGCGGCGGAAATGTATGGATTTTTGGGGCTGGCGGAGACGCTGCTTCCACAGGAAGAGCTTTGATGAAATGATTAAAATCCTCCAAATACCTATGGTTTTTGCCTTAATAGGCTATGGAAAGGTGGTGCCGATGGCTTATGACCATTCAACTTTTAAAATACATTGTAGCCGTTGCAGAAATCGGTTCAATCACCGAAGCAGCCAGGCAGCTCCACATTTCGCAGCCGAGCCTGTCTGTCGCCATCAAGGAGACAGAGAATGAAATAGGCTTTGAATTGTTCAAAAGAAGCCGAAACGGCATTGCCCTGACAAAGGAAGGCGTAGAGTTTCTCGGCTATGCGAGGCAGGTCATACAGGAGATGGATCTTCTGGAAGACCGTTTCATTTCAAACAAATCGGAAAAACATCGTTTTTGTGTATCCACGCAGCATTATACTTTTACAGCAAACGCTTTCGTGGAAATGGTGAAAAATTTCGGGCAGGAGCGGTTTGAATTTATCATTAACGAAACACAGACCCATCAAATTCTGGAGGATGTAAAAAATCGTTTCTGTGATCTTGGGATTCTCTATCTGTGCAACAAAAACGAGACATTTCTCCGTAAGACGATGGACGAAATGGGGCTTGTGTTTACGGAGCTGTTTCGGGCCAGGCCCCATGTCTTTTTGCGGGCAGAGCACCCGCTTGCAGAAAAAGAGTGTGTTACACTGAAAGATTTGACGCCATATCCACGATTGAATTACCTGCAAGGCAGTTACGAATCGGCAGACTATTCTGAGGAACTATTCAGTACGGAAGCATCGGAGAAAATAATCCGTGTCAGCGACCGTGCGGCGGTTGTGAACCTTATGATTGGGCTGGACGGATATACAATTTCCAGCGGAATCTTCCCTAAATTTCTGCAGGGAGAATCCATCGTTTCTGTTCCATTGAAAGAAGAGGAAGTCATGCGCATCGGCTATGTCCTTTGTAAAGGCCAGGTTTTATCAGAACTTGCAGCAATCTATGTGGAAGCACTAAAGAAATTCGATCCGCGAGAAACATAGTTTTACACTATGCTATTCCATATAAAATTAATATTATCTATGAATCTTCTCTGCGTGCTATAATCGTACAGCAAACGGAGGAGATTTTTTATGCCTGGATATGTATTAACCAATTTCTTCATATATGCCATAGTGAACGCTTTTACGCCTGGTCCCGGAAATATACTGGCTCTTAATACGGTAACAAACTACGGCTGGAAAAACGGAAAGCGCCTGTTCTTCGGCATTTTTACAGGTTATTATGCAGTTCAGATTATCTGCGCTGTATTTGTGTATGGAGTGGGGACTTTTCTGCCAAACGCATTGAATGTTATGAAATATATTGGCGCTGCATATATTCTGTGGCTTGCAATTCATATTGCTGTCAGTAAGCCGGAACCAGCCGCAGATACCGGTTCAGCGTCTTTTATGAAAGGGTTTCTTCTTCAGTTTATAAATGTGAAAATTTATATGTTCGGAATAACGGCATTGACTGGATTCATTGCTCCGTACAGCACAGCGCTTGTGGTGCTGATCGGATTTGAACTGTTGATTGCTACCATTGGAACAATTGCTACAATGACCTGGATCGGGGTAGGGATTCTAATTCAGAAAGTATATCTGAAGCATTATAGAGTCATCAATATTATTCTTGCATTGACGCTGGGCGAGTGCATCTGGAGTATGCTGAAATAAATGAAAAGCCTAATCCCCCAGCTATGCTGGGGAAAATAGGGTAGTTGGAAACGGTGAGGATATCTACCCGATGGAAATGCCAGTACCATATCGTTTTCATTCCGAAATATCAGAAGAAAGTATTGTATGGGAAGCTGAGAGAAGACGTAAAAAAATAATCAGTACATTTTGCAAATACAAAGATGTGGAGATTATTGCAGGCGCAGTGTGTGTAGGTCATGTACATCTGAGCGTAGCGATTCCGCCCAAACTCAGTGTATCCAATTTTATGAGATACCTGAAGGGGAAGAGTACGCTGATGATTTATGACAGATACCCAGAACAGCAGAGCAAGTGGGATAAAGCATTCTGGGCAAGGGGATATTACGTGGAGACAATTGGTAATATAACCGATGAAGCAGTACAGAAATATATTAACGAGCCGGCAGAGGAATCAAGAAGAGAAGATTTGAGAAGTACCGCTTTATAAGCGGCCCAGTAACGATGCTTGCGACACCGCCCTATGGGACGAGCAGTAACATTAGCACTTTGGATTTTGGACTTTGACCTTTGAACATATCTAAAGTATTAATTTGACACTTTGGGAAGCACTTTTTAATAAGCAATCCTAAAATAATCCAAATATGCCTTATATTTATCCTGCGCCGTCAGACAGGTATCTGTCAGATATCCTTTCTCATGATCCCATTCCTTTAATCCACGATAATAAAACATTTTCAAATTCTCATCAATGATGAACGGAACGATATTGTATTTCAGGCATTCCTTAAACATAATCAGTCTGCCTACACGACCGTTGCCATCTTGGAACGGATGGATTCGCTCAAACTTCACATGGAAATCCAGAATATTCTCAAAGTTTTTTTCCTCTTTTCTGTTATACTTTGTCAGCAACGCTTTCATTTTATCGGCAACTTCTTCTGGAAGGACGGTATCCATCCCGCCCACCTCATTCGGTAATTTCTTGTAATCACCGACAGCAAACCAATCTTTTCTGGAATCGCTGGTGCCGTTCTTCAGGATCAGGTGAAGCTCTTTGATAAACTTTTCTGTCAGCGTCGCTTTTGCATTGTCAATAATCATATCAATACAGCGAAAGTGATTTGCTGTTTCGATGATATCATCCACATTGAGCACTTCATTCTCTACGCCAATGGTGTTGGTTTCAAAAATATATCTGGTCTGGTCATGGGTCAAACGGCTGCCTTCTATGTGATTGGAGTTGTATGTCAAATCAATCTGTGTCTTATGATAAATTCCGCCAGAATATTTGCTTGCTTTCTGTTCTTTCAAAATATCCAGCAGAGTAACGGGTTCTTCTTTTTTCTTGTTAGTACGCTCCGGTTTCTCTGCATTTTCGGGAATGTTCCAGGTCTTACCGGTAAGGAACGCACCAATCACACGCCCTTGGGCGCAGTAATTTCTTACGCTGCGCTCTGACACATTCCATTTTTGTGCTATTTCTGCAACTGAAAGGTATCGCATTTGCTATCCTCCGTCATAAATCGAATCAAAAAACTACGCTAATCTACTGTATATTATATCACGTCATCGGCAAAATACCAGTCAATTTTTAGCTTTATTAATTCGTTTTTGCCGATACAGGAAGTTATTTTCTGATTGTTCCGTTGTCATCACAGCCGAATGGACTTCCATCAATATAAAAATGCGATTGTTATTTGAACTCCATATGATAAAAGACTGGATGCCACCTCTTGTAAAGCAACATCCAGTCTCGTTCTATGCTTTTATCCTTCTTTTACTCCGCAGACCAATTCCCGAAGGATGATTTCCTCTGCTCTGTTATAAATACTATTCATCCTTTGAATCCATAACCACTGGTCATTCTCTTTCAATTCCTCAGTCACAGACTCAGCTTTCTGCATCTGCCGAATAATCCGCTGCAATCTGTTCTGCACCTGTTCTAATACCGTGAGAAACTAAGAAAATATTAAGAATAAAGAGCTTGAAAAAACAGGTCGATTGTTGTAGACTAAACTTAGAAAAAGTCTATGACTATAGAACTGTTCCGCGCTTGAAAATGCCTGTGGCTCTTTCAGCCGCGGGAACCCGCGAAGCACACTGTACATTACGAAGGAGGAAACACATGGAGTATCTAAAGCTATGTGACAGCGATTATCGTTTTATGCTGATTGTCTGGGAAAACGCCCCGGTCAGTTCCGGCGAACTGGTAAAACTCTGCCGCGAACGGCTTGGCTGGAAGAAGTCCACTACCTACACCGTGATCAAAAAACTTTCGGAAAAAGGCTACATCGAAAACATCGACGCCACCGTCCGTGTCCGAATTCCGAAAGACCAGGTGCAGGCCCAGGAGACCGATTACTTTGTAGAGCGTACCTTTGACGGTTCCCTGCCCCTGTTCCTGAATGCGTTCCTGGGGGGCAAGACCATTTCCAGACAGGAGGCCGAGCAGATCAGACGTCTGATTGACGAACACGAGGAGGGGTAAGTATGAAGGGGTTCGAAACTATTTTTGCCAATGTATGGAATATGGGGCTGATCGCAAGTTTGGTGATTCTGCTGGTGCTGATTGCCAGGGTTTTGCTTCGCAGGGCGCCGAAGGTGTTCTCTTATGTCCTGTGGGCGGCGGTAGCCTTCCGGCTGGTCTGCCCGGTAGCGGCCAGCACGCCGTTCAGTATTTTTAATCAAACCAGACTCGGCAGCCAGGAAGTCCGTCTCACAGAACAAACCGTTTCAAATGCGTCATCCGAAGAATCCGGTGCAGCCACTGACGCGGAGCTGTCCGGGAAGCGTTCTGACACCGCCGTGCAGAGTACGGCCGCATCCGTCCAGGAATCAGAGTCCGTCTCATCTGTTGCGGCTCCGACCGCTCTTTCCAAGCTTCAGAGTATCTGGAAACTGACCCAGATGGGGAACTTCATTCAGATCAGCCAGGGAAATGTACAGAACGACCGAAGTCTCTGGATTTTTGGCCATGGATTTCAGGGAGCCGCTGTTTTCGCGGTCTATGACGCCGTTGTCATCCTGTGGGCAGCAGGCATTTTTGTGATGCTTTTTCTTGCCTTCCGGTCTTACCGGAGAACCAGGGAGAAGATTCGGGCCGCTGTACGCCTGGAAGGAAATGTATTCGAATGCGATCAGATCCGAAGCCCCTTCGTCTTCGGGATTCTGCGTCCCAGAATCTACATTCCTTTCCGGCTTTCGGATCACCAGAAACGCATGATCCTGGCTCATGAGCGCTGTCATATCCGCAGAGGGGACTTCCTGATCCGTCCCTTTGCCTTCCTGCTTCTGTGTATCTACTGGTGCCATCCTCTTGTCTGGGCTGCCTACTTTTGCATGAGCCGGGATATGGAACTGAGCTGTGACGAAAATGTTGTCCGCAGCATGGAAGCAGACGAGCGGAAAGAATACGGAAAGACCTTGTACAGCTTTGCTGTAAACAGGCGATTCCCTGACCTGGCTGCGTTGGCTTTCGGGGAAGGGAATACCAAAAAACGCATTCAGAACGCATTAGACTGCCGGAATCCCGGCCGCTGGGAGAAAGCATTTCTGTGCATTTTCTGCGCCGGCCTTTTCGCCGTCTGCGCCACG
Organism: Eubacteriales bacterium; assembly: GCA_030536575.1. Taxonomy (GTDB): domain Bacteria; phylum Bacillota; class Clostridia; order Lachnospirales; family Lachnospiraceae; genus Limivivens. The sequence continues at coordinate 100,451 of JAUNPS010000002.1, read as the reverse complement.
AACACGATGGCCGCCGAAAATGCCGAAAGCGTGACATGGAAGTGGAACACCGACAGCCAGGAAGCCCTTTTGACTGCCCTGGCCGGAGACACAGGCGCAGAATTTACTTACGAAGCGCCGGAAAGCGCCCGCTCCTTCGGATTTCTGATTCAGACCTATCTCTCAGGTTCGCTCCTGGAAGAACGGAAATTTTTCGCCGGAGGGATTGAAGAAGGCGGCGCTGAAAGCATGGGAAGCGAATGGACGGCCTCCGTCCAGGTTGCCCAGGGCGGAATCGCACGGAAAGGGAGCGGCCGTCTGAAGCTTGCGATGGATCTGGGAGAACATCGGGATCTTCAGGGAGAGATTGAAATTGGCGGATACAGCATTACCTCCGAATATTTCACAAAACTCCCGGAAAACCTGACTTTCGATACCATGGACTACAGTGTAAATGGAAACGGCGCAGACGGCCAGACGCTTTCCATTTCGCTGGAACAAAACATTCCGCTGGTCTTCTGGCGGCAGGGCGACGGCGTGCTTCCGGCCGCTCCGTCCACATGCGAAGAGCTGCTGGAAAATCCCCAGGCTGTACAAAACACCGAATTGGCTGTAGTATTAAGCGTCTGGTTCTCAGAAGAACCTTACGGCTCCCAATCCGAAACCGAAACAGCCATCAGCGACGAAGAGCAGGCAGTTTATGAGGCCCGGACACCTTATATCGGAGACGCTCCGGCGGTCGGCTCGCTGCTTGGGGCGATGAAATACGCCGGATTCCTGTCGGGAGATTTTACGATGGAGCTGGGGACAGAAGAAGCACCCTATTATCTGGAAGTAAAGTTCGAGGAACTGTCGGAAGAATGGACGGCGGGTTATGCGAATCGATTGTCCTGGGCGGGAACGATTCTGCTGGCGCTGGTTGACAATCTTTCAGAAGTCCGTTGGAGCTTTCCGGATGACGGTCAGTGGGGCGGAGCCGAGCATGAAGGAAAGCCGGTGACCGTCTACTGGGACACCGATGCGGCCAGAGAAATACACACAGATGGGAAAAACGTAAAAGAATACGGGAGTTCCCTGGAAATGTTCTGTGAGCTTCTGAAGCTTCGGGAAGAAGGGCTTTCGAACGATACGCTTGCGATTATTGGCGGGGCGGATGGTCCGACTGCGATTTTTCTGGCTGGGAAGCTGCAGTAAAGTGTTTTGTTGAAATAATCTTGGGCTGCCGCCTGTGATATGCTGTGCGGCGGCCCTTTTTGTATCTGAATACTCTGCTGCCCGTATCGCCGATTGGCGGTTTGCGGCACAAAGTTTCCAGCATTTATTCCCGCGAGCAACGAGTCAGGCGGCCCCATTTATACGGATACTTGACGACTGCCGGGGGGTGGTTTTTTGGCAGAATTCGCAAAATGTCTCACGGCGTATGGCAAAACCGTTCCGAAAATCTGCTATACTGGAAACAGTCATATTTCGCAAGTTGCCTGCCCGTCCGAAAACGGGTATAATAAAAAGCACAGATGCGATAAGAGGTGAAAGAAAATTTGAAAACGACCGAAGAGATTTTACTGGAACGTATTCTGGACGTCCTCACCGAAGAAGAACAGAAAAGCATTGCTGCCCGCCTGGAGACTGACCAGGCCAGCTATCACGCTTTTCTGGAAAAACTTGAAAAAAGAAAACACCCCTATAAAAGCACCCAAAGTCTTGCCAGAGAGATCACCGAAGAACTGGAAGAATACCACCCTCTCTCCCGAAACTTCTGCACCGTCCTCGGAGAATTTACCGACCGTGCCCACATGAAAGACCCCGAAGTCTACCGCGCCATCGGCATGCATCGGAATCAGTGGTCCCGCATTAAACAGAAAGGAAAGCGCACGAGTAAGACCTTTATCCTGAAGCTGTGCATTGTTTTGAAGCTGGATCTGTACGAGGCGAACTACTTGATGGCCCTCGCCGGTTACACCTTCGTACCGGACGACAGGAGAGACTACGTAATCTGTAAATGCCTGCGGGAGAAGAACTATGACCCTTGCAGCATAGACACCCTGCTGCTCTCCCAGGATGAGGAGCCCTTATTCAGTGAAGACGACCAGGAGGAAGATCCATGAAACTGGACGGCATTATCGTCATAGGAAAAGAGGTACTGTATGACCATTTTTCCTTTAAAGGTGTGTGGCAGGCCATTGAGCCGGTTTCTGCGCCCTACCGGGAAACCCTGAAAGATTTCCCAAAATCCATAGAAACGCTTCAGATTCACGCCCTGCTGAACTACTTGGAGAATCCGAAAACCTGGACCTGTCCGGCCTGGGTCAGAAACCTTCGAAAAGACGGGACGGTTGACGAGCACGCACTAAAAACCTGGCTAGGCAGCCTGAAAAAAGCGGACTTCTGGGAAAAGAACCAGCAGGCGATCCGGGAACTTATCCAGTCGGGAGGCCGTCCGTTCTCTCCCAGAGCTACCGCATTACTCTGCCTTTTCCTTCTCCTGCATATCCAGGCCGGAAGGGAGATTGGCGAGCCGGAAGCAGACCGGCTTTCTTCCGGAAACTGGGATCTGGAAGAATTAAACCATTTTACCGCGATAGAATTTATGAAAAGGCGCCTTCTCCGGGAAAATCTCCTGGAACAAAGCGGCCGTCAAAAATGGGGAATATGGAACCTGACGGAAGAATCCCCCGAATTTACCTTACCTTACTGGAAGGGCACCGGACAGCCAGATGCCCCTCTGGAGCTGGTGAAGCTGGTTCACCATGGGAAGACACCGCTTCTTCTGATATTGGAAGGAACCAGTCTCACCCGGCAGTTATTTCCGGAAGAATGGATTTACGCCATCCGAAAAGGCTCCTGCTATGTAGACTTTCTCCCAAGGTTTACCGTATCGGAGGATACCTGTCTGACGCTACGGGACGGCAAGCTTACCGCTTACGAGAGCGGCGGGAAGGAGATTCCCGTTTCGATGAAATTTGCGGAACCGCCCGCATCCTGGGCCTTTGACGAAGCATTCGGCATTTTGGCAGTCGGAGAGCAGGGAGAGCTTTCGATCCGGAGTCTCGATCCAATGGAACCGCCTGAAAAAAGAGCAGTTTTTGCCTCTTTGTTCAGCCATACATACGGGCTGCTTCTCGAAGATGGAAGCATCCGGAGTAATTGCTGGGACATGCAGGGCTGGTCAGGGATGCTGGCCTTTACCCTGGGCCTGAATCATGCCGCCGCTATCCGGGAAGACCGGAGCCTGGCACTTACCAGGGGGAGCATACCGGAAGCATCCGGCGATTGTAAGGCTGCCAGTGTCCGCGTTTACGAAGAGCATGTGATCTGGCTGGATACCAGAGGCAGTATCCACACCGAGCAGAAAAAGGGAAGAGCCTGGAAGAGCTTTCCCGGAGCTGCGGCAGTTGAGGTTTGTCAGAGCGGCTACCTCATTGCCTGGGAAAAAGGAATCTACCGGATTCCTTTTGGAAACGGAGAGGGGAAAGGCGAGGAAGAGACGCCTCTTGTAAAAGAAAACCGAAAGATCACAGAAATGGCCGCGTCGGACACACTTCTGGTTTATCGGACACTGGACGACTGCGCATTACATAGCTTCCTCATAGAATCATGAAAGGCCAAATCAGACGAAGACCTGGCCAGATGGCCAGGAAGGAGCGGGGAAAGACATGGAGAATGAACCACAGATCATAAACGGAATCATTGCGTTGGCCGTGTTCGCCGGAGTCCTGTGCCTGGCGCTGGTTCTTTGCCGCCGCCGGAAGAAAAAAAAGGCGGGGCAGCTCTACGAACTGGAAAAAGAATTTCAGGAATTGAAAAGCTATGACGTTTATGCCGGGCTTTTTATGCGAAATGCAAGGGCCTTCCAGGCATTGATCGGAATCGAACGGGAATATCCCGACGATGCGGGTTTTCTGCGGCGTTTACAGACCGAATTTCTCAGCCTTCTGGGAACGAAGAGCCTGACCTGCGAAGGTTTTGCCGTTTCGCTCCCGGCCGTTTCCATGAACCGGCAGGCATTTATCACCCGAAAGGCGGCCTTGGAGCCGAAAGAACTGGAAGAAGAGCTCCACACGGTTCAGGAAGGGATCCGCGAATGGGAGAACCGACGGATTTTTAAAGAAATTCTGGAACAGACCGGAACCCTGCTGTACCGAATCGTTCAGGAAACCGCAAGTTATATGGACAGAGATCCCGCTGGCATGGATGAACAGGCCAGGGCCAGAGACGCCCGAAAAAATATTCGGGAAATTTATCGGATTTTCTGCAATGCAGGGATTTATCCCATGTTTTACGAGGATTTCAGGGGAAATTCCGCGAGACAGCAGGAATTTGAGATCGGAAGCCCTTATGCCACCGTCTATCCCGGACTGTATCAAAAGCAGGGAGAGACCTTCTGTCTTTTAGAAGAATGCTGGGGAGTCCGGAAGGGGGAAAGAGCATGACAGCCGTACAGAAAGATGCGAAAAAAGAACAGGCACTGCCGGATTACTACGAAGATTTTCTGAAAAGGAAAACAGCCGATTCGGAAAAGGTTTTGTGGGAAGCGGAAAAGAGTCTTTTCGCCTATGCCGATTACCAGAAAGCAGTTTCGGACTGGAACGCTTACGTAGCCGATACGATGGCTTACGCAGAGCTGTTCCCAAAGATTGCGGAAGCTTTAAGCATGTTCGCCGGATTTGCCCTTTACCATGAACAGGAAGCGGAAAAGTATGCTTCCCAGCTCATGAATGCCAGAAACACACTGACCCAGGTATTTCGTCAAAGCGCCGGAAGCGTGGAGCATGGCCGTTTCACTCTTCCCAGAATCACCGACTCAAAGGACTTTGAAAAAGCAGAAGAGTTCCATCTTTCGGAACTTCACACACCGGAACTGACCGGAGAGGAATTGGAAATTCTGGTGCGGGCCAGGAACCGTTCCGTTTCGAAAGCCAGACAGGAGGAACTACGGGAAATCATCCGGCGCTTCCGACAGGAGCAGAAAGGAAATCTTCTGTGGCTGCGGGAAAAAAAGACGCATTTTCGGAAACAGGAGGACTATCTGAAAAGAAAACTGGCAGACCGGGAAAAGCACTTTATCATGAAACAGGCAGTTCAGGATGTCTGGCCGATGGTAACGGAGATCGTTCGAACGGAAGACTGGCGAATTGGGATCGAACAGGGGAAAAAGCTGCTGAGGTTATGGGAAAACACGCCGAAGAACAGGCTCTGTCTGCTCCCGTATGAAGAAAAGGAGCTTCCGGAGGAAATTCGCATGGAGTTTAAAAAGGCCGGAAATTACCAGCTCTTGTACCCCGGCCTGTACTGGCGGGATGTGCAGGAGGGGAGAACCGTTTACGGCCGGATTTTTCCAGGCTGGTATCGCTGAATTTGACAGGGGAGGAATCATGGAAAGTTTATTTGAACGTTTTGGCGTGGAGATTCCGGAACGGATCGAGGATGTAAACCTGATCGGCGTGGACTTCGGAGATGGAGAGGTGAGCGCGGTTCTGGCAAGGCAGAAAGACGGCAGGATTGCCAATGACCCGCTGTTCCCGGACAGCACCAGAGTCGGCTACAAATGCCCGAATGTCCTGTTCATTCCTACGGATAAAAGCCTTCCCCGAAAGATGGGAATCGGGAATTTCCAGAATGGAAGGGCATACTACAATTTCAAAAAATGCCCCGGCACCAATGAAGCGCGGACAAAATACCGAAGGGACGACGGAAGACCGGATGAATATACCTATGAAGAAATTATGCGGATGGCTTTTCAGGAGTTCATCCGCCTGCTGTTTGCCTATAATGCTCATGCGATCAGCAGAGAAAAAAGAACCATTCTGGTAGTAGGCCGTCCGGCTGGCTCAAAATGGAAAAAACGGGAAATCGAATATGCGAACCTTCTGAAAGACGGATTGGAAGTGGAAGGTTACGATAAGCCGATTGATCTTGTGATTGTTTCGGAATCGCTGGCCGCTTTTGCGCGGGAAACAAATCCTGGGATCGAAGCCGAAAAAAGAATTCAGCGGGGCGAAACCGTCCTGATTGTAGACTGTGGTTCCAGCACTTTTGACGTGACCTTAGTGACCGAAGACCGGATTCCTCCGGACGGCGAATACAGCCGCCCCTTCGGTGGAGGAAGCATTGAAGAACTGATGCTGAAATGCTTCTGCCTGGAAAAAGAACCGCCCGAACAGGAATGGCCCAGGCGTCTCCTAAAACTGCGGCAGTATTGCGGAGAAGGCCGCCATGCGCCGGAAACCATGGTCTGCACCTACAATAAACTGGAACTTCGAAAGAAAAAAGAAGATTACTACGGAAAAACAGGAACAGATGGAACGGATACAGGCCTTTATGCCGTCTTTTTTGAACCGGAATCCGGCGGCGATCCAAATCAGGAGTACGTAAGCTGGTTTATCAAAAAGCCATTCATGGGACAGGTGCTTTACCGGATGCCGATACGCGTAGGAAGCGCTTCCCTGTCAGATTCCGAAGACTCTGTCCGGGTATTTCCTTCCTGGTATCTTGCGGGGCGAAGCATTTTTCAGGAAGCGAAAAGGCAGATGGAGAAATATCTGCATGGCCGGATTCCAGACAAAGTGATTCTCACGGGGGGCGTTTCCGCCATGCCGGAGGTGCGCAGACTGGCGAAAGAATGTTTCGGAAGGGAACCGGTGATGGCAGAGCTGCCGAATTATTCGGTGGTGGAAGGGCTGGCTTATGTGGCGGCAGTCGAAGTCCTGAAAAACAGAGAGTTTCAGGAACTTTTGATGTGTGTACGGGAGATCCTGACGGAAGGAGCCCGGAGCATGGAAGTGACTGTGGCGAAATATGTTGCTCTTGAAACCTATCAGATGATGGTACGCACCATGGAATCCTGGCAGAAAGATCCGAAAGACCGCAGTCTGCTGGAATGGAAACAGGCATTTGAGAAAGAGCGCACCGCAGACCTGGAGCTTGGGAAAGAAGTGCGGGAAGGGCTGGAATTGTGGTATCTGAAAGACCGGATCGGCGAGAAAATTAATCAATGCCTGAAGGAACGTTTTGACAGCCTTTTCCCAGGATTTGAGGATCGCTTTTGTTTTCGGATCGACGAGGAAGCAGTGAAACATGCCTTTCTGGGAACTGAAGTGACGCTTCATCTTCACATGCGGAGAATATTCGGGTTTTTGAACGGGTGGAGACCGGGGAGGCCAAGAAATTTAGCCGAGAAAGCCTATTGCTTCGAAAAAGCCAGGAGCCGGTCAGGCAGAATCCTCCGGGAGCTGACAGCGGATTATCAGAGCCAGCTTAACATCAGAGGGAAAATCAAAGACCAGCTTCTGACGGCGCTGGAACCGTCCCTAAAAGAACATGTTGAGCATATGACGCCCTATTTTCACATGATTCAGGAAAAAGATACCAGAATCGGAGGGAAACCTTTATGACAGTCATTCACGATATCGACGTCCCAATTTCCCACACAAGGAAACGGATTTTGTATTTTCAGTCTGAGGACAGACACATCATCGAGCAGGCGGTGAACCAGTCCGCAGTGCTCTGGGAGCTGTTTGTCCGGAGACAGCGGGAGGGGAAATGGCCCCTGCAGTCCCAAAAAGAAAAAGGCTGTCGGTATGCCTATTTAAAAGAACAAAAACGCTTTTTTGACTTCAGCGAGATCTACTTTCGGTATTGCTGTCCGGAAAGCCGCAGGGAGCCGGAGGAAATACCGGGAAATTACCGCTATGCGTGCTTTTTTACACTGCGGGATTTTCACATATGGGAGAAAAAGCAGCAGGAGCGGATGATTAAGGCATTTCTGGACGCTGAGTGGGCGGAAAATGCGTTTCTGTTGATTTCCACTCCACATATATTGATTCCGGATGGATTTGGAGACGAAATCGAGCTGATCCGCATGCGCCCCATCGATCTGGAAGACATTCAGAAGATTGTTCGGGAGCGTCTGGAAAAAGAACCGTCAAACCAGGATCTTCAGAAAGTGGCGAAGAGGCTGAAAGGTCTGTCGGAGTATCAGATTGACACGATCCTGGAGTCGATCCGGCGGGAATATGGCGTAAGCTGTGAATTGGATGCAAGCCTGCCGGAAACCAGACGCATCTGCGAAGAACGGATGAAAGAGCTGATCCGCGTCGAGAAGGAAACTGCGGCGCAGAAAGACCCCACGATTGTCATGATGGACTATGAGAAGTCCGGAAGGGAACACAGGGCGGAGCGGGCAGTCGGACTTGATGGAATCCAGAGCTGGTTGGAAGACCAGAGGGACATTTTTCTGAAGCCGGAGCAGGGGCGTTATTTGGACGGTGTGGAAGCGCCAAAGGGCGTTTTGCTCACCGGGATACCCGGAACCGGAAAGTCTCTTATGGCGGAGGAAGCTGCCAGGACGCTGGATGGTGCGACGCTGATTAAATTTCAGATTGACAGGATTCAGTCGAACAGCTTCGGGGAATCTGAATCCAATATGCGGCGTTGCCTGGAACGAATCGAAGCCATGGCGCCCTGTGTTCTCCTGATCGACGAGGTGGAGAAGATTTTCCGGGTCGATGACCATACCCATGAGGTGAAACTGAATCTGCTGGGCCAGCTTTTAGACTGGATGCAGAAGCGGACAGCCTCCGTTTTTACCTTTATTACGGCAAATAGTATCCGAAAGATTCCGCCGGAGCTTTTAAGAGACGGAAGACTCAGCGAGCGGTTTTTTGTTTTTATGCCGACAGGGGCGGAATTGTCCAGGATTTTGTGCGAGAAGCTTTGGTGCATTAATGAAGAAACGGGAGGGCGGCTTTTCGAGGAAGAACTTCAGGAACAGATTCGGAGCCGGGAACTGGGAAGAAAGGTGGTACGGCAAATCGGGGAACTGGGCGAAAAGACGGGGAAATGGCCGTTTTTCACCGGGGCCAATGTGACGAAGCTGGTTGCCACGGTAAATAATGAACTAAGATTGGATTCCGGTGTTTCAAGACCCTATTCCTGTGAAGTGTATGAGGAACGGCTCATTCGGTGTGCGATGAACATGCGTCCCCACGGCCAGACAAATATGCGTGATATCGTAGAAATGTGGTTCGAAGCGCGGGAGAACCGGTATCTTTCCGCGTCAGAAGAGGATTTTCTGGCGTTCTCCGGATTTGATGAGGAGCGTGCGGCGTTCGCGCCGGAGTGCCGGGAAGCCTGCGAGGACAGCCCTTATGACCGCTACCTGTTCGACGTGATCAGTGCCAGGATTATTGAGAAGCAGAAAAAGATGAATGAAAAGCGCTGATTTTTGAAATTGTCTTACGAGTAGGTGCACTTTTGAAAAAAAGGTCTGGTATAATCAGGATAAGATCAAAGGGTGGAAAGAAGCTCTTATCTTGAAGAATAACCAGGAGGCGGAAAGATGGCAGAAGATAAAGTGAAAGAACAGATGGAAAAGATCAAAGCGATCCGAAAACAGCTCGTCTCTCTGTTAGACGGGGAAAAGGTGGAGGAAGAAGACCTGATTCAGGCGATGCATCAGATCTGCCCGGATCGGAGTCCGGAGGAGCTGAAGCGGGCCTGTCGGAAGATGCAGGCAGGCATCCGGCAGGGGGCCGCTGAAGTCAAATATTATAAAGAGATGGGGGATGTGGATATCCTCCTCCAGGATAAGATCGAAGAATGCACGAAGAACATGACCACAGCCCAGAAAAAGGGCTTCCTCATGAGCCTTTACCAGATCATGCATAAAGACCTGGAATATGCCGACATGACCGGGGAGATGGCTCGATTTTTAGCCGAACTTCCGGAGGAGGATCTGAAGGAAGGACTTTACCAAATACTGTATGGAGAGACCTGCATTTTGGCAGTACGGGAGATGACCCAGTTTTTGAAGGCGGCCGAGGAGGAGCTGACGGAGGAAGCGTTCAGTGAACGAAGACAGCCGGAAGCCGAGGTAGCCGGAGCCGGTGTGGAAAATGCAGAGGGGCAGCCGATACAGCCCGCGAATGCACAGAGCGCCGAGGAGCAGGCAGAAAGAGTCCAGGCAGAAAGAACCCAGGCCGAATCCAGGCAGATGGAGTCCGAGGAAATCGAAGCGGAAGAGTTTGAGGCGGAGCAGACAGAAGGGACTCATGCCGAAGCCAGACAGATGGAGTCCGAGGAAATCGAAGCGGAAGAGTTTGAGGCGGAGCAGACAGAAGGGACTCATGCCGAAGCCGGACAGACGGAGTCCGACCTAACCGGGGCGGCCCAAGCAGAATCTGCGGAATCCGAAGCGGCCCAAGCAGAATCCGACCAAACGGAAGAAGCTCAAACCGTGAACTGGACGAAAGAAGAACACTGGCTCGTCACTGCCGCCAGCATCTACATCGCCAGCGCCAACGGCACGATCCACAGCCAGCTCGCCCTCTTCCCGGAAGTCATTGGCCAGGACGTAGGAGCCCAGGCCCAGGCCGCCGACGAAATCGCCCGTGTTTCCGACGAAGACGCTGCGACTTCCGAAACCGTCCTGGAGACGATCATGCTTGTGGTAGAGATCCTGGTAATGCTGATCCTGTTTTACGCCTGTGGATTCGGCATCATCGAATTCTCCGAGCTCCTCTATACTTTCCTGATGGGCGAAACGGTGTCCACGCCGCTTCTTGTACTGTTTAGCGTGGGTGCCTGTATCATCGGCACCGGCGCAGCCACGGCAGCTGTCTTCGGCGCAGCCGCAGCGATGGAAAAAATGCAGACCTTCGCAGAAGAAAAAGCGCTACCAAAAGCCAGAGAAGTATATCGGAATATCCGGGAAAAGATGAAAAACCGCAAGGAAGAAGAACAAATGAAAAATACGGACTACGATGAATATGACCAGGTATGCGAGGAACTCTGGGACAGCGACGACGAAGAACCGCTGTGGGAGATCTGAAGAGAACCTCTGTGCCCGCATCCTTCATTCCTGCGAAGCATAAAACCAAAAGCTTATACAGATAGATTCTTGGTAAATGCTGCAAGAGTCGGATAATCTGTCAGCCTTTTGCCGGTATGGCGCTGGAAGCAGCCGCTATGGTAAATGCCGCAAGAGCCGGATAACCTATTAGCTTCCAGACAGTATCTGACCGTAGAACGAAAAAGGACTATTGTACGAAATGAGAAAATCACGAATACAAAGTCCTTTTTCGTTCTTTATAAAGGAATCCATATAAGGGAAAAATCACCATTCCATTCTAACGTGACCGCCGCTTGTACAGATCAATTCTGCATAGTATGCTCTGTTAAACTGCCGAACATGAATTGAAAAAAATAAAAAGAATCGATATCGAAACAAGAAAAGCGCCCTAAAATTCAATGCGCCGCCCTGTATATTTGTAAAGATATCTGTCTTGTCACCTGACAAGAAGTGTGTTATAATGCCATGGATTACATAGAAAGAGTACCTGGAAAACGCCCGAACCGCCCGGTACTCCCACCAGAGGAGACAAGATTATGAAAAAACTGGAACAGGTCAGAGAACAAAAGAAGCAAAAAGACGTAGTGATCCTCGCCCACTACTATGCGGACGGCGACGTCCAGGCCGCCGCCGACTACGTAGGAGACTCCTACGCGCTCGCCCGCAAAGCCACCCAGGTCGAGCAGAAAAACATCCTCTTCTGCGGCGTATCCTTCATGGGAGAAAGCGCGAAGCTCCTGAACCCGGATAAAAACGTATACATGGCAGAACCCACCGCAGACTGCCCCATGGCCCATATGGCGGATCTTGAGAAGATTGCCCGCGTCCGCGCAGAATATCCGGACGTTGCCGTGGTCTGTTACGTAAACTCGACCGCAGAGATCAAGGCAGCATCCGACGTATGCGTTACCTCCTCCAATGCCGTGCGAATCGTAAAGCGCCTTGAAAACCAGAAGATTTACTTCATTCCGGATCAGCATCTTGCACGTTTCGTCGCCAGACAGGTTCCGGAAAAACACTTTATCTTCCATGACGGCTTCTGTCCGCTGCATGCACAGATTTCGAAAAAGGATATCGTATCCGCCCGCGAAAAGCATCCGGGCCTTCCGGTTCTGACCCATCCGGAATGCCCCCAAGAGGTTCTGGACTGTTCGGATTTTGTGGGAAGTACGGCAGAGATTATTGCCTATGCGGCAGAAAGCGAAGAAAAAGAATTTCTCATTGCCACGGAAACCGGCGTTTTTTACGAATTGGAGCGGCAGAACCCCGGCAAAACATTCTACCCGGTCAAAGAGTGTCAGATTTGCCCGGATATGAAGAAAAATACCATTGATCAGGTGCTGAAAGTCCTGGAATCCATCGGCAGCGACCATGAGCCGGAGCAGGTAATCCTTCCGGAAAAAATCATGGAAGACGCCAGGAAACCTCTGGAAGAAATGCTCAGACTGGCAAAGTGAAAGGCGCAGAAAATGAATACGGATATTCTGATCGTAGGAAGCGGTTGTGCAGGCCTTTACTGCGCGCTGAAACTGCCGAAGGACAAAAATATTCTCATTATTACAAAAGACCGGGTAGAAAACAGCGATTCTTTTCTGGCCCAGGGCGGAATCTGTATGCTCCGCGATGAAGAAGATTACGAAAGCTTTTACGAAGACACCATGCGCGCAGGCCACTACGAAAATGACCCGAAAAGCGTGGAAGTGATGATTCGTTCCTCACAGGAACTCATTCAGGATCTGGTCAGCTTTGGCGTCGATTTTCAGCGGGAAGAAGACGGCTCCTTTAAGTTTACCAGAGAAGGCGCTCATTCCCAGAAAAGAATCCTGTTTCACGAAGACATTACCGGAAAAGAAATTACCAGCAAGCTTTACGAGCAGGTAAAAAAATGTCCGAATGTGACGCTCATCGAAAAATGCTGCATGGTCGATATCTTGGAAGAGGAAAATACCTGTTACGGCGTCATTGCACGGATGGAAGACGGAATGCTGGAGCCGATCATGGCCAAGGAAACCGTTCTGGCGACTGGCGGAATCGGCGGCTTGTACCGTCATTCCACGAATTTCCCGCACCTGACCGGGGATGCCTTAGCGATCGCGCTAAAACATGGAATCGAGCTGAAGAATATCAACTATATTCAGATTCATCCTACGACGCTGTTTTCGGAAAAGAAGGGAGAACGAAGCTTCCTGATCTCCGAATCTGTCCGCGGCGAGGGAGCGCATCTGTATAATTCGAAAAAAGAACGCTTTGTAAACGAACTGTTACCGCGGGATCTCCTGACAAAAGAGATTTTACACCAGATGGAAGCGGACGGCACCGACTACGTATGGGAAGATCTTTCCGTTCTGGAACCGCGGGAGCTGACGGAACATTTCCCGAATATTGTTGACCAGTGCAAAAAATCAGGGTATGATGTTTCTAAAGAATGCATTCCGGTTGTGCCGGCTCAGCACTATTTTATGGGAGGAATTAAAGTAAATCTAAACAGCAAAACATCCATGAACCAGCTCTACGCCATCGGCGAAACCGCTTGTAACGGCGTACACGGAAAAAACCGTCTGGCCAGCAACTCCCTGCTGGAAAGTCTCGTATTCGCCGGCAGATCTGCAAAAGACATCACCGAAACCTATGCCGTAACCAAAAAGCGGGAATATCGGCCGGAAGAGCTGGATTTTACCCCCTATCTGGACGCCGAAAGATTGGCCGAAGAGTACAAAACAAGTATTTTAAACGAAATTGAAAGGATGAATAAAGCACATGTTTGATCCGGTTACCATGAAATTAAACGTAGATCCCTTAATTTTAAGCGCTTTAAGAGAGGATATTACCAGCGAGGACGTGACCACGAATTCCGTGATGCCCGCCGCCGCGAAAGGAGAAGTCGACCTGATCTGTAAGCAGGACGGAATCATCTGCGGCCTTCAGGTTTTCCGCAGAGTTTTTGAACTGATGGATGACAAGATGGAGTTTCAGTTTTATTGCCAGGATGGCGATGAGGTAAAGAAGGGCCAGTTGGCGGCGAAAATCACAGGAGATATCCGGACGCTGCTCTGCGGGGAGCGCACCGCTTTGAATTACCTTCAGCGGATGAGCGGAATTGCCACCTACACTCATTCCGTCGCGGCATTGCTCGCCGGAACGAAGATCAAACTCCTGGACACCAGAAAAACAACCCCGAATAACCGGATCTTCGAAAAATATGCCGTTCGTACCGGCGGCGGGAATAATCACCGTTATAACCTGACCGACGGCGTTCTTCTGAAGGATAATCATATCGGCGCCGCAGGCGGTGTCCGTGAAGCTGTCCGTATGGCAAAAGAATACGCGCCCTTTGTACGGAAAATCGAAGTGGAAGTGGAAAATCTGGAGATGGTAAAAGAGGCCCTGGAAGCAGGCGCCGATATCATCATGCTGGATAATATGACCCATGAAGAGATGAAAGAAGCCACAGCCCTGATTAACGGAAAAGCAGAGATCGAAATTTCTGGAAATGTGACACTGGAGAAGATACCGGGCCTGATTGATCTGGGCGTGGACTACGTTTCCAGCGGCGCACTTACCCACTCTGCGCCCATTATGGATCTCTCCTTGAAAAATCTGCATCGGATTTAAAGAAAGAGGTCCGCGCAGTTTCCGGTGCGCGGTTTCAGAAATTTTTGTCGGGATGGACAGAGAGAAATCGATGTCTCATTCCGACGCCATATCAATTCATACGAATCAATTCGGCAAGCCGCACTCTGTTAAACTACCGAGCGTGGATTGAACGCGGGTAAGCATTTCTACGATCCAAGTGTGTAAAGTACGAAGCGGCGGGTATGGGGATGCTTAGGTCAGCGGGAGTAAAAGTTTCCGCTGATATGCCGCGGAGCGGAAGAAGAATGTCCTCTTTACATGCCTGGAAAGGTTTGGACAGCGGAGGCCTGGCCGGAATGAAAGAGAAAAAACAGAAAGGATAGGATTTATTATGGATGGAGCAGCGCGCCGACAGGAGCTTTTGAACATACTCTCCAGAAGCCAGAAACCAGTGCCCGGTGTGGAACTGGCCAAAGAGCTTCAGGTGAGCCGACAGGTGATCGTGCAGGATATCGCCCTGCTGCGTGCCGGAAATGAAGAGATCCTTTCTACAAACAGAGGATATCTTCTTCAGAAAAAACAACAGGAGGCCGTCCGTATTTTTAAGGTTCAGCATACCGTCGAACAGATTGAAGAGGAACTGAACAGCATTGTTGACCTGGGCGGGCAGGTTCAGGACGCTTTCGTCTATCATAAGATTTATGGAGTCGTGAAAGTAGCGCTGAAAATCAAGTCCCGCCGGGAAGTGAAAGAGTATCTGACGGATCTGGAAAATGGGATTTCCAGCCCCTTGATGAAGATTACAGATGGCTATCACTATCATACCGTGGTGGCGGACTCTGAAAAAACTCTGGACTTGATCCAGGAGACACTGAATCAGAAAGGGTTTCTGGCGCCGCTGAGAAACTTTGAGCCGGTGGATTTTTGGAGTTAAAGCGTCCGGAAAAACGGTAGAAATTTTATAGACGAAGCGCATGAAATTTCTTGACATTTCCCCACACGCATGCTATAATCATCCCAATAAAAGGGAGTAGCCGATCACCGCAAGGTGGATTTTAAATCGTCACTTCGATATCCGCAGGATATCCGTATAAAATGAGATGTGCAAGACTTTTATTGTGGCAGGGACCACGGTAAAGGTCTTTTTTCATATCCGAAACCCATTCGTCCCTGCCGCGCACACAAAAAAGGGAAAAGAAAGAGAGGAAACGTTACTGTTCAGACAGTACCTGAGCACTTAGCTGCTCAGGTACGTAAGAACGTGATTCAGGTGTGAGCAGGCTCTTTTGCGAAGCAAAACTTAAAATGAGCCTGTGAATCGTTACTGGAACGAGGTACGAGTGAACAGTAACGAGAAAACCCCGCCAGGGGCTACCTCAATGCGCTGAAAAAGACGCGCGGAAAGGAGAAAATCATGACCAACCAAGAAAACCAAAAAGAAATCAGAGAAGCGATCCAAGCAGCCAACCTCTCCCTGGACAGTCTCGAACGAGTAGAAAGAAGCCTGAACGGCGCCCGAAACTGGGGACTCTGGGATTTGTTCGGAGGCGGAATGTTCGTCAGCATGATGAAACACAGCCGTCTCGACGATGCCAAAATGGAAATGGAAGAAGCGCGCTACTATCTGCGCCAGCTCCAGAAAGAACTCCGCGATATCGACGTTCCCATGGATATCCGGGTAGAAGTAAGTTCCTTTTTAACCTTTGCGGACTTCTTCTTTGACGGCGTGATCGCGGACTGGCTGGTGCAGTCCAGAATCGGAGAAGCCAGAGAACAGGTCATCACGGCAAAAGCAAGAGTTTTGGAAATCTTAGCAGACCTGCATAACTGGGAGAACAGGCTTTTACAGAATGGAGGACAGTAGTATGGGATGCCTTGGAAATTTTTTATGGTTCCTCTGTGGAGGATTTTTAAGCGGACTTAGCTGGGCTTTCGCGGGCGTTTTGTGGTGCATCACGATCGTCGGAATCCCAATTGGGAAACAATGTTTTAAATTTGCGGGACTTTCCTTCTTCCCATTTGGAAAGGAAGTGCATTATGGCGGCGGAACGGTTTCCTTTCTGCTGAATGTGATCTGGCTGCTGGTTTCGGGACTTCCGCTGGCACTGGAATCCACCGTGATGGGCGTGATCCTTTGCTGTACCATTGTGGGAATTCCCTTTGGAAAGCAGCATTTTAAACTGGCGAAGCTGGCGCTGATGCCCTTTGGCTCGACGGTTTATTAAAAAGAGTTAAAAGTTTTGTGTGATAAGCTCGGCAGGCGGCTGCCATGCCTGCACGAGCAGACATTTGAGGGGCAACAGGCAGCGGTATCTGCTGCTGTTTGCGTTCCTCTGCCTTGCTATGGATACTGGATAGAACTGCGTTGACGGTTCTGGCTTTCGTAAGTATAATAAGATATAGAATGATTAGGTAGTCAAAAGGGTATTTGTATTTTATCAATTCCGCATTTTCGGCGAAGGACGGATGGTATTGTCTCCGCCCCATTCCGAAAACGGCTTTGCTTTTTAAAACCTTCCGATCTGCGTTCCTTTTGAACGGCCTGTTCTTTCAGCACACGAAGGTTGAATTTCGAATGGATTTTGCGTCATTCTTTTATAGAGGCGTGCTGTTTCGTCGTTGACCGGAACCCCGCGTTTCTGTACAACTCGCTGATGCTGGTGTACATAGTGAAGAGAAGAGCGTTGATGCTGTACTACTATCTGTGCGTTCTGGCTGTTCCGCGGGACGATCAACGGCTGTATTCTGGCTAAGCGCGTTTCGCCGTTCATCTATACGGAGATGAAGACGATCTTCCGCAGCTCGAACGAGGTAACTGATCTGAAAATAATGGAAGAGGAATAATACGATGCTGAAGGTATTTTTGGTGGAGGACGAGACACTGATCCGCGAGGGGCTGCGCGACATCATTCCGTGGCAGCAGTACGGCTATATCCTGGTGGGCGATGCAGGCGACGGGGAGCAGGCGCTTCCGATGATCCGGAAGCTGCAGCCGGACGTTCTGATTACAGACATCAAGATGCCGTTTATGGACGGCCTGGCGCTGAGCAGCCATGTCAGCCGGGAGTTTCCCGGCACGAAGATCATTATCATCAGCGGATATGATGATTTTGAATACGCGAGACAGGCGATCCGCATCGGCGTGGAGCAGTATCTTTTGAAGCCGATCACGAAAACGATGCTGATTCGGACGCTGAACGAGGTGCGGGAAAAGATCGACAGCGAGCGGGAACAGAAGAATTATCTGGAACAGTTCCGAAACGAGCTGACGGCGCGTTTTGACGAGGTCAGCCAGATTTTTTCCAGCCGTCATCTGGCGGGAGAGCGTGAAGCTGCGGAGCATACCGGAGAACCGGCCGGGCAGGATGATGAGAGCAGCCTGAAAAATGTAGATATGGCAAAGATTGACCCGCAGATTCTGCAGGGCTTTCTTAAGGACGGAACGGCGGAGCAGGTGGAGGCTTTCGTGGAGGAGTACATAGGCAGCGTATACGACGCGGCAGGTTCCCGGCTGTTCTGTCAGTATCTGATGCTGAACGTGCGGTTTACGGTGACGGCGTATATCGAATCTCTGGGATATCCACAGGAGGATTTCATTGATACGCTCCCAGCGCTTCCCAGAGGACAGAATATTTCCGTTTCTATATTAAAGGAATACATGTGCGCTGTACTGCGGTGCGCGCTGGAGCTGCGGGATAAGGAAGAGCAGGGAAGCGGCAGCGCGATCATACGGCAGGCGCTGGAATACATCGACCGGAATTTTGCGGATGAAGCGATTTCGCTGAAAGAGGTGGCGGGCTATACGAACGTTACCGCGAATTATTTCAGCGCGGTGTTCAGCCAGGAAATGGGGCAGACCTTTGTGGAGTACCTGACGCAGAAGCGGATGGAGAGGGCGAAGGAGCTTCTGCGCGGGACGGATCGGCGGGCTTCGGAGATTGCCGCCGAGGTGGGGTATAAGGATTCGCATTATTTCAGCTACGTATTCCGTAAAACCCAGGGCTGCACCCCAAGAGATTACCGGACAGGAGGGAAACGCGGATGAAGCTGCCGTTTGGACTCCGCCGGGAAAAACAGGGGCATGTGATGCTTGAGGACAGGCTGCGCAAGCTCGTGCTTTTTTTCTTCGTTCCAGTGCTTGTTATGGTGCTGGCTACGTTTTTGCTGCTGATTTCCTATGTCAGCAAATACTCTGAGGTACTTCATAATGTGACGACAGCGTCAGAGTTTAACCAGGATTTCAAAGACGATATCGATCTGAAAATGTATTATTACGTCGTGCAGAGTCATTATTCCGAGGGGCTTCCCGTTGAGGAGGTGCAGTCGGCGCAGGAGCTTGCGCGCAGTCTTCTTGAGACGACGACCGATAAGGAGAGCTGGAAGGCGATCAACGGTGTGCTAAATCTCTGCCTGAACCTCGAGGAAAAGATTTATCAGATTGAAGAGACGGACAATTATGACGACCGGGTGCTTCAGCTTGAGAATAATATCTATATTCTGACCAAGCTGATCCAGGAGTATATGTACAATTATTTATATTATGAGGCGGCCCGTCTGGACGACCTGCAGACAGAGATGCAGAAGAATCTTTATGTGGAAGTTTCGCTGATTGTCGTGCTTATGGTACTGCTGATGGTGGGGATGATTTATCGCTCTCTGAAATTCGGCAGATCGATTACGAAGCCGATCAGCGATCTGTGCCAGAGGGTACAAGCGATCGGAAACGGCGATCTTACGGCCAGAATGCCGGTGCAGGCGCAGGAGTATGAGATACAGACGCTGAACGACGGCGTCGAGAACATGGTCGGCAGACTGAATCAGCTCATCGAGCAGAACCGCCAGGAGCAGATCAGCCTGCGCAACGCGGAGCTGGCGCTTCTGCAGGCTCAGATCAGCCCGCACTTTCTGTATAACACGCTGGACGCCATCGTCTGGCTGATCGAGATGGAGAAAAATGAACAGGCCGTCGAGATGGTGACAAGTCTGTCGTCCTTTTTCCGAACCTCTCTGAGCAATGGCCGGGACGTGATCACGCTGCGGGAGGAGGAACAGCACGTCCGCAGCTATCTTGAGATTCAGCATGTGCGGTATCGGGATATTCTTGCGTACCAGATTTACATTGCGCCGGAGTTTGGACAGTACGAGATACCGAAGCTGACGCTTCAGCCGCTCGTGGAAAACGCATTGTACCACGGAATCAAGCAGAAGCGCGGGGAAGGGCATATTTTTATCGCGGGTTCTGAGAAAGACGGCGATATCTTTCTGTCCGTCGAGGACGATGGAGCGGGCATGACGCCGGAGCGTCTGGAGCAGGTGCGCGAGTCGATTGCGCACGGACACCAGGTCGGCTTTGGCCTTACGACGGTGCACGAGCGGCTGGAGCTGCTGTTTGGAGCGCCGTATGGGCTTACGGTTGACAGCAGGGTGGGCGTAGGGACAAGAGTCTGCGTCCGGATTCCGAAACGGCTGCCCGGCAGGCCGGATTCCGGGGAGGATTAAAAGGAGGGCTCTATGAAGAAAAGCTGCGGAAAAAAATACGGATTCCTGACTGCGGTTATCCTGGCTGCGCTTGGGAGCACAGGTTGTACAGGCGGCAGCAGAGAGGCGGTTCAGACAGAGGCGGAGAATGAGAATATCGTGATCGGCTTTTCCGAGGTGGGAGCGGAGTCTGACTGGCGTGTGGCGAACACGGAATCAATGCGCAATACCTTCACAGAAGAGAAAGGCTACGAGCTGATGTTCAATGACGCGAAGCAGAAGCAGGAGAACCAGATTTCGGCGATCCGCAATTACATCCTCCAGGCGGTCGATTACATTGTCTTTGCCCCGGCGGTCGAGGAAGGCTGGGACGAGGTGCTTCAGGAGGCGAAGGACGCCGGGATTCCGGTCATTATTATGGATCGGATGATCAATACGGAGGACGAGAGCCTGTTTACCGCATGGGAAGGGTCTGATTTCTACGCGGAGGGCGTGACGGCCATGGAATGGCTCGAAGAATATCTGGAGGAGCAGGGCCGGGCGGATGAGGAGATTTCCATTCTTCATGTGAAGGGGACGGTGGGAGCCACATCCCAGATCGGCCGGACGGAAGGGCTTGAGAACGGCGTCGCGGCCCATGAAAACTGGGAGATTGCGGCCTGTCTCGAGGGAGAATATACGCAGGCAAAGACGTATGAGGTCGTAGCGGAATATCTTGAGACGGATACGGATATCGACGTGATCTACTGTGAAAACGACAATTCCGCGTTCGGGGCGATTCAGGCGCTTGAGGAAGCCGGTATCAGCTACGGCGTCGACGGGGACGTTATTATTATCTCCTTTGACGCGACGGAGGCGGGGCTGACCGCCTGCATGAACGGCCAGATTAATCTTGACGTGGAATGCAATCCCCTGAACGGCCCGCGTGTCGAGATGATTATTCAGCAGCTTGAGAATGGCGAGACGCCGGAAAAGTACAGCTATGTGGACGAGACGTACTTTGTGCCGGAGGATCTGACGGAGGATCTGATCGCGTCGCGGGAATACTGATGCGCGGGCTGTCCGATATCGTAAGCGGCATACTATGCTGCGGTATTCGCATGGCAATCGTAAAATTTTTAACTTTCCGGGGCGCGGAAGCCGCCTTTCGAGGTGTCATTGGTCAGTTTGCACATAAGAAAAAGACAGGTTTGGAGCCTGTCTTTTTTTGCGCGACCGGAAAAAATCAAACACAATACCGAGGTTACTGTAAAATTATTAACTTTTTTGGAGACTATTTCATGCGAGGTGATAAAAATTCGGAAGAAATCCAATGAATAGTACAAAAAATGATTGTAAATTTAGCTGAATTTCGTGAAAATGCATAAAAGCGATTGACATTTTTCATTTTCTAATTTAAACTGATACTATCAAATCAAGAAAGCGAGGAATCGAACATGAACAAGAAATTAGTGGTTTTATTAGCGGCTGGAATGGCTCTGTCAGCATGCACGGCAGCATCTGCAGAAGAGGATACGATTAAGGTTGGCATCATCAACAACGACCCGAACGAGTCCGGATACCGCACGGCGAATGTAGCGGACTTCGAGAGAGTGTTTGGCGCAGAGGGCGAAGACAATGGCGGCAGATACGAGACTTCCTTCTTCTACAGCCTGACGAATGAAGAGCAGATCCAGGCAGCAGAAGGATTCATCACGGATGAGGTAGATTATCTTCTGATTTCAGCGGCTGATACGACCGGTTGGGACGACGTTCTGGAATCTGCAGCAAACCAGGGCATTACGGTAATCCTGTTTGACCGTATGCTGGATGCTGACGAGGAACTGTATGCAGCGGCAGTTGTATCCGACATGGCAGAAGAAGGCGTAACGGCCGTTTCATGGATGGAAGAGCAGGGACTTGACGAGTACAATATCATCCATATTCAGGGTACGCTTGGTTCAGACGCACAGATCGGACGTACAACCGCTCTTGACGAAGCAGTAGAAGCAAACGACAGCTGGAACTACGTAGTACAGCAGGGCGCTGACTGGAACGCAGAGACGGCACAGCAGATCGTTCAGTCCGTTATCGATTCCGGCGAATCCTTCAACGTAATCTACGCTGAGAACGACGATATGGCAAAGGGCGCTGTGGCAGCTCTCGATGCAAGCGGCATCTCTCACGGCGTTGACGGCGATGTCATCATCATGGGCTTTGACTGCAACTCCTGGGCTCTGGAAGAGCTGCTTGCAGGAAACTGGAACTATGACGGACAGTGCAACCCGTTCCAGGCAGACACGATCGACGAGATCATCCAGAAGCTTGAGGCTGGCGAGGAGATCGAAGAGAAGGTAATCTACTCTGTAGAAGTTGGCTTTGACGCTACCACGATCACACAGGAAGACGTAGACAATTACGGAATCTGATCCTCACAGTGAACAATCATAAGACAGCCGTTTTATGAAAAGGCGAAGCGCGGTGTGGCGAACCCACGCCGCGCTTTTTGAAAGAAGGCAGGAAGAGGTGATACTCTGGTGAAAGAGAACGTTGTATTGGAAATGAAAAACATTTCAAAAAGCTTTCCCGGTGTACGTGCGCTGCAGAATGTGGATTTTTCACTGTGCGAGGGTGAAATCCACGCGCTGATGGGAGAAAACGGAGCTGGAAAATCCACGCTGATCAAGGTTCTGACAGGCGTTTACGGAAAGGACAGCGGAGAGATTTACCTGAAAGGCGAGAACGGTGCGGTAAATATCCACTCTCCGCAGGGCGCGCAGAAGCTTGGAATCAGCACGGTATACCAGGAAATTACGCTCTGTCCGAATCTGACGGTGGCAGAGAATATGTACATCGGCAGAGGAAAGGGCTGGAAGCAGAACTGGAAGAAGATCAATGCGGATACGGATCGTATTTTACAGTCTCTTGGGATACCGGCGAAGGCGACGCAGCAGCTTTCGAGCTGCTCCATTGCGATTCAGCAGATGGTCGCGATCGCGCGTGCGGTAGACATGGAGTGTAAGGTGCTGATTCTGGATGAGCCGACCTCGTCGCTTGATGAGAGTGAGGTTGAGAAGCTGTTTAAGCTGATGCGGGATCTGCGTGCGAAGGGCGTGGGAATTATTTTTGTCACGCATTTCCTGGATCAGGTTTACGAGGTGTGCGATAAGATTACGGTGCTGCGCGACGGAAAACTGGTCGGCCAGTATGAGATAAAGGATCTTCCGCGCCTGAAGCTTGTGGCGAAGATGCTCGGTAAGGAGTTCGACGACATGGCGGAGATTCGCGGAGAAAGTGAAGAATACAGCGCGGCAGATGCGGGTACGCCTGTATTTGAGGCGAAGGGACTGCAAAGCAATGCCGGAATTTATCCGTTTGATTTCCATATCAATAAGGGCGAGGTAAACGGATTTACCGGTCTTCTTGGATCCGGACGAAGCGAGTGCGTCCGTGCGATCTTCGGAGCCGATCATGTAGTTGCCGGAAAAGTAAAGGTAAAAGGAAAAGATGTAAAGATCAAAAACCCGCTGGATGCGATGAAGAACGGAATCGCGTATCTGCCGGAGGATCGTAAGGTGGACGGTATCATCGGCGACCTTTCCGTGCGGGACAATATTATTCTGGCGGCGCAGGTACTCCGGGGCTTCTTCCGGCCGTTCTCAAAGGCAGAAGCGCAGAAGGCGGCGGAGGAGTACATCAAGCTTCTCGAAATCAAGACAGCTTCCGCGGATACGCCGATCAAATCACTGTCGGGCGGAAATCAGCAGAAGGTCATTCTGGCGCGCTGGCTGTTTGCGCATCCGGAGTACCTGATTCTGGATGAGCCGACACGCGGAATTGACATCGGTACAAAGACAGAGATTCAGAAACTCGTGCTGAAGCTTGCGTCAGAGGGAATGAGCGTGACGTTTATTTCTTCGGAGACGGACGAAATGCTGCGCACCTGCTCCAGACTGATCGTAATGCGCGACCGCAAGGTGGTCGGCGAGCTGACCGGAGCAGATCTGAATCAGAATAAGATTATGAGCACAATTGCGGGAGGTGAGAGCGTATAATGGAAAAGACAGCGAAAAAGATGAATCCGGTGAGTGCTTTTTTCCATTCACAGATGGTGATACCGGTTGTTGCGCTGCTGCTTCTTCTGGTCTTCAACCTCATTATGGATCCGACATTCTTTAAGATCACGCTCGGCACGAACAGCGCCGGGGATCCGGTGCTTTCCGGAAACCTGATTTCTGTGCTGAACAATGGTTCCGAGCTTGCGATCCTTGCGATCGGAATGACACTGGTGACGGCGGCGACCGGCGGGCAGGATATTTCGGTAGGTGCGACGATTGCCATCAGTGGAAGCGTTCTGCTGCGCGTCATCTGCGGCGGGGAGGCCAAACCGGCTGAGCTGGCTGCTCCGGTTTTTGTGGGTTTTCTGGCAGCCTGCGCGGCGGCAATGCTGTGCGGCGCCTTTAATGGTATTCTTGTGGCAGGTTTTAAGATTCAGCCGATGATTGCGACGCTGATTCTGTACACAGCAGGACGTTCGATTGCCGCGTGGGTGAATAACAACACGCTGCCGATCGTTCCGGGCGAGAAATTCACGTATTTCGGCGGATTTATCCCAGGAATTGCCATGCCGACGCCGTTTTTGATCGCGGTACTCTGTTTCATTGTGATCGCCCTGGTGCTGAAATTCACCAACCTGGGAATCTATACGCAGGCAGTAGGTATCAATGAGAGCGCAGCCCGACTGAACGGCCTGAAGCCGGCGGCGATCAAGATTCTGTCGTTCGTCATTCTCGGTGTGTGCGTATCGGTTGCGGCGCTGATCAAGGTAAGCCGCATTTCATCGATCAACTACTCCGTCATCGCGCAGAACATCGAGATGGACGCGATCCTCGCGGTAGCGCTCGGCGGCAATTCGCTCGGCGGCGGTAAATTCAACATCTGGGCGTCTGTCCTGGCGGCGTATGTCATTCAGCTTCTTACGACCACACTTTATAAGTTCAAAGTATCTTCGGACGCACTTCCCGCATACAAGGCGGTCGTGGTCATTATTCTGGTAGTCATGAGCGCTCCGGTTGTACGCGAGAAGATGTCTGAGCTTGGCAAGCGTTTCAAAACTCCGACAAAGGAGGTGGGCTGATATGCCGGAAATGAAAAAGAAAAAAGGACTTTCTGATGCGAACCTTCTGCTGGTGATTACAATCGTCGCCTTCTTTGTGATGTATATCGGCGCGATTCTCTTCCTGAAGGGCGGATTTTTGAAGGCGCAGATGTTTTTCAACATCCTCGATGCCAACGCGGGACTGATCATCACCTCGTGCGGAATGAGCCTTGTCATGATTACCCAGGGAATCGATATTTCGATCGGCGGCGTAGTCGGTCTGGTCTGCATGAGCTGTGCCGTACACCTTGAGCTGCAGGGCGGCAATCCGTTTACGGCATTTCTGATCGCGGTTGGTATCGGACTCGCTTTCGGCGTCGTGCAGGGCTTTCTGGTGGCGTACCTGGATATCCAGCCGTTCATCGTTTCCCTGGCAGGAATGTTTTTTGCCCGCGGCCTGACGACGATTATACATACGAATCCGATCAGCGTATCGAACGAGGCGTTCAAGGCGCTGCGCAAAATCAAATTCATCCTGCCCGGACTTGGCTACGTGAACAAGAAAGGAATTTATATCGACACGACGGTTGAGCTTGGCTCGGTCATCGCCATTGTGATCGTCATTCTGATGTTCTGCATGCTGCGCTGGACGAAATTCGGACGTAATTTCTATGCGGTCGGCGGAAACAAACAGAGCGCGCTGATGCTCGGCATCAACGTAAAAAAGACGAAATTCCTGGCGCACCTGATCTGCAGTCTGCTGGCAGGAATCGGCGGATATATTTATTTCATGCACCTCGGAAGCGCCGCTACCTCGAACGCAAGCGGCATGGAGATGAATGCGATCGCTTCCTCGATTATCGGAGGCACGCTCCTGACGGGAGGCGTCGGAAATATCATCGGCACATTCTTTGGCGTGCTTTCGCTGAACACGATCCAGAACATCGTTTCATCAATCGGACTTGACGAAGCGTGGTGGACGGGTATCACCATCGCGGCGATGCTGTGTCTGTTCCTTCTGATTCAGAGCGTTGTGCTGAGCAGGACAAAGAAGAAATAAAAGGTGTCCCAAAAAAACTTTTGACAATCACCAAAAAAGATGCTAATATAGTCCACATATTCCTGAAGAGGAATCCAGGCAACGGCGCTGCACGGCACCGTTGCCTTTTTCTATTCCCCAAATTCCACAAGCAAAGGAGGCCCCTAATATGAGATTAACCCCAAAGGAGCAGGAAAAACTTATGCTCCACATGGCCGGCAACCTTGCGAAAGAACGCAAAGACCGCGGCCTGAAACTAAACTACGTCGAAGCAGTCGCCTATATCAGCTCCGAACTCCTGGAACTCGCCAGAGACGGAAAAGCCGTAACCGAACTGATGCAGCTCGGCACGAAACTGCTGACTAAAGAGGAAGTCATGGACGGCGTCGCCGACATGGTAGCGGAAGTTCAGGTAGAAGCGACCTTCCCAGACGGAACCAAACTCGTGACCGTTCATAACCCGATTCAGTAAAAGGAGGAGCGCAAAATGAAAATCGGCGAAATCATCCCCAAGGCGAGAGAAATCGAACTAAACGCCGGAAAACCCGTCGTAAAAATTATGGTATCCAACGTGGGAGACCGACCTGTTCAGGTAGGCTCCCATTTTCATTTCTTCGAAGTCAACCGCTGCCTGAAATTTGACCGCGCCCAGGCCTATGGCTATCATCTGGACATTCCCTCCGGAACCTCGGTTCGGTTCGAGCCGGGCGAGCAGAAGGAAGTGACCCTGACCCAGATGGGCGGCACAAAGCGGGTTTTCGGCTGCAATGACCTGACCTGCGGCCAGATTTCCGAGACGGCCAAACCCGCCGCCCTGGAGCGCGCAAGGTTAAAAGGCTTTATGGAATAGGAGGCAGACAATGAGCGTAAAAATTTCCGGCGAAAAATATGCAATGATGTACGGCCCCACTACCGGGGACAAAATAAGACTGGCCGATACCAGCCTGGTAATTGAAGTGGAAAAAGACTACACCACCTACGGCGACGAAATCAAATTCGGGGGCGGAAAAACAATCCGGGACGGCTGCGGGCAGTCGGTAAAGACTACAAGCGCGGACGGCGATCTGGATCTGGTGATTACCAATGCGCTGATCGTCGATTACAGCGGGATCGTGAAAGCGGATATCGGAATCAAAGACGGCAAGATTAAGGGAATCGGAAAGGCGGGGAACCCCAGTATCATGGATGGCGTTACGCCGGGCATGACCGTGGGGGCGTCGACGGAGGCGTTGGCGGGAGAAAATCTGATTGTTACCGCAGGCGGCATTGATACGCATATTCATTTTATTTGTCCCCAGCAGATTGACTGCGCGCTGTACTCCGGCGTGACCACGATGATCGGCGGCGGCACGGGCCCGGCTGACGGAACCAATGCAACCACCTGCACACCCGGCCCATGGAACATGGAAATGATGCTGAAAGCCGCTGAAGAATACCCGATGAACCTGGGATTCCTTGGAAAGGGAAATTGCTCCGATGAGCGTGCACTGATTGAACAGGTGAAAGCCGGAGCAATGGGGCTGAAGCTTCACGAAGACTGGGGTTCCACGCCGGCGGCCATCGACCATTGCCTGAATGTGGCAGATGAATACGACGTCCAGGTTGCGATTCATACCGATACCTTAAATGAAGGCGGCTGCGTGGAGGACACGATTCACGCCATCGGCGGCCGTACCATTCACACTTATCACACGGAAGGCGCTGGCGGCGGCCATGCCCCGGATATCATCAAAGCGGCGTCGACTCCGAATATCCTCCCCTCTTCGACGAACCCGACCATGCCTTTTACGGTCAATACGTTGGACGAACACCTGGATATGCTGATGGTTTGTCATCATTTGGACAAAAAGATTCCGGAGGATGTGGCTTTTGCGGATTCTCGTATCCGGCCGGAAACGATTGCGGCGGAGGATGTGCTCCATGATATGGGCGTTTTCAGCATGATGAGTTCGGATTCCCAGGCAATGGGCCGCATTGGTGAAGTCATCACCCGCACCTGGCAGACCGCCAGCAAGATGAAAGACGAACGCGGCGCGCTTCCGGAAGACGAGGGCGCGGGAAATGATAACTTCCGCGTAAAACGCTACATTGCAAAATATACGATCAATCCGGCGATTACCCATGGCATTTCCAAATATGTCGGCTCGGTGGAGGAAGGAAAGTATGCGGATCTGGTGCTGTGGAATCCGGCGTTTTTCGGCGTAAAACCGGATATGGTGATTAAGGGCGGGATGATCATTGCCTCGAAAATGGGAGATGCGAACGCTTCGATCCCGACGACGCAGCCGGTTCTGTATCAGCCAATGTTCGCGGCGCACGGAAAGGCAAAAAATGCCGCGTGCCTGACTTTCGTATCCAAGGCAGCTATGGCGGAAGATGTAAAGGCAAAATATGGGTTGGAAAAAACGGTGGTTCCGGTGGAAAACTGCCGGAATATTGGGAAAAAGGATATGAAGCTGAACGACAAGACCCCGGAAATCACGGTAGATCCGGAGACCTACGAAGTCCGTGCAGACGGCGAAAGCATCACTTCCAAGCCGGCCCAAAAGCTTCCGCTGACCCAGTTGTATAACTTATTCTAAGAAAACCTCCATGTCCCATATTCGCGGCAGCGCAGCGTTTGCCATTACGGGAAGGAGCTTTTCAGAAAAACTTCAGAGGAGTGAAAAAATGTTAGGTGTGTGTTTACTGTTCGTAGGAATCGTCCTGATCAACAACGGCATTTGCAATCTGAGCAAGGTCGACAAAAAATCAGCGGCGGTCATGAACCTCTTTACCGGCGGCCTTTCCCTGTTTATTAATTTCGTAAATCTGGTACAGGGAAATTATTACGCGGCAGGAACCGGGCTGCTGTTCTGCTTTACGTATCTGTTTGTGGCGATCAATAATATTTTTAACCTGAGCGGGATTCCGTTTGCGTGGTTTTCCACATTCGTTGCGGTCAATGCGTTCATTTTCGGAACATTGGAAGGCTTTGTGGGAATTCCGTCCCTTGGCATCACGCCGGACATCCGCTGGGCTGTGATCTGGTACTTATGGGGAATCCTGTGGGGCACGGCTTTTGTGGAGGACATTCTGGGAAAGAAGCTGGGGAAATTCGTCCCGGCGCTTCAGGTATTTGAAGGCGTGGCGACGGCCTGGATTCCGGGCGTCCTGATGCTGATTGGAAAATGGTAAAGTGGGAGAAATGCAATGCTTTGTGAAAAAATTTTAGGAAACTGCGCGGACGATGGGTTTTCCGGGAAAACGGTGGACTACGTGGACATCCCGTGGGATGAAGCTTTTAAGAAAATTCACAGGAAGGTAAGCGCCGCGGGCCGGGAAGTTGGGATTCGGCTGGACGACAGCATTTTGACAAGGGGACTTTCTCAGGGGGACGTGCTGGGCGTGGAAGGAGACACGGTGATTGCGGTCAATATCCCTCCGTGTAAGGCAATTTTGATCTGGGTGGATCCCTTTCATCCGCAGATGGCTGCGAAAGTCTGCTATGAAATCGGGAATCGCCACGCATCGCTGTTCTGGGGCGAAAAAGAAAATTCGTTTATTACGCCCTACAATGAGCCGATGTTGCTGATGCTGAGTAAGCTGCCCGGCGTGGAAGCACAGGTGCGGGAAGTGAAACTGGATTTTGACAGACGCATTTCCGCTTCCATCAACGCGCATACCCATTAGGAGAGACGATGAGCCATCAAAACGAATTTTTGCTGCTTCAGGTCAACGACGCCCTGTTCCCCATTGGCGGGTATTCCCATTCCTACGGTCTGGAGACGTACATTCAGAAGGGGCTGGTCACGAATGCGCAGGAAGCGGCGGAATTTATAAAGAAAAAGTTGGAATACAGTATCCTTTACACCGATTTGCTGGGTGTCCGGCTGACCTTTCTGGCGGCCAAAGCCGGAGACCTGGCGAAGCTGGAGGAACTGGAAGAGCGGATTCGTGCCGGAAAAAGTCCAAGAGAGATTCGGGAGGCTTCCGACAAAATGGGGTCCCGTTTCCTGAAGACTCTTGGGGGACTTCCGGTGGATTACAAAAGTCCGGTATTTTTACAGTATGTGGATAGGCGGAAGGGACGGCAGGCGTCGCATGCCATTGCCTATGGAACATTCTGCGCGGCGGTGGGCCTGGAAGAAGAGGAGCTTCTGCGCCATTACCTTTATACACAGACGTCGGCGATGGTTACGAATTGCGTGAAGAGCATTCCATTGAGCCAGTCGGCGGGGCAGCAGATTTTGTGCGGGACTTACGGGCTTTTGGAGGAGCTTTTGGAACGGGTGCGGACACTTTCGGAGGAAATGTTTGGCGCGGGCACGCCAGGGTTTGACATTCGGTGCATGCAGCACGAGGGTCTGTATTCCAGAATTTATATGTCGTAGAGGAGAAAGAATATGTCCTATGTGAAAATCGGCGTGGCGGGCCCGGTGGGTTCGGGAAAAACCGCGCTCATTGAGTGCCTGACGCGAATCATGGCAAAAGAATACAGCATTGGAGTCATTACCAATGACATTTATACGAAGGAAGACGCGGAATTTCTGAGCAAAAACAGTGTGCTTCCGCGGGAACGGATCATTGGCGTGGAAACCGGGGGCTGCCCGCATACGGCCATTCGGGAGGATGCCTCCATGAATCTGGAAGCTGTGGACGAAATGATGGAAAAATTTCCGGATATTCAGATTTTGTTTATTGAGAGCGGCGGCGACAATCTGTCGGCGACCTTTAGTCCGGAGCTGGTGGATGCGACGATTTTTGTCATTGATGTGGCGGAAGGGGATAAGATTCCCCGAAAAGGCGGCCCTGGGATTACGCGGTCGGATCTTTTGGTGATCAATAAAATTGATCTGGCGCCCTACGTGGGGGCGAGCCTGGATGTGATGGAGCGGGATTCGAAAAAGATGCGGGGCGGGCGGCCCTTTGTTTTTACGAATATTCGGGATTTGGAAGGAGTCCAGGCTGTGGTGGAATGGATTCGGAAAAATGTCCTGCTGGAAGGATGCTGAGAAAATGGAAAATCCGTTTGGGAAGGTTTCGAGGGTCAGCCTGACGGCAGGCCCGAAAGAGGGACGGACGATTTTGGAGGATGTGGGGTTTACCGCGCCTTTTAAGATTATGCAGCCGTTTTATGAGGAGCGGATGCGGGTGATGCTGATGTCCGCTTCCGCCGGGATTCTGGCGGGAGATTGCCAGGAATTTCACATTTGGGTGAAAAAGGGCGCGAGCATGGAATTTTTTTCCCAGTCTTATGAGAAAATCCATAAAATGAACGAGGGATGTGCGAAAAGGATGGCGAAAATCCGGGTGGAGGATGGCGGGGAGCTGATTTATCGGCCTTTGCCGACGATTCCGTTTGCGCAGTCGGCGTTTGAGAGCCGGTTACAGGTTGAGTTGGGAGGGACGGGGGCGAAGATGATGCTTCAGGAGGTGCTTTCCTGCGGGAGGGCGGCTTCCGGGGAGCGGTTTGCCTATCGGTTTTATTATAATCTGGTGGAGGTGCGGCGGGAAGGGCGGCTGATTTATCTGGATAATACGCGCTTTGAACCGGAGCGCTTTTCTATGGAAGAAACCGGGATGTATGAAGGGGCTACGCATTTGGCGAACCTGGTTTTGTTTGGGTATGAGAGGGATGAGGAGTGGTTTCGGAAGGTGCGGGAGCTTGTGGATGGGACGGAAGGGGTTTTTGGAGGGGCGAGCAGGCTGGCGGAGGGAGATGTGGTGGTGAGGATGCTGGGAGGCCCGGCGCAGAAGTTGGAAGATTTGTTGGAAGTGGTGAGGGAGTTATAGAAAAATGGATACAGCCGCATGCAGGTGTTCGGATAAGGGCATCTGCATTTTCTGTGTGTGAAAAAAGTTGATACTTTTGAAAAAAAGTTCCTTGAAAAAATTGATTTTTAATACAAAAGTCCCTTGAAAAAGTTGATAGCACTTAATATAATGAAAGCAATGGCAGGTTAAGGAGGCTGAATTGATATGCTGAAAAGGAAAATTGAGCAGAGTTTGCTGGAATGGAAAAACACCCCGAACCACAAACCATTGATTATAAAAGGGTGCAGACAATGCGGAAAGACCTTTTCCGTCCTGGACTTTGCAAAGAAAAATTATAAAAGAGTTGTGTACCTCAATTTTTTTGAAAATCCGGATTACGCCGCTGTGTTTTCCGGCTCTTTGGAGATTGATCATATTGTTATGATGCTGTCTGCATTGTTGGGCAGCGCGGCTACCTTTGAAGCCGGAGAGACTGTTCTTGTGCTGGATGAAATCCAGGATTGCCCGGATGCCCGAACCGCCTTGAA
The DNA here is from genome assembly GCA_030536575.1 of Eubacteriales bacterium. Classification (GTDB taxonomy): domain Bacteria; phylum Bacillota; class Clostridia; order Lachnospirales; family Lachnospiraceae; genus Limivivens. The sequence continues at coordinate 68,172 of JAUNPS010000002.1, read as the reverse complement.
ATTTTTCCGGATCGACGGGCGGTACGATGTAATCGGGACAGGTTCTTTGTTGGGTGTGAAAGGGTACGGGAAAGAACCGAAATCCATTCCGGTCGGTTCGGAAACCGTGATCGATATGTATCCGTTGGATTTTGAGGAATTTTTATGGGCAAACGGGATTGAGATGCCAATTATCGAAATGCTGAAAAAAAGTTTGGAAGAGGAAAAGCCGGTTCCAGAGGTACTGCATAATCGTATGAAGCAATTGCTCTTACAGTACGTGGCGGTGGGCGGTATGCCGGACGTGGTGCAGACTTTTGTGGATACGAAGCAGATGGATGAAGTTTTGCGTATCCAGAGAGATATTGTCCGTTCCTATGAGGATGATATGGTAAAATATGCGGAGAAAAAAGACAAATCCCGTATCAAAGAATGTTTCCAATCGATTCCGAAACAGCTCAGTAAGAAAAATAAAAAATTCCAGTATTCCGTTGTGAAGAAAGGCTCTACGGCTTCCAAGTATGCAGGCAGCTTACAGTGGATCGAGGACGCTGGGATGATTTCCCGTTGCTATAACCGATCTATTCCGGAGCTTCCACTGGATGGGAATGCAGAGGAAGATGTATTTAAGGTGTATATGAGGGACTGCGGGTTATTTGTCAGTATGCTGGAGGATGGTATGCAATACGACATTTTGCAGGGCAATCTTTATGGATATAAAGGGGCAATCTTTGAAAATCTGATTGCGGATATTTTTGCAAAAATGGGACGCAAATTATATTATTTCCACAAGGACAGCGGCCTGGAAGTGGATTTTGTGATCCGCTACAAAGGGGAATGTACGCTGGTTGAGGTAAAGGCGTCCACCGGGAATACCAAAAGTACAAAAACAATTCTGCAGCATCCGGAGAAATACCATGTAAATCTTGCGATTAAATTGGGCGATTATAATGTTGGAAGATCGGGGAAGATTCTTACGCTTCCGCTTTATATGGCGTTTCTGCTGAGGGAATACTGACCAGTATCTGGCACTCCCCCAACATTTTACCCTTTAAAAACTCCCCAGAATTTGATAAGATAAAACTAACGAAAAATATCGGAGGTAACCATATGACAACGGAACTCAAAAACCTAAGAGTCTGCAATACCCTTTCGCCCCTCGCCGTCGAAGACCCCACCCCCGTCTTCAGCTGGGCCATGTCATCCGACCAAAAGGGCCAAAAACAGACCGCATACCAAATCCTCGTAAAAAATGAAGTAACCCAGGAAACCCTCTGGAACACCGGCAAAATCGAAAGCGCCCGTTCCACAGACATTTCCTACGAAGGAACCGCCCTGGAAGCCGAAAGCGCCTACAGCTTTGAACTGACCGTATGGGACAAAGACGGCCAGACCTGCACCAGCGCATCCCGCTTCGAAACCGGCCTGATGAACCCGAAACAGGAAGCCTGGGACGGCGCGGAATTCATCGGAACCAAAAGCGTCGTCCTGGACGCGGCAAGCGCCTGCGCCTGGCACATGAACACCGACATGCAGATCCTGGAAGGCGGAACCGCTTCCCTGATCGTCGGCGCAAACGACTTCCGCCTGAACGACAAATTCCAAAACGTCGAAAACATTGCAGGCGAAAACTACATCCGCATCGAATTTGACCTAAGCGGCGTAAAAACCGGAGAAGGCGCAAAACTGAACATTTACCGCATCGGCTACGCCCAGGGCGACACCGACGAAAAACCCTACCGAACCATCTCCGCCAAGGATAACGATGCGGTAAATATCGACGAACTTTTTACCCCGGAAAATGCGGACGCCGTACATAACATCGATATTTTCTGCGAAACCGGCAACATCACCATCCACGTAGACGGCCAGGAACTCTACATCGGGCCGGAAGAACTGGTCTGGGGCCGCATGAAAGTCCGCCCGGCCATCACCGTCAGCACCATGCCTGCCGGAAATAACTTTAACACCTTCCCGAACCTGAACTCCATCGGCTTCGCCTCCCGAAAAGGTGCGAAAGCCCGTTTCTCGAACTACAAAATTCTGGATGTAGGCCAGAGTGCCAAAGAAGTGCTCTTCGACCGGACAACCGGCGCGACCTACCGCATTTTCGAAGGCATGAAAGGCGTTCAGCTTACGGAAAACGGAATCGAAGTAAGCGGCGAAGCGTTCGGCTATGCAGACCCAAGTTTCGGTTCCATGCCAATGCTTCGGACAGAATTCACGGTATCCAAACCGCTGAAATCCGCTAAAATGTACGTAACCGCCATGGGAATCTACGAAATGTACATCAACGGCGCACGCATGGGTGAAGACTGGTTCAACCCGGCGGACAGCCAGTACCGCGACACCCTCTGTTACCACGCCTACGACGTGACTGCCATGCTCTCTGAAGGAGAAAACGCCGTCGGTGCGCTCCTGGGCGGCGGCTGGTATGTCGGCTACATGACCTTCACACCGGGAAATTATAACTTCTTCGGCGATCATCCGGCCCTGTTGGCGAAGCTCGTGCTTACCTACGAGGACGGAACGAAAGAAACCATTGTCACAAATCCGTCCACCTGGCAGGTTTATCAGAACGGCCCCATCGAATACAGCAGTTTCTTCCAGGGAGAGCGCTATAACGCGGCCAAGGCAAACGCAGTCGCCGACTGGACAAAAGCAGGCTATGATGCTTCCGCATGGGAAACCTGTGAAGTGATCGAAGTGCGGGATTGGATTCATTTTGACATTGTGGCGCGTTACGACGAACCGATTCGCGCGCTGGAAACCCTGACGGCGAAACGCGTGCTGAAAACCCACAGCGACGATGGCGCGACCTACACCTATGATATGGGAATTGCGATGGCAGGTGTCCCCTCTGTCACGATTCCGGCCGGCTGGCTGAAAGAAGGCGACACCGTCCTGTTCCGTTTCGGCGAGGACATTTATCCGGGCAATGCGGATTCCTGCAATACGAATGACTACTACACCGGACTCTACGGCGAAAACGGAACTTATCACGCAAACGTAGCCGGGCGTGTCCTCCATGACACCTACCGCGCCGCCCTGGCAACGGATTTCTACATTGCATCCAAAGAAGATGAAACGCGCGAAGTGACGATTCAGCCGCATCTGACCTACCGCGGCTACCGCTACATCCAGATCACACTCCCGTCCGCCGGGAAAGCGCTTCCGCTGGAAAACGTAAAAGGCATTGTGCTGTCCTCCGTCCAGGAGATCACCGGAACCTACCATGCGACAACGACGGACGAGACGATCACCGCCTATTTAAACCAGCTCTTTTTGAACATCCAGCGCAGTCAGATCGGCAACTTTATGTCCATCCCTACCGATTGTCCCCAGCGCAACGAGCGTATGGGCTGGACCGGCGACGCCCAGGCCTTCTGCCGCACCGCCACCTACAATGCGGATGTACAGAACTTCTTCCGTCAGTGGATGGTAGCCCTGCGCAACGACCAGGCCGACAACGGCGGAATCGGAACGACCGTACCCACCTACAGCCACACCACCGACGAACCTTTCGACAACAGTACCACCTGGGCAGCAGCAGTCTGCATGGTGCCGTGGCAGCTTTACACCCAGTATGGAGATACGGGAATTATCCGGGAAAACTTTGAGACGATGAAAGCATGGCTGGAAGGGATGGCGAAGAGCCCCTTCGAAGCAAATGGAACGGTTTACACCGGACTTTCCGGCATGACCATGGGACTGGCGGACTGGCTGTCCCTGGACGGAAATACGACGCCGGACATTGTGAACAATGCGATCTATATTTATATGCTGGAAGTGTCGGCGATCATGGCAGATGCCATCGGCGAAACCGCTTACGCCGAAACGCTTCGCGCCCGCCATGCGAGAGCAAAAGCGGAGTGGAACGCCGTTTACATTGACCCGGAAACGGGCATGACGAGAAGCGCGGACGGAAAACGGATGGATTCCCAGAGCTCCTATGCGACGCCGCTGAATTTTAATTGCTTTTCAGAAGAAAATCGCGCCTTTGCGGCGAAACGGCTGGCGGAGCTGGCGGCGGACCCGAACCAGAGCGACGGCGGCGCGGGTGTGATCGAGGGCTTTACCTTTGGAGGCACCGGCGGCGGAAAACTCGATTGCCCGGCTTATTCGATTACCACAGGCTTTTCCGGCACGCCGAACCTGCTTCCGGCGCTGACCAGAAACGGCCAGGCTGAGACGGCTTATCGGATGATTGCCTGCACAGAATATGCGTCCTGGTTATACCCGGTGACGCTGGGGGCGACGACCTCCTGGGAGCGGTGGAATTCTTATGAACTGGCCTTCCAGGATGGCGGAAACAGTGCGATGAACTCCTTTAACCACTTTGCGCTGGGGTCGGTGGGTTCCTGGATGTATGAATTCCAGCTCGGTATTACTACTGATCATGAAGCTGGAAAAGCAGGGTATCAGAGCTTTGTTCTGCAGCCCCAGGCAGGTTCGAATTACCGTGCGCTGGAAGGAAGCTATACCTCGAATTATGGCGTCATCGAGAGTGCGTGGACGGCGGAAGAGGGTGTGATGACATCCTACTGCGCGACGGTTCCGGCGAATACGGAGGCGGTTCTGTATCTGCCGGTGGAAGAGGGCGTTTCGGAGTTTGGAGAGACGGAAGGCGCGGTTTACGCCGGACAGGAGACGAGAAATGGCATTTTGACGGCGAAATATCTGCTTTCGAGCGGGAAATTCCGGTTTGAAATTTCGAAGACAGGAGTCACCGCGTCATAAAAAATAGGCGTTCGGTCTACAGATCGAACGCCTTTTAGCATTTTTTTAAAGTTATGCGGATTAAAGCTCATCGTCCGTCGGGTCATAGGTCTGGCTCCACGGAATGGTTCCATAAGAAACCGGAGTCAGTGGCGTCTCACAGGTGGCGCTCACCTTGACCGGAGTGTTCTTAGGCACATTGTAATACAGCCATTTCGCGTCGGCAAAGGCCAGACGGATGCACCCGTGAGAAGCCTGGGTGCCCAGAAGATTAAAGGCTCCCGGCGACATAGAGTAGTGGTCGTTCGGCCGGTTATACGGGATCGAATGGAACAGGATTTCCGAGGTAATGTGGGAACAATAGAACCCGTAGGAGGGGCCGTCCAGCACATGGGTCGGAAGCTTATCCAGGATCTGGTAGTCACCAAGCGGGGTCGCATCCCCGGCTCCGGTGGAGCAGTACATTGCTTTAATGGGAGTTTTTCCTTTATAAATGGTGACAATGTTTTTCTTTGTATTTACGGTAACGCTCAAACTGCCGCTTGGTTCTTCCTTTTCTTCCAGGACTCCGGTGGTCAGGAAGTTGTAGACGGTTCCGTTGATCTTGACTTTTCCGGTGACCATGGAGCCCATGGGGCCTTTCTCCGTGTCCACGGGGCGGAAGTAATAGGTCTTGCCGTTTTCGGTGAACCATCCGGTTTTCATCTGGCCTGTGACAGGATCGAAATAGAACCAGTTATTGTCAATGGTCTGCCATTCGGTCATGACATAGCCTGCCTCAGGATGCAGGTAATAGACGCCGCTTTTTTTCGTCTTCAGCCAGCCGGTTTGCAGGACGCCCTTCGTGTTAAAGTAATAGGTTTTGCCGTCAATGGTTTGCCAGCTTTTGGCCCTTGCGCCCAGATTCGGAGACGTGGTTTTTCCGTAGTAGGTTTTTCCGTTTACGGTGAACCATCCGGTTTTCATCGCGCCGTCCTTGCCAAGATAATAATAGAAGCCATTGTCTTTCACAAATTTTCCTGTGACCATCGCGCCGGTGGTTTTGTGATAGTAATACCATTTGTTCCCTTTGTCGCTGCGCAAAACCCAGCCGACCATCAGCTTGCCGTCGGCGTCGGCGTAGTAAAGCTTCGTGCCGGAGCGGAAAGCGCCTGTTTTGAGGGAGCCTTTTTCCGTGGCGTAGTACAGGCTGTTGTCGTATTTGATGAGTCCGGTTTTCATGACGCCTTTTGCGGTGAAGTAATAGGTCTTGCCTTTATAGGTCTGCCAGCCGGTCTGGGCTACGCCCACGGAGTACGTTTCGCCTTCGGCCTGACCGTTTACGCTCAGGGTTTTCAGAAGGTATTTTTTACCGTTTACGGTGCGCAGGCCATTCGTGTACATGACAGCGGATTTGCTGAAGCAATAGGTATTTGTGCCGATGGTGACGGCTTTATCCGCGGCAAGGACGCCGCCGGAGGAGATGACGCAGTATACGCGTCCGGTGCTTTTGATAAATTTCAGGCCGGGAGTGGTGTTGACAATGCCGCTAGCGTTCACCAGGTAGCGCTTGCCGTTATAGGAGGCAATGCGAAGCTTTCCGGTGGCGAGGTAGCCGGTCTTCGCGTTAAAATAGTAAGTCGCGGTGACGCCGTCTGCGGTGATCTTCTGCGGGCCGTAGGCGCGGGCGCCGTCGCTTTTCAGATAATAGGTTCCGTCCGCATCCTCGTGGAAACCGGGAGCTTCGCTCTGCTCTGCAAAGACGGGCAGGGAACAGGCCGCCAGCAGGCAGAAAAGAAGACAGAGAAGCGGTAAAAATCTTCGGGATCTCATAGGGTTCTCTTTCCTTTCAAAAATGACTTTTCTCTTTGTTCCCCACCAATGTACGCGCTTTTGGGCGCAGTTTCAACCCGATTAAGAGAAAAATAAGAGTTTTAAGAAAGGATTTCCAATTCCTTTGGGAAAGCATTTAAAATGACTGCGCCGTTCTCGGTCACAAGGGCCAGATCCTCGATGCGCACGCCCACATTGCCCTCCAGATAAATGCCCGGCTCAATGGAAAAGGTCATGCCGGGCTGGACGCAGGCGGTGTTCGCGCTGGAGACGTCGCCGTACTCATGGTCTTCCAGGCCAATGGAGTGGCCGAGCCGGTGCGTAAAATAGGGGCCGTATCCCGCTTCTGTGATCAAGTTCCGCGCGGCGGCGTCCAGGTCGCAGAAACGCACGCCCGGACGGATCAGAGATTCCGCGGCGAGGACAGCTTCTTTCACAGTTTCGTAAACCTTTCGATGCTCCGGGGAAACCTCTTTCCAGAAAAAGGTGCGGGTCATGTCGGAGCAATAGCCGTCCTTGACGCAGCCGATATCGATCAGGATGCAGTCGCCGGCCTTTAGGACAGCCTTGCCCGGCTCATAGTGGCCCAGCGCGGCGTTAGGGCCAAAACCGACCAGCGGCGAGAAGGAAAAGCCTTCCGCGCCCATGCTCTTATAAATGTCCAGCAGGTCTTTGGCGAGCTGTTCTTCGGTTATGCCTTCCCGGATGAGATCTCTGAGCTGTTCCATGGCGCAGTCATTGACGCGGGAGGCCTCTTTCATCAGGGCCTGTTCTGCGGCATCCTTCAGGGAGCGGACGGCATCCACGCAGAAAGAAGTGTTCTGGTATTTCGGCGCGCAGCCGCGCTCCATCAGCGGAAGGAGGAAGCGGGCGGGCATATTTTTATCAATGCCAAGGGGGGAGGAGGGATTTATGCAGTCCGCCAGCAGGGGAATCGGGTCTTTGGTATCGGAGAAACGGACTTTTTCCACGCCGAGGTCTTCGTTTACGGTGAAGAGGTCGTTGATGAAAAAGCGGTGGTTCCCGTCCCGGCTGATGTAGAGGGCCAGAAGGCGCTCGCCGGGGTTGATGAAACGGCCGGTGAGGTAGAAGATCGTGTAGGGATCCGTGATAATCATCTGGGAAACGCCCTGCTCGGAGAGCTTATCCAGAATGCGGTTTAAACGTGAGGTGTTCATAGGAGACTCCTTTCCGGTTTGATTCCAAAAAGAACTGCCGTAAGAAGCTACGGCAGTCCTCCGGTTATGCTACTATTTTAACGCCTGAGGAAGAGAAGTCAATACGGAAATCAACGAAGCGAAATGGTAAAAGGCTCGCCAACCGGCTCATAATCATTCGGTTCCCGTCCGCTCTCTTTCGGCATCTGGCAGGCGTACAGCGTCAGCGTAAGAGAAGAGGCATCTTCCCCGATGAGTCCGGTGAGCGTATCCAGGTTCAGCCTGCCGCCGGTTTCGCTTGAACGGGAAAGGGTAAAGAGGATGGGATTTCCAAGGTTGTCGTTTCCCACAAGCTGAAGGTTATACGATTCCACCGGGTTTTCAACTTCATAATAAATTTTCTGGCTCAGGTCATTTGTCCGGAAGGAAGTCAGGCGGATGGTGGAGCCGTCCGGCAGGGAAAAGCTGTTTCCCAGCGGGATTTCCTGGGTTTTGGCGCTTAATTCACTGCCGGAAGCGGAGAAGGTGAAGTTCCAGGAAGAATCACCGGCGTCATCGAGGAACTGAAGTTCAATATCGAGATTGCCGCTTACATCTACATTTTTCAGGTCAATGTCCATCACCGCCATCATGATTCCGTCGTTATCGGTACGGACGCCGCCGCTGTATCCGCCCGTCTGAAGCGTCCCGTTCACATAGGCGAGAGGGGTAATCAGGGTCGAAGAACCCTCCCGCGTATAAGAAACCAGCAGGGATTCCCCGTCCAGAATCACTTCATTCAGCGTAAGGGTCACGCCGTTTTCCGTGACGGCCTGATTCAGGATTTCGGTGTAAGGGGTCAGGTCGGCCTTTGTGCCGAAAAATTCCTGGATGTGGTAGACGAGCTGTTTCGCGGCCGCGCGAACCGGAAGATTCAGGGGGCCAAGGCCAAGTCCGGCAAGGCACAGGGCCAGGCAGGCCGCAGCAGCCAGGCCTTTGCGGCTCTTTTTCGGTTTGACGGAGGACAGCACTTTTTTCTTCAGCGCAGCCAATTCAAACTCGGAGAGGGGACGTTCGGTTTCGTATTCGGAAAAATCGGTTTCTACATTATTTAAAAGCTGATATACATGTTTACTCATGAGCCATACTCCTTTCGAAATGAGGGGAATTTCCGGCGGATACGCCGCTTTCCCCTGGAAATGTGGTTGTAAAGGGTTTCTTTTTTCATGCCCATTTCCTGACTGACTTCATCGGGGGTCTTTTCCTCGTAGAAGAGTTTCAGGAAAATTTCCCGGTCGGTGGGGCTTAAACAGCCAAGGATCATTTCCAGCTCCTCGGACAGCTCCTGTTCCAGCAGGGTTTCCAGAGCCTGATCTTCCTCGGAAAGGACGACGTCCTCCCAGTTCACCTCCTGGCGTTCGGTCAGGTATTTCCGCAGATAATCGATGGATTTGTAGCGGGCAATGCCTGCGATCCAGTTCTGGAAAGAATTTTTCGTCTCATCGTAGAATTCGATGTTCTCCCAGATTGCCAGAAAAATGTCGTTTAAGCATTCTCCCTGCCGGTCTTTCATCGAATACAGATGCTTCGAGACAATGGAATTTAAAAGCCCTGCATACCGGTCAATACAAAAGAGAAGCGCTTTCTCATTATGCTTTTTTAATTCTTTGATAAAATTTTGGTCGTTTATTTTCATCGCATACGCCTGTCCTTTCTTCAGCGGCCACTGATCGGAAATGTTGTTTACATCTATTATTTCGAAAGGGACACTTTAAATCTATCACATTTTTGAAAAAAATGTACTTTACGAATAAAAAAAGCGTGCTATAATCAAATATAATAGTTTTTGCAGGGAAATCCCTGACAGCGGAAAAGGAGGAAAAATTATGGAAAAGAAAAACATCGACTGGGCCAATCTGGGCTTTGGCTATGTGGAAACCGAAAAACGTTACGTATCGAATTATAAAGACGGAGCATGGGACGAAGGAACCCTGACCTCCGATGCGAATGTTGTGATTAATGAATGCGCCGGCGTCCTGCAGTACGCCCAGACCGTTTTCGAAGGCCTGAAAGCCTACACCACCGAGGACGGCCGGATCGTGACCTTCCGCCCGGACTTAAACGCCGAGCGTCTGGAGAATTCTGCGAAGCGTCTGGAAATGCCGGTATTCCCGAAGGAGCGTTTCCTGGATGCGATCCATCAGGTTGTTGCGGCGAATGCGGCTTACGTTCCGCCCTATGGTTCCGGCGCGACCTTATACATCCGTCCCTACATGTTCGGAAGTAATCCCGTCATCGGCGTAAAGCCCGCGGACGAGTATCAGTTCCGTGTATTCTGTACCCCGGTAGGCCCCTACTTCAAGGGCGGCGTAAAGCCTCTGACCATTCGCGTCAGCGACTTCGACCGTGCGGCCCCCCACGGAACCGGCCATATTAAAGCAGGCCTGAACTACGCCATGAGCCTGCATGCCATCGTAGACGCCCATCACCAGGGCTACGACGAAAACATGTACCTCGACGCTGCTACCCGGACGAAAGTAGAAGAGACCGGTGGCGCGAACTTCCTGTTCGTGACCAAAGACGGAAAAGTCGTTACGCCCAAGTCGGACAGCATCCTGCCCTCGATCACCCGCCGTTCGCTGATTTATGTGGCGAAGGAGTATCTGGGACTGGAAGCGGAAGAGCGCGAGATTACGCTGGAAGAGGTGAAGGATTTCGCGGAGTGCGGCCTGTGCGGTACGGCGGCGGTGATTTCGCCGGTTGGAAAGATTGTGGATCATGGGAAGGAGATCTGCTTCCCCAGCGGTATGACGGAGATGGGGCCGGTGACGAAGAAGTTGTATGAGACGCTGACGGGCATCCAGATGGGGCGGATTCAGGCGCCGGAAGGATGGATAGAGGTTATTCAGTAAAGAGTGATTTGAGGTGCGCAGTTGTTCGGGAGAACGCTGCGCACCTTTTGTATGTCAGAAACTAGGAGCCTTAATCCTTCATCATGACATTATAAAACTGTGTTGCCAAATTTGCCCTGATTTCCGCCTGGCCGCGATCTTTCGGACGCTCGTATTTTGTACATATGAGCTTTCCGGCTGAATAAGCGGTTTTATTGGATGCTGACCAGGAACTGTAGATGCTCTTATAACTGCCGGATAATTCGGTAACGATCATTTTGCTTTCGGCCTTAATTGCCTGTGCCGTGGTTATGTAGTCTTTTCCGCCGGAATATTTCATGTATAGGGATACCAGCGTTTTTGTCCGGCTCCCAGTCCACTGGCAGCAGCCCAAACCAAATTTTCCATTTTTCCACCCATCATTGGACAGCTGGGTCAAAAGGTCATTTAAGGAAGAAAGGGAAACTTGCGTGATATTTTTACCGGAATATTTTTTCTGGTAATTGTATTTTTCATCCATGATCTTTAAATAGGAGGGCTTATTTGCGGGATTCGATTGATAATTGGAGTTTTCAAATTTCCCGACGTTTCCTTCTTTGTAGATGTTTGCGAGCATTCCGGCGATAAATTTCGGGTCGTAATTTTTGTCAAGCATATCTTTGGTAACCTGGATGATCATCGCCCTCTTTGAGCCAAGTTTCAGGGTGGTATCGTTTTTCAGGTTTTCGATGATTTTATTCGTGTCGTCCCATTGGGCGGTCAGCCGGACCGTTTTCGATTTGCTTGAAAGGTTTTTGATTTCTGCGCCATCCGTATAGAGCGTTCCATTGGGGGCCATCCATCCTTTAAATTTTTCTCCGCTCTTTTTAAATTTGTTCAGCGGAAGGGTATAGGTTTTTCCATAGGTGCACACCAGGTCATCCATTTTCCCAGTACCGCCGTTGGCATCAAAGCTGATTGTATATTTAATGGGCTTCCATTTGGCGTAGACGTCTACATCTTTGTTTGTCCCCTTTTTAATTTTTGTAATTTTGTTGATGTATTGGCTGTCCGAGTACCAGCCGACAAAGTCGTATCCTTTTTTCGTAGGAGTTGGGAGGATGATATCTGCCGTATTTTTCGTGAATTTTTTTGGAGCGGAAGCCGGGAGGGTTCCTCCGTCCAAATGGTATTTAATTTGATTCTCCTTTACTTTCCATTTTGCGTAGAGTGTGCAGGATTTTTTCATGATTTTCGAGGAAGTTACGACATTTACGTAAGTTTTGTCTGAGTACCATCCGGCAAAGTCATAGCCTTTTCTTACGGGAGTGGGCAATGTTTTGATCGCGCTGCCTTTCGTTACCTTCTTGGATTTTGGAGAAACGGAGCCGCCCATAGGGTTAAATTTAATCGTAACGGATTCTGTTTTTTTGGTCCATTGCGCAGAGAGCGTAACTGTTCCGGAGGTGTTTAACAGATTCATTACGGATTGTCCGTCCTTATAGGTTTTTCCGTTTGAGGCTTTCCAGTTTTTGAAAGTGTAGCCTTCTCTTTTAAATGCATTTTTCCTGAGGGTGTAACGCTCGTCATAACTGCATTTCATACTGCTCATTTTTCCGGTTCCGCCATTGGACTGGAAGGATATGGTATATTTGATGGGCGTCCATTTTGCGTAGAGCGTACAGGACTCGTAAGCAAGAGAATCCGCTGAAACAGGCATCGTACAGCTTGAATCCAAGTACCAGCCGCTAAATTTATAACCAGTCCTCGTTGGAGTTGGAAGCTTCCCATAGTTTTTCCCTTCTTTGAGCGTTCTCGAAGAAGGGCTGACGCTTCCACCTTGTGCATTAAATTGGATTGTTACATCTGGTACTGGACTAAGTACGATTGCCGGGCGGCATCCCACGCCGCTTGTTTGACCAGATCCAAGTGAGCCTGGCGCCCATAAAGCATAGTTCCCATCAGCAAAAACAACCGGATAGAAATAGGCAGGATTCGCCCAGGTATCATTTTCACCGAAGTCCGCCCACCAGGCGCAAAATCCTTCATCATTCACTTGGACGCCTTGTTTTTTGGCATACGCTGTTGGTACACCGGCGCCCAGAGAGTAGCGTGCGATTTCGTCTCCAGTCAACAGCCTCATCGAATAGTTGTAAGAAGTGTCGTCCGTTTCGGTAACCTTCAATTCAATCGCGGCAGATCTCCCTGTTCCAAGGACATATTTGCTGACTGCAAGAATGGAATGATCCTCGAACGTATCCAGAACAATCCATTCCACAGGTGCATAGCTCCCACTGGCAGACTGCGGATAACTTCCAAAAGTAATCGTAGAGCTTTTGGCAATGGGTGCCTGATCCGCAGATACTTTGGCTGGTGTCAGCATAATCAAAAAACCAGCCAGAGATAAAAATAGAAAAAATACATGCCGTTTCCATTTGTTCATAAGATTCTTCTCCTTCCAATTTAGCTCTCTTCAAAGAAGGGCATACATGAAAATGCAGGCGTCCAATCCTTAATGAAAGAGCGATATTCTGGTAAGAGTATAACAGGAAAGAAGGAATAAAGTTCGTTTTCCTATGAAGTTTGGGATAATGGGACAAAAATTCATCCGCCTCGTTTACAAAATGGTTACACCCCACCACCTTGCCAAACCCCTCCCCCTGCTATAAAATAATCTCAAACCCCAGAAAGGACTCCGCCCATGAACGCAGCCATCCTCGTAATCGAAGACGAAGAACACATCAACGAACTCATCCGCCTAAACCTGGAAACCGCCGGCTACATCACCGTCCCCTTCTACGACGGCACCGCCGCCAGCGCCCACCTGCAGGAAAATCCCCATTACGATCTGGCGCTGCTGGACGTCATGCTGCCGGGCAAGGACGGCTTCGCCCTGCTCCCGGAACTGAAAGAAAAAGGCATCCCGGTGATCTTCCTGACCGCCCGCGGGGACTTGCAGAGCAAGGTAAAAGGCCTGAAAGACGGCGCGGAGGACTATCTGGTAAAGCCCTTCGAAATGCTGGAGCTGCTGGTAAGGGTGGAGAAGGTGCTGAAACGCTACAAAAAAGACGAAAACTGCCTGCGCGTCCGGGACGTGGAAATCTTTCCGGAACAGCGGGTGGTGAAAAAAGCAGGGGTAGAAATTCCTTTTAAGCCGATGGAATTCGACTGCCTCCTGCTCCTTGTAAAATACAAAAACATTGCCATCAGCCGGAAACAGCTTCTGGACGCGCTCTGGGGCGTGGACTTCGAGGGCGAGACGCGCACCATCGACGTCCACATCGGCCGCATCCGCAAAAAACTGGATTTCGGCGACGTGATCAAGACAATTCCGCGGATTGGATACCGCCTGGAGGATCGGGAATGAAGTTCAGAACGAAAATTTCAGCAGCAGCCGTGGGTTTGCTGCTGCTTTTGTCTCAGATTTTTTCCGTATGGAGTCTGACGGAGACGCAGAAGCAGATGATTGAAAACATTGTGGAATCTGAGTGGCAGGCTCTGGATGAAGACGTGAACCGTTTCCAGAGTGAAATGAACGCGAAGAATCTGGAAGATACGTCGTTCATAAAGGCGGTCGGGCGCATGCGGTTTATCGCCGCGTACAGCACGGATGCCGTTCTTTATTATAATGGCGAGGAGATTGCGAACAGTACGCCGTATGAATTTGCGGTGGAGAGCCTGAGCGGGAATGCGGTGGAACCGGAACGGAATCAGACGTTTCTCGAAACGGTGAATGGAAAGCATTTGCTCATTCTGTACAAGGATGCCATCGTTTATTCGGGCACAGACCGCTTCCGGATTCTCCATTATCGGGACATTACTGGAATTTATCAGGAGAATGAAGCAATGTTCCTGAAAGGCGTGGGCGTGGCGCTCTTGCTGGCGCTGCTTTTGCTGGCGGTGCTGACAGGGATCATCCGCAGGATTTTCCGGCCCTTTGACCGGATGCGGGATGCAGCAAATGTGATTGCCAATGGAAATTACGGGGTGCGGATTCCAAATCCCGGAACAGACGAAGTCGGCGAAGTCGCGGCCAGCTTTAACCGGATGGCGGACAAGGTGGAAGAGCACATTGGCGAATTGGAGGAAATGAACGAAAAACAGCGGCAGCTTCTGGGCGCGCTGGCCCATGAGCTGAAAACGCCCATGACCGGAATCCAGGGCTACGCCGAGCTTTTGCAGAGGGTGAAGCTTTCTCCGAAAAAGCAGGCGGACGCATTGGGCTACATTGAGGAAGAATGCAGGCGGCTTTCGCGTCTTTCCGTCAAAATGCTTCAGCTTGTGGAACTGTCCGGGGAAGATGCGATTGAAAAGAAGCCGGTCGCATTGTCCGAACTTTTCGGGCGCGTGAAGGAGATTACGCATTACAGCTTAAAAGAAAAGAATCTGCGCCTGGAAGTCGATTTGAGCAATGCGTGCGAAATCCAGGGCGACGAAGATTTGCTGCTCAGTTTCCTGACCAACCTGATCGACAATGCGCGCAAGGCCAGCCAGCCGGGAATGGCCATCCGCCTGACCGGTTCGGCGGAGGGCATTTTTGTGGAAGATCAGGGCAATGGAATTCCGCAGGAGGAGATTGCGCGGATTACGGAGCCTTTTTATATGGTAGATAAGTCGCGGGCGCGAAAGGAAGGCGGCGCGGGGCTGGGCCTTGCTCTGTGCAGCCAGATTGCCCGGCTGCATGGCGGGAAGCTGGAAATCGCAAGCGGAGAAGGGCAGGGAACCCGGATCGGGCTTCGTTACAATTTGGTTACAAGCCGATGAAGACCCGGAAATAAAAAATTTCTTATAATGGCCTGGACAGGAGGGGAAGAATCAATGAAGAAAAAAACGTATTGGAATCTGGCGGCGCTCCTTACGGGGAGCATTCTTCTGACAGGCTGTGCGAAAACGCCGGAGCAATCCATTGTGAGAGAAAAAGGCAGCCAGAACATGGAAAATTATAAGGAAGCGACCGAAGGGGCCGAAGAAACGGAAACGCCGTCGGAATCCGAGAGCGTCCAGGAGACGGCGGCGAGCCAGAACGCGCTTGCAAAGCGCCTGCAAGTCCCGGAAATCTACGAGGCTTCTGCAACGAGCGAGGACGGCATTTTTACGCTGACCTGCAATGCGACTGTAGAAGTACCGGATGTGGAAACTGTCTCCGTCTATCAGGTGGGACGGCGTGCGTTCGACCAGGAATGGATTGATACGGTCGTAAGCGCATTTTCCGGGGATGCCCCCATTTACGACGGAACGTCTTATTTTCAGTATACCAAGGAAGAGGCGCTTCAGAAATTAAATGAACTGAAGGAATATCAGGCGGAAGGGAACCTGGATCCTTATGGATATATTGCAGCCTGGGATGGCACGGATATTCCGGAAGAGGAAATCTACAGCCTGCAGGATGACATTGACAGTTGGGAGCAGATTTATGCGAATGCGCCGGAGACGCGGGAGAAGGTAGAAGTAACCCCCACATTAGACGAAGACGGCTATGCGTTCTATGCGGCGGAACTTGAGGATGGAAGTATTTGGAGCTATAAGCTGAAAAACACGGGTTCTTACCCGATGGAAATTACGTTCAGCAGTTGGAATCCGGAGGATGGCACCTCAGACATTAGCGGAAACTGGGTAGAACCGGATTATAACAGCGAGGAGGACACGGGAACAGGCGGACTGCCGACAAAGGAAGAGGCACAGGAAATGGCAGGCATTACGGCGGAGGAAGCCGTCAAAATTGCTGACTCTTATATGGAAAAGCTGGGACTTACGGATTTTTCAGCGAAACATACCGGACTGGCCGTGAAATCAAAACTGATTGGAATGAACGTCAGCTATACGGACGGCGGTTATCTGGTGGCTTATACCAGGGATATTAACGGATTTCCTGTTACCTATGAGGAAGACGTGGGCGGCGGCCTGGAGTCCATGGAAAGCACGCTGGAGCCGTGGAGTTATGAGCGCATTGAATGTTATGTGAACCAGGAAGGGCTGCAGCAGGCCTCGATCCTGAATCTGTATGAAGTCGGGGAACAGCAGGTACAGAATGTGGAAATGATGAGTTTCCCGGAAATTGCGGAAATTTTTGAAAAAATGATCACGGTTAAGAATACGGGCACCGCGTATGCGGACAGCCAGAAACTGGAGATTACGCGCGTAACGCTGGGCTATACGCGTATTTACGATCCGGGGGCGGACAATACGACCGGCATTCTGGTTCCGGTGTGGGATTTCTTCGGAAGAAGCGAAGAGCAGTACACTTATAACGGGGAAACCGGCGTCAGTGTCATTGCCAGGGATGCTTTCAGCCGTTTGACGGTGAACGCGGTGGACGGAACGGTCATCGACCGGGGGCTTGGGTATTAGCATGCGGCAGATTTTAGCGGCCACGCGCTATAACTTTCTTGGATTTTTCCGGGACGCCAGAACCGTGGTGTGCTTTCTGCTCAGCGTGGTGGTCTGCTTCCTGTTAAGCGGGCGTGTCCTGGAGGTTACGGAACAATATGGCACAACGATGCAGGCAGCGGAGCCGTTTATCTGGACTTTCGGGGACGCGACGGCTATCCTGCTGGTGTCCCTGCTGCTGATTTTCCTGTTCTCAGATCTGCCGAAGCTGTCGGCCTTTACGCCCTTCTATCTGATGCGGATGACAAAGAAGAAATGGCTGGCGGCGCAGTTTCTTTATCTTGTGCTTTGTACGGGAATGTATGTGCTGTTCGTACTGGTTGTAACGGTGCTGCTCTGTATGAAGGATTCATTTATCGGAAATCTGTGGAGTGAGACGGCGGCGATCCTGGGTTATTCCGGGATGGGAAAGCGGCTGAATGTGCCGTCTACGGTGAAGGTGATGGAGAGCATCAGCCCGTATGGGTGCATGATGCAGGTGGGGCTTTTGATGCTGGGGTATAGCTTGACCCTCGGATTCCTGATCTTGCTGGGAAATCTGCTGCTGGGACGGAAATATGGGATGCTCCTGGCGGTGGGGTACAGCCTTTACGGATTTTTGCTGGACCCGGAGGTGCTGGGGAAGATTCTGGGGATGGAGGATTATGAAATGTACCGGATTCGAAGCCTGGTAGGGTGGATCAGCCCGCTGAATCACGCTGTTTACGGCATGCATGATTTCGGTTATGACAATCTACCCTCCATCGGGCAGTCGCTGGGCGTTTTTGCGGTGTTTCTGGCCCTCTGTGTCCTGCTGTCCTGGCGGGCGCTTCGAAAATACAATTTTACATTTCTGGGGAGCTGACGGGGAGGTGGCCTGTGGATTTTAAACGGATGCTTCAGGAGAAAAAGTTTTATCTGGCGGTTCTGCTTGCATTTGCCGGAATCCTGATTGGAACCTCCTGGCCGGATGCGGGACAGGGGAAAGCGCTTTCAAGCGGAACGTTTTTGACGATGGCGGTGAAGGCGCTGAAATCCCAGACGGTACTGTTTTTGATCCCGATTGCGGCGGTTCTGCCCTGCGGGGAGGAATACCTGCGGGAGCGGCAATGGAATTTCCTGCGGTTTCTGGTGATTCGCCGGGGAAAGCGGGACTATTGCAGGGACAAGGTGCTGACGACGGCGCTTTCGGGGCCTCTGGTGTGGGTTTTCGGAACCTTTCTGGGGGTGCTCTTCTTTTTTTTGCTTTTTTTCGGCCGGGAGGCGGTTTGGAAGGGCGCGGATGCGCTGATTTTGGAACTGTTTTCGCTGCTTGGACGGATTGGCCTGGTAGCGTCGGCGCTGGCGAGCCTGAGTGCGGCGGTGGGGACGGTAAGCGGTTCCGTTTATCTGGCGTTTGGGCTGCCGTTTTTGCTTTATTATGCGTGCATTATATTGCGGGAGCGGTATCTGGAGGGGCTTTACTGCATTGACCCGTCGGAGTGGATTCTGGGGGAACAGGACTGGGGAAGCGGCGGACGGGGACTGTGGGCGTTTCTGATTTTATTGGCAATGTTTTCGGCGTTGGTGCACCGAATCCTTTTGGAGAGCAGGCTGCGCGAATTGTAGGGGGAAATGGGATGGATGCTTACATTGAATTACATCAGGTACGGAAATGTTTTGGCGGGGAAGAGGTTTTGAAGAAGCTGGATTTTCAGGTGGAGCGGGGGAAAGTGTATGGAATCGCGGGCAATAACGGTTCGGGCAAAACGGTGCTGATGAAATGTATCTGCGGCTTTCTGCCGGTGACGGAAGGCGAGGTACTGGTGGGAGGGAAGTCCATTGGGCGGGAGGTGGATTTTCCGGAGAGCCTGGGGGTGATCATCGAGACGCCGGGGTTTCTGGCGAACTTGAGCGGCAGGCGGAATCTGGAGATTCTGGCGGATCTGCGGAAGAAGCTGACGCGGGAGGATATTACGGCGGTGCTTTTGCGGGTGGGGCTGAATCCGGATTTGAAGAAGCCGGTTTCAAAGTATTCCCTTGGGATGCGGCAGAGGCTTGGGATTGCGCAGGCTATTATGGAAGACCCGGAGCTTTTGATTCTGGACGAGCCGTTTAACGGGCTGGATAAGCATGGGGTTGCGGAGATCCGGAATTTGCTGCTGGCGGAAAAAGAGAAGGGGAAGACCATTTTGCTGGCGAGCCATAACAGCGAGGATATCCGGATTTTGTGTGACCGGGTTTTTGAGATGGATGCGGGTGTGATGAAGGAGGTGCGGGCGGATTGAGAGGGATCGAAAAATGGAAGCGCTTTCGTGCAATGTTTCTGGGGGCGCTGGGCCTGATGGCGGTCGTTGTGTGCGGCGGGCGGACATGGGCGGAGGAGAGCGAGGTTTCCGCGGAGGTTCATCTGGAAATTGACAGCGCGCATGCTTATAAAAATATGGAAGCTTCTTATTCGGAAGGCTACATTCCGACGGTGAAGGGGAAGGTGGTGCGTCTGGTGGTGCCGTTTGTGGCAGATGGGGAGCTGAAAGACGGGAAGATTTCGGTGGAATTGGAGATGGCGGAGGGCGCGCCGTTCGTTTATGCGAATTATCGGAAAACGGTAAAGAAGAAGCTTTATTCTTTTGAGGAGACGGTGGAGGCTTATGTGTATACGTGCGATCTTCAGTTGGAATCGGCGGATGTGAGCGGGACGTATCCGGTGACGGTTCGGGCGGTGGGGTATTCGGAGCAGGGCGAGAAGGTGGAAGTGACGAATCGGATTTTTCTTACGGTTGGAATGCGGGTGAATGCTGGAAGCGGGGATGCGGGCGAGGAGGTTCTTCAGGAGGAGATTGGGGAAATTGATGAGCCGGAGGTTTCGGATTTTGGAAAAGAGGAGATTGGGGCCGCGGAAGCGGGGACGGAAGTGCTGGGAGCGGATGGCTCCGGAGATGGAAGTTCTGGCGGTTCTGACGGTGATACTTCTGGAGACGGGAGCAGCGGAACGGGCGGCGATGTTTTTGGGGACGGAAGCAGCGGAACGGGCAGCGATGCTTTTGGGGATGGGAGCAACAGTTCGGGCGGCGATGTTTTTGGGAGCGGGAGCGGCAGTTCCGGGGGAAGTGCGGGCGTCAGCCAGGAAACGGAAAAAATTTATCGCCAGCCGAAGCTGACGCTGGAGTCGAACAGCCTGTCCGGCGAAGAGCTGCAGGCCGGGACGGAAGTGGAATTTACCACGACATTTCGGAACCGGAGCCAGAGTGAAAGCGTTTACAATTTAAAGGTAACTTTAAAGCCAGCGGACGACAGCATTTCTTTGTCAAAGACGTCCTTCTATTTTGAACGGGTCTACCCGCAGGAGGTGATTACGCTTACCACGACTGCGGAGGTTTCGCCGCTGGTGAACACGCAGAAGGCGGCGGTCAGTTTTTTATTTGAGTATGAAAATGTTCAGGGAAATGCGTATTCTTCTTCGGAGGAGCTTTCGCTGAGTGTGGCGCAGGCGGTTTCGGTGGATTTTGAGAGTTTTGAGATTGCGGAGCAGGTTTATGCGTTGGAGACGACGACGGCCGGGGTGCAGATTTTGAATACCGGGCGGGCGACGGCCTATAATGTGCAGGTGGCTGTGGAAGGAGAGGGACTGACCGCGAAAGGGACGGTTCTGGCCGGGAATCTGGAGGCTGGGGCGGCTTACGAGGGTTCTGTGAAAGTGTATGCCGGAACGGGGAGCGGTTATGGAATGGTGACGGGCACATTGACCCTGACCTGGGAGGATGCCGTTGGAGAAACATATTCGAAACAGAAGGAGTTTTCGATGACGATTCAGGAGCCGCGGGTGGTTGAGGTGAGCGTGGCGGAGGAGCAGGAGGAGACGAATCAGTGGTGGGCGGCGGTGCTGGTTCTGGTGGTGCTTCTTTTTGGCGCGCTGCTGCTGGTGATGGCGGGCATGCTGCGCCGAAGCCGGAATCAGATCGCGGATTTGAGAGCCTTAAAGGAGCATGAGCATGAATTCTGAAAAACGGTATCTGCGTCTTTCTTTTCCGGTGATTTTTGCGTGTGTTTTTGCGGTTGTTTTTTTGCTGGGGCAGCTCCTTGCCGAACAGCGGAAAGAGCGGGAAGATGTTTTGCTGACCGCGGAACTTCCGAATGGGGAAATTACGAATGAACTGCTCAGTCAGTTTCAGGCGTTCCCGGGATTTCAGCAATGCTGGGCCGTCCTGACCGGAAATGTCAGCATCCGCATTGCGCAGTATCAGGCTTCGGCAACGCTGTGCGGTGTTGATTTGGACAGTTATCCGCTGACAATCGTGGAATCTGCCGGTGCGAAAGCTTTTGGAAGCAAGCCGCTTCTGATTGTCGGGGAATCTTTTTGGAGCTCTCTTACGGACGAATATGGGAATGCCATTACCAGCCGCCAGATTCAGGTGCTGACGCAGGAACTCGATACGCTGGAAGCGGAGCTGGAACTTGACGGGGCGGTTTATGCGGCGGAATTTCTTGGCGTTGCGGAAGAGGACGGGATTTATATCGATGTGTCGCAGCTAAAGCCGCTTCTGGAAGCGGGCGGGGGAACGGGCGCGGTTTCGCGGGTATGCTTGAAAATAAAAGGGGTGAAAAATGCGGAGAGGGCGCGGGAAAGTCTGGAAAAAGCGGGGTTCGCCTGCGCATAAAAAAGAATTGACGCCGCCTCCAAAATGGTGTAAATTAAGACTAGAAACAAGGAGCGCCAACGTCGGTATATTCCAAAATATATCGGCGTTTTTTGCTATTCGAAGCCATCACCACGAAAGGAGAACCCTATGGAAGAAACCAAAACCCCCTTAACCCCTCCCGAAGACGAACAGAAACCCGAAAAAGACCAGAAACTCAGCGAAACCTGGGCACAGGACGCCCTCGAAGACCTGGAAGACTTCATCGAATCCCAGGGAATTTACATCCGCCAGTAAATTTTTTCTTGACGAATGGCCATTCCCGTAATAAAATAGCAGATAGCGAATAAATATGCACAATAGGCGCACACCTGTGCGCACAGAAAAGACATCATGGATTTAGGAGGAGTATTATGCCAGTATACAAGGAAATGAGTAAAGAGGAACTACTGCAGGAAAAGACGGCTCTGGAAGCCAAGTTCGAAGAGATCAAGGCGAGGAACCTGAAGCTTGATATGACCCGCGGAAAGCCTTCGGCAGCACAGCTCGATCTGGCGATGGGAATGATGGACGTCTTAAACAGCAGTACCGACCTGAAATGCGAAGCAGGCGTAGACTGCCGGAACTACGGCATCCTGGACGGCATCGACGAAGCGAAAGAGCTTCTGGCCGACATGACCGAAGTCTCCAAAGACAACATCATCATCTACGGAAACTCCAGCCTGAATATCATGTATGACACCGTATCCCGCTCCGTGACCCACGGCGTGATGGGCAGCACCCCCTGGTGCAAATTAGACCAGCCGGTGAAATTCCTCTGTCCGGTTCCCGGATACGACCGCCATTTCGCCATCACCGAACATTTCGGCATCGATATGATCAATATCCCGATGACCACCACCGGCCCGGACATGGATCTGGTGGAACAGTATGTAAACAATGACCCGATGGTAAAGGGAATCTGGTGCGTCCCGAAATACTCGAACCCCCAGGGCCTGACCTACTCCGACGAGACTGTCCGCCGCTTCGCCAGACTGAAACCGGCGGCCGAGGACTTCCGGATTTACTGGGACAATGCTTACGGCGTCCATCACCTTTACGACGACAAACAGGATAACCTGGTGGAAATCCTGATGGAATGCAAAAAAGAAGGCCATCCGGATATGGTATTCAAATTCTGCTCCACCTCAAAGGTGAGCTTCCCAGGCTCCGGCGTTGCCGCCATCGGCGCATCCAAAGCCAACCTGGAATACATCAAAAAGCAGATGACCATCCAGACCATCGGCCATGACAAACTGAACCAGCTCCGCCATGTCCGCTATTTTAAAGACATTCACGGAATGGTGCTCCACATGCGGAAACACGCGGAAATCCTGCGTCCGAAATTCGAAATGGTCTTAAACGGCCTGGAACGGGAACTCGGCGATAAAGAAATCGGAACCTGGATCAACCCCAGAGGCGGTTATTTTATCTCCTTTGATTCGCTCCCCGGCTGCGCGAAAGCCATTGTTGCCAAAGCGAAGGAAGCCGGTCTTGTGATGACCGCCGCGGGCGCGACATTCCCCTACGGGAAAGACCCGCTGGACAGCAATATCCGGATTGCGCCCTCCTACCCGACTCTGGAAGAGCTGGAAGTTGCGACGGAAATTTTCGTCCTCAGTGTGAAACTGGTCAGCATCGACAAGATTCTGGCAGAAAAAGAATAATGGATCCTCCGGCGCGGCAGAGCGCGCCGGGAATGGTGTGCAAGAGGCATTTTCGGCTCCGAAAAAGGAGTACGGAGATGCCTTTTCTTAACATTTTCGAAATAAATCTATAATTTTTCCGAGAGTCTGTTTACATTTCAGGAAGACGTGCTAAAATAGAAAGCGTATAATTTGGCGCTTTTCGCCCCTGGCATTTGCGGAAGGCGCATTGCAATTGAATGAAGAATGATGAGGTGAAAGGATGAGCAGAAGCGAAAACAGAAAAAGACGCAAGCACACCGGTTCCCGTATCCTGCTGTTCGTTCTGATGGCGGTAATCCTGCTGGCGCTGGCCGGGGCCTACCTGGCAGTCAGTATGTACTATCGAACCCATTTCTTTCCCGGAACGTATATAAACGGCATTGACTGTTCGAAAATGACGGTGGAGGAGGCGGAGAGTCTGATCGCCTACGAGGCGGAGGATTATGTCCTGGTGATTCATGAGCGTGACGGAAAGACTGAGCAGATCGACAGCGCCCATATGGGCTATGAATACCTTTCGGACGGCAGCATACAGTCCGTGAAGGACGGACAGGATCCGATGAGTTGGATGTACGCGTTTTTCCACCCGGAATCCTACAGCTCGAATGTCATTACCGCCTATGACAAAGAAAAATTAAAAGAAGCCATGCTGGATCTGGACTGTTTCGACCCGGAAAAAGTCGTGGAACCCCAGGACGCTTACATTGAAGAGACGGATACCTCTTACGAGCTGGTAGCAGAAGTCGAAGGAAATCAGTTGGACGAGGAAAAGACCTATCAGGTTCTGAAAGACGCTGTGGATGCTGGGCTGACGGAGGTCGACCTGGAGGCGGAAGGATGTTATTTAAGCCCGTCCCTGCGCGCGGATGACGAAGACCTGGTTAAGCGCTACGAAGTCCTGAAAAAATATGCGGACATGAGTGTGACTTACATAATCGGCGACGAAAAGGAAGTTTTAAACAGCACCACCATCCGAAGCTGGATGACCATTGACGAGGATGGAAAGGTGTCCTTTAATTGGAATATGGCCGCCGACTGGCTGTCTGACCTGGGCGATAAATATAATACCATTGGAACCCAGCAGTCTTTCACCACCTCCCTGGGAGAAACGATCCTGGTGGAGAGCGTGAGCTATGGCTGGAAAATCGACGAAGCGAATGAAATCGACGAGCTTCTGGCGGTTCTGGAAGCCGGAGAGTCGGTGGAAAAAGAGCCACTCTACCTGGAAACGGCCAAGGCC
Source organism: Eubacteriales bacterium (assembly GCA_030536575.1). GTDB lineage: Bacteria > Bacillota > Clostridia > Lachnospirales > Lachnospiraceae > Limivivens. The sequence continues at coordinate 43,707 of JAUNPS010000002.1, read as the reverse complement.
AGAGGAGACAGCGACATTGGCGATACTTATGTGGAGATCGATTACACGAACCAGCGGATGTGGTTCTACAAAGACGGCGTCTGCCTGGTGGATACGCCGGTTGTGACTGGAAATACCAGTAAAGATATGGGTTCCCCTACCGGGATTTTCTGCATTTATAATAAAGAGCAGAATGCGACGCTGAAAGGGGAAGATTACGAGACCCCGGTGGATTTCTGGATGCCGTTCTACGGCGGTGTGGGAATTCATGACGCCAAATGGCGCAGCGATTTCGGCGGAGTGATCTACCAGACGAACGGTTCCCACGGATGTGTGAATACGCCCTGGGCTCAGGCGCAGATTATTTATGAAAATATTTCGATTGGCGATCCGGTGATCTGTTACAATGCCGGGATTAACCAGGGGAGCGGCTCGACGTCTGTGAGCCAGCCAGCCCAGGATACCACAAGTACCGATACGTCCACGGATACGTCCCAGGCGGACACGGCGGCTTCGGAAAGCGGTACGGGAGATGACAGTGCGGCGGGCACAGGGACGGATGATGGAAGCGAACAGGTTGTGATTCCGGATTCCGAGAGTCCGGACAGCACGGACACGACAGGTACGGCGGATACCACAGGAGAAATCGGCGCTGACTGGCCTACCGAGGAATGGAGCGGCTATGTCGGGGAAGACGGCGTGATTGTTGTAAACTAGAATTGGCAGGAGGAGAAAAGAATGAAAATCGTTGTATTAGCTGGCGGGACCAGCACGGAGAGGGAGATTTCCATTGTGACCGGAACCCAGGTGTGCATGGCGCTGCGGGAAAGAGGCCATCGGGCCATTTTGCTGGATATTTACTGCGGCGACGACCGCGTGGAGATTGCGGATGCGTTTCCGGAAACGTATGATGTAGTAGCGGCGGCGGCCTATATGCGGAGCTTTGATGAGCAGCTCCGGGAGCATTTCGACCCGGAGCGGGAATTTTTCGGGCCGAATGTGCTGGAACTGTGTAAAGCCGCGGATGTGGTGTTCATGGGCCTTCATGGTTCGAACGGCGAGGATGGAAAGGTGCAGGCCGTGTTTGACCTGCTGAAGATTCCGTATACCGGAAGCGGCCATTTGAGCAGCGCGATGGCGATGGATAAGGGGATTTCGAAGCAGCTTTTCTGGCAGAACGGGGTTCCGACCCCGGACGGATTCCTGCTGCATAAATCCGAGAAGCGTAAGCCCCTGGCGGACTATGGACTGACGTTTCCGTGTGTGGTGAAGCCGTGCTGCGGCGGTTCCAGCGTGGGCGTTTCGATTCCGAAGAACGAAGAGGAGTATGAGGAAGCGCTGGATGCGGCATTTTCTTATGAAGATATGGTGGTTGTGGAAGCATACATTGCGGGCCGGGAATTTTCCATCGGCGTCGTAGAGGGGAAAGCGTATCCGATCATCGAGCTGGCTCCGATTGAGGGATTTTATGATTATCACAATAAATATGCGGCCGGAAGCACCATTGAAACCTGTCCGGCGAAGCTTTCCGAAGAGCTGACGAAGAAAATGCAGGGGTATGCGGAGCTGGCTTACCGGGTTCTGCGCCTGGAGAAATATGCCCGCATTGACTTTATGATGGATGACGCGGAAAAGATGTACTGTCTGGAGGCAAATACCCTTCCGGGCATGACCCCGACCAGCCTCCTTCCTCAGGAAGCGGCGGCGCTGGGGATGAGTTTTGCGGATCTTTGCGAAAAGCTGATTCAGGTATCAATCGGAAAAGGACAGGAAAAGGCATGAAAAATTTATCATTGGAAAACATTGCGGCGGCGTGCGGCGGGACGTATCATGGAAAGGAAGAAGACCGGGCAAAAGAGGTAAGCAGCATTACCACGGACAGCCGGAAGGCGGAAGCGGGCGGCCTGTTCGCGGCGATTAAAGGCGAGCGGGTGGATGGCCACGATTTTATCGGTCAGGTTTTTGAAAAAGGGGCGCTGTGTGTGCTCTGCGAGCGGGAGCCGGAGGGCGTGCAGGGAAACTGGATTCTGGTGGAATCGACGCTGCAGGCGCTGAAGGATCTGGCGGAATTTTACCGGCAGCAGTTGGATATTCAGGTGGTGGGAATCACCGGAAGCGTTGGGAAGACCAGTACGAAGGAAGTGATTGCTTCGGTTCTGGCGGAGAAGTTCAACGTGCTGAAGACCCTTGGAAATTTTAATAATGAGTTGGGGCTTCCGCTGACAGTGTTCCGCCTGCGGGAGGAGCATCAGGTTGCGGTGCTGGAAATGGGAATCAGTAATTTCGGGGAGATGCACCGTCTGAGTAAGATTGCGCGGCCGGATGTGTGTGTGATGACGAATATCGGACAGTGCCATCTGGAATCCCTCCATGACCGGGACGGTATTCTGCGCGCGAAGTCGGAGATTTTTGATTTTATCAGCCCGGATGGGAAGATCGTGCTGAATGGGGACGATGATAAGCTGGCGGGGATTACGGAGGTTAAGGGAATCCGGCCGGTGTTCTTCGGGATTGCAAGCGGACGGGAGATTTATGCGGATGAGATTCAGCCCTGTGGTTTGAAGGGGATTTCCTGTCGGATTCACGCGGGGGAGGAGAGTTTTTCGGTTTTGGTGCCGATTCCGGGACAGCATATGGTTTACAATGCGCTGGCGGGGACGGCGGTGGGGCTGGTGATGGGCCTTGACCTGGAGCAGATTAAGAGCGGGATTGAGAAGCTGAAGCCTTTGGGCGGGCGGTTCCATATGATTGAGAAGAATGGAATGGTCATTGTGGATGACTGCTATAATGCGAATCCGGTTTCGATGAAGGCGTCGCTGGATGTTCTGAAGGATGCGGATGGGCGGAAGGTGGCGATTCTGGGCGATATGTTTGAGCTTGGGGAGAATGCGGCCGAGCTGCATGCTGGTGTTGGGGTGCATGCGGCTGGGAATGCGATTGATTTGCTGGTGTGTGTTGGGGAGAGCAGCAGGCATATGGCGGAGGCGGCGTTTGAGACGGGGGGATGCGGCGAGGTGCTGCAGGTGCCTACGTTGGAGGCGCTTTTGGAGGTGCTGCCGAGGCTGGTGCAGGAGGGAGATACGATCCTGGTGAAGGCGTCGCATGGGATGCATTTTGAAAAGGTAGTAGAGAGATTACAAGCGTAGAAGGGCGGCGGAGCGTGTGGTGGCCGGAGGAATCCGGGGCACATGCATCCGCCGTTTTTGTGTGAAGGGCTGGGCCGCCCGCGCCGCGCTACGCCTTTTCTTCCAGGAGCAGTCGGATTTTCGACTGCACGATGTCGAATGCCACGTCGTTCATGCCGCTGTTTATCACAATATCGGCCGTGGCCCTGGTGGGCTCCACGTACAGATAGTGCATCGGCTTTACGGTCGTCAGATATTGATCCACAATATTGTCCAAATCGCGTCCGCGTTCCTTCACATCCCGCACGATCCGGCGCAGAATCCGCTCGTCCGCATCCGCTTCCACATAAATCTTAATATCAATCAGATCCCGTAGCCTGGGGTCTGCCAGCAGCAGGATTCCCTCCGCTACAATAATCTTCTTCGGCTCGATGTGCAGCAGTTTCTCCGAACGGTTATGCTGGCTGTAGTCATAAACCGGACAGTCCACCGCCTTTCCCTCTTTCAAAAGCCGCAGATGCTCGATCATCAGATCGGTTTCCAGAGAATCCGGGTGGTCATAATTCACTTTTTTCCGCTCTTCGAAGGGAATCTCGTCCTGTCTCCGGTAATAGTTGTCATGATAAATGACGGCGATGTCATTCGCAAAACGGTTCTTCAGCCGGTTGGTAAAGGTCGATTTTCCGGAACCGGTTCCCCCGGCAATTCCAATCACGATACAATCCATAGTTTTTTCCATCCTTTTTCGGGCGTTTTTTTATGAGTCTATTTTACACGCTTTCTATAAGAATTTCCATAGTTACAGCTTTACTTTTTCGAGAATATCTGGCAAAATGTTACTAGATATGTGAAAGGTGGAGCGAATATGCCTGTATATAAAATGTCCGACTATCAGATTGCGCCTGACAAGACCCGCGACCAGACCAGAAAACTGCAGAAATTTTTAAACGGCCTGTCTTCGAAAAAGGACTGCATCCTGCAGTTTGAGCCGGGAGAATACCATTTCTACCCGGATTACGCCAGCGAGCGGGTGCTTTATATATCGGATCATCACGAAGACGTTCCGAAACGGTGTATTTTTTTGCTGGAAGGCTTCGAAAATCTGCTTGTGGACGGGAACGGCGCGCAGTTTCTGTTCCATATGGACTGCATTCCGGTCTACATCACGAAGTGCCGTCAGGTCACGGTGACGAATCTGTCCATCGACTATGCGGAGTCCGGCTACAGCGAAGGGATCATCGAGAAGGCCGCGCCCAAAGAAATGATCGTGCGCATTGACCGGGAAAAATATCCGTTCCGGATCGAAAAGCAGACTCTGTATTTCCGGGAAGGAAGAGGGGAGCGTATGCTGGAAGCCTGGATGGAGTTTGACGCGCATACCAGGGCGCCCCTGAAGCAGGGGAAGGAATTTCTGGTTGACCAGAGCCGTGACGCGGCGAAGATTGCCTGCGAAATGCTGGACGATGACAGCATCAGCATTTTCCGCACGGACGGCGGCAGTTTTTTGAAAAACAGCCAGCCGGGGAATATTCTGGTCATGCGCCATCATCCCCGAAGCCATCCGGCCTTTTACGTGACGGATTCGGACGGCGTCTGTCTGGAGCAGGTACAGTGCCATAAGACTACGGGGATTGCCTTCCTGGCGGAATGGACGAAAAATATCCTGCTGGAAAATTTTGATGTGTGTCGGCTGGAGGACGGGCCTGTTTTTACGGCGGCAGCGGATGCGGCGCATTTCGTGCATTGCGGCGGCAGGCTGGAGATCGGGAACTGCCTGTTTGAGAACCAGCTTCACCATGCGGTGAATATCCACGGGATTTATGCGAAGATTGTGGATGTGCCGGATTCCAGGACGCTTCTGGTGAAATTGCAGAATGAGATGCAGAAAGGTATCCGTATGGCGCACGAAGGGGAAGAAATGGCCGTGGTTCAGACTTCCGACCTGTCTGAGACGGCTAGAGGAACCGTGGTTTCCTGCCAGTTTTTGAACAGCGATTATCAGGAGATTGTTTTTGCGGAGGAGCTTCCGCCGGTTTGGATCGGGGATGTGGTGGAGAATGTTTCCTGCGTGCCGGAGGTGCGGATTCATGACTGTGTGTTCCGGAATAACCGGGGAAAGGGCCTTTTGCTGAACGGGAAGGGGACGACGGTTGTGGAGCGGAACCTTTTTGAGACGCCGGGGGCGGCGATCCTTCTGGCGGGGGATGCGAAGCGGTGGTTTGAGAGCGGGGATGCGGAGGAGGTACGGATTTGTAAGAACCGGTTCGAGCGGTGTGGGTATGTGGCGGACTGGGGGAAAGGTGTGATTCAGTCTTCGCCGTGTTTCCAGGAAGGGGAGACGGGATTTTATCATAAGAAGGTGTACATTTCCGAGAACTTTTTTGCGGGGAATGGGATGCCGGTTTTGTGGATGGAGCATGTGGGGAAGGTGGAGTTTTGGGAGAATGAGATGGATGAGGAGGGGGATGCTTCGGTGGTACTGAAGGATGTGGGGGCGTTTGAGAGTGACAGGATGGGCGATTAATGGGATAAATGGAGGTATTTGAGTGGATTTAAAAGAATTGCATTCCATTCTTACGATTGGAGAAAACGTGGCGGTTGAGTTTAAACGCTGCGGAAATGGAATTGAATCAGATACCTATGAGACGGTGTGCTCTTTTTTGAATCGTTTTGGCGGAGATCTTTTTATGGGGGTGTCGGATGACGGTACGGTTTTGGGCGTACCGGAAAAGGCAGCGTCGGATATGGTGAAGAATTTTATCAGTGCCATTAGTAATCCGACTCTTTTTTCGCCGACAATTTATCTGGCACCGGAAATTTTGAAGGATGAAGAAGGCCATACGATTCTTCATGTGCATGTGCCGCCAAGCGCAGAGGTCCATAGCTATAAAAAAGTAGTCTATGACCGTGTAGAGGATGCGGATGTAAAGATAACTGCTACGGGTGCGATTGCGCAGATGTATATTCGGAAGCAGAATATTTTTACAGAAAAGAAGATTTATCCATATGCCAGGATGGAAGATTTACGGTTGGATTTATTACCGAAGATTCGGATTATGGCGCAGAACCATGCGGGCGGACGGCATCCGTGGACGGAAATGGATGATCTGGAATTACTGAAAAGCGCTGGATTGTACGGGCGTGATCTTGTGACTGGCGAAGAAGGTCTGAATCTTGCCGCGATTATGCTGCTGGGGAAAGATGATGTGATTTTGGACGTAGCTCCGGCGTATGTGACCGATGCGTTAGTCCGGAAGGTCAATGTGGATCGGTATGATGACCGGGAAGTAATTAAAACGAATTTGATTGAGAGCTACGATCGGCTGTTTGAGTTTGGAAGAAAGCATCTGCCGGATAAGTTCTTTTTGGAAGATACGGTAAATAAGAGTCTCAGAAATACGATTGTGAGAGAAATGGTCAGCAATACTTTAATGCATCGGGAATTTTCCAGCAGTTATACGGCGAAATTTGTGATTGAAAAAGAACGTATGTATGTGGAAAATGCGAATCGTGCGGTAAAGGCGGGATATATTACCGTGGATAATTTGGAACCGAATCCGAAGAATCCGATTATAGCGGCTTTTTTCCGGAATATTGGGTATGCTGACCAGCTTGGATCGGGTGTTCGGAATTTGTTTAAGTATGGGAAGTTTTATTCGGGAAAGGAACCAAAGTTTGTAGAAGGGGATGTATTCCGGATTCTTGTGCCGTTGGATGAAGGATATTCGTTTGATTTTGGTTCAACCGATGAAAAGAATGGTATCAGTGATACGAATTGTGATACCAATGATCCTATTCGTGATACCATTGATTTGAAAACAAAACTTTTGGTATGTATTGAGCAGGATGCAAAGGGGACACAAAAAGAATACGCCGCAAAGCTGAAGGTATCCGTCCCGACCGTGAAAAGATTATTTGCAAAATTGCAGAAGGAAAAAATTCTTATTCGAGAAGGGACAAATCGGAAAGGACAATGGAAAATCATGAAGGAAAAATAAAAGAGCTGCGGGTCAAATACAGGCCCGCAGCTCTCGCCGTTTAAACCAACTCCTGATTCTTCTTCAACGTCTCAACAATCTGCTTCTGACAATACGCCCCCAAAAACTTCCGCTCCTCCCGGCTAAGCTCCTTGGGATAGATGGGCTTCCCATATTCCAGCACCACATGGCAGGAACGGATCTTCGGGAAATGCGCTTCGAAAATTTCCTGCGAGTTATTAATCGACATGGTGATGATGGGGCATCCGGTTTTTTCGGCCATTTTCAGGCTGCCTTCGTGGAAGGGAAGGAGCTCCAGTTCACTCGCATTTTTATTTCGGGTGCCCTCCGGGAAGATGCACATGGAAATGCCGTTTTTGATCTGGTCGATCCCGGTCAGGATCGTCTGGAGGCCCTGCTTCAAGTCCGTGCGGTTCAGGAACAGGCAGTAAAGGCGCTTCATCCAGGTGGAGAGAAGCGGCACCTTCAGCATCCCGTCCTTCGCCACATAGCCGGTCAGTCCGGGACAGCGGCTGTAGGTCAGGAGAATATCGAAATAACTGCGGTGGTTCCCGATGTAGAGGACAGGCTGATCCTTCGGGACATTTTCCGCGCCGATCACCGTGACCTTTGTCCCGGCCACGAAAAGAATCAGTTTAAAGGCCCCCTGGACAATGCGCAGGGAGGCGAGGTCGGCCGCCTTTTTATTTTTCCGGCCAATGAGCCAGAGAATCCCAAGAACCGGGATTGTGAGGATCAGAAATCCTACAACGATGATGACGATCAGGATGAAACGGATCATAATTACACTCTTTCTTTCCAGCGCAGGGCGCTTTTTTGTACAATCATGTCCATTATACTGGAAGAAAGGCGTGTTGTAAATAAAAGATTGGAGTTTTATGGAAATTTCCAATCAAAAAAATCGGTAAAAAAACATCCCCCTACCCGGCTTGCAGAACCCTGACAAAGTCTTTATACTTTTTTAAGACAGAGGAAGGAGCCGAAAACAGAATGCAGGAGTGGAATCGAAAATTATTGGAAAGCTGTTCCCGCCAATGGGACGACGCGATGGCGCATACGGACAATTTCTGCGCGGAAATCCGCAGCAAAGCAGCCGTTGACCGGCATGCGGAGGACAGCGCAGCTTCCTATGACGAGGGGATGGGAAAGGATGCGTCCCGCGTCGTGACAGCGATGGAGCAGATCCGCAGAAGAGGATTTATCGGGAAAGAGATGACGGCCCTTGATATCGGAAGCGGAACCGGAATCTTTACGATCCCTTTTGCAAAGGAGTACGGCCAAGTCACTTCTTTGGATATTTCTCCGGCAATGCAGGAAATCATCCGGAAAAAGGCGGCGTCAGAAGGTTTGGAAAATATCGATTACAAAAGCGGAAACTGGCATACGCTGGATCTTGATGACGCCGGGCTTGCAGGGCAGTATGACTTGGTATTGTCCAGCCTGAATACCAGAGGAATTTGCAGCCAGAAGACGCTTTTGAAGATGAATCAGGCATCCAGGCAGGGATGCTGCATCGTTTCCTTTACCGGAGGAGGGCAAAAAAATCACAGCAAAGAGTTAAACCAGCTGATTTTGGGAAGGCAGCTGACCTCTGCGGGCGGAAATGATATTATCATGCCCTTTAACTTGATTTACCATCTGGGAGGGCAGCCGGATATGGCCTATTCCAAGATTGAATGGGAGAAGTCCTATTCTGCGGATGAGGCAGTGGAGTCCGTATGCGATCAGTTCTGGCGATTTGCAGAAATAACGCCAGAGATTCGGGCAAAGGTAGAAGCCTACGTAAATACCCATCTGGAGAAAGACGGTTTGTACCATGAACGCGCGCGGATACCGGTGGCAGTTATGGTATGGGACGCGCGGCTGGTCAGAGAAAATACGGGGGATAAGGGATGCGTATGACAAAAGGGAAACAGATACTGCGCTACCTGCTTCGGGCAGTCGGACTAATTCTTGTAATTATTACGATCAATTTTCTGCTTATCCATTTCATGCCGGGTGATCCGCTGATCCATATATTGGGAGAGGACGAATATTATACGCTCAGTATCCAGTTTCCGGAAAAGCTGGAAGAGGTGAAGGCGCAGTATGCTCTTGACGGTTCCCTTTTTTTACAGTATTTACGTTATCTCTATCATGTAATTACCTTGCAGTTCGGCCATTCTTATCTGGATGGAACAGATGTGGTCAGTACGGTGCTGTTCCGGATGAAGTGGACGCTGATCCTTTCTCTTACGGCCATTTCCCTTTCCGCGCTTATTGGAGGGGCGCTCGGTGTAGCGGCTGGCTACAAAAAGGGCGGGAAGCTGGATGCGGTATTGACTTTTCTGGCATTGCTATTGGAAACAATTCCGTCAAATTGCCTGGCACTGCTTGCTTTGATTCTGTTTGCTTACCGCTTACACTGGTTTCCGATTGGAGGAATGGTATCGGGAGGCGTTTCCGGCGTGGAACGGATCGGCAGCATCCTTTACCACATGGTACTTCCGGTAAGTGTCCTGACTCTTTTTCGTACATCTTCGAATTTTTTGCTGATGAAGAGCTTCGTTTCGCAGATCCGGGACGAAGAATATCTGACGGTGGCGGTGACAAAAGGGCTGCCGTCCAGGAAAGTCTTGTTCCGGCATTTGCTTCGGAATGTTTTCGTGCCTTATGTGACTGCGCTGTGCGTTCAGTTCGGACATATTCTTTCCGGTTCGATGCTGATTGAAGTGGTGTTTTCGTGGAAAGGGATGGGAACGCTGATCTATGACGGTGTGATTGGCAGGGATTATCCGACAATTCAGATGTGTTTTCTAATCATTGCCATCTGTGTGATTTTCTTTAATTTTCTATCGGATATCCTTTGCATGCTCTTAGATCCGCGTATAAGGGATGGAATGGAATGATGAAGAACAGACGGAAATGGATCCCCATTTTCATAGGGGCGGTAATTTTGATATTTTTTCTGGTGATTGCCTTGTTTGCGGAGCAGCTTATGCCTTACCAGATGAATGAACTGTCGGCGCCGTATGGAAAGCCATCGGCAGAACATTGGCTGGGAACAAATGATATCGGACAGGATATTTTCAGCGAATTGATTCTGGGAACAAGAGTTACGCTGCTGACTGGTGTGATGTCGGCCTTTTTTATCATCTGCATCGGAACCGGATTTGGGCTTGTTGCAGGATACTACGGTGGAAAAGCAGACAGGGCGCTCAGTGCGGTGACTTCTGTATTTATGGCAATTCCACAGCTTCCGTTTACCATTGTGCTGGTTACGTTTCTTGAACCGAGTATGTGGAATATTGTAGTTGCTATCTGTCTGACGGCGTGGACGACTACTGCGCGGATTGTACGGGCAAAGGTGATCGAGATCAGGCAGCAGCCCTTCGTGCAGGTGGAGGAAGCGCTTGGACAGAAAAAGAGAGTGATTCTGTTTCATCATATTTTGCCGAATATCCAGGATATTGTGCTGATGCGTGCGACCCTGGCCGTTTCTTCTTCCATGCTGACAGAGGCTTCTTTAAGCTTTCTGGGGCTGGGCGCTTATAACCAGAAAAGCTGGGGCGCGATCCTGTTCTATGCGTTTCGCAAAAATGGGGTGGTGGCGGGGTATTACTGGTGGTATGTGCCGCCGATTCTCTGTATCAGCCTTTGTATTTTTGCATTTATGCTGATCGGGTATTACGGTTTGGGTTCTGAAAATGTACAGCAGAGAAAGGAGTATCAGGTGGACGGATGATTGAGATTGAAAATTTGACAATTGCATTTACAAAGGGAAAACCGGTAGTCGATTATCTGAACCTTTCTGTGCCGGACGGGAAGCGGACCATAGTAATCGGGGAATCCGGAAGCGGAAAAAGCATGATGCTTTCCGCAATCTTACAGGTTCTGCCGCCAGACGCGGCGGTGAGCGGAAGCATTCGGCTGGACGGGCTGGAACTGCTGAACCTGACTGAAAAAGAAATGAAAAAAATACGGGGTGCAAGGCTGGCCTATATTCCGCAGGGAAGCGCGAACAGCCTGAATCCGGTTTTGACTGTGGGGTTCCAGGTGGCAGAACCGATTATGGAAGTGCGAAAGAAAAAAAGAGAAGAGGCGATTCGTATGGCAGTAGATTGGATGCGCCGCTTACAGCTTGGAAATGAGGAAAGGTTGGCGAGCGCGTATCCCCATATGCTCTCAGGCGGAATGCGTCAGAGAGTGCTGATCGCGATGGGAGCGGCTGCGGGCGCGGAGGTGCTGCTGGCCGATGAGCCAACAAAAGGACTGGACAAAGAAAGAATCGAGCGGGTGCAGGATATGCTGCTGCGGCTGGAGGGAAAGACGCTTCTGTGCATCAGCCACGACCTGCGGTTTTCGAGAGAGATTGCAGATTATATCAGCGTGATGTATGCGGCGGAGCAGGTGGAATATTGTACAAAAGAAGAATTTTTCAGAAATCCGCTCCACCCTTATTCTCAGATGCTGCTGGCGGCGCTTCCGGAGAATGGAATGAAGGTGACGGCCGGTTTTGCACCGCCCCATGGAAAAGATCAGGTGGGAGGCTGCCGCTTCGCAGCCCGGTGCCCCGGCTGTACAGAGCAATGCCGAAGGACCGCGCCGCCGATGATCACAGTTGGAAAGCGGAAAGTGAGGTGTCACCGTTATGCTGATTCGGGCTGAGGGGATTTCCTATGCTTATGAAAACCGGACGCCGGGAATGAAACGGCAGAGTCAGCCGGTACTCGAAAATGTCCATTTATCCGTAGACAGCGGTGAAATTGTAGGACTTCTGGGAGAAAGCGGGAGCGGGAAGACGACGCTTGGGCGGATTCTGGCGGGGCTTCTGCGGCCGTCACAGGGAACCGTTTCTTTCCGGGATGAAGCGGCGGGATTTCCCTTTCGGGGAGAAAAGCGCCGGAAAATTCAGATCTTATTCCAGCATCCGGAATCGGCTTTTAACCCGCGGATGACGGTCAGCGCCAGCCTGCGGGAGGTGTACACGTTGTATCATCTGCCATATGACAGGATGGAAATGCTTACAATGCTGGAAAAGTTTGGAATTTACGAGGAACACATTGACCGTTATCCGGCGCAATTGTCCGGAGGAGAACTGCAGCGGATCGCGCTTGCCAGAGTTCTTCTGCTGGAGCCGGAGTTTTTAGTTCTGGATGAGCCTACCAGTATGCTGGATGAGATTTCACAGGCACAGTTGATGCGGATGCTGCTGGATATCCGGGACAGCCGGGAGATCGTATATCTTTTCATTACGCATGATACGGAACTTTGCCATTTTGTCAGCGACCGTGTGCTTGAGATAAGAAAGGGCAGAATAGAAACACTTGAAAATTCGGAAAGCCCATCGCCAAAGGCGGTTATAAATAGGCTAAATTTATACGAGGAGGAAAAACGATGAGAAGAAAAAAGAGAATGGCGGCGGCTTTTTTGGCCGCAGTCATGGTGGCAGGCAGTTTGGTTTCCGTTCCGGGAACCCGTGTCCTGGCAGAGGAGAAAACACAGGAGAGCGCGGAGCATGTGGATGTTCTGCGGATTGGCACGACCTATAAGGCGACCAGTTATTCGGTGATGGACACAAGCAGCGCGTTTGGCAGAATGCTTTACAATTCCTTTGTCAACCTTAATTTCTGGGCATTTGATGAAAATGGTCAGATTTCGACGGAGGGCTGCTTCTTCGATTCCTGGGAGGTAAGCGAGGACAATACCCAACTGACGGCACATTTTGACGCAACGGATTTATACTGGCATGATGGGGAGCCGGTGACGATGGAGGACGTACTGTTTACCTTTGCATATTATCAGAAACAGAATTATCCCTGGTTTCTGCGGATCTCCGACGTAGAAGCGGCAGACGAACAGACCGTGCGCCTCACTTTTGAAGAGGGATATGCCTTTGCATTTGTGAACTCCACAAATTTAATGTATGGAGTTCTTCCGAAACATGTCTGGGAAAAGGTCGAAGATCCGGCGGTTTATGACGGAGAAGACGCGGCGGTTGGATGCGGACCTTATCGCCTGGTTTCGAAGGATGCCGATGCACAGGTTTCTTATTATGAAGCAGTGGAGAATTATTCAAAAGGGGAAATTACGGTTGACAAAGTAGAGCTTCATTCTTATGACAGCCAGTCGTCCCTGATCATGGCAATGCAGAATAATGAAATCGACGTGATGTATGGCTATTCCGCATCGCTTGACACAACATTGCTGCCGCTGGTGGATGGGGACGAAAATATTGACCGCGGCGAGAGCCAGAATACGGCGACGTATCAGATTATGTTCGGATTTAATCAGTACCCCACCAGTGATCTGAATTTCCGCAAGGCAGTCCGTGCGGCGCTGGATTATGATCTGCTTTGCGATTCGCTGACAGGAGGGTATGGAGAGGTGGCAAACCAGGGAGCGGTTTCTCCTTCCTGCCTGGGGTATGTGGACAGCCTGGAGAAGAACAGCCGGGATCTGGAACTGGCAGCGCAGTACCTGGATGAAGGAGGATACGTGGACGTGGACGGAGACGGGTTCCGCGAATTGCCGGACGGAAGTCCGATGGATGTAAAGATCCAGCTTCAGAACCAGACAGATTTGTATAAGCGGATTGCGGAAATGCTTCAGATCAACCTGGAGGAGGTAGGAATCCGCACGACAGTGGATGAGGAAACGATTGCGAATTCGGATTATGCGACGCAGCTTCGAATGGAAGGCACGTATGAAATCTATATCAGTATGACGACGGTCGGAATGGCGACCTGGGGCGGAATCGCGAATTACCTGGCGGATGTGACGATTACTTCAGGGCAGCATTTTGGAACCTATGCGGATGAGGATTATCTGGCGGCGTATAACGGCATTCTTTACAGCAGCAGTTATGAGGAATATATGGAAGAATTCGGCAAGATTCAGGAAATGAATGCCTCGGACTGCCCGGGAATTGCCCTTGCGATTATGGAAACCTTTTATCCTTACCGGACAGACCGGATTACCGGATGGACGAATTATCCGGCCTGGGGTGTGATTAACCCGACGACTTGGTATACGGCGGTGGCCAAGTAAAGACGAAAATGGAAAGCTAACCAGCTTATAGGAAGCCTGTTGCTTTTGGAGGATTTGCGTGGAGGTCTGGAAAGACCTCCATTGCTGTTTGAAAGGGGATATTTTCCAGAAATAGTCATTCGTGAGCAGGCGTTTCGCAGGGGCGCACGATGGCGCGCGAAAGAAGTTGCGTCCGGAAGGCTTGCAGATGAGCCGCGAATCATGTATAATACAGATTCGGTGAGAATGCTGCGCGGAACACAAAAGAAGTGAAACGTTATGACGGAGGGTGGTAAACATGAAGGGAACGCAGAATTCCGGTGATTTTTCCAAGGGGAAAATCTGGAAGCACATTGCGGCGCTGGCCGTCCCGATGACGGTTGCCCAGCTCGTCCAGGTGGTGTATAATATCGTAGACCGAATTTACATCGGCCATCTGCCAGGGGCGTCGTCGCTGGCGTTGACCGGGCTGGGGCTGACCTTTCCGGTGATTACGCTGATCGCGGCGTTTACGAACCTGTTCGGGATGGGAGGCGCTCCGCTCTGCTCCATTGCAAGAGGGCGGCACGAGAGCGGCCGGGCGGAGAAGATCATTGGAAGTACCTTCACCATGCTTTGTATCACGAGCGTCTTTCTGATGGCGGTCAGCTATCTTTTTCTGAAACCGATCCTGTACCTGTTCGGTGCGAGCGACGAAACTTTCCCCTATGCACAGCAATATCTACAGATTTATCTGATCGGCACGCCCTTTGTGATGCTCGGAACCGGGATGAACGGATTTATCAATTCCCAGGGCTTCGCGCGGACAGGGATGATGACTATTCTGCTGGGCGCGGTGGTGAACATTGTGCTGGACCCGATCTTTATTTTCGGATTCGGGATGGGCGTGGCCGGGGCGGCGACCGCGACGGTGCTGTCTCAGCTTCTTTCTGCGCTCTGGGTGCTGCGGTTTCTGACCGGGCCGAAGACGGAGCTGCGGATTAAGAAAGGTTATCTGCGGCCGGAGCCGAAGCTGGTGAAGGAGATCACCGGGCTGGGGCTGGCGGGATGCATCATGTCGGCGACGAACGGGGCCGTGCAGATTGCCTGCAATGCGACGCTGGGAAATTACGGCGGCGACTTGTACGTGGGGATCATGACAGTGCTGAATTCGGTGCGGGACGTGGTGATGCTGCCGATCCAGGGGCTGACGGGCGCGTTTCAGCCGGTGCTGGGCTATAACTACGGCGCGAAGGAATACGGCAGAGTGAAGCAGGGCATTGCGTTTACAACCGTGGCCTGTGTCGTCTACACGACGCTGGCGTGGCTGCTGATCTTTTTATTCCCGGAGCCGTTTATCAAGGTGTTTAATTCGGATCCGGAGCTGATCGCGCAGGGAGTTCCGGCAATGCACATTTATTTCTTCGGCTTCTTTATGATGGCGTTTCAGTTCGCGGCCCAGTCCACATTTGTGGGAATGGGGCAGTCGAAGCAGGCGGTGTTCTTTTCGCTGTTCCGGAAGATTATCATTGTGGTGCCGCTGACGCTTCTGCTGCCGCGGCTCGGACTTGGCGTGAAGGGCGTGTTTGTGGCGGAGCCGATTTCGAACTTTTTGGGAGGAATGGCGAGTTTTGGAACCATGCTGGTGGTTGTGAGAAAATTAATTCGGGAGGGAAAAAGTCTTGAAAACCAGTAAGTATGAGATCGACATGTGCAATGGGTCGATCATGGATAAACTGATTTCGTTTGCATTGCCGCTGATGCTGTCAGGGATTCTGCAGCTCATGTTTAATGCGGTGGATCTGATTGTGGTCGGAAGATTCAGCGGAAGCCAGGCGCTGGCGGCAGTCGGTTCCACATCGGCGCTGATCAATCTGTTTACGAACCTTTTTATCGGGATTTCGTTGGGGACCAATGTGCTGGCGGCCCGTTTTTTCGCTTCTGACAGGGCGAAAGAGGTGTCGGAGACGGTACATACCGCGATTACGTTTGCGCTGATCAGCGGAGTTGTGATGGTGTTTGTCGGGTTTTTCTTTTCCAGGCTTGCGCTTGAAATTATGGGGACGCCGGAGGACGTCATCGATCAGTCTGTGCTTTATATGCGGATTTATTTTATGGGTATGCCGTTTTTTATGACGTATAATTACGGCGCGGCGGTTCTGCGCGCGGTGGGGGATACGAAGCGGCCGCTGTTTTTCCTGATTATTGCAGGGACGCTCAATGCGGTGCTGAATATGATTCTGGTCATTGTTTTCGATATGGGCGTGGCGGGCGTGGCCATTGCGACAGTGGTTTCGCAGATGGTTTCCTGCATCCTGGTGCTCCGCTGTCTGTACCGGTCCGAGGGCAGTTATCAGTTCCGGTTTTCCAAAATGATGCTGAAGGGCTATTATCTGAAGCAGATTTTCCAGGTGGGAATTCCTGCGGGGCTGCAGAGTACGGTGATCAGTTTTTCCAATGTGCTCCTGCAATCTTCAGTAAACCTGTTCGGGGCTTCCGCCATGGCAGGCTATACGGCGGCCAACAATATTCTCGGCTTCCTGTATGCCTCGATCAATTCCGTCTCCCAGGCGTGCATGAGCTTTACCAGCCAGAATTATGGCGTGGGAAAATATAAGAGAATGGACAAGGTGCTGATTGACTGCATCATTCTGACGGTCTGCATTGGGCTTACCTTGGGATGCGGCGCTTATCTGCTTGGGCCGGAAATACTGAAGATTTATACGAAGGATCCGGAGGTCATTCAATATGGGATGGATATTCTTTCTTATACGACGGTTACATACTTCCTGTGCGGGCTGATGGATTTGTTTCCGGGAGCAATGCGGGGGATGGGCCACTCGGCGGTGCCGATGGTGCTTTCGATTATCGGGACGGTTGGGACGCGGATTGTGTGGATTTTTGGAATTTTCCCCCATTATCATTCGCTGAATTTTTTGTTTGTGTCTTATCCGGCGTCCTGGATCATTTCGATTATTTTACAAGTGATTTGTTTTTATTTTGTACGGAAAAAGGTGCAGAAAGGAACCGCGAAGCTGTAAAATGGCTTCGCGGTTTTTGTAATTTCGGTTAGATTTTACTGTAGAAGAAATAAGAGCCTTTTTCTACCGGATGTTCCACGCCGTCGATGACAATCGCTGCTGCGACGGGCGTCGTGATTTCGTAGCGCCAGTAAGCGCCTTCCTTTTTCCATTCGGAACGGATCTGGCCGTGACGGGTGTCCAGGACGGCTTTCAGCCAGTCGAGGCGGGCGTCGGGAATGGGGGCAATCTTTACGCGGGCGTAGCCGGGCGCTTCTTCCACGGTCTGGATTCCGGCAGCGACGCCGTATACCCAGTCGGCAACGGAACCGTAGGCGTAGTGATTATAGGAGTTCATGTCAGCGCTCCAGAAACCGCCGTCTTCCATAATGCCGTCCCAGTGTTCCCAGATGGTCGTTGCGCCTTTGGTGACCGGGTACAGCCAGGAGGGGTACTGCTCACGCAGCAGGAGCGAGTAGGCCAGGTCTGCGTAGCCGTAGTCGCTGAGGACGTGGAGCAGGTAGGGAGTTCCGACAAAGCCGGTCTGCAGCTTGACGCCGCAGTCTTTTACCATGGCTGCGAGCTGGTCTGCGGCGGCCTGGGGATCCGAAGCCAGATGGAAATGGGCGGCCAGGACGCATTCGGTCTGGGTATGGTACGTCGGATAAGCGGCGCGGAAGGTTTCGACGATTTTTTCGTAAAGGGCTTCATAAGCGGACACATCTCTGCCGAGCACTTTTCCGGCTTTGATCACCAGTGAAGTGGAATGGGCATAGAAGGCGGATGCAATGAATTCCTCGCGGGTAGAGCCTTTATAGCTGCCGGAGGGCGCGTCCAGGCCCAGCCAGTCGCCGTAATGGGTGCCGCCTGTCCACAGATACGGGGTTTCCGTTTCGGAAGTAATATAGTCAACCCATTTGCGCATGCAGGTGAACTGGTTTTCCAGAATCTGCGGGTTTCCGTAGGCCAAGTAGACTTCCCAGGGGCAGATGGTTGCGGCATCTCCCCATGCGGCGCTTGCCTTGGGAGCCTGGAGCAGATCCGGGATGACGTGGCCCACATAGCCGTTTTCCCATTGGTCAGCGCTCATATCGGCGAGCCATTTCGTAAAGAATTTCTCGGTGTCGTAGTTTAAGCAGGCGGTGCGCACGAAGACCTGGGCGTCGCCTGTCCAGCCAAGGCGTTCGTCACGCTGGGGGCAGTCGGTGGGAACATCCAGGAAGTTGCCTTTCTGACCCCAGAGGATGTTGTCGAACAGCCGGTTTAACAGCGGGTTCGAGGAGCTTAAAAAGCCGGTGCGTTTCATGGCGGAATGGACGGCAATGGCGGTAAAGCATTCCGGTTTTGCATTGGCGGTTCCGCCGGGGAATTCGTCTACGCGGATGTAGCGGAAGCCATAGAAGGTGAGCTTCGGCTTATAGGTCTGCGCGCCGTCTTTACAGGTATAGATGTACCGGGCTTTGGCGCTGCGGTAGTTTTCCGTGTAGAAATTGCCCTCTTTATCCAGGACTTCGGCGAAGGAGAGACGGACGGTGTCGCCTTTGGAGGCGGTCAGCGTAGTTTCTACGTAGCCGGTTACTTCCTGGCCAAAGTCAATGATAAGTTCTCCTTTTGGGGTGGTGAACATGGAGGCGGCTGACACGCGCTCATGTTCCCGGATTTCTTCTCCTTCCTGGGGAATCAGGGTGTCTTTGGGGCCGTCGAAGGATTCTACGGCGCCGCTGAAGTCCGGTTCAAAGGAGGCGTCATAGATTTCGCCGTCGTAGATTTCGGAGAAGCGCACAGGGCTTTCGGAAACCGTCCAGGATTCGTCGGAAAGGATCGTCTGGGTGGAGCCGTCGGCGTAAGTGAGTTCGAGGCAGGCCAGAAGTCCGGCAGGATTTTCCTGGAGCTTTTTCTGGAAGTCGGACGGAGTCCAGCCTGGCATGCGGCTGCGATACCAGCCTTTGCCGACCGTAACGGTCAGACAGTTTTCGGTTTTCAGAAGATTGGTAACGTCATAGGTCTGGTACTGAAGCCGGTGGTGGTAGGAAGTCCAGCCGGGAGCCAGGATAAATTCGCCGACGCGGCTGCCGTTTAAGCAGGCTTCGTAGACGCCGAGGGCGGTCAGGGTAAGCGCTGCCTGGGAGACTTCTTTTTCGAGGCGGAACGCTTTGCGGAAAATGGGGGCGATGTCGCCCAGGTCTTTGGCTGGTTTGAGCCATTTTGCAGCAGAATTCATAGATAAAACCTCCTTTAGTTCAGTTTTCGTTCAGGTTCTGATAGTTTTAGATTACCAGATTCCGGGAAGAAGAAAAAGACCTGATTTCAGCTAAAAAGGGTGATGAATTTAACTTTTTCGCTTTATGGGAAAATACGGATATGGTAGAATGGAAGCAGAAAGCAGAGACGGGCTTTTCGGGCGTTGACCGGAGCGCGGAATTTCCAAGGGTGTCAGGGGAACGGGCTGGAGAGGGATTCATCGACGTTTCCGGGGAGTCTGTTTTGGATGAATAAAAAGGGGGATGACGGATTTGAAAGAACAGGTGGATTTTACCGTTGGGCTTCAGGAGTTTCAGAATGGGGAGAAAATGTTTGTGATGCCCTATCATCAGGAGGATGTGCAGACCCATGACCACAGTTTTTTTGAGCTGGCTTATATTACGGGCGGGAGCGCCCGGCATACGCTGGACGGGGAGACGGCGGTGGTGCAGAAGGGGGACTATTTTATTGTGGATTATGGGAGTAAGCACAGCTATACCGAGAGCCGGGATTTTGATTTGATCAACTGTTTATTTCAGCCGGAGATTATCGACGAGACGCTGGAGGGGTGCCGGTCTTTTGATCAGGTGCTGCGGGTGTGCTTGATCCGGTATTATAACCGGTTTTTTGGGATGACGCCGGTGAACCGGGTGTTTCGGGATGAGGATGGGAGGATTTTGGAGCTGCTTTTGGGGATGCAGCGGGAGTGTGCGAACCGGGAAGTGGGATATGCGGAGATTTTCCGGGGGAGGCTGATGGAGATTCTAATCTTGACGATGCGGAAGATTGTGGACGCGGAGCAGATGGCGCAGCGGAAGAAGCATAGTGTCGTGGTGCAGCAGGCGATTCAGTATTTGCAGGCGAATTACCAGGAGAAAGCGGTGCTGAGGAGTTTTTGCGGGGAGTATCATTACAGTTTGCAGTATGTCAGCCGGAGGTTTAAGGAGGAGACGGGGATGACGGTGATGGAGTATTTGCAGAGAGTGCGTGTGGAGAAGGGCTGCGGGCTGCTGGAGGGGAGTGAGATGGAAGTAGAGGATATAGCGCGGGAAGTGGGGTATGAGGATGCGAAGTTTTTCGGGAGGGTGTTTCGGAGATGGGTGAAGATGGGGCCGGGAGAGTATCGGAGGATTCGGGGTGAGAAAAATTAATTGTGCTTATGCCGGAACTGATTTGGCGTCTGGCCGTAAGTCTTGCGGAACATCCGGGCAAAGTTGGCGCTGTGCTGGTAGCCGACCTGATGGGCGATGGCTTCCACGGGCATCTGCGTGGCCGTCAAAAGCCGCGCGGCCGTGGACATGCGGACGGAGGTGGTGTAATCGCCGATGGTCATATGATACTGGTGACGGAAAACGGCTTTTAGTTTCTGGACACTGATACCGACCGTCGCCGCAAGCTGCATGATTGTCGGCGGATTTACTGCATTGAGACGGATGATTTCATGGGCTTTTTCCACTGCGCGGATATCAGAAAGGGTCAGGCGGATCAGGCGGTCTTTGCCGATGGACACCTGGCCGTAATCGAGCTGGCTCAAAAAACCGTTTTCCGACTCCGAGCACACTTCCTGCTGGAGAAAGGCCAGGCATTCGAGGATCTTGCATTCCAGCATCAGGGGAGACAGACGGTTTTCCTGGGAAAGCTTGTGCATTTCCTCCAGGACACGGTAAACGGACTCCGGAAGATACCGGTACGTATAATTTTCCTGAAAAGAGGAAAGCAGATGGAGCCCCGGAACGAGATCGCGGCAGAGGCTGTCCAGATACGTCTCGTAAATCAGAACCTCAATCCCGTAATAGTGGTCGCCTTTTTTCCAGTGCTGCGTTCCGTGAAGGTCGTGTTCCACCGTCAGGAACGAGGAAGGCATGGAGTGGGCGAGGGGGCTGCCGTGCACCTGATACATGGTAGTTCCCGTATAAAAATTGCCGAAATGGAGCAGCGTCTGATCCAGGTCGAAGGACAACGAAAAATCCTCCGGAATCGTGTAATTGCCGATCAGAAAGGAATAGCAGTTCTCCCTTTCATAGATATAGCTGTAACCGTACTCCGGATGGCTTCGATTGGTATACAGTGCGCAATGCCCCGTCTGTTCTTTTGATAATTGTAACCGTTCCAGTAATTGAATTTGAAATTTTTCCATAAAAGAAGTGTAGCATAGAATCATTTTTGGTGCAAGAGGAATGATTATAGGTGCAGAACTTGCAAATACAGAAATGCGTGTTATAATTCTGTCTATCGGTTAGTTATAATTAACCAAAAGAAAGGAGAACTCAAATTGAAACATTCTATTTACAGAGTGAAACGCCTTTGGGCAGTTGGAATTTGCGGGGCAATGCTGTTGTCAGGCAATGCCGTCTACGCCGCTGAAACACAATATCCCATTACCATCGAACACGCACTGGGAACCACCGTCATCGAGGAGGAGCCGGAACGGATTGTCACGATTGGCTGGGGCAATTTGGATGTTCCACTGGCCCTTGGCATTGCACCGGTGGGCGTCTCAAAAGCGACCTATGGCGCAACCGATGATAACGGTCTGTTTTACTGGACAAATGAAGCCTTTGCGGAGCTTGGAGTGGAGGAACCGAACGTGTTTGACGATACGGACGGACTCGATTTCGAAGCCATTAACAATGCGGAGCCGGATCTGATTCTTGCCGTATATTCCGGAATCTCTGAGGAAGAATATGAGCAGCTCAGTGAAATTGCGCCGACCGTTGCTTACACGGAAGAAGCCTGGGCGACCACCTGGCAGGATATGACCAGAGATAACGCAAAGGCCCTTGGAAAAGAAGAAGAGGCGGAGCTTTTGGTTGCGGAGATCGAACAGCTCATTGCCGAGAAAACCGCAGAACATCCGGAAATTGAAGGGCTGACCGCGGCTTACTGCTATTTTGACACGTCAAACCTTGGCTCCTTCTACGTCTACATGCCGAAGGATCCAAGAGCCTCTTATCTGATGGATCTGGGGCTGGAGCTTCCGGAGGAAATCCGCGCATTGGACGACGGCAGCTTTTTCTTTATGACGATCAGTTCTGAGAATATCGACGTCCTGAACAACCTGGATTTGATCGTCACCTGGGGCGAAAGCGATACGCTGGAAGCATTGCAGGCCGATCCGCTGATCAATCAGGTGCCTGCCATCAGCCGCGGCTCTGTGGTATTCCTTTCCAATGATACAACGCTTATCGCGGCCTCCTGCACGCCTACGACGCTTGCCATTGAAAGCACCATTGACGAGTATCTGGACGCCATCAGCGCGGCGGCCGGAAATCTGAATTAAACCGGGAGAATTTCATGAAACGCAGCAAAACCTTTCTGTTTCTTATCAGCAGTCTTCTGCTTTTGGGTATTGCCGTGCTGCTGTCCCTTGCGGTCGGTGCGCGGAACATCCCGCTGTCCGATCTGATTGCGACAATGCGGGGAGAAGAGATCGACGCGCTTTACCTGCCGATTCTTCAAAAAAGGGTTTTGCGGACAGTGCTGGGTCTGCTTGTCGGTTCTTCGCTGGGAATCGCGGGCTGTCTGATGCAGACGATTACCAGAAATCCCATTGCAGACCCTTCCATACTGGGCGTGAATACAGGCGCGTCCTTTTTTGTCGTGACTGGAATTGCGTTCTTTAACATTCATACCACCGCCCAGTATATCGTCTTTGCCCTTGCGGGCGCAACGCTGACGGCTCTTCTCGTATTTGGTATCGCCTCCTTTGTGCCCGGAGCAGGCGGGTTCCGCACAGGCAGCGCAAATCCGATCCGGCTGGCGCTGTCGGGCGCGGCGGTCAGCACGGCCTGTTCTTCCCTGATCAGCACCGTGATGCTGCCGAGGACGAACGTCATGCAGGTTTTCCGGTTCTGGCAGACGGGGAGCATCGGCGGCGGGACGTGGGAGGGTATCCGGATGGTACTGCCCTTTTTGCTGGCCGGATGGATTCTGGCAATTCTGTTGATTCCTTCGCTGAATATTCTGGCGCTGGGGGACGACATTGCCATGGGACTTGGCGTCAATGTTCCCAGAACCAGGGCTCTCGGCGCGGCTGCCGGGGTACTGCTCTGCGGCGCGACGACTGCCGTGGCCGGGCCAATCGGGTTTGTCGGCCTGATGGTTCCACATCTGGTACGGATTTTCTGCGGGAATGACTTGAAATATCAGGTTCCGCTTTCCGCCCTTGACGGGGCTGTGCTTTTGCTGCTGGCGGATGTGGCGGGAAGGTATCTGGGGCGACCCGGCGAACTGGAGGTTGGGATTGTTACCGCGTTTATAGGCGCGCCGCTGTTTATTATTATTGTAAGAAAGGTGAAGGTCGGAAAAGGATGAACGGGAAAAGGAAAAGTGTCTCAGAGGCCGGCTTTCATTCCAGACGGAGGCGTGAAATCCGGATTTTTCTGGGGTTGCTGGCAATCTGGTGCGGGTTGGTCGTCTTTCTTTTGCTGCATGGAGATCAGACTTACTCTTTTCAGACTGTCTGGAAGGTTTTGTGCGGGGAGGAAGTGAAGGGGGCTACCTACGCGGTTAGAACCATCCGGGTTCCCAGGGTATTGGTCGGAACGCTGACGGGAATTGCATTCGGCATTGCGGGAAATACCTTTCAGAAGATTCTGCGCAATGCCCTGGCCAGCCCGGATGTTATGGGAATCACGTCGGGGGCCAGCGCCGCCGCGGTATTTGCCATGATGGTACTGGAACTCGGCGGTGTGATCACATCTGCGCTTGCCATGGCAGGCGGCATTCTGGTGGCAACGCTTATCCTGTGTCTGTCCCGGAAGCGGGAATTTTCTGTGAACCGCATGATTTTAACGGGAATCGGAATCCAGGCGATGCTTCAGGCGGTCATTAATTTTATTATTTTAAAAACTTCGGATTACGATATTTCGGACGCGCTGCGCTGGCTTTCCGGGAGTCTGAACGGGGTGCGGATGGAGGATGTTCCGGCGTTTGCCGTAATTGTTCTGGTGTGCGGCGCGGTTATTCTGTCCCAAACGGAGGAGCTTCAGCTTCTGAGCCTTGGGGAGGAGATGCCGGTTTTGCTTGGGATGCGCCGAAATCGTTCACGGATGCTTCTGATTTACAGCGCTGTTGTGCTGTGTGCCGGAGCTGCGTCTGTCACAGGCCCTCTTGCTTCGGTGGCTTTTATGTCTGGCCCCATTGCCTCGCGGCTGATGAAAACCGGGGGAACCGGGACGCTTCATGCAGGTATGGTTGGAGCGGTGATTGTGCTCGCGGGCGAAGCGATCGGGCAATTTGCATTTTCCACCAGATATCCGGTGGGTGTGATTACCGGCATCATCGGAGCGCCCTATTTGATTTATCTGCTGACCAGGAATAAAAACAGTTAAGCAAGGAGAGAACCTCATGGAAAAGAAAGAAACCGCGCGGGATCATGTGCTGAAAGCAGAACATCTTCAGGTGGGCTATGATAAGAAGGTGATTGTGCAGGATATGAGTATTACTATCCCGGATCATAAGATTTCGGTTATTATTGGTTCGAACGGCTGCGGAAAGAGTACGCTGCTGAAAGCTTTTGCCCGTTTGCTTCCGCCTATGAAGGGGGAGATTCTTCTGGATGGAAGGAGTTACAGCCGGATACCGTCGAAAAAGCTGGCGCAGATTATTGGATTGCTGCCGCAGTCGCCGCTGGTGCCGGAGGGGATCAAGGTTTCTGATTTGGTTTCCAGGGGGAGGTATCCCTACCATGAAGCGTTTCGGGGGATGACGAAGGAGGATTTTCGGGCGGTTGATGAGGCGATGGAAATGATGGGGGTTGCGGAATATGCGGACTGTAATGTGGATGAGCTGTCCGGCGGACAGCGGCAGCGGGTGTGGATTGCGATGACGCTGGCGCAGCAGACGGATATTTTGTTTCTGGATGAGCCAACTACGTATCTGGATATTACTTATCAGATTGAGATTCTGGATTTGCTGGCGGAATTGAACCGGACGAAGAAGATGACGATTGTTATGGTTTTGCATGATATTAATCTTTCTGCGCGTTATGCGGATTATCTGTTTGCGTTGGCGGGTGGGAAGCTGGCGGCGGCGGGGAGGCCGGGGGAGATTCTTTCGGAGCAGTTGATTTGGGATATTTTTCGGTTGGAATGTGTGGTGATTGAGGATCCGGTGTCGCGTTCGCCGCATGTTATTCCGAAGGGGAGGTTTTGCGGGGATGCTCGCAGGAGAGAATAAGAGGTTGGGGGACCTCTTATTTTTTTCGTTGATAAAACTGTCTGGGTGGTATAAAATCAAAATATACGAATGGAAGGATAGTTTTTGCCCTGGGCCTGGCGTACCGGATATTGATGGACGCAGTGCGTTTTGGCAGGGCTAATGGCAGGGAAATTATAAAAGTTAGAAAGGGCGTTCGGATGCAGTGTAGATGACCTGGCAGGAAGGGAGTAAAACGCAGAAGGAGGCGACAGGATGGCAAAGCATAAAGCATGGGAAGAGCTGGAGCTGAAGGATGATTTTATGTTTGCGAAGGTGATGCAAAATCCGGAGCTTTGCAAAGGGATGCTGGAACGTTTGCTGGAAGTGGATATTGAACGGATTGAGTATCCGGAGGAGCAGAAAACGATTGATATTACGACAGATGGGAGGAGTGTCCGCCTGGATGTGTATGTCCGTGATGGGAATAATACTGTCTACGATGTTGAGATTCAGACCACCGATACAAAGGAACTGCCGCGGAGAAGCCGTTATTATCAGGGGATGGTTGATTTGAACCTGATTCAGAAAGGCGGGTATTACCGTGAACTGAATACGAGTTACATTATCTTTATCTGTACCTTTGATATGTTTGGGAAAGGGAGACACCGGTATACCTTCCGGAATATTTGTGAGGAGGATACGGAGATCGAGCTGGATGACGGGGCGGTTAAAATGTTCCTGAATACGAAGGGGACTATGGATGATGTGACAACGGAAATTCATAACTTTTTAACGTACATGGAGACCCATGAGGCAAAGGATGACTTTACACGGAGGCTGAAAGAGGAAGTGAAGCGTGTGAAGGAAAATAAAGAATGGAGGCGTGAATATATGACGTTGTTGATGCGGGATCAGGAAAATATTGAAAAGGGAAGAGCCGAGGGAAGGGCTGAAGGAAGAGCCGAAGAAAAGGGAACGATTATACGCCATATGTTGAGTAAGGGGCTTTCTGTTCAGGAAATAGTCCTGTTTAGCGGCGTAACGTATGAAGAAGTTGAGAAAGTCCAGGCTGATATGTACGAAACAGTATAGGACGTGGGTGGAGACGCACAAGATTTTTCTTGTGGAATTGGGGGAAGTCTGGTAGAATAGGGGAATGAGCTGGAGGGGCGTTTTTGAACGGCGGCCGAGCCGTGCCATCCGGGAAAGAAATGCGCTTTCCCGGATGCGGGCATACGCCCTATAAAAATACAATACTGGTCACAGCCTGGTAAGGAAACTTCCGGGCGTGCGTCCGGTGTTGCGTTTTTTCACGGAGGCCGAGCCGTGCCATCCGGAAAAGAAATGCACTTTTCCGGATGCGGGCATACGCCCTATAAAAATACAATACTGGTCACAGCCTGGTAAGTAAACTTCCCAGTCTGCGTCCAGTATTGCATTTTTTCACGGCTCTATGTGATGCAAGTTACGGACCCGATCACGGGATAACGACTCTGCATGGAGAAATCTGGCTTTGGGCCGGATTGAAAATAATGCGGAAAGTGAGGAAGGTCCATGTATCTGATGATTGATCATTACGATTCTTTTGTGTATAACCTGACGGCTTATTTACGGGAGCTTGGTCAGGAAATTCTGGTTCTTCGAAGCGGCGATGTGACACCTGCTCTGGTGGAGCGGCTGCGGCCGGAGGGGATTATCCTTTCGCCGGGGCCGGGCCGACCGGGGGATGCGGTCACTTCTTGCCAGATTCTCCGGCAGTTTTCCAATGAAATACCGATTCTGGGAGTGTGCCTTGGCCATCAGATGATCGGCGCGGCGTTTGGCGCGAAGGTCTGTAAGGGCGAGCGGCCGATGCATGGGAAGGTGACGCCTGTCCGGCATAATGGAGAGGGGCTTTTCCGCGGGCTTCCGCAGGACTTTCAGGTGACCCGGTATCATTCGCTGGTGGTCAGCGAGGAAGGACTTCCGGACTGCCTGCGGGTGGATGCGTGGAGTGAGGACGGCGCGGTTATGGGGATTTCTCATAAGACGGCCTGTGTGTATGGCGTGCAGTTTCATCCGGAGGCGGTGCTGACGGAGTATGGGCATGAGCTTTTGAAGAATTTTCAGGAAATTTGCGAAGAATGGTGGTGGGAACATGCGTCTTATAAGAGAGCTTGAGGGGCGCTCGCCGATTTCGGAAATTTTCCGGAAGGTTTATCGGGAGGAGGATGCGGTTTTTCTGGATTCTTCTTTGCAGAATGGACTTGGGCGGTATTCCGTGATTGGCCTGCATTCGTATCTGAAATTGGTGAAGGGCGAGGAGTTTACGGTCAATGGGGTGCGGCAGGAAGAGACGTTTGAGAATTTTGTTCGGCGGTATCTTAAGGAGCATGGGGATAAAAATGAGACCGGGCTGCCGATCGTGTCCGGGGCAATCGGTTATTTTTCCTACGATTATGGGAGGAAAAAGGAGGGCGTGCAGACGCGCCACAGCGCGGAAGTGTGCATTCCGGATTGTATTTTGAATTTTTATGATGATTTTATTATTCAGGATGGTGCGGATGGGAAACTGTATTTGATCGCGAATGGAAATTTAAAACCGGCCGAGAAGGCGCTGGAAGAACTGGAAAAGATTTGCAGGGATGCGCAGACGAGCGAGAGTGTGGGCGGTGTGGGACTGGCGAGCGAATTGCAGGGAGATTGTGGAATGGGCGAGAAGGCCGCGAGCGGAGCGGGACTGGCGGGTGAAACGCAGGGAGTCTGCAGAATGGGCCAGAAGGCCGTGGGCGGTGTGGAGCTGGCGCGTGAACCGCAGGGAGATTGCGGAACAGGCCAGATGGATGAAGGAGGCATGGAATTGGCGAGCGAATCGCAGGGGGATTGTGGAACGGCACGGATTTCCGCGGCGTGCGCGGAATTATCAAAATCACCGGATTTCCGCATCGCGGCGAATTTCGAAAAAGAGGCGTATAAGCAGGCCGTCCAGGACATGATTCAATACATCATCGAGGGCGATATCTACATTGCAAATATGACCCAACATCTCCAAATCACCAGCCCGAAAGAACCTTGGGAAGTATTTGAGTATCTGCGCGGGAAAAATCCCTCCCCTTTCGGCGGCTATCTTAACTACGACGATTTCCAAATTGTCAGCGCCTCCCCGGAGCGCTTCCTCCGCATGCAAAACGGTCACGTCTGCACCCGCCCCATCAAAGGCACCCGCAAACGCGGCGCTACCCCAGCCGAAGACCGCGCCTTGCGCCAGGAACTGGAATCCTCTGAAAAGGATAAAAGCGAACTTTTGATGATTGTCGATCTGGAGCGCAACGACCTGAACCGCGTATGCCTCCCAGGCAGCGTAAAAGTAACCGAACTCTTTACTGTCGAAGAATACGCAACGGTTTTCCACCTGGTATCCAACGTAGAAGGCGACCTTGCACCAGAAATGACCGTCATGGATCTGCTTGAAGCAGCTTTTCCAGGCGGCTCCATCACCGGTGCGCCAAAGCTGCGGGCCATGGAAATCATTGACGAACTGGAACACAGCCAGCGAAATTTATATACGGGTTCGATTGGCTATCTGACCCTGGATGGCTGCTGCGATTTTAACATTGTCATCCGCACGGCTCTTTACAAAGACGGTGTCTATTATCTGGGTGTAGGCGGTGGCATCACCTGCGAATCTGAACTGGAATTTGAATACGAAGAAACATTGCAGAAAGCAAAAGCATTATTGGAGGCTCTAAAACCATGAAAAAATACCTGCTGTTTGACCTGGACGGAACCCTGACAGACCCTATGGAAGGCATTACAAATTCGGTGGCCTATGCCCTGGAATTTTACGGCATCCATGTGGAGGACAGGAATACGCTGACCCCATTCATTGGCCCGCCGCTCAAGGATTCCTTTATGAAATATTACGGATTTCCGCCTGAGCAGGCCGAGGAAGCCATCTGGAAATACCGGGAATATTTCGAAAAGAGCGGGATGTTTGAAAATGCTGTGATCCCTGGTATTCCTGAAGCACTTGCCCGTCTGAAAGACGCTGGAAAAGTTTTGATTACCGCTACTTCAAAACCGGAAATCTATGCGAAAAAGATTATGGAGAAATTTGGCCTGAGTCCGTACTTCACGGACATTTGCGGCGCGGATATGGAAGAGACGAGAGTCCGGAAGGCGGATGTGATCGTGTATGCAATGGAAAAGAATGGCATTACGGATTTGGCGGAAACAATTATGGTAGGCGACCGGGAGCATGATATTTTGGGCGCAAAGGAATGCGGCCTGAAATCGGTTGGCGTATTATTTGGTTATGGAAGCCGGGAGGAACTGGCACAGGCAGGGGCGGATTTCATTGCGGAAACTGTGGAAGAAATGGCCGAAATCCTGCGAAACCCGAACGCCTGACAGAAAAGAAAGGATCACACAATGCAAATCCACGCAGACGACGGCTATTTCTTCGGCCTGAGCGTATTCGAAACAATCGGAATGAAACACGGACACCCCCTTTTCCTGAAGGAGCACCTAGAACGGATGAACGCCTCCGCAAAGGCCCTTGGAATCTGCCGGGAAGTCACGAAAGACATGGTATTTTCCTGGCTGGCGTCCGCGCCTCAAAACCTTTTCCAACACGGAGCGCTGAAAATCATGCTGTCCGCCGAAAACCTTCTGTTCTTACCACGGGAAAATCACTATGAAGAAGCGCAATATCAGAAAGGCTTCACCGTCGATTACAGCCAGGTGCGCAGAAATGAAACCTCGCCGTTAGTCAGACACAAAACAGCCAACTACGGCGACTGCATCCTGGAAAAACGTGCCAGCGCCGCCCAAGGCCTGGACGAGCGGATATTTCGGAACACCCGCGGCGAAATCACAGAGGGAACCGTATCCAACATCTTTTTCATAAAAAACGGAAAACTCTTCACACCGTCCGTCTCCTGCGGACTCCTTCCGGGAATCATCCGCCGCTACCTGCTGGAGCAGGAAAACGCCAGGGAAACCGTCCTTTATCCGGAGCAGGCCGCTGAATACGACGAATGTTTTCTGACCAATTCCCTGATGGGAATCATGCCGGTGAAAAGTCTGGACGGCCACCTATTCTCGCGTCGGGAGAAGACGGAACAGATTCGGCAGCATTATCAGGAATATTGCAGAATATTTGAGAAGCACGACCCATAGAATGAACCAAAAGACAATGCAGGTGTAACGCTTGAAACGTCTGATCCCACTTCTTCTATGTATCGTGCTTTCTGTTTTTCTTCTGACCGGCTGTAATCCCCAGGAGAGCGAAGTGCAGGGCGATCCCCTGGAATTCACCGTCCTGACCCAGGAGGAAATCCCCGCCCAACTGCTGGAAGTGATCGAAAGCCATAAGCAGAACGAAATCCAAATGAGCTACAAAATCGAGGATTATCTGTACATTGTCCGTGGGTACGGGCAGCAGGACACCGGAGGCTACAGCATTGCGGTCAATTCCTGCGTGCTGGCGGAAGATGGCATTCATGTGGATTTCAGCCTGTTGGGCCCCCAGACTGAGGAAACCATTGCAAAAGAACCGTCGAATCCCTATCTGGTCATCAAGCTGGAATACCGGGACACCCCGGTGCTGTTCGACTGAAGACATAGGACGGCGGCCTTATGCATAGAATAAGGAGAGGCACGTCATGTTTGGCAGGGAGGTTTTCGCGTGGAATTATTGAAGAAAAATATCCGGATGACCTGGCAGAAGGCAAGGGCCGTCACGCAGATTACGCTGGAAGAAGATTTGAATGTACCGGACAGCAGGCCGGATGCGGGGAGCATTATCCAGAATAAAGAGATCATCCGCATCGAGGAGGCAAAGGCGTCCCAGGGGCAATTACAGATTACCGGGGTTTTGGAGGTACATATCCTCTACGTTGCGGAGGGCGACGCCCATACCCTTCACCGGTTGGAGACAAGGATTCCCTTCGACGAACGGATGAATCTGGAAAATGCGCAGGCCGGGGACAACATTGATATCAAAAAAGAGATGGAAGACCTGAACGTCCACCTGATTAATTCCAGAAAATTGAGCATTCAGGCACTGGTTTCCTTCCAGGCGTCCGTCTGCGACCTATATGACGCGCAGGCCGCGGTGGAGCTGCATGGTGCGGAAAATCTGAGTACGAAAACGAGGGAAATCCGCCCGCTGTCCCTGAATGTGCAGACCAGGGATATTCTGCGGGTGAAGGAGGAAATTGCCCTCGCCTCGAATAAGCCCAATATCGGGGAAATTCTCTGGGAGAGCATTCAGCTTCGGGGCAATGATGTGCGGGTTCTGGACGGGGAACTGGATGTCCGGGGAGAATTATTTGCGTTTATTCTTTATGCGGCGGATGATGAGAAGGCTACCAGGCAATGGATTGAGACGTCGATTCCATTTCAGCAGACAATTGCGGTGGCCGGGAGCAGTCCGAGCAATGTGCCGGATGTGGAAATGACGCTTTCTTCCGTGAGCCTGGAGGTGAAGCCGGATTATGACGGGGAGCCAAGGCTTGTGGCGCTGGATGCAGTGCTGGATCTGGATATCCGGCTTTATCAGGAAGAAACGGTTGAGATTCTGGAGGATGTGTATGCGCCTGACAGGGAATTGATTCCGGTGCGGAAGGAAGAGACGTATGAAAGCCTGGTTATGCGGAATTTTTCGAAATGCCGCGCAGGCGAACGGCTGAAGCTGGAGCCGAAAAAGCCCAGGATGCTTCAGATCTGCCACAGCCATGGGGAGGTGAAGCTGGACGATGTTCAGATTGTGCCGGATGGGCTGAAAATTGAAGGGGCGGTATTTGTTACGATTCTTTATGTGACGTCGGATGATGCGATGCCGTTTGCGCTGATGCATGGGGCGGTTCCGTTCCAGCATGTTTTGGAAGTGGAAGGGATTAATGAACATTGCAGGTATACGCTTCGGGCTGCGGCGGAACAGCTTGCGACGACGATGATTGACAGCGAAGAGATTGAGGTAAAAACCAGTATTGACCTGAATGCGCTCGTTGTGGAACGTCACAAGGAGGCGTGCATTGCGGAAGTTCAGGAAAAAGAGCTGGATTTGAAGAAGATTCAGGAGATGCCTTCGATTAGCGGATACATTGTCCAGCCTGGAGATTGCCTCTGGGATATTGCGAAGGAGTGGCATACGACGGAAGAGCGGATTCGGTCGATGAATCATTTGGAGAATGGGGAGGTGCCGCCGGGGACGCGGATTCTTTTAGTGAAGAGTGTGGCGGTGAAGAATTAAGGAAAGGTTCTGAGCGTTTGCTGGAAAATGTCGGTTTGGCCTGTGATTTCTGACCAAACCGGCATTTGTTTATTTCCGTCGGGAGTTTCGGAAGCGCCAGTTCCTCATGGCAGATGAGTTCTGTACATTTCCATCATTCAGGCGGAAACGATGAAGATAGGTGCCATTATTCGTGTAACAGCCAGTCCGCTATATCGTGGATTTCAATCCCTTCATAACTATATTTCGGATGCTTTGTTCTGGCAATGATCATTTTTGGATAAGCGTCCCGAATCTGGAGCAATGGGGAATATTCCCTTTCAAAAGTCTCCTGCCCGGAAATATTGTCGCTTACCTGAATGTAGATTTTTTCGCTTCCTCTTTGTGCTACGAAGTCGATTTCTTTCTGATATAGCTTTCCGACATAAACATCGTAACCACGGCGAAGGAGTTCAATACAGACCATATTCTCATAGACTCTGCCATAATCCATATTTCTGTTTCCGAGAATTGCATATCGAATACCGCTGTCACAGAGATAGAATTTTTCAGAATTTTCGAGATATTTCTTCCCCCGAATATCGTAACGCTTAATATCATAGAATACAAAAGCGTTACAAAGATATTTGATATACCGGCCAATGGTCACATGATTGGTCGGGGTATCGTTTGCGGTCAACAGTTGGCTGACCTTATTTGGAGAGGTCAGATTGCTGATATTGTCCATCAGGAATTCGCTTAGGCGCTGCAATACGAAAGTATCCGGCAGAGAGTATTTTTGCACCAGATCTCTTGTTACAATGGTTTCATAAACCTCTTTGATATAATTCATTCTGTCTTTTTCGGTTCTGTAAGCGTAAGAGCCAGCCAGGCCGCCTTTCATAGAATAGTCCTCAAAGAGTTTCTCTTTATCGCTGACTTCATCATAGTATTGACAGTATTCCTGAAAACTGAAAGGGAATACATGAATCTCAATATATCGTCCAGTAAAGAGTGTCGCCAGATCCGCACTTAGCAAGAAGGCATTGGAGCCGGTCACGTAAATGTCGTATTTTCCCTTGGAATAAAGGCTGTTGATTGCCAGCTCGAATTTGGGGCACATTTGGACTTCGTCCACGAAAAGGTAGTTCGTTTTTCCTGCCTGGTAATGTTCCTCTACATAGGAGTGCAGCATATGATATTCCTTGATTTCTTCATATGCCAAATCCATAAAGTCAATGAAGATCATATTAATATTTTCAAAATGACTGTTCAGATATTCCATATATGCCTGCATCAGTTTTGATTTTCCGGAACGGCGGATACCAGTAATGATTTTAATGTCTGGTGTACCGTTTAGTTCGATGATTCTATCCAAATATGTGGTTCGCGTAATTATTTTCATATAGCTGCTCACTTTCAAAAGTTGAATTTTTTTGAAGTTTTGAAACTGCTCTGCTCTGCTTATTATACGGTCTTCCAATCGTATATGCAAGAGGCCAGTTTCAAAAATATAAAATTTTTTATTTTTTGAAACTTGGTAATAGGTCAGTGGTTACTGTTCAGACAGTACCTGAGCACTTAGCTGCTCAGGTACGTAAGAACGTGATTCAGGTGTGAGCAGGCTCTTTTGCGAAGCAAAACTTAAAATGAGCCTGCGATTTGTTACTGGAACGAGGTACGAGTGAACAGTAACGGTCAGTGCGCACAGAAACGTATTTTCCACAAAATGTGATTGCTTTTATGTACAAAAAATGATACAATATCCCTATCATTGTATACAAAGTGCATCGGAGAACTTATGAGAAAACTAAAACTAAAAGCCATGGCCAAAATTAACCTCGGCCTTGATGTTGTCAGAAAACGCGAAGACGGCTACCACGAAGTCCGCATGATCATGCAGACGATCCACATGTATGACCAGCTTCAGCTCCTCATGATGGACACTCCCGGTATCCGTGTGAAAACGAACCTCTATTATTTGCCTGAAAATGAAGATAATCTTGTTTATAAGGCAGCGAAACTTCTAATGGATGAATTTCATATTCAGAAAGGGATCCATATTGACCTGCATAAATTCATCCCGGTTGCGGCGGGGATGGCAGGCGGAAGTTCCGACGCCGCGGCGGTTCTCGTAGGCGTAAACCGGATGTTCCATCTGGGACTGTCGAGTGAAGAACTGATGCAGCGTGGCGTTAAAATTGGTGCGGATATTCCCTACTGCATCATGCGCGGCACCGCGTTGGCCGAAGGGATCGGCGAAAAGCTGACGCGCCTTCCGGCGATGCCCCATTGCCACGTTCTGATTGCGAAGCCGGGGATCCATGTTTCGACGAAATTTGTTTACTCGAATCTGAAAGCGAACGAGCTTATGGTTCACCCGGATATCGACGGACAGATTGCGGCGATCCAGAACCGGGATCTGAAACAGATTGCCGCCTTGATGGGAAATGTTTTGGAAACCGTCACCATTCCGGCTTATCCTGTCATCCAGGAAATCAAAGACCAGATGCTGGAATGCGGCGCGTTAAACGCGATGATGAGCGGAAGCGGCCCCACGGTTTTCGGCCTGTTCGACCGGGAAGAAAAAGCAAAAAGGGCCAGCGAACGCCTGAAAAGATCCGAACTGGCAAAGCAGGTCTATATAACCGGGATGTTCAATGGAGGGATATAAATGAAAGAAGATTTCCAGATTGAAATGAATGAATACTTACCCCTGCGCGACGTGGTATTCAATACCCTTCGCCAGGCCATCCTGCGCGGGGAGCTGCAGCCCGGCGAGCGCCTGATGGAGATTCAGCTTGCACAGCGCCTGGGGGTCAGCCGGACACCGGTGCGGGAGGCGATCCGGAAGCTGGAGCTGGAGGGGCTGGTTTTGATGATTCCGCGCAGAGGCGCGGTGGTGGCGGAGATTACGAAGCAGGATTTGGAGGATGTGTTGGAGGTGCGGGCGGCGCTGGAGGAGCTGGCGGTGAAGGATGCCTGCGACCACATTACGGAGGATCAGCTTCAGGAGCTGAAAAAAGCGGCGAATGAATTTAAGAGGACGCTGGAGGGCACGGATCTGGTGGCCTGCGCCCAGGCGGATATAAATTTTCATGAGATTATTTACAGTGCGACGAATAACCGTCGTCTTGTCCAGATGCTGAATAATCTGCGCGAGCAGATGTACCGCTACCGGATGGAGAATTTGAAAGATAAGCGCACGCATAAGACGCTTGTGGAGGAGCATGACGCGATCCGGCGGGCGTTGAAAAAGCATGATAAAGAAAAGGCGGGCGCGGCGATTAACATACATATTGAGAACCAAAAGCGTTCGATTTTGGCAAGTCTGGTAGTGAAAGAATAAAATTGCCAAAAGGGAAGATAATGAGAAGTGTCACGAGAGGTGGCGCTTCTTTTTTGCTTTATAAGAAACACTGTTTTGTGATAAAACCGTAATACGTTGTCCCTATAAAGCAAAAGCCCTACGGGCAGTATGCACACAGATGCGAGAAGAAAATTTTGCCTTCGGCAAACGCATCTGGCGCGGAAAAAGTGTGCTTCTTGGATGCTATAGAGAGCGCGAGAGTGTGCGAAGCACACTTTTTTATGAAAGAACGGGCGGAGGAGGCAATTTTCATGCAAAATATTTCCAAAGAATTATCCATAAATCAGTCGGTCATTCAAAACCAGCTTCAAAATTGCGACGACATATTACTGCGCCCTATGAAATTGGGACGCTTTCTGACAGTAGACTGCTTCCTGATCTACATTGAAACTGCGGTCAGCAACATCATGCTCGAAGATTCCGTAATAGGCAAAATGCTGAATCATTTAAAAGAAGCCGACGACGCAGAAATCTATGAAGAAATCAGCAAAAACAGCCTGGGCGTTTCCGATACTAAAGAACTGGCATCCATCGAAGAAGCTATGGCGGCCATGCTGGCGGGCAATGCTGTCCTTTTCATCGACGGCTACGACAAAGCCATCAAAATCGGCAGTAAAGGCTACCCCGGAGCAGGCGTCCTCCGCGCAGAATCCGAAAAAGTCCTCCGCGGCTCCAAAGAAGCCTTCAGCGAATCCGTAAAGGTCAACAGCGCCCTGATCCGCAAACGCGTCCGGGACACCCGCCTGAAAGTCTGCGAAAAAATGATTGGCCGCTATTCCGGCACCATGACGGCTCTTTTATATATGGAGAATCTGGTATACCCGCCGGTTTTGGAGGAAATCAAACAGCGGATGAAATCCTTTGAGACGGATGACCTGGCGGACGGAGGCGTGCTGGAACATCTGACGGCGGACACCTGGTATTCGCCTTTTCCCCAGTATCAGGCGACGGAGCGGCCGGATCGGGCGGCCATGGCGGTTCTTGCAGGCCAGGTCGTGATCCTGACGGACAATTCTCCGGAGGCTTTGATTCTTCCGACTACCTGCAACAGCCTGTTCCAGACCAGCGACGATTATTACCGGCATTTTGCCATTGTTTCGTTCCTGCGGCTGATTCGCTATTTGTCGGCGTTTCTGGCAATTTCCTTGCCGGGCCTGTATCTGGCGGCAACGAATTTCCACACCCAGATTTTGCCGGGCAATCTGATCTTTTCCCTGGCGGAAGCACGGGCGGGCGTTCCATTTCCCAGCATCATTGAGGTGCTGTTTCTGGAGCTGTCTTTTGAGCTGCTGCGGGAGGCGGGGCTTCGGATGCCGGGGCCGATTGGGAATACGATTGGGATTGTGGGCGGTTTGATTGTGGGGCAGGCGGCGGTCAGTGCGAATCTGGTCAGCCCGATTGTGGTGGTGATTGTGGCGCTGACGGCGCTGGGGTCTTTTTCGATTCCGAATGAGGAGCTTTCGGAGAGTTTTCGTTTGCTGAAGTATGGAATGATTGTTTTGTGTGCGTGTTTTGGGGTTTTGGGGCTGCTGTTCGGATGGTTTTTGCTGATCGTGCATTTGGCGGGGCTGAAGAGTTTTGGGATTTCTTATTTGGCGCCGTATGGCGGGGAGACGGTGGAGTCGGGCGTGGGGCTGAAGGACAGTATTGTACGGTGGCCGTCAAGGAGTCTGACGAAGCGGCCGATTTTCGCACGAAAAGAGAACCGCCGGAAAATGAGCGTGAATCCCGGAGAGGAGGATGGTCGGAAAATGGACGGGAACGCCGGAGAAGGGAACAGCCAGAAAATGGGCGGAAACGCCGGAGGGGAGGATTTCCAGAAAATGGACGGGAACGCCGGAGAGGAGAACTGCCGGAATAAGAGCGGGAACCCCGAAGGGGAGGATTTCCAGAAAATGGACGGGAACGCCGGAGATAGGAACTACCGGAATAAGAACGGGAACGCCGGAAAGGAGGACTGCGATGTTAGCAGGAAACGGTAAAATTACAGACCGCCAGTTCTGCCGCCTTCTGATCATGGACTGGTTTGCGAAAGGAGCGCTTCTTCTTCCGGCGCTGGCCGGGGCGGTGCCTGTGCGCAGTTTCATTTTGAGCCTGATTTTAGGCTTTCTTCTGGCGCTGCTCTATGTGCGGCTGCTGTGCGGAATTTCCGCGAAAGTGACGGGAAGTTTTGCGCAGTATCTCACGGAACACCTCGGAAAATGGGCGCTGGCGGGCATATCAGTGCTTTTCCTGGTTTATGCGTTTGTGAATGTGATGTACTTAACCAGAGCCTTCGCGGAAATCGGCGTCCTGTTCGTCGTGCCGGAATCCAGCCGGGAACTTTTGATGGCAATGCTTTTGGCAGCAGGCGCGGCAGTCGCTTCCGGCGGTCTGGAAGTGCGTGCACGAACCGCTTCGGTGCTCTACCCATTTGTCATTTATACGATGCTGCTGCTGATTCTGGCAGGGGCGTTTTCCATGAATCTGGAATACTTACAGCCGGGCACGGCGGTACTGGATAAAAAAGCCTGGGGACTCGTTGGCAGGGTTTTTCTGGCTTTTGGAGGTGCGGGTGTTTTTCTATTTCTGATGCCGCAGGTGACGGGCAGGCCGCGGCTGGCGTTCCAGAAGGGGACGTTTCTGACGTGCGTAAGCCTTTTGGCGTTGATGCTGGTTCTGGTAGGCGGCTACGGAGAGGGTGGTTTTAAGGCAATGGAGTGGCCTGCCATTGAGCTGATGAGCGGCGTGGAATTGCCGGGCGGATTTTTACAGCGGTGGGATGTGGTATTTGTCGGGCTGCTTTTGATGGAATTATTTCTGGCGGCGGGCACCAGCCTGTATTATCTGAAACTCTGCGGAAGCAATCTCCGGAATTGCGCTGGGACCCCTTCGGCTCGCCGAATGAACCGATACCGGTGTGCGAACGAAAGCAATCCCCGGAATGGCGGCGGAAAACGGCAGATTTGGCTCTGGGCCGCGCTGGCATTTCTTGCCTCTGCGGCCTGCGGAAGCTATGAACGGGTGGTTCGGATTTATACGGCGGTCAATCGGTGGACAGTGGCGGCGACCGTGCTTCTCTTGCTCATTCTTTATGGAAAGACCAGGTGGAAACGATGAAAAAGAAAACGGCAATTTTGTGCATATTGCTTCTATGCATGTTCCTGACCGGATGCGCCGGGCGCGAACTGGAGGATCGAAAATTCCCGACGGTGGTGACGTTCCCGGATGAAAAGCCCTGGGAGCTTCAGGAAAAGCGGCAGAAGAGCAGTTCAAAATTTCTGGATTACGGACAGGTGAAGGCAATTGTGCTGGAAGATACGGCCGCACAGAATCCGGAGCGGCTGGAAGAGATTTTAAAGTATCTGGCTGAAACGCCTGCGTTTGCGAGGAATCTGCTGGTGTTCCAGGGGGATGAAGCGATTCTGGCGGTTTTTGGAAAGGAACTGGAGGATCAGAGCGCGCGGGCCGGAGAAAAAGAAAGCGAAAAGGAGACGGATGAGGCAGAGGAAGCGGACGGCACTTATCTGGAGGATTTGTACAAAAACCAGCCAAAGGAGTATGAAATGAGTCCGGTGACATTGAAAGAGCTCCTGAACAGTTATTACAATGAGGAGGCTGGCGTGAAAATTCCGACGCTTGCGGTGCGGGACGGAAAAATCCAGACGGATGCATATTTCCCGGAAGATTGACCAGAATTTACGATGAAAATATTTTTGCGAAAAAGCGGAGCTGGGAACCGGGCAATTTGGGGAACGCGAGGAGCATCGGAGAGCGGGGAATGGAAGGTTTCGTTCCGTGCGTGCGGCAATTTGGGGAACGCGGAAGAGAGATTTCGTTCCGCGCGCGGCGATTTGAGAAACGCGGGAGGCGAAAGGCTCGGAATTTCGTTCGCAGCAAGAAGGTCTGGAGGTGGAGGATTTGCAGAAATGGAAACGGATTCCGGCATGGATTTGGATGACGGTCGCGGTCTGCCTGATGACGCTTTTCTTTGGGATGGTTTCGGGAATGACGGCCGCGGCGGTGGCGAAAAGGCAGCTTACCGCTTCAGTTTTGCGGTTTCATGTGATTGCGAACAGCGATGAGGAAGAGGATCAGGAGCTGAAAAAGAAAGTGAGGGATGCGGTGATCGCGCAGTTAGAACCGTTGCTTGCGGAAGCGGAGGAGCTTGCCGATACGGAGGACGTGATCGCGGAACATTTGGAGGAAATCCGGGGCACAGCCGAAACGGTTGTGGCGCAGGAAGGGTATGCTTATGAGGTGAATGCGTACCTGACGGACTGCTATTTCCCGGAAAAGGTTTACGGAGACAGCGTGTTCCCGGCGGGGCGATATAAGGCGCTGCGGATTACGATCGGCGAGGCGAAGGGGCAGAACTGGTGGTGCCTGCTGTTTCCGGAGGTGAGTTTTGCGGACTGCGTGCGGGGCATTTTTCCGGAGGAGCAGAAGGAAGCGCTGAAGAATCTGCTGACGGAAGAGGAGTATGAGCGGGTATTTTCCTGGGAGGACCGGGAGCTGAAAATTTGTACGAAATGGTTTTAGAAGATTTCATTGTGAGAATTCCTTCCGTGTGGTATGATGAAAAGCAAAACCGAAGGAGGAATGCGCAATGAACCACAAAGGCACAAAAGAAATCGAAACCGAGCGGCTGCTCCTGCGGCCATTTTGTCCGGAAGACGCGGACGCCATGTACCGGAATTGGGCCTCCCAGGCGGAAGTTACGAAATTTTTGACGTGGCCCGCGCACGAAAGCGTTGCGGTTACAAAGGAGATTGTCGAAAGCTGGTGCGCGCAAAAGGAGAACCTGGATTCGTACCAGTGGGCCATTGAATTGAAGGAAATCGGAGAACCCATTGGGAATATCAGTACGGTCAAGGTTGACGACAGAACCGCATCGGCAACGGTCGGCTACTGCCTGGGGACAAACTGGTGGGGAATGGGGATTATGCCGGAAGCGCTGCGGGCGGTGATTACATTTTTCTTCGATGAGGTGGGAATGAACTGCGTCAGCGCGTGCCATGATCCGCGGAATCCGAATTCCGGGAAAGTGATGAAAAAATGCGGGATGACCTATGAAGGCACCTGGAGGGCCGCAGGGGTTAATAACCAGGGAATTTGCGATGAAGTCTGGTATTCGATCCTGAAAAAGGAATATGACCGGAGAAAGGCCCAGCCGGATACGACCGTTTGGGAAGAATTATATGAAAAAGCGGTGTCCGTGCAGGACGGACGAGTGGTTTCGCCGTTTATTGAGGCGGGAGGCGTCGCGGCGGCGATTCGGACGAAGAGCGGGAATGTTTATGTGGGCGTCTGCATTGATACGGCGTCAACGCTGGGGATGTGCGCGGAGCGGAATGCGATTGCAAATATGCTGACCCATGGGGAGAGCCAGATCGATAAGGTGGTGGCGGTTATGTCCGATGGGAAGGTGGGGGCGCCGTGCGGCGCGTGCCGGGAGTTCCTGATGCAGTTGGATCGGGAGAGCGGGGAAATTGAGGTGCTGATGGATCTGGAAACGAAGCGGACGGTGAAGCTGAAGGATCTGATACCGGATTGGTGGGGCGCGGAGCGGTTTCAAGAAGGCTGATAGCGGATAGCTGGCGAGTAACCGGCGAGGATTTCGCGGAGCCGTGGCCAGAGAAAAACCGGCGAGAATTGGCGGAATCGTGGCAAAGAGCAGTCTGTGTGATTTTGTGGGGCGGATCCTGCGCGACTCCCCGCCCCTGCTCGTTTGCTATTTGTCTATCTCTTTCGCAAATTCCTCGCACGCTTCCACCACATACCGCACATGTTCCGGATTCAGATCCATAGGGACAGAACAGTCGCCGCAGAGGATCGTGCCAACCTGGCCAGCGAGGGCAAGCTGCTCCTTGGTATAAGCCATGATTTCCTCCCTGGCGCCGCGGTAGAGGATTCCATTTTCAGTGGAGTCGAAGCCGCCCATGACCGTGACGCCTGGCCGGAAATATTCTCTTCCCTGCTTCAGATTCATCTGCCGCTCAATGGTGACAGCCCAATTCACCGTCTGATAGTCGTAGTCCCGCCAGAGCTCCAGCCGGTTGGGCACCCCAGTCCAGGAACACATATGGAGGATATTGTGCGGGGAGAGCGCGTTGGCATGGGCGATCAGCCGTTCATCGAAAGGCTTTAGATAAGAAACGTATTCATCAGGCGAAAAACGCCATTCCTCCGCATTCTGGAGGGAGACGAACAGGCCGTCGATTCCCGTCTCATCCATCAGGTAATCCATCAGACGGAAGGTATCCTCCTCGATCCGCTTCATCACATCCAGAAGAAATCCCGGATCTTCCCGATAAAACTCCATAATCTTTTGTTCCCCTCCGATGGTGTGCTTGATCGTGGAGAAGGGGGTATAGATCATAAAGAAAACAGCGCCGTCCTCAACTCCGTCTGCGATCCGTTTGGCGCGGTCGAGCTGGCCGGCAATGTAGGGATCCTCCTTTTGGTGGAGAGAAAGACCGCTCCAACACGCAAGCCGATTCGCATCTCCGGAAACGGGATACTCCATGTATCCGTCAGTTTCCACGCAGAGCGCGTCCATGCCGCAGCGCCGAAACCAGTCCAATTGTTCAGCCACCGCGTTGTCGGATAAGTCTTTCGAATGCGTATAAAAGCTGACCGGAACCCGATCGACCGGCTTTCCTTCCATGGCATTTAAAAATCTTGTACGTTTATCCATTTTTGTGTCCTCCCATGATCTGGTTGTGCTTCTTCGATAAATATACCATATTCTCTTTACGAAAATCCCATTGAAAAGGGACAGAAAAAATGCAAAACCGACCATGGAGCCAGGGCGCTTTGAGAAGTCGGGTAATCTGGACGCAGGAGAGTTTGGGACGGGAAATCAGGCAATCTGGCCGCTAGGGGCTTGGACGGGGAAATCAGACAATCTGGCCGCCGGGGAGTCATGGACGGAGAAATCAGAGTAATGCAGTTCTGGGTTGAAGTATCTTTGACAAATTCTATTGCACATAATTGCGATAACTCGCAAAAATTTTCAGTAGGAAGAAGGAGGACGATATGGAAATCAAGAGAGATATCTATTTAACAGGCTTTAATGGATTTTCGATAATTTTCAAGCCATATATCTCACTTATATCCTTATGTATTCCTTTATCTAAATCAAAGACTTTATCATCTATGAAAAGCATATGTTTTAATTCCGAAGCATCATACTTGCAGAGCAATTTTTCACATGTAATAGAGCCAAATAAATACGCTAACGGAACATTGCTTTCTTCAAGTAGCTTAAGACTTTCTTTCTCATGCTCCGATAATTTTAATCCTAACGCGTTATATATATATGCTACACGTTGACATTTTAAACATTTTCCACACGGACTGCCATTTTGTTGTGGTGTCCAACAAGATCCCATTTGCTTTAGCTGCTCATCCCCGTACTCTCTTCGTAATATTTCATAGATGGCAAATGATGTTACAGATGCTAATGGTTCAATAATATTGAATTGTTTTAAATCTAAATATCTTAGTAACTCCTCAAATTTCTTTATTGCACCGTATGTCTCCATCAAGTCATATTCTTGAATTGACTCATTTCTTTCGTTATATACATAATAATTTGAAACATCAAATTGTAAACCTATTGATAAGTATGCCGCATCATTTTCTTTTACAGAGAAAAATGGGATTG
>JAUNPS010000096.1 GCA_030536575.1 Eubacteriales bacterium | reverse complement strand
AGCAGAGCAAGCAGCAGCGGAACAGGCAGCAGCAGAGGAATCCTCCTCCAGCTCCAGCAGCTTACGTGACAGCATTGTCAGCTACGCCTTGCAGTTTGTCGGCAACCCCTACGTCTATGGCGGCACCAGCCTGACCAACGGCGCAGACTGCTCCGGCTTTGTCCTCTCCGTCATGGCAAACTTCGGAGTCTCCCTTCCGCGTACAGCAGCCGACCAGGCAGCCTGCGGCACCTCCGTAAGCTCCAGCTCCATCCAGCCTGGAGACCTGGTCTTCTACTCAGACGGAACCGAAGTCAGCCACGTAGGGCTCTACATCGGCGGCGGACAGATCGTCCACGCCAGCAACCCCTCCTCCGGCATCATTGTTTCGGACATGTATTACCAGTCCGTCTACTGCATCCGGAGCGTTTTATAAGAGTTTTCTCAAAGAGCCAGGGCCGCCTGGCTCTTTTTGCCCGAAGAAAGCGAAATTCCCCTTGCAATTTAAAAAAAGGTGTGCTATAGTGGACACGATGATAACATGTTACTAGAGTGATGAGTGGGCGAGACGCCCACTCATTCTTGCTTATTTAGCCGGAAAATCCAGCTAACAGCAAAGAACGTAAGAAAGGTGGCGCAGATGACAAAGAGAGAAACCTACGAAAAACGAACCGAGGAACTTTTGCAGCCTCTGGTAGACGCACATGGTTTTGA
This sequence comes from Eubacteriales bacterium, assembly GCA_030536575.1. GTDB lineage: Bacteria > Bacillota > Clostridia > Lachnospirales > Lachnospiraceae > Limivivens. The sequence goes on along the minus strand of JAUNPS010000096.1, from coordinate 2,741 downwards.
ACTGGTGGATGTAGAATATGTCAAGGAGGGAAGCTCCTGGTATCTACGTGCTTACATTGATAAGCCGGGGGGAATTGCCATAGACGACTGTGAGGTGATCAGCCGCGCTTTGAGCGACCAGCTCGACCAGCAGGACTTTATCGAAGACTCCTACATTCTGGAAGTCAGCTCCCCGGGGCTTGGCAGGCCTTTAAAGAAAGAAAAGGACTTTGTCAGAAGCCAGGGAGAAGAAGTCGAAGTGCGTACCTACCGCGCCATCGAAAGACAGAAAGAATTCACCGGGATTTTACACGCCTGGGACAAAGACACCGTCACCCTTCTGATGGAGGATGAAACAGAAATGAAGTTCGCCAGAGAAGACATTGCGCTGATCCGCCTGGCGTTCGACTTTTGAATGAAGGAGGATTCAAATTATGAATAACGAACTGTTGGAAGCGCTGACTCTTTTGGAAAAAGAAAAAGATATCAGCAAGGATACCCTTTTGGAGGCCATCGAGCAGTCCTTAATCCAGGCCTGCAAGAACCATTTCGGCAAGGCTGACAACGTAAAGGTGTACATCAATCCGCAGACCTGCGAGTTTCACGTGCAGGCTGAAAAAACAGTCGTGGAAAAGGTAGAAGACGATGTGATGGAAATCAGTCTCACGAACGCGAAGATGATTGATTCCAAATACGAGCTTGGCGACATCGTAAACATCGAAATCAAATCCAAGGAATTCGGGCGGATCGCAACCCAGAATGCCAAAAACGTTATTTTGCAGAAAATCCGCGAGGAAGAGCGGAAAGTTCTGTACAACCAGTATTACGGAAAAGAAAAAGACGTCGTAACCGGTATCGTACAGCGCTATCTCGGCAAAAATGTGAGTATTAACCTGGGAAAAGTAGACGCCATCCTAAACGAAAACGAAATGGTAAAAGGGGAAGTCTTCCGCCCCACCGAGCGCATCAAAGTCTACGTCCTGGAAGTCAAGGATACCTCCAAAGGCCCCAAGATCGTGGTTTCCAGAACCCATCCGGAGCTGGTCAAGCGGCTCTTTGAATCCGAAGTCGCTGAGGTGAAAGACGGCACCGTGGAGATCAAAAGCATTGCCAGAGAGGCCGGCAGCCGGACGAAGATCGCCGTCTGGTCCAAAAATCCGGACGTGGATCCGGTGGGCGCCTGCGTAGGTTTAAACGGCGCCAGGGTCAACGCCATTGTCCATGAGCTCCGGGGCGAAAAAATTGATATCATTAACTGGAACGAAAATTCCGCGATCCTGATCGAGAACGCATTAAGTCCCGCAAAGGTGATTTCCGTTATCGCAGACGACGACGACAAGACCGCAAAGGTTATCGTGCCGGACTACCAGCTTTCCCTGGCCATTGGCAAAGAAGGCCAGAACGCTCGTCTCGCCGCCCGCTTAACCGGGTTCAAGATCGATATCAAGAGCGAGACCCAGGCCAGAGAGTCCGGGGAATTTGACGAGCTGTTTGAAGCATACGATAATTATAACGACGAATACGACGAGTATGATGAGGACTACGACGGACCCTATGAGGAAGGCGCGGAGGACTATGACGAGCCGTATAAGGAAGGCACAGAAGACTACGAAGATTTACCGGAGCTGGAAGAAGACAGTTACCAGGAAGATTAAGCAGGAGTGAAGATATGGGCCAGGTAAGAAAAATTCCTATGCGCAAATGCATAGGCTGTCAGGAAATGAAAAGTAAAAAGGAAATGATGCGGATCTTAAGAACCACCGAAGACGCGATCGTCCTGGATACGACCGGAAAAAAGAATGGCAGAGGCGCCTATCTGTGCTTTTCAAAAGAATGCTTTGAAAAAGCGGTGAAAAATAAAGGGCTGGAGCGCTCCCTGAAAATGAGCATTCCGAAGTCCGTATACGAGGAACTGGAAAAGGAGATCGGATCGATTGAAATTAAGTGCGAATAAAGGATTATCTCTTGTGGGGCTTGCCACGAAAGCGGGCCGCACGGCAAGCGGGGAGTTCTCCACGGAAAAGGCCGTAAAAGAAGGGAACGCCTTCCTTGTGATTGTTTCTGAAGAAAGTTCCGAAAATACCAGAAAGAAATTTCAGAACCTGTGCGCGTACTACCATGTGCCGCTCTGCGTCTACGGGACAAAGACCCAGTTAGGAGCCGCCATGGGAAAAGAATTCCGCGCATCGTTAGCGGTTCTGGATGAAGGGTTTGCCAAAGCCATAAGGAAGGAACTGGAAAACGGAAGCGACGGAGGTAGCCGGCATGTCGAAAGTGAGAGTATTTGAGTTAGCAAAGGAACTGGGAAAACAGAATAAAGAGATTCTGACTTTTTTAGCAGATAAAGGAGTAAATCTGACAAGCCATATGAGTATGATAGAAGACGAACAGGTAGAAATGATAAAAGAAGGCTTACAGAAGCCGCAGAACACAGAAAAAGCGGAGAAGACGGAAAAACCGGCAGAAGCACCGGCAAAGAAGAAAAATATTACACAGGTCTTTCATCCGCAGAACAGCCGAACCGGCATGACCAGGCCGCCCAGAAAGCCGAAACCGGGCCAGGGCGAGCGAAGAGGCGCGGGCGGCGAGAGAAGGCCTCAGGGCGCAAACGCGGCGAAACCCCAGGCGCAGAATGGAGCAGCCAGCGCAGCCGTGAAGCCGCAGGCAGCGCAGACTCAGGCGCAGAGCAATGCAGCCGCGAAACTGCAGGCAGCGCAGACCCGGAGACATAACGTCTCAACACCATAAACTAAGCGCGCGCA
>JAUNPS010000015.1 GCA_030536575.1 Eubacteriales bacterium | reverse complement strand
GAATTAAGGAGGAAATTATGGCACTTAAAATTATTCAATCTATTTATGACGACGGCATAAAAGAAGGCATGACGCTGGGTAAAGAAGAAGGCATAAAACTGGGCGAGGAACTGGGTATTAAAAAAGGTTTCCTGCGCGGAATCACCAAAAGCATAAAAGTATTGGTTGAAACCTTACAAGAACTCGGCTGCTCAAAAGAAGAATCCACTACCAAACTCATGTCCAAATTTTCTTTATCCCAGAAAGAAGCTCAAAAATATATTAACCGTTATTGGGACTCAACTCCAAACTCTAAGACATCTCATTTTTCTTGACCTTCCAAGCGGCTTCATCCTTGCTCTGAGGCCGCTCTTCTATATCTTTTTATTCAAATCTATTTCATTATAATCTTTGGCGTATCGCCTGTTATTCGTTTTATTTATTTTTGCTTATTTTTATATTGTTTTTACAATCTTTTTGTTATATAATGAAAGGAGAAACATCACTTGAGCGACATTGCTTACCAAAACCACGATATTACCCTGAAGTTCGTGACCGATACCCTGAAAAACCAAACCCTCGCTCCTTTTGGCCTCCCGCACATCCGGATTTGCGACGCACTCCCTACGAACCTGCCAGCGATCGAGGCCAATGAGCTCCGCCTCGACCACTTATTCCTGCTCGAAGACGACTCCCTCGCGATCATCGACTACGAAAGCACCTTTTCAAAACACGACATTATCAAATACATAAACTACATTGCGCGCATCCTGAAAAAATACGTCGCTGAACACTCCGGTGACATGCCAAAGCTCCACCTTATTGTTATTTATTCGGCTGACATATCCCAGACCCGCTCCGCCGTTTTCGATTTCGGATGCATGAAACTGTTCATTGAGTCCGCCTTCCTGCGCAATCTTTCTACACAGGAAATTTATGGCCGCATTGCATCAAAAGTTCATAAGGGAGAATTATTGACAAATTCAGAAATGCTGGAACTGATCATCCTCCCCCTCACCGTAAAAGGCTCCGAGCCCAAACAGGAAATGGCCAAGAAAGCCATCCGCCTGGCCAAAGCTCTAACCGACGAAAAGCAGCAGATTTCCGCTCTCGCCGGAATTTTAACCTTCACTGACAAGATCCTGGACAACAAATTTTCAAGAAGAATTAAGGAGGAAATTATGACACTCAAAATTATTCAATCTATTTATGACGACGGTAAAGAAGAAGGCATGAAATTTGGTCGGAAGCAGGGTCTTTTGCAAGGAATCGCACAGGGCACAAAAGCCCTCATCGAAACTTTACAAGAATCCGGCTACTCAAAAGAAGAATCCACTCTGAAAGTCATGAGCAAATTTTCCTTATCTCAAAAAGATGCTAAAAAATATATAAACCGTTATTGGGACTCAACTACAAACTCTAAGACAACTCATCTTTCTTAATCTTCCAGGCGGTTTCATCCTTGCTCTGAGGCCGCTCTTCTATAAGACTTAGAAATTCCGAGAGGCTATGAAAAAATTAAGGAGGAAATTATGACGCTCAAAATTATTCAATCTATTTATGACGACGGTAAAGAAGAAGGCATACTGCAAGGAATCACCCAATGCATAAAAGTGTTGGTTGAAACTTTACAGGAATCCGGCTACTCAAAAGAAGAATCCACTGCCAAACTCATGTTCAAATTCTCTTTTTCCCGGAAAGAGGCAAAAAATATATAAACTGTTACTGGAATCCCGATCTTACCTCCAAGACGTCACATCCTTCATAACTTTTGAGCCTCCTACTCTCACCGAAAAAGGCTCCCAGCCCAAACAGGAAATGGCCAAGAAAGCCATCCGCCTGGCCAAAGCTCTAACCGACGAAAAGCAGCAGATTTCCGCTCTCGCCGGAATTTTAACCTTCACTGACAAAATCCTGGATAACAAATTTTCAAAAAGAATTAAGGAGGAAATTATGGCACTTAAAATTATTCAATCTATTTATGACGACGGCATAAAAGAAGGCATGACGCTGGGTAAAGAAGAAGGCATAAAACTGGGCGAGGAACTGGGTATTAAAAAAGGTTTCCTGCGCGGAATCACCAAAAGCATAAAAGTATTGGTTGAAACCTTACAAGAACTCGGCTACTCAAAAGAAGAATCCACCGCCAAACTCATGACCAAATTCTCCCTATCCCAAAAAGAAGCCCAAAAATACATAAACCGCTACTGGCACTCCCCCTCCTAACCTCCGGGCGGCCCCAGGCCGCCCTACTCCCCTCCCTCCGCCAAAATTCCAAACACATGCACCAAATCCCTCTTACTCTCCAACCCCAGCTTCTTCAAAATCCTCGTCGTCTGATTCGCAATCGTCTTCGGCGACGACTGCAGCTTCACCCCTCTCCCCATCAAATTCCAAAAGACCGCCATCTCCGCCTCCGACAGACACGCAATCGCCGACGACGCAATCAAATACTCCTGCGCCGTATGCCCCTTCGCCAACGCCAAGATCGTCTCCGCCAAAAGCGCCGGCTGCCCCTTAAAAACATACCCCGACGCAAACGCCTCCCTCGATGCCTTCAAAATAACCTCCTGCGTATCGATCGCCGTCAAAATCAGCACCTTCGCATCCGTCAAAATCCGGATCTCCCTGGAAACCTGAATTCCATCCTCCGCAGACTCCCCCAGATTCAGATCCACCAGAACAATATCCGGCTTCCCATTCACCGCCAGTGCCACGGCTTCCTTTTTATCCGCACAGCACCCGATCACCTCAAACTCCTCATACTTCCCAAGCGTCTTCTGGATCAAATATAAAAAATCCGGGTCGTCGTCCACCACTACTATTTTTACCGAATCCTGCATCTACCTTCTCCTTTTTCCTCCGCCATCCGGCAGGCAAACCGTAAAAACCGTCCCCTTTCCGGAACCATCCGCCGGAGACTTCACCTGCATATAGCCTTTGTGTTTTCCAACCACCTTCTGGCAGTACGAAAGCCCCAAACCCAAATGGGACGCGTTCGGCCTTCCCGTATAATAAGGCTCGAAAATCCTGGAAATCTCTTCTTTCGGAATTCCGGCTCCCGTATCCGCCACCCGGATCAGCGCAAGGTTCTTCCCTGTTTTCTGATAGGACAGCGTAAGCGTCCCTTCCCTGCCCATTGCTTCAATCGCATTCGACGCAAGGTTAAACAGAACCTCTTTCATCTGATGATAATCACAGAACAGCACCGCAGGCTCCTCCTCAATCCGGATCTCGACTTTTCCATCCCATTTTTCCAGCCACTCCTGCCGTACCTCTTCAAACAGGCCGCGCATGTCCACCTTTTCGTAATGCAGATGGATTTCCCCGGAATACTGGCTGCTCTGCCGGACAAATTCCTCGATATGGCTCACCGAACGGCCGATAATCTCCAGCTCTTTTTCCGCCTCCGGAATCTCCAGTTCCCGAATGGAATTCGCGCACCAGGAAATCTTCGCGATCTCCCCCTTCAGCATATGGATCAGGTAGGAAACATTTTTCGGCAGATCCGCATTCTCTTCCGACCAGTTAAAATACTCCCGGTTCAGCCGCATTCCCCAGATGCCTTCCCTGAAGAGCTGACTTATGTAATAAACAAACAGAAACAATACAATGAATACATTCCCCTGCCACAGCTTATACAGCTTTTCCAGCTTTAAAATATGAAACAGGAACACCGTGATCAGCCAATACCAGAGCGGAAGAAGCCCGATCACGGACACCAGCCTTCGCTGCCGGAACTGATAATGGTTCCGCTCCTTCCAAAGCGTATACAAAATCGGCACAGTCGCCAGGACTCCATAAAGCAGGTTATAAACCGCCACAATGTAAAACGCATAAGGATTCGTCTTTGGGATCTCCCTTGTCTGGCTCCAGGGATATACCGCCCCAAAACACAGCACCGGAAGAAAAACCAACATGCGGAGCACCCGGAACGCCCTGGGATACCGCTTATCCAGATGGCAGAAGTACATACTGAACACCAACACGCAAGGCATAGCCAAATAATACAGCACCGCCGTCAGAACCGAATTCAGAAAATCATCCAGTTCATATGCCTTTTCAAAAATGTGAACCGTCATCCCTGCGAACCAGCCGCTCATGACAACGTATTCCTTCAGGACACCGATGCTTAACAGAAATCCGCAGATACAGCACCATTGATTTACTCTGTTTTTCGGGCTGGAGAGATAAACCAGAAAATACATAACCCAGATCAACATCGTAAACAGCAATAAAATTTCCGCCGGAAACCCCACACTCTTCATACCTTTCTCACCCGCCGTTCTAATTTCAGTATCACAAGTGTAACATCCTTTTTCCCGAAAAGCAACCCCCTTCCCGGAAACGCAGCCTGCCCGCATCGGAATCACGTTCTTACGCACCTGAACAGCTAAGTGTTCAGGTACCGTTTTAACGCATCAGAGTCGTAATTTGCTATTTTATGGCTGAATTTTGCTTTCTATCAGTCCGTAAATAAAGTTTCGGAAGTATGCTAAAAAAACTTGACTTTTCCTGGAAAAGAGTCTATAATTTGACGTGTATCAGGGATATGTTGGATGTTATAATTCACTAGTTATTAGAGATTATGCTTTCTATATAGTCTGTAATAACTGGTGAATTTTTTCTCCCATACATGTCCCACTCATCTATTTTTTATTTTTTATGGAGGTACCAAAATGAATAAGGGTACAGTAAAATGGTTCAATGCAGAAAAAGGTTATGGTTTCATCACCGGCGAAGATGGCGCAGACGTATTCGTACACTTCTCCGCTATCCAGGGCGAAGGCTTCAAGTCCCTTGAAGAAGGCCAGGCCGTTACTTATGACTTAACCGAAGGCGCTCGCGGCATGCAGGCTGCTAACGTTGTAAAGCTGTAAGAATAAATTCTCGAACCAAAAAAGAGTCTTGCGCGCGCGAGGCTCTTTTTTCTTCCCTGTACACCGAAAAGAAAAGGCACAGGAACTCTCCCATGCCTTTCCAATCTCATTTTCCCGCGAATACCGGCTGTCCCACAGCCTTCTTCTTCGTATCCACATACCGTTTAATCTCTGAAGCATTCGCATACTTCTGCACCTTATGTTCATCCACGATTACCAGCGTCGGCGCCTGCAAAATCCCATACTTCCGAACCAATTCCGGATTCTCCTCCGCATCGATCAGCTTATACTTCTCATCCGCCAGGATTTCCTTCGCAATCCGGCAGTTCGGACAGGTCTTCGTGGTAAACAGATACTTAATCCCCTTCGCAGGTTTAATGTACACTTTATCTTTGCTTACCGTCACAATGCTGCTCCGCACCTTTTTCAGGCAGGAATGCTCCACATCATACAACGTCCGGTTCTTATACTCCTGGCTCTTTCCGTCATTCCAGTTCTGCACCGGCCGGTAATAACCGGTAATCCGACTGTACACCTCCGCCTTCTTGCCGCAGACCGGACAGGTAAAGTGTTCCCCTGCAATGTATCCGTGGGTCCTGCACACCGAATAAGTCGGCGAAAGCGTATAATAAGGCAGACGGTAATTCTCCGCAATCTTCCGCACCAGGTTCGCCGCCGCCTTCCAGTCCGGAAGCTTCTCGCCCAGAAACGCGTGGAACACCGTTCCCGACGTATACAGCGTCTGCAATTCATCCTGGATGTCCAGCGCGTCAAAAATGTCCGACGTAAAGTCCACCGGAAGGTGCGAACTGTTCGTGTAATATGGCGTATCGCCCTCTTTTCCGGCCGTCTTAATATCCGGATACCGCTTCCGGTCATGCTTCGCCAGACGGTACGTCGTAGACTCTGCCGGGGTGGCCTCCAGATTATACAAGTCGCCGTACTGCTCCTGATACTGCACCAGACGATCCCGCATATGGTTCAGGACGTCCTTCGTGAACTTCTGGGTCTTCTCATGGGACAGGTCTTCGCCCAGCCAGGCCGCATTCAGGCCCACTTCATTCATGCCGATCAGGCCGATGGTCGAAAAATGATTGTCAAAACTTCCCAGATACCGCTTCGTGTACGGATACAGGCCTTCCTCCAGCAATTTGCTGATCACGTCCCGCTTAATCTTCAGCGAACGCGCGGAAATATCCATCAAATGATCCAGGCGCTTATAAAATTCCTCTTCATTCTTCGAAAGGTACGCGATCCGCGGCATATTGATCGTCACAACGCCCACGCTTCCGGTGCTCTCCCCGGAGCCGAAGAATCCGCCGGTCTTCTTACGCAGTTCCCGCAGATCCAGCCGCAGACGGCAGCACATACTGCGCACGTCGCTGGGCTCCATATCGCTGTTTATGTAATTGGAAAAATAAGGCGTCCCGTATTTGGCGGTCATCTCGAACAGGAGACGGTTATTTTCCGTATCCGACCAGTCGAAATCCCGCGTAATGGAATAGGTCGGAATCGGATACTGGAAGCCTCTGCCGTTCGAGTCCCCTTCGATCATGGTTTCAATGAAGGCCTTGTTCACCATGTCCATTTCTTTTTTACAGTCTTTGTAGCAGAAATCCATTTCTTTTCCGCCGACGATCGCCGGAAGCTCCGCTAAATCCGCCGGAACCGTCCAGTCCAGCGTAATATTCGAAAACGGCGCCTGGGTTCCCCAGCGGCTGGGCGTATTCACGCCGAAAATAAAGGTTTCAATGCATTTCTTCACTTCCGGATAGGACAAATGATCTACCTTCACAAAGGGCGCAAGGTAGGTGTCAAAAGAGGAAAACGCCTGCGCGCCTGCCCACTCATTCTGCATAATTCCCAGGAAATTCACCATCTGGTTACACAGGACGGACAAATGTTTCGCCGGAGCCGAGGTGATCTTCCCCTCAATCCCGCCCAGGCCCTCCTGGATGAGCTGTTTTAACGACCATCCTGCGCAGTAGCCGGTGAGCATCGACAGGTCGTGAATGTGGATATCCGCGTTCCGGTGGGCTTCCGCAATCTCGTCGTCGTAGATTTCCGACAGCCAGTAATTGGCCGTCACAGCGCCGGAGTTCGACAGGATCAGGCCGCCGACGGAATAGGTCACGGTGGAATTCTCCTTTACGCGCCAGTCTTCGACTTTTACGTAGCTGTTTACGATTTCTTTATAGTCCAGAATCGTGGATTTCATGTTGCGCATTTTTTCGCGCTGTTTCCGGTAAAGGATGTAGGCTTTCGCCACATCGCCGTATCCTGCCTGAACCAACGTGTTTTCTACGCTGTCCTGAATGCTTTCCACGTCAATGAGATGATCTTTGATCTTCGGCTGGAAGTCTGAGGTCACCCGCAGGCCAAGCAGCTCAATCATATCGCTGTTAAAATCTTTTTGTGTCGCATCAAAGGCTTTTTCAATGGCGCCGTTGATCTTGTTCAGATCAAACCCCGCCACGCTGCCGTCACGTTTTACTACGTTAAACATTTAAGAATCTCCTCCCTGGTAACGTGCGCCCGCTCCCCAAACAGGCGACTGCATCTATTGTAGCAGATTCGGGCAATGGAGTCAATTGTGAAAAAACACCATATCTAGGAACCCAATCTCAATAGTTCACAAGATATAGTGTATTTTTTTACAATGAAAGTACCCTTTTCTGAGCAGCGGCAAACAGCGTTCCCCCGGATCATTTCCCGCCTGCTGCCGGCCTGCTTCCCGCCAGGTGCTCATAAATTTCCAGCGGAACATACGCCTTTACGGCGATTCCCTCCGCAAGATATTCTTCCGACAAAAGCTGTCCTTTGCTGCGGATCAATTGGATCTTCCCAGCCAGTTCATAGGGAAAAATCCGTTCAATATAAATCTGGTCTTTTCTTAAAATCTCCGCCAGGATCTCTTTCAATTCGTCCAGGCCCTCTCCGGTCTTCGCGGAAACGCACACACTGTAGTCCGCCTGAAAATCCCTGGTTTTCGAGGGCGCTTCCAATTTATCCTGCTTATTAAAAACCGTAACAACTGTCTTATTTTCCACACCAAGCTGCCGGAGCGTCTCATAAACCACATACATCTGCATCTCCATCTGCGGATTCGAAGCGTCCACCACGTGCAGAATGATATCGGCATATTTCGCCTCTTCCAGGGTACTCTTAAAAGCCTCGATCAGATGATGCGGAAGCTTCCGGATAAAGCCGACCGTGTCCGTCAAAAGGATTTCCTGATTTCCGGGCAATGTCAGGAGCCGGGTAGTCGTATCCAGGGTCGAAAACAGCATCTCATCCTCCGGGATCTCCGACTGGGTCAGCGCATTCTCCAGTGAGCTCTTTCCTGCGCAGGAATAGCCTACCAATGCCGCAACCTTCATATGGTTTTTCTGGCGGTTGGAACGGATCAGCTCCCGGTGCCGCTCCACCTCTTTTAACTCTGCCTTGAGCTGGCCAATGCGCCCATGCACAAGCCGGCGGTCCATCTCCAGCTTCTTTTCACCTGGGCCTCTGGTTCCAATGCCGCCGCCCAGCCTGGACAAAGAATTCCGCAGGCCAACCAGCCGGGCCGCCCGGTATTTTAACTGCGCAAGCTCTACCTGGATCTTTCCTTCGCTGCTGACGGCACGTCCGGCAAAAATGTCCAGGATCAGAAGGGTGCGGTCGATGACCTTGCACTGAAGCTCCTGTTCCAGATTATTTAACTGGGCCGGAGACAGCTCGTCGTCACAGATAACGCCCGTCGCCCCGGTTTCATACAGCATTTCTTCCAGCTCCAGCAGCTTCCCTTTCCCAAGGTAGGTGCCTGGGTGAACGGATTCCCGCGTCTGGATCAGGCTGCCAAGGACTTTTGCTCCGGCGGTGCGGGCCAGATCTTCAAGTTCCAGAACGGATTCTTCGGTCTGGTCGCCATCGCTGGTCTTGACTGCGGCCAGAATATAGCTTTCTTCTTCTTTACTTAAATCATACATCTGTCTTTTCACCTGTCAGCGGCTCAAAAGGAAGGCGTATTCCTTCTGGCCTTTTTCATCCGCCGGATACTGTTCTGCGTACTGGGCCGCTTTTTCCTTCGCGGCATCGAAATTCCCCTGTTTTTCCCAGGCAACGATGGCGTTGAAGGCCAGCTCCTGCTTACCCTCATCCCCCTCCAGCGCCAGGCCTTTTTCAATGTTCGCCAGGGCGGATTCGTAATTTCCTTCCTCGATATCGCACAGGACAATGCCGTTTAAGCTCTCCGCCGTTTCCCCATTCGCTTCGATGTAGCGCTGGTACATGACTCTGGAATGGGCGGTGTCCGAAAGTTTCAGATAGACCTTTCCCATTAATAGAAGGGATTTTGCGTCGCCCTCTTCCACGCCGGAAGCGAGCATTGCTTTCGCCTTGTCATAATCTTCCAGATAGTAATAGATTCTGGCTTTCTGATAGGCGGTGTCGGAACCGGAACCCTGGATGTTCAGGGCCTGCTGAAGGTAAACGTCGCCTTCTGCGGAAAGATTTTTCTGATTATAACACTCGTAGATGTTCAGAAGCATGTCGTAGTCGTCGGAACAGAGCTTTGCCGCTGCCTGAAATTCTGTAGTGGCCAGGTCTTTCTGATCCTGGGCCAGGGCGCTGGCGCCTTTCAGGTAGTGGGCGTCGCCTTCGTTGGCGAGCTTTAGGATTTCGTCGCAGACGTTCGCGGTCTCGGCGTAGTCGCCCTGCTTGTACAGGGCGGTTGCTTTATAGTATAGGATATCTTTTCTGGTATTATTCATTTTGTCGTCCGTATTGGCCAGGGCCTGGTCGAAAGCGTCTACGGCTTTTGCCAGCTCGCCCTGCCCCATGTAGGCGATTCCGGTTCCCCGCCAGGCTTCCACCAGCAGTTCGCCCTTGGAAATAACCTGCGAAAACGCGGCCAGAGCTTCTTCGTAGCTGGAATTTTCGATGGCGGTCATGCCGTTTTCGAGCTGTTCCTGGGCTTCCTGGCTGACGCCGCATCCGGTCAGGAGGGCGGCGGCAAGGGCCAGAAACAGAACCAATGCTTTTTTCATAGGATTCCTCCTCTGTGGGTACGTTTTTGGCGCGATGATGTTAGTATAACAGAATTTTTTCGAAATGTACATAGGGACTTCCAGATGTGGACAAGGTTCTTACTTTGCGCTAAAATAAAAAAAGAGCGTTCACGCCTGCGCTGGCCGTTCCCACGTTTCACTGTTCAATCAAAATGATACTGCCTGGCGCTGGCTCGTTCCCACATTTCGCCGCCCGACCAAAACGATACGATCTGCGGATTGTTCTCGCCCGCGCTGGCCCGTTCCCACATTTCGCTGCTCGCTCAAAACGATACTGTCCGCGGAGCGGTAGCCCGCCACAGAAAGGAGGCCCCCATGAACCGCACCATCTTCCACATCGACGTCAACTCCGCCTTCTTAAGCTGGACCTCCGTCGAAAACCTCCGCACCGGCTCCGGCCCGGATCTGCGCACCATCCCCGCCATCATCGGCGGCGACCGCGCCTCCCGCCACGGCATTGTCCTCGCCAAATCCATCCCGGCCAAGGCCTACGGCATCTACACCAGCCAGCCCGTGGCCCAGGCCCTCCGCCTGTGCGCCGACCTTGTCATCGCCCCGCCGGATCACGCCCTTTACCGCCGCTGCAGCCACGCCCTGATGGACTATTTAAAAACCCTGACCCCGGATCTGGAGCAGCTCAGTATCGATGAATGTTTTCTGGATTTTACTGGGATTTCTCACCGCTACCCCTCTCCTGTCCAGGCAGCCTGCGAGATCAAAGACACGATTTCTCAGATGTTTGGATTTACTGTGAATATTGGGATTTCTTCAAATAAGCTCCTTGCGAAAATGGCCTCGGATTTCGAAAAGCCGGACAAGGTTCACACCCTTTTTCCCCAGGAAATTTCCCGGAAAATGTGGCCGCTTCCGGTCTCCAGCCTCTACATGGCCGGGCATTCCTCCGTCGCCACCTTGCAGAAACTCGGCATCCGCACCATCGGCGAACTGGCCGCTTCCGACCCGGACTTAATCGCCCTTCATTTAAAAAGCCACGGACGGACGCTCTGGGAATATGCCAACGGCATCGACGATTCCCCGGTTTGTCCCGAACCGGCCGCCGCCAAAGGAATCGGGAATTCCACCACCCTCTCCCAGGACGCGCGCACAGCCCCGGAGGCCAAAAAAGTCCTAAAAAGTCTGGCCGAAAGCGTTTCCCGCCGCCTGCGGAAAGCCGAAGTCCTCGCCGGAAATGTCTGCGTGGAAATCAAATATGCGGACTTCGTCTCCACCTCCCGCCAGACCCAGCTTTCTACCCCCTGTGACACCACCGACGGCATCTACCAGGTGGCCTGCGTCCTCTTCGACCAGCTCTGGAACCAGGAACCCATCCGCCTTTTAGGTATCCGCGCTTCCCGCTTGGTCACGGCCGAAGAACCCGTACAGCTCAGCCTGTTCGACCTCGCCCCGGAAAAGTCCGAAAAGCAGAAAAAGCTGGACATTGCCCTGGATTCCATCCGCGCGCGCTATGGCCAAAGCGCCGTCGTGCGTGGAGATGAGCTGAAGCCGCCTTCCTAATCCGGCCGCCGCGCCCCCGCCAGAGCGCCACCATGCCCGAAGCTAAACAACAGCCGCCTTCCTAGTCCGGCCGCCGCGCCCCCGCCAGAACGCCGCCATGCCCGAAACTAAACAACAGCCGCCTTCCTAGTCCGGCCGTCACTGTCCCGCCAGAGCACCGCCATGCCCGGCGCTGAACAGCAGCCACATTCCTAATCCGGCCGCCATGCCCGGCGCTGGACAGCAGCCGCATTCCTAATCCAGCCGCCGCTCCCTACGCTCTCCAAGCCCCTATATCCCACGCAAACGTAATATTCAGCACCAGCGGCTCCTTCCCCTGATTCAAATAAAAATGCTCCTGCTCCGCCAAAAGCCGCACCGCATCCCCCTGCTTAATCTCATAGCAAGTCTCCTCGATCCGCAGCGTCAGCGTCCCCCTGGACACCATGATATACTCCTCCGTATGTTCCCCCTTCGGCGCAATATGATAGCGTCCCCCCGGCCGGATCTCCATCGCATAAGCCTCAAAATTCCGGTTCTTTTCATATGGAAAATAAGCATAAATCCGGCAGTCCTTATCTTTCTCCTTCGCCGTCGCCAAATCCTTCGAAATCACCGAAACCGTCGGCTTTGGCTCCTGGATCAGCTCCTCAAACGGCACCTTAATCCCATCGATGATCTTCCCAATGGTCGTCACCGTCGGGTTCGACTCCCCTCTCTCGATCTGCCCCAGCATGCTCTTGCTGACGCCGGTCTGCTCGGCCAGCATATCCAGGCTCATATTTTTCGCCTTGCGGATTCGTTTCAGATTTACTGCAATGTTTTTGTCCAACGCACTCATATTTTCCACATCCTTTTCCAACTCCAGAGACAGCCCTGGCAAATAACTTTTCACACCCGGCATTCCAGCACCGCTTCCCACGAAAATACCCGGCCATGCCCGCATTCGCGGCCCGCCGCACAGAAAAATGCCCGACCGCGCCGCCCCTCCCTGGCCACCAACAAAAAAAGAAGAGACTGTTTTCACAATCTCTCCTTTGAGTGTCCTTTTCTGATGCATCTATCTTAAACGTTTCTTTCCCATCCGTCAAGTTCTTTTTTGTTTTTTTCGCTTCCCCGGCTTCTTCACCGAGTACCCAAACGTCCCAATCTTCTTCCCAAGCCCCGCATATTCCCCGTGGGAATAAGCCAGCAGCCCGGCCCGGTTCAGATGAAATTTTCCATTCTCGTCCAGAAGCGCATCATCCACATGGACGGCCTCAATGCTCGCCAGAAACATATGGTGCGATCCAAGCTCCTCCACCTTCACCACCCGGCATTCCAGATTCACCGGACTCTCCGCAATCATCGGAGCCTGAACCTTCGAAGCTGGAACCGGCGTCAGATGCGTATCCTGGAATTTATCCGTATCCCTTCCGGAGCGCACGCCGCAGTAATCCGTGGCCGCAGCCAGCGCCTCCGTGGTCAGATTGATGACAAATTCCCCCGTTTCCCGGATGATTCCATAAGAATACCGCTCCGGCCGCACGGAAATGTACGCCATAGGCGGATTCGTGCAGACAGTCCCCGTCCATGCGACGGTGAGAATATTCGGCTTTTCACCGGGACGCTGGCAGCTCACCATCACCGCCGGAAGCGGATAGAGCATATTGCCCGGTTTCCATTCCTGTTTTCCCATAACGCCTCCTACTGCTGCAGGGCATTCATAAATGCCGGGATGAGCTGCTTCTTTCTGGAAACTACCCCCGGAAGAATCACGGAATTCCCGACATTTTCCAGGTGGAAGGCCTCCGCCACCAGCTCCTTGCTGTCGCCGCCGTAACACAAAAGCTCCGTGGATTCATGGATGATATCCGTCAGCATAAAGAACAGCATCGTCTCGCCGTGGGAACCCAGGTTCTTTTCCATATACGGAATCAGGCGTTTCTTGATTTCGACCAATTCATCCGGATTCATGGAATTGATCTGGCCTACGCCGAAATTGGCCTTGTTCAGCTCGAATTTTTTGAAATCCTGATAGAAAATCTCCTCCGGGGACTTCCCGCGCAGATTGCTTCCCGCCGCAAACATTTCCGACGCAAAGCTTTCGCAGTCGATGCCCGCAATTTTTGCCAGATTGTCCGCCGCCGCCCGATCGAGAAACGTGCAGGTGGGCGAACGGAACATCAGCGTATCCGAAATGATGGCCGCGCACAGAAGTCCGGCGATATTTGCCGGGATTTCCAGCTCCTTTTCCTGGTAGATCTGGTAGAGGATCGTGGCCGTACAGCCCACAGGCTGGTTCCGGAAGTAGACCGGCGCCATGGTTTCCAGGGAGCCAAGGCGATGATGATCGATGATTTCCAGGATTTCGGCATCCTGAATATTGTCTACTGCCTGAGAAACTTCATTATGATCCACCAGAATCACCCGGCGGCGCTTAATCCCCAGCAAGTTCCGTCTGGATACCATCCCCACGTAGCAGCCGTGCTTATCCAGCACCGGGAAATCCCGGTAGCGCTTTTTCGTCATGATATCCCGAATGTTTTCCGTATAATCATCCAGGCTGAAAGTGGTCAGGTGTTCTTTTCTCATGAAATGCTTCACGGGCATGCTCTGATTAATCAGGCGCGCAACCGTATAGGTATCGTGCGGGGTGCTGATCACCACACAGGTGCGCTCCTCGGCCAGACGCTGGATCGTCCGGGAAACCGGAGCCCCTTCGCAGACAATGATGCAGCTCGCATTCATTTCGATGGCGCAGAGCTGGGATTCGTAGCGGTTTCCTAAAATGACCAGATCATTTTCTTCAATATAATTTTCCATCAAATCCGGATTCGCGGCCGCGATCACGACTTTTCCGGTCGTAAAATACGCGTGCTGATTTCCCACGACCATGCTGCCGTCCAGCGTTTCCAGGATATTTTTGTACTGTGTGCGTGCGGTGGACAGGATCGCATTGTCATACACGTCCATATAGGACTGCGCAATGTCGCTGATCGTGATCAGTCCTTCCAGGTAATTCTCATCTTTCACAATCGGAAGCGTATTCACATTCTGCGTCCGCATCATATTCCACGCCTTCTTCAGGGAAAGGCTGTTCGCAACCCCAGGAACAAAACGGATATCCATATCCTTCACGCGCGTTCCCACATTCGGGACATAACCGGGCGGGTCCATCTGGAAACGATCCAGGACGTACTGGGTTTCCTGACTGATCTGCCCGGCGCGTTTCGGGACAAATTCCCCTTCATCGGTGCGGTTTTTAATGTCAGCATAAGCGATGGCAGAACAGATGGAGTCGGTGTCGGGGTTCTTGTGGCCAATAATGTATGTTCGTTGTTTCATAGTCTCCTGCATGGGGAACCTCTTTCCTGTTCATTTTTTTCTGATTATATCACGTCTTTCCAATTTTTTAAACCAGAATCGGTTGAATTTACTCCCGGAAAATGGTATAGTTTTAACAGACTATCTTTAGCAATCAAGGAGGAACCTATGTCAGAAGAACTCGAAAAAACCACCGAAACCATGGAAGACTACGCCGCCGAACTGGAAGCGTCCTTCAAACAGATCCACGAAGGCGACATTCTCACCGGAACCGTCATCGGCGTCACCGAAACCGAGATCATCCTGGATCTGAAATACTACACCGACGGCATCATCAAACTCGAAGATTTCACCAGCGACCCGAACTTTAACCTGAAAGAAGACGTTCACCTGGGCGACGAAATCTCCGCCACCGTCATCCGCAGAGACGACGGCGAAGGCCACATCCTGCTCTCCTCCAAGGAAGCAAACGACGTCCTCGCCTGGGACAAATTAAAACAGTACATGGAAGAAAAAACCGTCCTGACCGTAAAAGTCGGCGGCATCGTAAAATCCGGCGTTGTCGCCTACGTGGAAGGCATCCGCGGCTTCATCCCGGCTTCCAAGCTTTCCCTGAACTACGTGGAAAATCTGGACGAATGGCTCGGCCGTGAAATCCAGGTACAGGTCATCACCGCCGAAGAAGAAGGCAAAAAGCTCGTCCTCTCCGCGAAAGAAATCCTGCGCGAAAAAGAAGCCGAAGAGCGCAAAGCCCGCATCTCGAACGTGGAAGTCGGCCTCGTCACCGAAGGAACCGTTGAATCCGTCAAAGATTACGGCGCATTTATTAACCTCGGAAATGGCTTAAGCGGCCTGGTACACGTTTCCCAGATCAGCGACAAGCGCGTGAAAAACCCCGCTTCCGTCCTGAAAGTCGGCGACACCGTAAAAGTAAAAGTCATCGCAGTCAAAGACGGCAAATTAAGCCTCAGCATGAAAGCCCTCCAGGACGTAGCCGCAGAGGAAATCCAGGAAGAAACCTACGATCTTCCCCAGTCCGACGGCCTTTCCACCAATCTTGGCTCTCTCTTTGCCAAGTTAAAATTGTAATGCGGTAACGATTTTCAGTAGAAATTTACAAAAACAGGCCTTGATCAGGCCTGTTTTTCGTTATTTTTACATTAATTTCATTTAATGTTCATGATTTGTTCATAAAGAATTGCTATACTTCAAATATCTCGAAAGAGAGCTTAGACAAGCTTATGGCGTAATGTTTTCATTACACATAGATAAATTTTTTCATAATAGCCCCGGTGTACCAGACGCCGGGGCACTCCTCATTTTCAGGGGACTTTTCGAAAAAACCGCCCCCGCTCTTTACCGCTCGATGCCGTTTCTGGCCCTCTGCCCCTTATCAAACGGATGCTTGATCTTCCGGATCTCCGACACATAGTCCGCCGCTTCCAGCATCTTTTCACTGGGCGTATTCCCGGTCAGGATCACTTCCAATTTCTCCGGCTTCTGCGCCAGGAAATCCAGCACCGGCTGCTCGTCCAAAAGCCCCGCCGTGATCGTGTAAATCGTCTCGTCCAGGAACAGCACGTCGTACTCTTCCTCTACCGCCTTCTTCGTAACTTTCTGAAACTGCCCGTTGTAAAAATTCCTTCTCTCGGCCTTTTCCTCCTCCGTCATCTGAAAGCTGAACTTTTCCTGCTCCAGCCCATCGACAATCGTAATGTTCGGAACCTGCTCCAAGATCTTGCGCTCACTGGTCTTATTGTTTTTCATAAACTGGTACAGGAGGACACGATAGCCATAGCCGGCCGCTCTCGTCACCAGCCCCATGCCCGTCGTCGTCTTGCCTTTTCCATCTCCATAATAAATATGAACCAAACCTGTTTCTTTCTGCATTTTAATCTCCTTTCCGCCCTTCACAAAAACAGCCACCGCAGAGCATCTCTCTACAGTGGCTAGTATACCAAATTTCCAATTATAAATCCAGCGTCTTTCCGCGCAAACTCTCAGGCGTCAGATCACGCTCCCCCGCTCCTCCTTCTGATCCCAAATCCGGTTCAGATAGTAGCACACCTTACAGTCATTCTTCTCCAACTGCCTGTCAAACATCCCATCCGCCGTCAGCTTCCGCAGGAAACAAAAACACCCTCTCCCATCCGTCAGCTCCAAAAACCGCTCCATTCCCGCCTGCCGCATCGCCTCCGGAACAAAATCCATATCCGGGCTCCGCCGCAGATGCACCGGCTTCCCATCCAGCTCACGCACCTTCGACCTGGCATCCTCATGGGGCACATAATACTCCTTCCCCTCTTCCGCATGGCCTTCCAGGATGTATTTCAGCGTCTCATAATACCGGTCCACATACACCGCATCATGAATCCCATTTCCCGCGCACAGCGTATCATAGGCCCCGCGCAGCTTCTTCCACTCTACAACATTCCGGAATGAATGCTCCACCGAGATCCGGCTGTCAAAGAAATTCCCGTTCAGTTCATCCCCGCAGAACAAAATTCGCTCTTTTCTGTCCAAAAATTGCAGGGAACCCGTGCAATGTTCCTCAATATTCAGCACCTCCAGCTCCCGTCCCTTTAAATTCACCACATCGCCGTGCTTTAAAAAGACCACCGGATAATCCGAGGGCACATCCAGCACCTGCATCATGCTCCCCATCGGATCCCACCGCTTCTCATAGCATTTTTCCGACATATAAACCACATCGAACAAATAATTATTCACCGTATGGTCATAGTGGTTATGCGTAAGCAGCATCCGGTAAATGGGCTTCTCCGTCAGGGTCTGGCAGAATGCGCGGATACTCCCCGCTCCAATGCCGCTGTCAATGACAATCGCCTCATCCTCTCCTTCGATCAGATAACTGTAATCCCCATGGCTCAAAATCTGCCACGTACCCGGCGCAATCTGTTTCTCCTTAAAATAAGGCACATCCATCGGAAGAATCTTTCCTTCCTCATCTTCCAGCAAATATTCATGCAAAGCCGAAAAATCAATCGGCTCCATATTCTTCTTCCATCTCACAGCTTTATCCTCCATTTTTCCCAGGCCCGCTCACAGGCGGCGCACGCTCTCCCGCTCCACCAGATGGGTGCAGACCTGAATCTTATACGCGGCATCGCTTTTCCCCTTCATCATCTCAAGGGCCCGGTATACCGCCGCCCCTCCGATCTCCTGTTTCGGCACATGGAAGGTCGTCAGGGCCGGTGTCGCCAGGGAAGAAAAGGCAATGTCGTCAAATCCAAGCAATGATACCTCCTCCGGAACCTTCACTCCATGCTCCAGCAGCGCCTTTAACGCCGCCAGCGCAATCGTGTCATCCTCCGCAAAAAAGACCGTAGGAAGCTCCGTCGTATTTTCCAGATACCGCTTCATATCCCGATAAATCCCGTCTGCGCTTTCCGCACCTTCCTCCATTCGAAGAGGGACTACCCATTTTTCCTGCAATTCCAGGCCGTACTCCTGCATTGCAGCGCGAAATCCCCGTTCCCGCTCCTGGAAAGGCACCAGCCGCTGGTTGCCTTTCAGGTAGCCGATCTTCCGGTGCCCCATTTCCAGCAGATATTCCACCGCCCAGCGGACGGAATCTTCATTATTAATCACAACCGCATTAAACAGCATCTTCCGGTTCCAGTAATCCACCACGACCACCGGCACATGAAATCCCTGGATCAGGCCCAAATCCTCATCCTGCATTTCCGTCCCCAGAATGATCACCGCCGCCCCCGGATCACTGTGGAGCTGCCGAACTTTCTCTTCATAATCCCGGCTTCTCCGATCCAGGTTGGTCAGGACGACTTCCATATTACATTCCCTGCACGCGCGCTCCACGCCCGCGATCACCGTCGGGAAATAAGTATTCGTCTCCACAATTCCATTTCTGGTAAATATCACAAACCGGATCTTTTCCGTCATCTCCTCGCCAAAATAACCCATCTGTTTGGCGGTACGCAGGATCAGGGTAGCCGTTTCGGCGTTTACCCCGCGTTTCGCGTTCAATGCGTTTGAGACCGTTGCCTGTGAAAAACCTGTTGCCTCGCTGATTTGTTTGATATTTACCTTCATACTTTCCTCCGCGCCTGTAAAATTTCGTATTCCTGTTCTAAATTTTACCGTATTTTTCCTGGAAATTCAAGGCGTGGGAACGCTCTCGCCCCTTACTCCTGCGCCCGTGCGGTAGCCGCGCTCATGATCAGCGCCAGCAGCAGGATCAATCCCTTAATAATATTGATCGAATAATACGGGAACGCCATGGCATAAAGGCCATTTTCCACGATTCCGATCAGCGCCGCACCCACGAAAGTCCCGACCGCATTCGCCTTTCCGCGGCCTCCAAAGGAAAATCCGATATTCGCTGCCGCAATGGACGGCATCAGGAACGTTGCGCCTGCCGTCGAGGCAATGGTCCCGGAACGCGCCGCGATCAGCATTCCGCCCAGCGAAGAGAACACTGCCGTCAGTCCAAACGCGACTGCAATGTAAGCGCCAACCTTAATTCCGGACAGTCTGGCCGCGCTGGTATTCGAACCAACCATGTAAAGAATCCGCCCATGCTTCGTATAAGTCAGGAACAGCTCCACCAGGATCACGCATGCAAACATGATCAGGATAATATAGGGAGACGCGCCCATATTCCAAAATGCTTCCGGAACCTCGCGCACTACCTGCTGCCCTGACGCGCTGGCCACCCGCGGGTTAATCATTGCCCCGCCGGAATAGGTCATGATTACGCCATCCAACACGAACTGCATAGCCAGCGTCGCCAGGAAAGCCGTCACATGAAACTTCACAACCACAACCGCATTGATCAGACCCACCAGTACACAGACCGCCGTAGCCGCCAGCATAGCCACAGGCATCGGCATTCCATACCAGGCAATGAACGTCACGCTCAATGCCCCGCCCAGCGTCGCCAGCGTTGCAAAGCTCAGGTCAAACACGCCTGTCGCGAATCCGATCGTCGCGCCCATCGCGATTACCGTTGTGATCGAAATGGATTTTAAAATGGTGATCATATTGCTTACATTTAAAAATGCCTTGGGCGCCCCAATCGAAAAGATTACAAACGCAATCAGGATCGCAAATACAATACCGCCCTTGGAAATCAGCATTTTTAAGGATTTCTTCCCGTTCATGATTCCTTCGTCCCTCCTGTCGAGTAGAATAAAATTTCCTCTTCCGTGGTCTGATCCGTCTGAAGCTCCTTCTGAATACGGCCGTCATACATCACATACGTCCGATCCGAAACCAGCAGAATCTCCGACTGTTCGCTGGACGTGTAGATCACGGCCTTTCCCTGTCTGGCCAGCTCCACAATCAGTTTATAAATCTCATTTTTCGCGCCCACGTCGATGCCTTTGGTGGGTTCGTCGAAAATGTAAATCTCCGCATTGGAATCCAGCCATTTGCCGATGGTCACCTTCTGCTGGTTTCCGCCGGAGAGAAGCCCCACTTTCTGGTTTGGCGTGGGCGTTTTGATGGTCAGGCTGGCAATCTTGCCCTCCGCTGCGCGGGTCTCCTGCCTACGGTTTACAAAGGTCAGCATTTTCGCATATTTTCCAAGAGTGACGACAGAAAGATTATAGTTCACCGATTCTTCGATAAAAATCCCCTCTTTTCTGCGCTCCTCCGGGATCAGGGCCAGGCCGCTCTTGATGGCGTCCGCCGGGCTTGCCGGATTGATGCGCTTCCCGTTCACCTGGTAATCGCCCTGGACTTTCCCGAATTCTCCGAACAATGTCTTGCACAGCTCCGTCTTTCCCGCGCCCACCAGGCCGGAAATGCCGACGATCTCGCCGCGGCGGATCTCCAGGTTAATGTCGTGGACTTTCCCGGTTTTATCGCTTAAGTTCGCTGTCTTCAGGATCACCTCGCCGATCTTCCGGCCGGATTTATCCAGGTGCAGCTGTCTGGCGCCGCCCAGCATCATCTGGACAATGTCGTCGATTTTCAGTTTCCCGTCCACCTGGCGTTCCCCGACCATTTTCCCGTCCTTCATCACGGCGATTTCCTCGCAGATTTCAAACAGCTCATTCAGCCGGTGGGAAATAAAAATGATGCCGCAGTTTTTCTTTTTCAGCCTGCGTACCAGGTCGAAAAGCGTCTCCGTTTCTTTCTGGGACAATGGGGCAGTCGGCTCGTCCAGAATCAAAAACTTACAGTTCTGCACCATCGTCCGGGCAATGACCACCATCTGTTTCTGGGCCAGCGTCAGGTTCGATACCAGCGTTTTCACATCCAGGTCAATGCCAAGTTCCTCCAGAACTTTCCGGGCTTCCCGGTTTATTTTCTTCCAATTGACAATCCCCAGCCCCTTCAGCCCATAGACCAGGTAATCCGTCATAATATTCTCGGCCACGGACAGATTCGGCGTCAAAATGCTGTCCACTTCCTGGTAAACAATGCCGACGCCCTGGTTTTTCGCGGCTGTCGGGTTCCGCAATTCCACTTTCGTGCCGTTGAAACAGACTTCGCCGGTGTAGGTGGGGTTCGCGCCTGCCAGAACCTTCATCAGCGTGGATTTTCCGGCCCCGTTTGCGCCGATCAGCGCTTTGGCCATCCCGCTTTCGAAGCGGCAGCTTACGTCCTGCAGCGCCTTTACCCCTGGGAACTCAATCGACACGTTCTTTACTTCGATGACATTTTTCTTTGCGTTCTCCATAAGTTTTCCCCGTATTCTTTTACACCTCCGAAGAATCTCCGGAGGTGCAAAAGCCTTTCCTGTTACTGATAAAGAGCCTTCAGTTCGTCAGACAGAAATTCTTCGGATTCGCCGAAGCCTTCGATGACGCCTTTCAGGGAAGCCATGGTTGCGCCCTCTTCCACTTCGCCGTTCTTGATGCCAACGGCCGCGAACTGGTAGGTTTCCGGGGTTTCCAGGCCAAGTACCTTGGAAACGGCGATCCGGACATCCACCGCGCCGATCACATAGGGATCGACCGCTGCGCAGCAGTAATACATCGGCTCATTTGCCAGACGCTGCAGCTCGGTATCGGAAATGTCGATGCCGGTTACAACGTATTCGTTTCCGGAAGCATTGACCGCATCCATAACGCCGTCCAGGAATCCGGTAGAAGCAGCCCATACGCCGTCAAATTCCAGGCCGCTCTGGATCGCGGTGGAAACGCCGGTGTTTACTTCTGCGTAAGCGTCGCCGCCTGCCAGGTTCGGGGAGATCATCCGGACGACTTCCAGCTTGCCGTCTGCTACGTATTCTTCGATCTTTGCGTGACGGGTGTCGAACGGGACGATGGCGCCCAGGGTGTTGACTTCAACGATCTTGATCGGCTGGGTCTTTCCCTGCTCCTCTGCCTTTTCGATCAGGGCGTCCAGGGAGATTTCGGTCAGGTCGCCGTCGCTCTGGCTGGTGTAGGTGACGCCTTCCACATGGTCGCCGCCGCAGTCGAAGCCGACAACCTGGATGCCTTTTTCTACGGCTTTGGTCACGAGGTCGTACTGATAACCTTCGTTCGCATGGGACAGGATCCAGATGTCATAGTCCTGATTCAGGTTCTGTTCCATGATATTCTGCATTTTCACGTCGTCGCCGTCGGCCATGAAGGTGTCTACCGTATAGCCCAGGGCTTCGCCCTCTTCCACACAGCCTGCGAAGAACTGGGTCGTGTGGTCGGAACTGGTCATGTTCCGCATGACTGCAATTTTCTTACTGCCTTCTTCCGCACAGACCGTAGCTCCCATCGCTGCCGCCGCTGCCATAACCAGGATCGCGCTTACCATTACTTTCTGTTTCATGTCGTACCCTCCATAAAATTTATTTATTTTTGTAAATTTAAAATACGATATTTTTTAGATTTTTTCAAGTATTTTTTAGTTAATCTTCGTTATTTCGTCTATATATGCAATTTTAGCCTCCTTTTTTTGTATAGTTTTACTATATTTTTGTCCTTTTTTGCTTTTATCTCCCGTTTTCAACATAAAATTGTATGTAAATATTTTTTATTTAATTTTTATTTCCATGTACGCGTACCTAAAATTTTTATAAAAAAGATGCCCGCAGGCTTTTTCTCTGCGAACATCTTTCTATCTTTTATTTTTGAAAATACCTTTTTCCGCAGCGCGGAAAACAGAAATTTGGGGACAGCGGCATGCCCTTGGCATTTCCTGCCCCGGCGGCCCTCGGAATGCGGGGCATGGCATTTCTTATAAATCCAGCTTCATATCCCCCTGACGGATCCATTTCTTTTTTCTCATGTATTCCGAAATGAGAAGCGCCAGCACACCCGGCAGAATAAAATGCATCAGTGCAATTTTGATCAAAACCGTCGTCTGCCCTTCCGCCGGAACCATGGTCTGATACGTCATGATCTGGCCGACCAAGCCTGCCGTTCCCATACCGGAGCCGGTCGCATTGTTCGTCATCTTGAAGACCAGCGTACTCACCGGGCCTAAGATCGCGCTGGAGAGGATGGCCGGAAGCCAGATGATCGGCTTTTTCAGGATGTTTGGCACCTGGAGCATGGAAGTCCCGATGCCCTGGGCCAGGAGTCCGGCCATTTTGTTTTCCCGGTAGCTGGCGACGGCAAAGCCGACCATGTTGCAGCAGCAGCCTACGGTGGCTGCCCCGGCGGCCAGGCCGGAAAGGTTCAGGATCACGCCCAGGGCCGCGGAGCTGATCGGCAGAGTCAGGATCATTCCCATCAGCACCGAAACCACAATCCCCATAAGGAACGGCTGCTGCTCGGTTCCCCAGTTAATGACCGCACCCAGGCTCGTCATAAACTGGGAAATCGGCGGCCCCACGAGCAGGCCCACCACAGCCCCGGCCACGATGCTCACGATCGGCGTCACCAGAATATCGATCTTCGTCTTCCCGGAAACCAGATGACCCGCTTCGATGGCCACATAGGCCGCCACGAAAGCGCCCAGGGGCTCGCCCGGTCCGGAAAGCTGCACTACGCCGTCCACCAGAACCGTCCCTGCCAGGATCTTGCTGGCATAGCCGCCCACCGTGCCCGCCGTAGCCGCCGAAAGCACCACCAGGGGGCTTTCCTTATATTTGTAAGCCACCCCGACACCGATTCCGGCGCTGGTCATCGCCGCCGCTATCTTTCCCGCCAGATAAAGCATGTCTCCGATCTCGTCGCCCACCAGCGTCCCAATCTGCTGGAGGATCGTCCCGACGATCAGCGTTGCGAACAGGCCCAACGCCATTCCGCTCAACCCGTCGATAAACACCCTGTTCAGCCACTTTTTAATCCATTTCATGGTATTCCCCTTCCCGGACCGAAGTCCCGTTGCTGTCTTGTCAGATGAAAAGTCTATCACATTTTCAGGGAGAGCGCAAGGGTTTTGGGGCGGGCGGCGCATCCGGCACGTGGGTGGGGCCCCGGCTCCCGATACAGCGGCATGCCCGGCACGTGGGTGGGGCCTCGGCTCCCGGTATAACGGCATGCCCGCGCACAGGGAAGGCCCCCGGCTCCCGGTACAGCGGCATGTCTTGCGTCACGACGTTGTGCGGACGAGCCCGCCGCAGAAAAAGATTTACTTTTCTCCGCTCTTATTGTATCATTTTAGTCATACGAAAGGAGCCTGCTATGCCAAAATCCAGAAAACCCGACCACTTTCTTTCCAAATTGCTCCAAACCGGCGCCCTCGCCGGTCTCACCGGCCTGCTCTACCTCGACCTGGCCACCCCCGGCCTGACCGAACCCGCTCTTCCGGCCTTCAGTCAGACCGCCCATATAGACGAAACCGAATATACCGCGGAATCCGTTTCGGAGTCTGAGACTGCGGCTGCACTCGAATCCGAATCCGAAACTGTGGCTGTGCCCGAATCTGAGTCCGAAGCTGTGGCCGCGCCCGAATCCGAGTCTGAAACTGCGGTCGCGCTCAAATCCGAATCCGAAACTGTGGCTGTGGCCGAATCCGAGGCCGAAACTACAGTCGCGCCCGAGTCCGAATCCGAAGCCCCGCTCGCCTTAAACGCCTCCTTCGATTTCTACCTCACCCCGGAAACCGAATCCGAGTTCGAAACGGAAACCGAGGCCACCCCCGCGGCGCTCCCCTCCTTCCCGGAAGGCACCGTCCCCACCCTCGAAGAAACCTTCACCTTCTTCCAGTGCCCCACCCTCTTCCAGCCCCTCCCCGGCCTCGCCGCCCAGGAGACCTGGTCTGAGCTCCAGGCCACCCTGGAAGACATGATTGCCAGCTACGACGGAACCTGGTCCCTCTGCCTGAAAGACCTCTCCACCGGCCGGACCATCCTCATCAACGACCACCCCCAGGCCTCCGCCAGCCTGATCAAGCTCTACATCGCCGGCGCAGTCCTGGAAAAAATGAACGAAGACGGCCAGCTCCCGCTCCTCTTCTCCGACCAGCTCGCCGTCTCCGACGTGGAAGACTTACGCGACCTCCTGGGCCAAATGATCATCATCAGCAGCAACGACGCCTCCAACGTCCTGACCTGCTACCTGGACCCGGAGCGCCGCCACCAGGAAGGCATGGCCCTCGTCAACGACTTCATCCGCCGCCACGGCTTTACCGACACGATCCAATACAACGGCCTGGGCGACCCGGACTACTGGTACGATACCAGCACCTTAAACCAAACCTCCGCCAAAGACTGCGTTTCCTTCCTGGAGCAAGTCTACGACGGCACCATGGTCTCCCACCTGGCTTCCCGCTTCCTGGAATCCCTGCTGATGGATCAGACCATCACCTACAAGATTCGTGACGGTCTCCCCGCAGAGGCCGTCACCGCCAGCAAATCCGGTGAAACCAACGACACTGAAAACGATGCGGCCATCGTCTGCACCAACGGTGGAGACTACATTCTCTGCATCCTGTCCACAGACCTGGAGCCGACCGAAAACGACGAGGCAAACGAGCCTGCCACAAGCCAGATCCGCGCCTTGTCGGAAACCATTTACCTATATTTTAATCCGCCTGAAACCGACGAAGACTCCGCCCTGTCCGACCGCTACATGCTCATAGACGGCTACACCCTCGTCGAATACCAGAGCGGTTCTCCGGCCATCTACCAGGCCCAGGAAGGAGCAGAAGAATGAAAATCTGGGGAAAAATCTGGAAATCCAACCACCTGTTAAAAGATTCCGTCGTGGAAGACCTAAGCGACGACACCCGCACCCACAAAGTCTTCCACGCCATCGACGAATTCTGTTATCAATTTGACCTGAGCAAGCCCATCTGGCTCGATACAAACATCGCCGACTTCAAGCGCCACAGCAAAACCCGGTTCACCCAGGACAGCTTCATCGACGCCGTCGATTTCGACTACCTGGAAATCCAGGTTATTGAAGAGGACTAATGCCGCGTTGGCAGGGCGAAACGCATACCGCGAACCCTACCCGTTATCCTGTCATCCGTGCGAGATTCCGAGCCGCGCGGACGTGCGCCCCGGCTCCTATAAGAAAATGCGCCCGAATCTCGGCATCGACATTCCGAGCCGCACGGACGCGCCCCCTGGCTCACCCGCCGAATTCTACGCCCGCATGGCTTCCAGGCTCATTTTCCGCGAAAAACAGACACAAAAAAGGCTGCCCCCGCAGCCTTTTTATCGTATCCTCGCCACCGAATCCCGGCAGATCACCTCCGCCTTCAGCCTCTTCTTCTCCGGGAATCCCTCAAAATCCCCATCCATCCGCTTCGCAAGCAGCCTGCACGCCTCCTCCATCATCCCCTCCAGGGGCTGGCGCACCGCCGTCATATGCGGCTGCACCAGCGAAGACAGCTCCAGATCATCAAAGGCCGCCACCGAAAGCTCCTGTGGAACCCGGATTCCCAGCCGATTAATGGCCACCAGCGCCCCGATACTCATATGATAATTCGTCACAAACACCGCCGTGGGCCGCTGCTTCAGCCCCCACAGCTTCTGAATCCCTTCGTATCCCGACTGGTAGTCGTACATTCCTTTCACCAAATACTCCGGATTCACCGGAAGCTCATAGTCCTCCATCACGCGCAGGTAGCCGTTTAGACGCTCCCTGGAAGTGGTCGTTCCCTCCATTCCCTGGATAATGGCAATCCTGCGGTGTCCCTGCTCGATCAGATGCTCTACGATCTGGTAGGACGCCGACGCGCAGTCCACCTGCACCACATCCGCATCCGTCACGCCATTCGTATCTTCCAGGATGATGTACGGAATCCCGGCATCCCTGGCCGGTTTCAGATAATCTTCGGTGGTGCACACCGGGCTTACGATAATGCCGTCCACCATCTTTTCCGTCAGGAACTCCACATATCCTCTCGCCAGCTCCGCTGACTCCCGATGGCAGTAAATTGTCAGGAAACATCCCATTTCCTGTACTTTTTTCTCCAGACATTCCACCAGTTTTGCACTGTGAGAGCCTTCCAGCTTCTGCATCAGGAAGCCGATGGTATAAGTTCTGGAATTCCGAAGGCCCCGCGCCAGGTTATTCGGCTGATAGCCCAGCCGCTCTACAGCCTCTTCGATCAGCTTCTGATTCTGCGCCCGGACCTTTCCGCCGTTCATATATTTGGAAATGGTCGAGACTGCCAGGTTCGTCTCTCTGGCCACATCCTTGATCGTTACCGCCATGGCGTTTTCCTTAACCTTTCACTGCACCGGACAGCATTCCGGCTTCCACCTGCTCGTGGAAGAACAGATAAATGATCACGGTCGGAATCATTGACATCACGACAAAGGCAAACTGCGGCCCCATTTCTACCGAATGATTTCCGGCAAAGCTCAGCATTGCCCGCGAAACCGTATACATATTCTGTTTCGAAATGAGGGTCAGCGAGAAAATCAGCTCGCTGTAGCCATAAATGAACACGAAAATCGCTTCGGTAGCAATGATCGGCTTACAGATCGGCAGCAGAATCTTCGTCAGCAGCTTCATATCGCTGCATCCGTCAATAATCGCCGCCTCATCCAGCCCCCGGTCAATGCCGTTCAGATAGCCGGAGTAGAGGAAAATGGCCTGCGCCAGGTTAAAGGTCGTATAGACCAGCAGCAAAAACCAATACTGGTCTTTCGCATGCACCGCGCTCGCAATGTTCGAAATCGGCACAATCGTACAATGCACCGGAACCATCACGCCGATCATGAAAAAGATGTTCAGCGGCTTCATGAAAAACAGCCTGTTTTTTCTGGAAAGGGCATAAGCCGCCAGCATTCCCACCACCGTCACCAGCACCGTCGTCGCCAGCGCCAGGAACAGGGAATTCCGCATGGAAACCAGGGCGTCCGCCATCTCCGCAGCCGCCTTATAGTTTTCAAACCGCCAGACTTCCGGGAATTGGAACATGCCAAGATAAATCTCATCATTATTCTTAAAAGACGAAAGTATAGTGATCAGAAGCGGCAGAATGGTGATCGCGCCCCATAAAAATGCCACGACATAGAGAATGCCATTGATTATTTTTCGCTTCATCGCTCCTGCCTCCTTTTAAGAATAGAGATCGTCTTCCTGACGGAAGACCCGGTTCATCACAAGGCTCAGCAGCACGCCGCATACCAGCAGGATGATGCTGTAAGCGCTGCTTCGGCCGAACAGCTTGTACTGGAACGCCTGGGTGTACAGGATAATGGCCGGCGTGGAGCTGGTATTTCCGGGGCCGCCCCTGGTCATCGCCCATACGATATCGAAGACCTTCAAACATCCGGTCACACAGAGGACGGAGAAAATTTTGAAGGAATTTTTACATAAGGGAAGGGTGATGTAGCGAAGCTTCTGCCAGCCGCCGCAGCCGTCGATCAGGGCAGCTTCGTAGAGGTCGCTGGGGATGGCGACAAGACCGGCTGCGAAAATCAGCATATTATAGCCCGCATACATCCATTCATTGACCAGCACCACGCACCACACGTTCAGGGTCGGCGTGGAAAGCCAGTCAAAGACCAGATTGTCCAGGCCCAGCCAGCGGAAGATCTGCGCGAATGCGCCCCATTCCGGGTTCAGGATGTACGTCCACATCAGCGCCACCGTGGTGGTTCCTAAGATAACCGGCATAAAATAGGCCGTTTTCATGAATCTGGTTCCTTTTAATTTTGAGGTGATCAGGAGCGCCAGCCCGAAGGACAGCGGCATCAGCACCAGGAAGCCTCCTACAATGAACCAGAAGGAATTCAGCATTGCTTTCCAGAACAGCTCACTGGTCAATGCGCTTTTATAATTTTCCAGTCCCACCCAGATTTTCGGCGTCCCATAAATGCCTTTCCAGGAATGGAAGGACAGGTAGAGTGCATCCAGTACCGGATAAATGATAAAAAAGCAGATCAGCAGCAATGCCGGAAGCAGGCAGCAGATGGCAACCACATAATCTTTGCGTCTTATCTTCATAGTCTCTCCTCCATGTAAAACAAAGCCCGCAGCGTCCGCCAAAGCTCCCTGCCAGCACGGCTGTCTGGAATTCGGCACTCGCCCGGAGGATTTTTGTTTTCCAGAAAATGAAAAGGGACTGTGCTCTGACAGCCCCTTCTTTCTCAGCACATTCTTTTACTTATTCATACTGTGCCATGGTATCAACGATTTCTGCTCCGACTTCTTCCGGAGTATTTCCCATAGCGATTCCCTGCAGGGCGGTGCGGACGGTGTTGATCATATGAGCCTGGGAATCATAGTTCTGCAGGTCGGATCTGGTCACTTCCGTGTCAGCCATGATCGCGGAAATCTCGTTCAGCAGATAGTTTTCGCTCTCTACACCGGTCTTGATGGCCATGGTGTTCGGGTTTACTTCCATCAGGCCTGCACAGAAGTCTGCGCTGGTGATGTATTTCAGAAGAACAACGGATGCGGCGATCTCTTCTTCGCTCTTGCCAAGCTGGGATACGAAATAGGAATCATTTCCGCCGCCCATGTCAACTTTCGCGTACTCTTCGGTGACTGCCGGGAAACGGGCTACGCCGATGGTCTGGTTCGTGTAGAGTTCGCTGCCGGAGTTCTGGATGCTGCTGGCGCCCCAGGAACCGTTATACTGGAATGCGGCTTTTCCTTCTGCGAAGTAGCTGGCTTCCTGTGTCGCGTCGGTGCTTAAAAGGTTATCGCCCAGGTAGCCTTTGTCAACCAGTTCCTGGATCATGCTGTAAATGGTCTGCATTTCGGCGCCGTCGTAGGTCACTTCGCGGCTGCCAAGCTGTTTGCCGATCTCTTCTCCGTAGGTCTTCAGGGAAAGGATGGTGTGCAGGTGGCCGAAACGGTAGTTATCTTTTTCGCCTACGATGAAGGGCTGTACGCCGTTCGCTTTCAGGGTTTCGCAGGCGGAAAGCAGCTCGTCCCAGGTGGTGGGAACTTCCAGGTTATTTTCTGCGAGAATGTCTTTGTTATAGAAAAGGACTACCTGATAGTTCGTGTAAGGTACGCAGTAGAGTCCTTCGTAGCCGTAATCTTCAAAATGGGCCGGTTCCCAGCAGGATTCCATGAAATTTCCGTACCATTCTTCGTCTGCTTCCAGGTAGGGCTGCAGGTTCAGGAGGGCGTCCGCCTCAATGTAGTCCAGGCAGCGTGCTCCGCCGTATTCCATGAAGACGTTCGGGGTGTCGCCGGATGCGAAGTCGGTGCTCAGTTTGTCCAGGTAGTCGGCTTCGGTGTTGATGTTGGTCAGTTCGACGGTGATGCCGTTGTCCATGTCGTTGAATTCCTGGAGTTTTTCTTCGTAGTATTTCTGGGATGCATTGCTCAGGCTGGCGTACAGTTTTAACTGTACATTGTCGAAGGTTACGTCGGTCAATGCATAGTCCTCAGCGGATACGGATGTGGCCAGTACGCCTGCCACCATCGCGGCGGTCATCAGGCAGCTCATGATACGTCTTTTCATAATCGTTCTCCTTTCACTTCGGTACGTTTTCCGGATGTGTTGTCGTACCGCATGTTTCTGTATACTCATACTATCAAAAACGAAACGTTTAGTCAACCTTTTTTGTCAAAAACTGTGTATTTCTTTTTGTTTCTTCCGGATTTTGTTCGTTTATTTGTGTTATTTTACTATAGTGCATTTTCAAAAACGCGTATCGTTTTGTTCAATAAAAGTTGCGAAATGTCCTTGTAGGAAAGACATTCTTTATGATATACTGAGAGCAGAATTCAAAAAGGGAGGGCTGTTTCATGAAGACAACCATCACCGATATTGCCAGAGACACCGGCCTGTCCCTGGCCACGATTTCCAAATATCTGAATCACCGGCCTGTACTGCCCGAAAACCAGAAGCTCATCGAGGAATCCATCCGGCGGCTGAACTATACGCCAAACCGGATCGCCCAGAGCCTGCGCTCCAGGCGGACAAGCACCATCGCGATCCTGATTCCGCCTCTCGAAGACTGCCTGTGGGGCAATTTTATTTACCCGCTGGAATCGTTTCTTCGCCAAAACGGCTATACTTCCATCATCTGCACCAGCTCGCCGGAACCGGAGAAAGTAAAGCCCCTCGCCCTTTTTCTTCTGAATAACCAAATCGACGGGGCGGTGGCCATCGGCGGCACATTAAACCAGGAGGCCCTGGCCCTGTTCCGGAAGCGGCGGATCCCGGTGGTCTGCATCGACGACACGCCGGAGCCTGCTTCCACAGATCTCGTAAGCTCGGACAACTACCGCAGCGCCTATCTGGCAGGTTCCTATTTTGTCCGCCATAACCATACACGCATTGCTTTCCTGGCCGGACAGCGGGCGTCCTATACGACCGTTCAGCGAACCACCGGATTTCTGGATGCCCTGCGCGCGGCCGGGATTTCTCCCCGCCCGGAATACCATTCTTACGGAGATTCCACCTCCGCATCCGCCCAGCGGCAGTTCCGGGAGCTGATGGCGCTTCCGGAGCCGCCCACCGCGCTCTTCTTTTGCAGTTACACTTCTTTTTTGGGGGGATTTATGGAGATTATGAGCCAGAATATCCGGATTCCGGAGGATTTATCGGTGATCAGTTTTGAAAATGACGCGATTTTTGATACGCTGACGCCGAGGATGACGGTGATTTCCCAGGATTTTGCTGCAATTGGACAGGAGGCCGCAGCGCTTCTGCTGAAACGGCTTTCGGAGGATGAGGAGGGAACGCCGGAGATGCGGCTGGTGAAGACGACGTTTTTAGAAGGGGATTCGGTTCGGATGCTCGCGTAAAAAAGCTGGACGCTCAAACTTGGGGCGCCCAGCATTTTTGTGAAACAGGACATTTATTCTTTGATCGGTTCGAAATTCGGCATTTCTTCTTCCAATTCGATGCCAATGCAGAAATATTCTTTCTTCAGATATTCCTTTGGAAGCTCGACGACAATATAGCCGTCCCCTTCGCAGCTCTTTCCGACCTTCCAGGCCAGCTCTTCGCCGGTTTCCACCAGATAAGCGCGTTTCACCTGGTTATTAATATTCAAAATTTCCACCCGCGGGATTTTCCGGAAAACGTGGGCGTAAAGATGGTGTTCTTTACAGGTCAGGTCGCCCCAGGTCAGGTCGTAGGGGTACACCGGCATCCGCTTTGTCGCGAAAATGGCTTCCTCGTTCGCGCGCACATAAGCGCCGACCTTTTTCAGGATCTGCACGGATTCTTCCGGCACGTTTCCGGTGCCGTCCGGGCCGATGTTCAGGAGGTAGTTTCCGCCTCTGCTGTTGATTTTCACCAGGAGCTGGATGATTTCCTCCGCGGATTTCCAGTTGTGGTCGTCTTTATTAAAGCCCCAGGTATCGTTTAAGGTCGCCGGGACTTCCCAGTCGCCTTCGAAAGGCAGCCGCGGGATGAAATTATCCCCGGTGGTCATGTATTCCCCAAGGCCGTTCCCGATTCTGCCGCTGACAATGCAGTTTGGCTGCAGCTCTTTGACAAGCTTCGCCATCTCCATGCTTTCCTCCGGGGTCGTTCCCATGGGGGTATCGAACCAGATCAGGGCAATTTCCCCGTAATTGGTCAGCAGTTCCCGTAACTGCGGCATGCATTTCCGATCCAGGTAGGCCCGGTAATTCTTGCCGGAATTATCCTTTTTCGCCATGTAGCCGTCCGGATCGTGCCAGTCCTGGGCCTGGGAATAGTAAAGCCCCAATTTCATATCATATTTTTCACAGGCAAGCTGGAGTTCTTTCAGAATATCCCGCTTACAGGGCGTGGCGTCTACCACGTTATAGGGGCTGCAGGCGGAATGGTACATCGCAAACCCTTCGTGGTGTTTGGATGTGAAAACAATATAGCGCATCCCACAGTCTTTCGCCAGCTTCACGATCGCTTCCGCGTCGAAATTCACCGGGTCGAACTGCCCGGCCAGTTTTTCATATTCTTCCACAGGAATATCCAGATAGTTCATGATCCACTCTGCAATCTGGTTCGTCTTGACTCCTTTATATTCTCCTGCCAGCAGCGCATACAGGCCCCAGTGAATGAACAGGCCGAATTTCGCTTCTTTAAACCATTTCTGTTTGGTGTCTTTCATGCTATTTCCTCCGGTGTGTCAATTTTTCCGAAACGAACAGGATGCTTCCTGGCTGCAGTCTCAGGTCGCATCCCGCGTATTTTAATGAATACGATTCCGCTCTTCGCCTTTTAAAAAGGCTTCAATATTCCGATAGACTTCTTCCAGAAGCCTGGCTCTGGTTTCCACCGGGGCCCAGGCCACATGGGGCGTAATGATCAGCTTCCGGCTGTCTTTGTACGCGAGCAGCGGATTGTCCTCCCGCATGGGTTCCGCGCTTAATACGTCCAGCCCGGCAGCCGCGATCTCGCCGGTCTCAAGAGCCCATACCAGGTCGGCCTCATTCACAATGGGGCCTCTGGCCAGGTTCAGGAAAATCGCCGAGTTTTTCATTTTCCGGAAGGCGTCCCGGTTCATCAGGCCTTCCGTCGCCGGGGTCAGCGGCGCGTGGATGGATAAAATGTCCGATTCCGCGAACAAGGTATCCAGCTCCACATGCTCATAGGGCTCTTCTCTGAGGCATCCGGACATGGAATGATAGATGACATTGCAGCCAAATGCTTCGGCAATCCGGGCAACTTTATGCCCAATGGCTCCCATTCCGATAATGCCCCAGTTCTTTCCGGCAAGCTCATGAAACCGCTCTTCAATATGGGTGAAGGTATCACAGTGACAGTAATTCCCTTCTTTTACATAGGCGTCATAATAGGCAAGCTTATGCATCACATAAAACAGCAGCGCAAAGGTGTGCTGGGCGACTGCGTCTGTGGAGTACCCGGCGACATTCGCTACGGCGATTCCCTTTTTTCTGGTATAGTCCAGATCGATCATGTTGTAACCCGTGGCGGTGATGGCAATCATTTTCAGGTGATCCGCCCCCGCCAGGGTTTTGGCGTTCATATTAATTTTGTTTACGATTACGATATCGGCGTCCGCGACCCGGCCGGGCGTCTCGGCTGCCGTGCTCTTTTCGTAGCGGGTGACCCTGCCGAGCTTTTCAAAGGGCGAAAAGTCCATATCCGATCCCAGGGTGCCCGCTTCCAGAAATACAATGTTTTGCATGGCTGCCTTTTACAGTCTCTTTAAGAGCTCTTCTCTCTCTTTTTCGTAGCCGGGCTTGCCAAGGAGCGCAAACATGTTTTTCTTATAGCTTTCCACGCCTGGCTGGTTGAACGGGTTCACGCCCAGCAGATAGCCGCTGATGCCGCATGCGAACTCGAAGAAGTAGAACAGTTCGCCAAGGGAGTGCTCGTCCATGGCCGGGATGGTTACCATCAGGTTCGGCACGTTTCCGTCGGTGTGGGCCAGGATGGTCCCGTTCATCGCATTTTTATTTACGAAATCCATATCTTTTCCGGCCAGGTAGTTCAGGCCGTCCAGGTCTACCGGTTCTTCGCCGATGACGATCTGTCTTCTGGGTTTCTCGACTTTCAGAACGGTTTCAAACATGATTCTGGCGCCGTCCTGGATGAACTGGCCCATGGAATGCAGGTCTGTGGTCAGGTCTACGGATGCGGGGAAGAGGCCTTTCTGGTCTTTTCCTTCGGATTCGCCGTAGAGCTGCTTCCACCATTCGCTGACGTAGTGCAGGTTCGGTTCGTAGTTGCACAGGATTTCGATGGATTTGCCTTTGCGCAGGAGGATGTTGCGGACTGCGGCGTAGAGCAGCGCGTCATTTTCCTCGAATTCATTTTCCAGTGCACGTTTTCTTCCGTCTGCTGCGCCCTGCATCAGCGCTTCGATGTCTGCGCCGCTGGCGGCGATGGGAAGCAGGCCGACTGCGGTCAGTACAGAGAAACGTCCGCCGACATCATCCGGAACAACGAAGGTCTCATAGCCTTCTTCGGTGGAGAGGTTCTTCAGAGCGCCTCTGGCTTTGTCCGTGGTGGCGTAGATCCTCTTGGCTGCGCCTTCTTTGCCGTATTTTTTCTCCAGCATTTCTTTGAAAATGCGGAATGCGATGGCCGGCTCGGTGGTGGTGCCGGACTTGGAGATGATGTTTACGGAGAAGTCACGGTCGCCGATGACGTCGATCAGCTCGGATAAATAGGTGCTGCTGATGCTGTTTCCAACGTAGTAGATTTCCGGGGTTTTGCGGATTTCTTTGGAAACGACGTTGTAGAAGCTGTGGCGCAGGAACTCGATGGCGGCTCTGGCTCCCAAGTAGGAACCGCCGATGCCGATCACGAGGAGGACTTCGCTGTCTTCCTGAATTTTTTTGGCGGCTGCCTGAATGCGGGCGAACTCTTCTTTGTCGTAGTCGACGGGAAGGTCGATCCAGCCCAGGAAGTCATTGCCGGCGCCGGATTTCCCTACCAGGACTTCTTTGGCGTCTGCGACCAGTTTTTTCATGGACTCCATTTCATTGTCACGGATGAATGTTTTGGCTCTGGAATAGTCGAACGTTACTCTGTTTTCCATAATCTCGCTCCTTAATCGTAATGGTAATTTCGGTACGGAAGGTTTATTTTCTTTTCCAGTTTCATTGTAGCAGACTCCTTTTCAGTTCGCAAGTCTAATCGTGTGAATTCGTGCGATCGATCCGGGAGGCATTACAGTTCACACATCGCCAGCCTTTCTAGTTTTTAACCACTGTGGGATAATCGAACGTCACCGTGCCGTCGAAAACCTTCCGGGGAACGGGGCAACGTCATCGTCAAACTTCCCCTAACTGCGACTAAGCCGCTCAGGAGAGCCTTCTTATTTCATACGCCTTGCCATGCGAGCATGGTATCCGATTCACCGGAAAGTCTTAGAAAGGGCGATTTCGACATCCTTCCTTGCCGTATACGGCACGCCTACATCTCCGCCTGAAACGGAGATTCCGGTGAAGTGCGCCCCTCGAAACACGTCCCCGTAAGCTTTCCGCCTTCCCGGCAACTGTATATAGATGACTGGGAAATGTAAGAAGGCTGGCATGGCTGTGAACTGTAACCCGACGGCCCGGCCGAATCAGGAGTCACCCGGCGGGCGGCCCGTCATGACAGAAATTCTTTCAGTACCTCCCGTATGACGCGTTCCTGCTCTTTGGGGTCCATTTGCTTCAGGATTTCGGTGTTGCGCTCTTTTTCCTGGGCGGCGGCGGATTCGCTTAGGCCCTCTTTGAGGCGCGAGAGGTTTTCTTTGAGTTCGCGTTTGTCGCGCTGGGCTTTCGTCTCTTTTATTTTGAGCTGGCGGTCTCTGGGAGCCGGGGTGAAGGAGGCGGGCTGGGATTTTTCCGGCGCGGTTTTTATCGGCTGGGTCTTTGCGGGCTCTGCGGAGGCAGCGGCCTCGGCGTGCTCATAGCTCCCTTCTCCGAGGGTGTTTTCCAGATAGTCCAGCAGGCAGGTTTCCAGGTTTCTTTTCTTATATCCGTTATCTGCGAACAGGTAGGCCAGTACGGTTATGGCCACGGTGGCGGCCATCGCCCATAAATACCGCTGCTGCAGGGCATTTCCCATATTTCTGCTTCCGGCAAAATACCAGCCAATGGTTCCAAGAACCAGTCCGACCGCCATGGCCAGAAACCCGGTACGCTGCCAACTGTGCAGGCTGCGCCCCAGTACGTGGTATTCCATCAGGCTGTTCTCGATCAGTATCGCATGATTCCGGCTGGCCGACAGCCTCTGCCGTATCCGCTTCATCAGTTTTCCCTGGGCCTGTCCGCCCCTGGCCGTATCCTTTTCCAACCTGGCGTAAACTCTGCCTAAGAAGATCTGGCTGATCACACCCAGGACGCATACCGCAGCCATCGCGTAGAGCAATGTGTTCGTTTCCATCAAAAACTGTAACATAAATGAATCCCCCTTTTTGGTTGTCCACCAGCATGTGGTGTGGTTTGTCGGGCGCCGGCCGCCTGTCCCAGCCATTATTACCTGATTTTTCGGATTTTGCAAGCAGTTTTGTTCGACAAAAAAAGCCCGGAACCCGCGGATTTCCGGACTTTTTGCAGATGAAGTTTTTAAAGGTCAAGTTCCAGTAATTTCTCAACCAGGCGGACGGAGTTCTCCGCGGCCTGGCGTTCAAAAACGTCGTAATCCATGGAAGCGCTGTCATCCGCCTTGTCGGAGATTGCCCTTAAAACGACAAAAGACGTCTTGTTCAGCCAGGCCGCATGGGCGATGGCTGCACCCTCCATTTCCGTGCAAAATGCGTCGAACAGTTTTGAGATCCGATCCTTGACTTCCCGGCTGGAGACGAACTGGTCGCCGCTGACGATCCGGCCGTGAAAGACCTGAATGTCCGGATTCGCCTCTTTACAGGCTTTCTCAGCAAGTTCACAAAGACGTTCATCTGCCTGGAAGGTGTCTACGTCCATCTGAGGGATCTTGCCGGGCGCGTAGCCGAAGCCGGTCGCGTCCATGTCGTGGTAGAGAAGGTCGGTGGAGATGACGATGTCGCCGATGTTGATTTCGTTTTTTAAGGAGCCTGCGACGCCGGTGTTCAGGACGGCGTCTGCGTGGAAGTCGTTGATCAGGATGTGGGCGCAGATGGCGGCGTTTACTTTTCCGATGCCGCTGCGGACTACGACGGCTTCGTGGCCGGAGAGGACGCCTTCGCAGAATTCCATGCCGGCTTTCTGGACGGTGCGGCGGACTTTCATGTGTTTTTTGAGGGCTTCGACTTCGATTTCCATTGCCCCGATGATTCCGATTGTGCTCATATGGTTTCCTCTGCTTTCTATTATAAATACAAGAATGCCCCTGGTGGGTTCTTTTGTTATTATAACCCATCGGGGGCATTCTGTAAATTTTTTAATCGGATTTCTTTTTCTCTACTGGAACCGCTTTTTCAGCTCTTCGAATTTCTCTGCTGTCAGAAGCGCGTCTTCTTTTCTCCCCTGGAAATGTACTACGTGCGTCCATCTTCCGTATGGCTCGATTTTTCGAATGCGCGACAGGTTAATGATGTAGGATTTATGGCTGCGCAGGAACTGCATAGGGTTCAGCTTTTTTTCCAGGTCGGCCAGGCTCGCCGAGGTTACGTAGCTGTCCGTTTCTGTGTAGATCACGGTCGCGTTATTTTCCCGCTGGATCAGCACGATATCCGGAATATTGATAAAGCTCATGCTTTCTTTTCCTTTTACCAGGAGCTTTTCCTGGAGACAGTCCAGGCGGACGACTTTTTCTTCCTGTTCGCAGGCTGCCGGGCGTTCCAGGGCAGCGATGCGTTCCAGGGTGCGGTTCACCCGCTCCAGGTCGAAGGGCTTCACCAGATAGTCGAA
Organism: Eubacteriales bacterium; assembly: GCA_030536575.1. GTDB lineage: Bacteria > Bacillota > Clostridia > Lachnospirales > Lachnospiraceae > Limivivens. Next base: position 57,349 of record JAUNPS010000015.1, on the reverse strand, counting down.
GGCATAGAGTTCAAAGGCCTCCCGCATGTACTCCGCGTGGGCTGTGGCGAAGATGAGCTTCACTTTTGGGTTTAAGTCTGTCAGGACGCGCGCGCATTCAATTCCATTCTCACCTTTGATTTCAATGTCAAGGAAGACCACTTCGGGCTGTTTCCGATGGAACTGGATCACGGATTCGGAGAGGGTGTCGCACTCCGCCACCACCTCGAACCCTTCCTGCTTTTCGATCATTTTACGAAGAAGAAGCCGGATACCGGCTTCATCTTCTACGAGCATTACTTTTATTGCCATTTTACCTCATCCTTTTTGTTACATCACACAACGCCAGCTTTATCATTTCTTACTACATAATCGTACCGGACGCCACCGTGCCGTCGAAAACCTTTCGGGGAACGGGGCAACGTCATCGTCAAACTTCCCCTAACTGCGACTAAGACGCTCAGGAACGCCTTCGCGCCTAAGTCTTAGATAAGGGGCGATTTCGACTCTTCCTAAAAACGCCCCTCGAAACACGTCCCCGCAAGGTTTCCGCCTTCCCGGCGACTGTAGCAAAAGAACTGGTTCCTATTGGACAGCTGGCGTAAGTGTGATTAGTAACTCCTTCTTCTGCGCCGCTTCTTCGCCACAGGCTCCCCCAGAATCTCCGCCCACACCATAGCTTTCTGCAGCATCTCCGGGGACAATTCCTCCTGCCCGAAGCAGCTTCGCGTCTGAACATACGCCATCCGCTCCGGCTTTGGCCTGGCTGGGACAGCTTCCATTCGGGGGCGTTTCTTTTCTTCGAAATCGAAGTTGAGCTCTTCCTGCACGTACATTTCTTCCGCTTCTTCTGCTTCCAAAACCGCTTCTTCCGCCCAGTCCTTTGCCTTCTCTTTCTTTTTCGCGCCGCTCAGTTCCCGCCCGGCCTTGGACAGGGACTGGTATATTTTATCCAGATCCACCTGATGGCTGCCTAAGCCGGTCACCCGCCCGCCGCTCATCATGGCAATGGAATCCCATACGCTGTTTTTCTTCATGCCTTCGCCCCCTCTGTCCGCTTAATCCAGGGTCTCTTTCTCCCCGCCTTTTCCGCCGATGGTCTCGCGCATCTCGGTATCGGCTTTCAGGTTCTGCAATTCATAATAGTCCATCACGCCAATCTTTCCTTCACGCAGGGCATAAGCCATGGCTTTTGGCACTTCGGCTTCCGCTTCCACCACGTAGGCGCGCATTTCCTGTTCTTTCGCAACGGCCATGGCGCGGCGCTCCTCTGCCTTTGCCTGCGCAATGTTCTTATCCGCTTCCGCCTGAAGGCTCTGAAGCTGTGCACCGATATTCCGTCCAACGTCGATATCCGCAATGTCAATGGAAAGAATCTCGAAAGCAGTTCCGGAATCCAACCCTTTGCTGAGGACGCGTTTCGAAATATCGTCCGGGTTTTCCAGGACTTCTTTATGCGAGTTCGCGGAACCCACGGTGGTGACGATGCCTTCGCCGATTCGCGCAAGAATCGTCGCTTCGCCCGCGCCGCCGACCAGGCGTTCCAGGTCTGCGCGCACGGTTACACGGGCTTTTACCAGAAGCTCGATACCGTCTTTCGCGACCGCGGAAACGTTCGGCGTCTCGATGACTTTCGGGTTTACGCTCATTTTTACGGCTTCCAGGACGTTTCGTCCGGCCAGGTCGATGGCGGCGGCTTTCTCGAATTTCAGCTCAATGCCTGCTCTTTCGGACGCGATCAATGCGTTCACGACATTGTCAACATTTCCGCCAGCCAGATAATGGGCTTCCAGCTGATTCACAGCCATATCCAGCCCGGCTTTTCTCGCCTTGATCAGCGGCATCACGATCTTCGCCGGTTTTACGCGTCTTAAACGCATACCGATCATGTTAAAGATGCTGACTTTTACGTTCGCCGCCAGCGAGGATACCCAAAGCCCCACCGGAACAAACGTGAAAAATAAAATAACCAGTAATCCAATAATACATAACAGTACAATCCACCAAATATTACCCATTCTCTTCTCCTCACTTTCTGATTTCCCGAACGACCAGTTTCGATCCCTCTACTTTTATGATCTGAATCTCTGCTCCTTTGGATATGTAATTTCCTTCCGACATAACGTCAAACTTGATCTCGTCGATGTTTCCGACTCCGGCGGGCCGCAAATCCGTCACCGCGTAGCCTTTTTTGTTCAGCAGGTAATTCAGATCGCTGGAGCTTAAATAGCCTTCCTCCCGGTTCTGCTCCTCCTTGAGAATCAGCGGCGTCCGAAGCTTCCCTTTCGACAGGAGCCACAGGAGCACGGCCATAAGGATTCCCAGAAGCGCAAGCACGGCGATCGTGATGAAAACGCCTTCCGTCACGGTATCCGCCAGAAGAAATACCCCGACTACCAGACAGATGATCCCGCTGACTCCCGGAACCGAAAATCCCGGAAGCACGATCTCGATCCCTACCAGAATAAAACCGGCCACCAGCAAAAGAATCCCGATCAATGTCATCGTATCCATAAGCTTTCCCCCTTTCCAGTAAAATCATACATTTCGCTGCACGGTAATGCGCGCCCCTTGCAGAACGGCATTCCCTGATGAAACGAATATCTTTATAGTCTACATTTTACAGAAAACAGGAGAAAGATAAAAGACAAAATCCATTATTTATACAATTTTTCCCGCAACTTGTCAGTTTTTGAGGATGAACTGACAGGAAGCGAAAAGGAAAACACGGTTTCCTCCGGCGTGCTCCCCAGATGGATTTCGCCGCCCGCCTCTTTCAGTACCGACGATACGATGGAAAGGCCCATCCCGTGGCCCTCTTCTTTTTTGGTGGTGTAGCCTTTGCGGAAGATCAGCTTTTGCTGCTGTTTGGGGATTTCCGGGCCGTTGTTGCTCACGGCGAACTGGTAGCGGCCGTCCTGTTCGGCCATGCGGAGGGTGATTTTCCGCTCGCCCTCCAGAGGCTTGACGGCGGTGATGGCATTGTCGATCAGGTTTGCCAGGATTTTACACAGTTCCCATGGCTCTGTTTTCAACCCTTTCAGTTGGGTCGCAATGTCCAGCGAAAAGATAATCCCGTGCTGCTCCGCCTCGTCCATCTTCGCCTGCAAAAGCGCATTGACGGCGGGCTGGGCGGTCTTCAGCGCCCGGTTTACCTTTAAAATGTCCCGGTACACCGGCCGCAGATACTCTAACGCATCCGTATATTCTTCCAGCTCCAGAAGGCCATAGACGACCTGGAGCTGATTTATATAATCATGGCGCTGTTCCCGAAGCTTGGTGTTCAGATTTTCCAGATTTTCCATGCTTTTCTGGTAGCTCAGTTTCTGGTAGCGGGTCACAGAAAACAGCCCTGCAATGGACAAAATGCTGGAGAGCAGCACCAGCCCCATTGCCAGATCCACGACCATTTCCGAATAGCCGATCGCATTGCTCTGCAAACCGATCAGCATACCCGCACCCAGCAGAAACTGCATTCCATTGACCAGAAACAGCATAGCAGACAGCTTCCGTACAGACATGCAGATACCTTCTTTCCTTTTTCCTTCCCCTTCATTATACTCTCAGACTCCTGGAAAATCCAGTATTACGTGAACAGTAACTTTCCCCGTGCTTTTCTTCCCAAAATACGTTATAATAACTTCATCACACCCCAAAGGAGCCTTCCCATGAAACAAAAATTCCCAAAACTCACCCTCCGCACCCAAATATTATCCTCCCTCCTCGTCCTCACCCTGTTTGCCACCCTCACCGTCTCCTTCACCGCCTGGCACATCTGCAAAAACAAAATCGAGGAAAACTACCGCGCCGTCTACAAAACCAACCTTTCGACCTTCAACGGCATCATCGACGACCGCCTCCAGGTCCTGAACGACCTCGTCCGCGCTGTCTTCCTAAGCACCGACTTCCTCGACATCCTGAAAACCGCCAACGACCGCCAAAGCCCCTACTACACCAGCAGCGACGAACTCGCCCTGGCCCGCTTCTGCCGCCAGATGGAAAACCAGAGCGACCTGGTAAAAGGCATCGCCATCTTCGACGAACAGGGCCGCTTCTCCTTCTGGAACAAAAGCAACACCTTCGCCGCCGACTATCTGGACTATTATACGGAAAAAGACTGCACCGAAGAACTCTGGTATCAGACCGCCGACGCCTATGAGGGAAAAGAAGTCTACTTCGGCGAAAACGTCCTCTCCGTCTCCTCCGATACAAACACCGTTTCCCTGGTCAAAGAGATCAAGGATCTCCAGACCCGCGAAAAGCTGGGAATGGTCGTCGTCCTGCTCTCCAATTCCTTTTTAAGCACCACTCTGGTCGGCAGCGGAACCGACTTCGACAGCGATACCCTGATGGTCGTGGACGGCAAATCCGCCAGCCCCCTCATCTATTACACGAACACCCAGGACTACGCTGAAGAAATGTATCAGGACTACGCCGAATCCCAGGAAACCTCCCGCTTCCTGTTCACTGAATACACGAACTACGCCACCGGCTGGAAGATCATCAACGGCATTGATAAAAACGAACTCAGCAAAGAAAGCGTCTACCTGCGAACCATGGTCTTCGCCATGGTATTTCCAATACTGATCGCCTGTCTGCTTCTTTCGAACCTGTTAAGCCATACCATCTACCGCCCCCTCGGCAAGCTGAAGCGGGTTCTGGAAGAAGTCCGGGAAGGCAGCCGCAATATCACCGAAGAATTCGACGACAGCGAGATCGGTGAGATCGGCAACGCCCTGAAAGAAACCGTCAACCACAACATTGAGCTGAAAGAACGTCTCCTCTCCCTTCGCTTAAAAGAACGGGAGTCCGAGCTTCTGCTTCTGCAGGCCCAGATCAATCCGCATTTCCTCTACAACACGCTGGATTCCATCTACTGTAAAGCCGAAATCGAAAATCAAACCGAAATCGCCTGCATGGTAGGAGCCCTCTCCGATATCTTCAAAATTTCCCTGAGCCGCGGAAACAGCGAAATTAAGATCAGCGAGGAGCTTGCCTACATTAAGAAATACATGCAGATTCAGAATATCCGCTATGAGAATCGTTTTGAACTCATTCTGGAAGTGGATGAGGACATCCTGGAACTTCATATTATTAAGCTGATCCTTCAGCCTTTTGTGGAAAATGCCATGTACCACGGACTCGAAGCCAAAATCGGGAAAGGCTTCATCGAACTGAAGGGCGAGCGGATCGGCGATGAAATCTACTTTACCATCACGGACGACGGGATCGGCATGGAAGACCCTTCGGTGCTCTATTCCGGCTTCGGCGTCAAAAATGTCATTGACCGGATTCACCTGTTTTACGGGGAGGAATACGGGATAACCGTCTCAAGTGAAGCGCACGTTGGAACAAAAATTGAAATACGCATTCCGGTTATGGAAAGGGAGGTGCTCGATAAATGCTGAATCTTGTTGTGATTGATGATGAAAAAATCGTTGTAGAATGGGTGACCACCGTCATCGAGCGGGCCGGGCGGGACTTCCGGGTCATCGGCAGCGCCGGAAACGGCATCCGGGGCCTGGCCGTCGTCCGCCAGAAAAAGCCGGACATTGTGATCACGGACATCCGGATTCCGGGCCTGGACGGCCTCTCCCTGATCGAACAGACCATGGAGGAGCTTCCCTTTACGGCCTTTCTCGTCATCAGCGGCTACCAGGAATTTGAATATGCGAAACGCGCGCTGACCCTTCAGGTTCTGGACTACATCGACAAGCCGCTGAACCAGGAAAAATTATTTGCCGCCCTGGATCGGGCCGCCGCATACATTGCCCGGAAAAAGGAGTACCATTCCCTGCGGGACAATCCCGGCTTCCGCGAGCAGGAAAGCGCCCACATCTGCCGGAAAATTTCGGAGGAATTTTCTGCTGTTCTGGAAAAAGAATCCGCGGATTCGATCCTCCGCTTTCTGGAAAGCGCCCTGGAGGAAATCTGTGCCACCGGCATTTCCCTGGAAAAATTTAAGGACGAGTGTGTCAAAAATATTTATGTGGCAATGGAAATCTTACAGGAACGCATCCCTTCCCCAAACATTTCCCGGAATGTCGTCCCTTATGCCGAAATGAAACAGCTTCGCTCCTTCGAAGAAGTCCGCCTTTACACGCTGGAAGCCGTCCGGGAATTTACCTCTTCTTTGCAGACACCGGAAAAATCTTCCAAAAGCCGGGATATCCGCGTGCTTCTGGACTATATCCATGCCCATTACACGCAGGATATCGGCCTGACCGAGCTGGCTGGTCTGGTCAACATGAGCCCGGCGAATTTAAGCATTTTTTTCAAAGAACAGGTCGGCATGAGCTACATCAAATATCTGACAAAAATCCGCATTGACCGGGCAAAGGAACTGCTGCGAAGCGGTGAGCGCGCCTCCGAGATCGGCGAAATGGTGGGTTACAATGATTACCGCTATTTCAGTCAGGTTTTTAAGAAACTTGAACATATGACTCCCACGGAATACCGGGACAAGTGCCGTGATAGTGCACAAAAAATTTGATTTTTCTTTAAAAATTTAAACAAGTTGTAAAAATATTACCACTGGAAAGCCCCCGGTTCTTGTGATAGGATAATGCTATCAAGCATTTCCGGAAATGCAGCAGACACAGTCCATCAACGAATTTGGGGGTATTATTTATGAAAAGAAAATTTACCGCAGCTTTATTGGCCGGGACAATGGTAATGGGGCTTATGGCCACAGGCCTGTCCGTTTCCGCAGAAGAAAACCGCACCTTTAAGATCCTCTCCATGTGGGCCGAGGACGACAACGACAGCGGTTCCATCTTAAAAGACGTCACCGAAGCCTATAAGCAGGAAAACCCGGATTTCGACTACGAAATTGAAGTCGTTTCCTCCGATAACCTCAAACAGAAAATCGCCACCCTCGCCGCTTCGAACGACCTTCCGGACGTATTCGCCTATGATGCCGGTACGCCCCTGATTGAACTGATCGATGCAGGCCTGGTCGTGGATGTCAGCGAAAAACTGGAAGCCCTTGGCGTAGCTGACCAGATCGATTCCGGAGCAGCCGGATTCCTGACGAACCTTTCCCTCACTGAAGACCTGTATGCCCTTCCGCTTGGCCAGAACATCGAAGGTTTCTGGTATAACAAAGCCCTGTTCGAGCAGGCAGGCATCGAAGCAGCTCCCACCACCTGGGACGAAATGCTGGAAGATGCACAGAAGCTTCTCGACGCAGGTATTCAGCCCTTCGCGGTAGGCGGCGCAGACCTGTGGCCCGCAACCCGTATCCTGAACGCATATGTTATGCGGAAAGGCGGCGTTGACTTCATGGATCTTGCCTATGCAGGCGAAAAGAAATACACGGACGAACCCCTCGTAGAAGCAGCCGCTATGCTCCAGGATATGGTTGACAAAGGCTACTTCGGCGTAGGCGCTACCACCGTAGATATGAACACCGCCGCAAATATGGTTATGAACGGCGAAGCCGCCATGATCTATAACGGAAGCTGGTACGTATCCTCCTTAAATTCCGATGCAAATGCAGCCGGTGAAGACGGAATCGGTTTCTTCAACATTCCGGAAGTGGAAGGCGGCGTTGGAACCATCACCGAATACTCCATGAACTGCGGCACCATCCTTGCACTCAGCAGCGGCAAATACGACGAAATCACCGATGGCTGGCTGGAATATTTCGTAACCCATGTCGGCAATTACGCCATGAACGAGCAGGGTTCCTTTAGAGGCTACACCATTTCCGAGATGCCGGAAACCGTTGGCACCTACACCCAGCTTGTTTCGGACGAGCTTGACAAAGTAACCGGAAGCAGCGCCTGGTTCGAAGCCGCTATGGACAGTGAACTCTCCCAGATCGCTCAGGAAAACGTACAGACCCTGATGAACGGCGATATGACACCGGAAGAATACGCACAGTCCCTGCAGGATATCTACGACGCAGCTCACTAACGCACAGGAATCCCAAAGCGTGTCCGAACTTACCAAAAAGAGCGGACACGCTTTTTTACGCGAACAACGTGCCAAGGATCTTTGGCGGCTGTCGCGATAACGAGGAAAATTTCGCCATGCGCGTTTTCTCTCATCGACAGAAAGGAGCCGACTCATGAATAAAGTTTTAGGAAATAAAAAAGCGGTCTTCTGGTTCATTGCCCCTACGGCCGTCCTGTACAGCATTTTTGTCATCTTACCTGTTCTCTGGTCTGTCTATTATACCTTTTATAATGGGATGCCAGGTATCAAATGGGAATTCTGCGGCATTGACAACTACCTTCGGATTTTTAAAGACAAAAATTTTACGAAAGCCCTGATTGTCAATGTCAAGTATATTTTAATCGTTACCACCGGTCAGGTCTGCCTGGGGCTCTGCATGGCCCTGATCTTCAAGTTCTGGCTGAAACGTTTCGCCAACCTGATCCGGACAATCGTCTTTTTCCCGGTTGTGCTTCCGACCGTTGCGGTGGCGCAGCTTTTTGCAAAAATTTATGAAATTCAGCCGCATTACGGCCTGTTAAACAGCCTTCTGGACGCGGTGGGCCTTGAGAATCTGGTTCAGCCCTGGATCGGCCAGGCCTCAACTGCCCTTGGCGCATTGAGCGTCATGGATATCTGGACTGCCACTGGCTTCTATGCCATTATTTTTTACGGGGCGCTTCTGGATATTTCCGACGATGTGATCGAAGCTGCCCGGATCGACGGCTGTAAAGCCTTTCCGCTTTTCCGGCTGGTGCTGGCGCCTCTGCTCCGCCCTATGATCATCACCTGTTTGATCTTCAGTTTTACCGGAACCGTGAAAATGTTTGAATCCGCGACGGCTCTCACCGGCGGCGGCCCCGGCGGCGCGACGAAATCCCTTTCCATGTACATGTATGATACGGCCTTTACTTACAGTAAGACCGGATACGGAAGCGTCATTGCCCTGATCATTTTCCTGATCTGCGTGGTCGGCTCCGCCATCATACGAAAATTTGAAAAACCCATCGACTGACAAGGAGGATGCGCCATGACTTATAAGACAAAAAGAAAAATCAAATCCTTTCTGATGAAGCTGATCGTAGCCCTGATTGTGCTGATCGATGTCTACCCCCTTTTCTGGATGCTGACCGCTTCCTTTAAGGAGCCCGGCGAATTTGTAACCAAGCCCGCCTATGCCCTGAACAGCGGCTTTTACATTCAGAACTATATTGAAGCCTGGACGCGCGGGAAAATGGCCCTGTTTTTTAAGAACAGCCTGATCTGTACCGTGGCCTCCCTGGTGCTGATTATTATCCTGACTGTGACCAGTTCCTTTGCCCTGACGAAAATGCGCTGGAAAGGCAGAGGGCTGTTTGACAAATATTTTGCCTTTGGTATAATGATACCAGTAGCCACCTGCCTGATCCCGCTGTTTCAGATTTTCCAGAAAATGCATCTGATCAATACCAGAACCTGTCTGATCCTGGTCTATGCGGCTTCCGGGATTTCCTTTTCGATTTACCTGCTGCAGAGCTACATGAAATCCCTGCCGGATGAGATTCTGGAAGCGTCGGTGATCGACGGCTGCGGAATTTATTCTATGCTTTGCCGGATTGTGCTGCCTCTGACGAAAAATGCGATCATTACCGTGCTGGTTATCCAGTTTTTCTTTAAATGGAATGACCTGCTGTACTCCATGACCTTCGTCAGCAGTACAAAGCTGAAGACCATTCAGACCGGACTTCTGTTTTTCGAGGATGAATTCGGCACCAAGGACTGGGGCGCAATCTTTGCTTCGGTTTCCATCTGTGTGGTTCCGATGCTGATCATGTACCTGTTCCTGAATAAAAAGGTGATCGAAGGAATGACCTCCGGCGCAGTCAAAGGATAATGCGGCTGCCCTTCCAAAAGCCGTGCCCTGAGAAGGATCTCCCGGCTTTCCACACGCAGCAGCGAAGCAAACAGCGATAGAAAGGAGCATTTTTCAATGGAAGCGATTTACCACGATTATGCAGCGGACTTAAGAACCTACATAAAGGAAAACGTCCGCTCCCTCTTAAAAGAACCCCGAAGCTTTATCCGCTATCCCTTCATCGATCCCGGCTCCGTCTATGACGGAAACGTCTGGGACTGGGACACGTACTGGTCGGTCTACGGCCTCCTTGGCATGATGGATTCCTTCGACGAGGAGCTTCAGGAGAAAATCTTAACCCACGCCAGGGGCAATGTTCAGAATTTCCTGGATCATCAGCTTGCGGACGGCTACATCCCGATGATGATCGAGGTGAAGGACTGGCCGGAGCCCTACTTAAACATGAAGCATAAAGAAGGCGTCTTAATGAACATGCACAAACCCTTCTTATGCGGCCAGATCTGCCTGATTTCGGACTACACCGGCGACTATTCCTGGGTTCAGGACAGTCTTTCGAAGCTTGAGAAATACTTTGAATGCTATGACAAAAACTATTACTTCGAGAACTGCGGCCTTTATGTCTGGTGCGACGATATCATGATCGGCATGGATAACGACCCCGCCTCCTTTGGCCGCCCGAAGTTCTCCACCGCGAACATTTTCCTGAACAGCTTCATGGTGAAAGAACTTGGCTGCATGGCACAGATCCTGGAACAGTTCGGCCAGACGGAACGGGCCGGCGTTTACCGCGCGAAAGCGGATGCCCTGGTTCAGGCCATCCAGTCCGAATGCTGGGACAAACGCGACCAGTTTTTCTACTCGGTGGACGTGGATATCAAAACCCGGAAGTTCGACTGGTTCCATGAGGGCCTGGGCGTCTTCTGGAAGACCCTCCCGATCAAAATCCGGGTATGGTCCGGCTTTATCCCTATGTGGGCGGGATTCGCCACGCCAAAGCAGGCGGCGAGCCTGGTAAATCACTGGAAGGATGAAACGACCTTCCATACGCCTTACGGCATTACGACCCTGGCGAAGGATGAAAAAATGTTTGACCTGTCTGTCACGAATAACCCCTCCAACTGGCTGGGCCCTGTCTGGCTGGTGGCCAATTATGTGGTCTTCAAGGGTTTTCTGGACTACGGGTATCTGGAAGAAGCCGAGGAAATGTGCCGCCGTACCCTCCGGCTTCTGGGGGAGGATCTGGCGAAAACCGGCTGCCTGCACGAATACTATAACCCCTTTGACGGCAGCCCGATCATGAACGGCGGGTTTATTAACTGGAACATTCTGGCTCTGAATATGGAAAAAGAGCTGGCACAAGCGAATCTGCGAAAGAACACGAGGTGAAACCATGGAAGGTAAAATGAAAGTTGCTGTGATGACCGGGCCGATGAAAATGGAATGGGACGAACGCGAAATTCCCGTTCCCGGCCCCGGTGAACTGCTGATCAAGCTGGAATATGTGGGCGTCTGCGGGTCAGACCTTCACTTTTATTCGGATGGACGTCTGGCGAACTGGGTTCCGGACGGGCCGCTGGTGCTGGGACATGAGCCGGGCGGCGTGGTTGTGGAAGTTGGGCCTGATGTGGAAGGCTTTGCGCCGGGCGACCGGGTTGCGCTGGAACCGGGCGTTCCCTGCGGCCACTGTGAGGACTGCCTGAAAGGCCACTATAACCTGTGCTCCCACGTGAAATTTATGGCAATCCCCGGCGAAAAGGATGGCGTTTTCTCCGAATACTGCACCCATGCGGCAAGCATGACCTTTAAGCTTCCGGACAATGTTTCCACCATGGAAGGTGCACTGATGGAGCCGCTGGCTGTCGGGATGCATGCCTGTGAGCTTTCCAATGCGAAGATCGGGCAGACGGCCATTGTCCTGGGGTGCGGATGCATCGGGCTTGTCACGATTATGTCCCTGCGGGCCAGAGGAATCACCGAAATTTACGCGGTGGATATGCTGGACAAACGTCTGGAAAAGGCGAAGGAAATCGGTGCGACGCGTACCTTTAACGGCAAATACGAGAGTATTGAAGAGTTCGCGAAAACGCTGCCCGGAGGCGGGGCGGATCTGGTGTATGAATGCGCCGGGAACCGGCATTCGACGCTGCAGACGGCGAGGCTGATTAAGCGGGCTGGGAAGATTACGCTGGTTGGCGTGTCGCCGGAGCCGGTTTTGGAGCTGGATATTGCGACGCTGAATGCGATGGAGGGGACGATTTATTCGGTGTATCGGTATCGGAACCTGTATCCGACGGCGATTCAGGCGGTGAGCGGGGGATTGATTCCGCTGAAGAAGATTGTTTCGCATGTTTATGACTTTAAGGATGTGATTGAAGGGGTGGATTATAGCCTGAAGCACAAGGATGAAGTTATTAAATCTGTAATTAAGTTCTAAACAGATGCTTTATGGGTTTTCGGGAGGGCGCTTCGGCGCCCTCTCGGCGTGTACGCAGTCAGGCGGCGCGCGTTTGGAGCCTTCCGGCACTTCAGAATCATTCTCAACCCTGTGCTTCCGACTTCTACAGACCCTTCAAATACGCCGCAACTCCCTCGCAGATCGACTCCGCCACCTGCTGCTGGTACTCTTCCGTCTCCAGCTTCGCCGCTTCCTCCGGATTACTCAAAAATCCACATTCAACAATCAGGACAGCCGCTTTCGTCCGCTTCAGCAGATAGTATGTATCATTCGCCTTGATTGCCCTTGGCCGCTCGATGGCCAGCCCCGTATTCATCGCTTCCTGAATACACGCGGCCGCCTTCTTCCCTTCCTCGGAATTTTCATAATAAAAGACCTGCGGGCCTTTCACCGCGCTGTCCGTGTAGCTGTTCTGGTGGATGCTGACAGTCAGGGCTGGGGCGGTTTCATCGATGATGCGGCAGCGGTTTTTCATGTCCTGCTGCTTTTTGTTTGTGGTGCTGTCGTCGCAGAGGGCGGCGTCGGTGGTGCGGGTCATGGTTACAGTACAGCCATAGGCTTCCAGGCAGGCTTTTACTTTCTTTGCGATGGAGAGGTTCAGGTCTTTTTCGTTTGTTCCGGTGACGCTGACTTTTCCGGGGTCATCGCCGCCGTGCCCCGCGTCCACGACAATTACTGCTCCCCCGCTCACGCTTTCGCTCCCGGCAGTAGCCGCCGCCAGGCGGCCCCCCGCACGCCCCACAAAGAACGCCCCGAAAAGCAGGAGCACGGTCACAAGAATTTCCGGCAGTTTTCGGCTCATCATTCTGCATACTCCGAAGGTTTGTTACATTTATAAGCGGAGATGCCTGGAATTATGAGTGGATTTCGCCGGTGGACTACCGCTTGCCGCGAAATCCATTGCGGAACACGATGAATGAGACACCGATATCTTCTCTTCCAGTCTAAAATTCAGATACAAAATGCCGCATAAAGAGGAACAATTTTTTTATTATCCTCAACGGCAAAGTTTTTCGCAGAGAGCTTGATCGCATAAGCAGGTTTATAGGTGTCCATATAAACCTTTAAGCTCTTGGCTCTGGTATTGTCAGCAGATTTAACCTCAATCGGGATGAGCTTCCTGTCACGCTGAATGACGAAATCAATTTCAGCCCCTCGCACGGACTCCCAATAGTAAGTGTTGTATCCATTAATGGTAAGCTGTACATTAACATAATTTTCAGCCATACCGCCCTTAAAATCATTCAATTCCTCAACCATATAGAGGATATCGTTTGCAGCTAAATCTTTCTTGGCGGAAAGCAAGCCTACATCCGACACATAAATCTTGAAAGCATCAATATCCCGGTAGTTTTCCAATGGCTTTTTGATTTGCTCCACCTTGTAAACCTGCGACACGATACCAGACAAGCAAAGCCATTCAATCGCGTTTTCAAATTCGGAAGCCCGTCCGCCTTTCTTAATCAGCTTATATTGAAAACGGGTATTCTTTTTTGACAGCTGAACGGTAATATTGTCGTAGGCAAGTCTGGTTTTCTTAATTTCATTCAGATTATTGTATTTGCTCATATCATTGAGGTAACTTACAAGAATCGTATCCTGCGTATGGCGTACCAGAATATAGTCCTTTGTCTGAACAAACTGTGTAACACATTCCGGCATACCGCCTACAACGAGGTATTGGCGATAAAGCTGCATTGCCGCATCGTGGAGCGCAGACGGCATTGGCGTATCTGTTTCAAAACACTTTTTAATCTGTTCTACTAAAGCATCTTCGCCCATCGCAATCAGAAATTCCTCCATATCCATAGGATATAAAGTTTTCATATCTACCTTACCGACAGGGAAAGAAAATTTCGCCCGATTAACAGCCACACCGAGCAAGCTGCCTGCCACGATCACATGATAATCTGGAGCATCCTCACAAAAATATTTCAAGGAAGTCAAAGCCCGTTCACATAGCTGCACCTCGTCAAATACAATCAGCGTTTTTTCTTTTATGATCGTCTGGCCTGCGATATGGGACAAAATCGGGATCAGATAGCTGGGGCTAATATTTTCCTCAAAGGTTTTATTTAATTTCGGGTTCGTCTCAAAATTAAAATATGCCACATTCTCATAATGGGTACGTCCGAACTCCAGAATCGAGTAAGTTTTCCCCACCTGTCTTGCCCCCTGCAATATGAGAGGCTTGCGGTGTTCGTTTCTCTTCCATGCTTCTAAAAAGTCCATAATCTTTCTATACATCATTCGCCCTCCTCCAAGGTACTGAATATAGTATAGCAAACATTCATGTAAAATCAAAGGCATTTTTTTAGAAAATTCACATTAAATTACACGTTCATTACTGTTCCCTCGTACCTCGTTCCAGTAACGATTCACAGGTTCATTTTAAATTTTGCTTCGCAAAAGAGCCTGCTCACACCTGAATCACGTTCTTACGTACCTGAGCAGCTAAGTGCTCAGGTACTGTCTGAACAGTAACACACGTTCTCATTCCTTCAAGTCCATTTCCCCGGCTTCCAGAAAGCCTTTTAACTGTTCCAGATTCCGCACACCGCCAATGGGAATGACCTGGAAAGGCTGCTCCTGCAAATAGGCCAGCGACAGCGCCTGAAGGCTGTATCCGGTTTCGCTCTGAACTTTCAAAAGCTTTTCATAAATCCGCAGGTTTTCTTCGTTCCAGTAGGTGGCTCTCATGGAAGCGGGCAGCTCCTGCTTGGCTCTGCCCGAATCAATCAGGACGCCATTCTCCACACGAACTCCGGCACGCTTCAGCTTTTCGAAAAAACCCGAAGCGGTAGACGAAAACGGGATGATAGGAACCTTCGTTTCTTTGTGCCATGCGTATTCTTCCGGCGTAAATTTTACGATGGTCGGATCTTGATTCGGGTCTTTCCAATCATTGAACGTCGCCAGGCTCCACTGGTTCGAGACGCCCCAGGGGCCGGAAATCCCTTTGCTCTCCAGATAAGCTTTTCCCTGGCGGATTCTGTCCGTCGTATAGTTCGACAGCCCGTAGTAGCGGATTTTCCCGCTCTTCCGGAAATCTTCCAGCATATCGAGGATTTCTTCGATGGGCTTTTGGGGATCGTCCCGATGCAGCCAGTAAAAATCAAGGGTGTCAAGGCCCAGGCTTTCCAGGCTTTCGTCCAGGTCTTTGGCGACGTCTTCTTTCGTCACCCGATTAATCTCCGGATGGGCCAGGTCGTAGTGTCCGCCTTTTGTGGCAATGACGACGTTCCGGGAAGCTCCCCGGCTTCTCATCCATTCTCCCAGTATTTTTTCGCTGCTGTTTTCCGCGCCCGGAACCCAGCGGCAGTAGACGTTCGCGGTGTCAATGAAGGTGCCCCCTTCCCGCACGTAGGCGTCCAGGATTTCGAAGGACTGTTCCCGGTTCAGCTTCGCGCCGAACTGGCCGCCGCCCAGGCAGAGACGGCTAAGTTCCAGGTCCGTATGTTCCAATGTGATGTACTTCATAGGTCAGATTACCTCCAGTTCAAGTTCTTCTTTTGTATTTCGATAGAAAGTCATTTTCCATTCCGTTTCGGTGACGGGTTCAAAATGCAGGGAGGAGCAGGCGTTCTGTGCGTCCGGATGCTGTCCCTTTGTGAAAATAGCGGCAATGCATGCGCTGGATACCGCATTCGCATGCAGTTTTCTGGGCGGGTCGCTTCGTGTACAGTCAGTAATGTGCAGTTCTTCCGGAACAATCCGCGGGGAAACCGTGTAGGTCAGACTGAGTCCCTCCCTGGGGTACTCACAGTCCTCGTCCGGGAATGCGCGATCCGGCAGGCGGCAGGGTTCGCAGCTCAGGATTTTGAGGAGGTGTTCTTCACCGGTGACCGGATGGGTAAATGGGATTTCCCGTTCGGTTTCTCCTGCTTTTATCCGAAAGCGTTCGCCGGGAAAAGGTGTCGGACGGCCTTTCAGGGTAATGGACAAGGTGCGGATATCCGGCTGGCTTTGACTTTCCGAGGGATAGCGGAAGGATGCGCGCACGAAACACCATCCGGAATTTCGGTCGCAGGCGTAAACTTCCATCAGTTCTTCGGCTTCCGGTTCGACAAAGTTCCGTTCTTTTTCGCAGGGGTGCCAGGAGATCATGCACATTCCTTCGGATTTCAGGGGTTCGCCGTTTAAACGGGCTTCCGTCCAGAAGTCCATGCGGAAGGGATTTTCGCGTTCACAGGCTTCGTAGTCGTCGTTTTGGATGGCTTCGAGCCGACGCGGTTCGCTCCATTTTTCCAGAAATACTTCGACTTCTTCCCTGGGAATCCGGATGCAAAAATCGGCTGTGACTCCTTCCGGGAAGGTATAGAGGGACAAAAGGTTCCACTGGCGGCCGGCCCAGGTGAAAGATTTCCGGATGGGGATTTCGACGCCGGGCCGGGCGGCGCTTTTTTTTCGCCAGAAATTTGCGCCAAAATAGACGTTTAATTTTTTATTCATGTTCTTCTTCACTCCAATAGCGTGCAATGTAGGAATCGCTTTCTTCTTCCTGGGATACTGAAAATTTCTGCGCGATTTTCGCTGCAAGTTTTCCCGTTTTTGTCTATATTTGTTTTTAACCTCTCAGGCTTTTTCTCTTCAGTGCATCTGCCAGAAGTTTTAAAGTGAGGTCACAATTCTGGTATGCAATGTCACCCAAGTATGTGTTTCTCTTTTCATTCTACAATAGCGGTGTAAGAAATACAAGTTCTATTTCGTCAGGAACAAACTACATTCTTGCATTTTCACCTCATTCAAAGGGGATTTCTGTCTGAAATATGACAAGAAAAAGCCCGGCTCCCGCCGGACTTTTCCCCACTCCTTTTATCCTTCCAAAGAAATCTCCACATCCCCCCTCATCAAATACACACTCTCCACATTCTCCATATCCAAAACCTTCGAGAAGTTCTGATAAACCTCAACCGTCCCCTCCTCCTGGTTCTTATTCATTCCGCTGCCTCCCAGGACATACGCAAGGAACTCGCCCGTTTCCCCTTCCGCATCTCCATTCTCCGTACTCGCCAGCATGACCGTTCCATCCTTCATCTTCACGCCCCGGATCGCCAGCCGCGTATCCAGCTCCATCCCCGGATCATCCCCATTGTACTCAAACCGGTTCCGCTCATCCTCTTCCACCGCCATCGCCGACTCATAATCCGCATAAACCGTATACCCCAGCGGTGACAGCTCAATCTTCTGAATCAGAATCTCATACCCGCCAAAGTCATACGTCTGCTCCACCGCAAACGTCCGCACAATCTTCGACGCATCCTCTGCCGTCCACGAAAACTCCCAGCTTCCTTCCGCCAGCTTCTCCGTCACATCCCCCTTCTCCGTATCGCACAGATCCTTCAGCACAAGGCCGATCTCCTTCCCGGCCAGATCCACCTTTTTCGCAAAACTCGCATTCACTTCATAAAGCGCCTCATAGACTTCCCCGGTGTCCGTCTCCGGCGTACTCACAAAGTTCCCACCGCAGGCCAGGCTGCTCTGCTCCTGCTCGGCCAGATCCGTAATCGGCTTCCCGTCCACAAGAACCTCCCACTGGTCAAAGGTATACTCTGATGAAAATGCCATCCCCTCCGGAAAATCCACCTGCAGCATCATATAAATCTGCCGCTCATCCTGAAGAGTCTGAAGAAGCTTCACCGTCACGCCGTCCTGGGTAACGCCCGCTTCCTCATAAGACTGCGCAGCCTTCGCTTCCACAAGCTCCTCCTGCTGCACATCCGACGGCTGCCATTTCTCCACAGCCTTGGGGTTCCATCCAAAAACTCCCGCCGCCAGGACGGTTCCTCCTCCCAGGGCTGCCACCGCCGCCGCTGCCGCCAGCACCCGGTAAGCCGTTTTCCACTTCCGCGCCGTAGGCTTCCGTTCAATCTGCTCCAACGTCTCCTCAAATCTCTTATGAAAATTCTCCGGCACTTCCGGCCCGGACTGTTCCCATCTTTTTTCTTCTAACATACCGATACCTCCCTGCTGTAATCCAGACATTCCTTCAGTTTCCCACGCGCCCTGGACAGGCGGCTCTTTACGGTTCCCTCCCGCACCTGGAGGATTTCCGCCGTCTCCTTCACGGAAAATCCTTCCAGATAATAGAGCGTCACCGAAACCCGCAGCTCCTCCGGCAATTCCAGAATCGCCTGATAAAGCTCCGAATACCTGTCCGGTTCCCATGCGGCGTCTTCCTGCATGGAATCCTCATAGGGCACCTGCTTTTTCTGTTTTCTCAGGATATCATAGCATTCCCTGATCACAATCTTTGTCAGCCAGGTCTTGAAATAGCGATCCTCCTTCAGCGTATGCAGCTTTTCAAAAGCGTGCATCAGCCCTTCCTGCACCGCGTCCGCGCAGTCCTCGTCATTTCTCAGAATCGAGCGTGCGGTATAGTACAAAGGAGTCTCCAGCTCTCTCGCCGCCTGGATAAACTGCTCCTTCTTCATAATTGTAAGCCTCCAATCCCAAGGTCTTTGCTGCAGCAATCTTGTTTTTTGTTCCTTACACTTATTAGAGGAGTCTTCCCGCAGTTTGGTTCCCGGTTTTCAGAAAAAATTTATTTGAATCACATCATACAGCACCACAATCACCAACGCCGGAAGCATATTCCCCACCCGGAACTTCTTCCCGAACGCCAGGTTAATCCCCACGCAGAAAATCAGCATATTCCCCACGAAAGACAAATCCCCGATCATCGCCTCCGTCAGAAGCGGCTTCAGCACCCCGGCAAACAGCGTAATGCCTCCCTGCCAGATTCCCACCGGAATCGCCGAAAACAGCGCCCCTTTCCCATACGTTGAAGCAAAAACCATTACGATCACGCCGTCCAGCACCGCCTTCGCCAGCAGCATGGACGAATCCCCTGTCAGCCCGTCCTCCAATGCACCCACAATCGCCATCGCCCCGACACAGATCACCAGCGAAGTCGCCACAAATCCCTCCACAAACTGGCTGTCTCCCTGTCCGCCGAAATGCGCCTTCAGCCACTCGCCAAACCGTTCCATCTTTTCTTCAATGTCCATCCACTCCCCCAAAAGGGAGCCAATCACCAACGAAGCGATCATCAGCATTGTCCCGCCCGTCTCCAGAGTCTCGCCGTTCACCTGGAACATCCCTTTCAATGCCCCGGATATCCCGATGAAAATCGTACAAAGCCCCAGCGCCTGCATCAAAATCTGCTGATACCGCTCCTTCAATCCATTTTTCAAAAGCAGCCCCAGGCCTCCTCCTGCCAGGACTGCCGCCACATTCACAATGGTTCCGAACCCTCTCATTTTCCAAATCCTTCCTACTCCAAAAGTGTCTCCCAATCTTTTGCCCGGTACGCCTGAAAACACATCCGCACCTGCTCTTCATTGCATTTTTCTTCTGCCAGCACCGGAAGCGCATCCTCCGCAAAATAAGCGCTTTCCGTCGTCTCAATATTTTCCTGAAAGCTTCCGCCCTCCACCGCGCATTGGACAAAAATCTTGCACACTTTATAAGCGTACCGGGGCTGATTATGCTTTTCCCGATCCTGCACCGCAATCACTCTTCCGGCCCGGACGACAAGCCCCGCCTCCTCCAGGACTTCCTTCTCCACATTTTCCTTTACCGAAACGTTCACATCCACCCAGCCGCCCGGCATCGACCAGGTTCCATTGTTCTCATGAACCAGCAAAATCTTTCCCTGCCCGTCAAAAATCGCCGCCCGTGTGTCCAGCTTCGGCGTCTGGTAGCCCACCTCATTGCAGAACAGGCCCCGCACCGCCGAAAGCGGCAGATCCGTCAGGCTGCCCATCATTTCCGCAGAAATTTCCCGAATCCGCTCGTACCGCTCCCGGTCATAAACGTCCTTTCCATAAAACAGGCCGCTCTGGGCCAGGCTCTGCAGCTCGATGATCCAGTCCAGCCATTTTTCCTCTTTCATCCTTCTTTCTCCTTCGCGTCGATTTTTTCCTGCGAAATGCGGTTCACTTCTTTTTTCAATGCCTGCATATATGCGGAAAACTGGACTTCTTTTGTCCCGTAGGTCATCTGAAGCTCATATTCCAGCGGAAGCCAGGTGGAAATGTCCGCCTCATTGTGCTGGATCAGCGCCTCCATCTTATCCAAAGCCTTATAAATCCTCGCCTCGGTGGTAGCAAGGGCACTCATCTCCGCAAACAGCTCTTCCAATTCCGTCCGGTAAGGCGCGGGCAATGTCGAAAGCCACTTCTGAATCTGCGCTTCCTCCGTCTGCTCGTCACCCTCCGTCTTCAGAAACGCCGGAATGTCCCCGGTAAAGGCCTCCCCCATATCGTGGAACAGACACATTTTCAGCACCTTGTCCATGTCCGCCTCCGGGAATTCATCCTTCACAAAATAGGCCATCAGCACCAGCCGCCAGCTATGCTCGGCCACGCTCTCCCGCCGCCCGGCGGACGTCCAGGAATGACGCGTATTGTTCTTCAGATTCTCCGCCAAATCCATAATTTCCAAAAATTTTCCGATCTCCATCGCCGTTTCCTCCCATTCCGTTCCAGTAACGATTCACAGGCTCATTTTAAGTTTTGCTTCGCAAAAAAACCTGCTCAGGTATTGTCCGAATAGTAACGCCGCGCCTTATAATACATCGGCGACAGCCCGTAATATCTCTTAAAAAGCTTGCTGAAATGATAGGCGTCCTCATAGCCTACCGCCGCGGCCACCTCCTGAATCGGGCACTCCGGACTGGCATCCAGGATCTCCCTGGCTTTCCGCATGCGCAGGCTGATCAGGAAATTGATCGGCGTATCCCCAGTTTCACTCTTAAACAGTTTCGAAATGTAATAAGAACTCAGATACATATTTTCCGCAATCTGATCCAGCGAAATTTTTTCCTGATAATGAGTCTCCATATAGTCCATAATCTGCTGAATTACATATTTTTTATTAATGGATTTAAATTCTCGTCCCGTCGGGGCTTTTCCTTTCTGCACGTCGATAATCGCCCGTTCCTGGTGCCGGAACCGCTCGATCAGACACAGCACCTGGATCAGGTAGGCCTTCAGCATGAAATACCGGCCCGGTTCGCGGGAATTCGCCTCCTGATTCATCGCATTGCACAAAGAAACCAGCTCCTTTTTCGTCCCTTCGGGAAGCCGGACAATGTTTGTGCCGCCCTGGAACAACGGGAGAAAACCCTTCGGGCAGTTGACGAATTCCACATCGGAGAACGCAATGTGACATTCCCTGGCCGGATGCTCCAAATCCTCCCCCGGAATGCTCTGATGATACGTGCCAGGGTTCAGCATGATCAGATCCCCTTCTTCCACCAGATGCTCCCCGCCGTCGATGCGGAAACGGCATTCCCCCTTCAGGATAAAGGTAAGCTCCACAAAATCGTGGCAATGGAACGTCGTTTCCTCCGTCCGGGACTGCATGCAGGTAAACAAAAATTTCGGATTCAAGTCCGTATAAGTCATATCATAAGCCGGCGTACACATAGAAACCCCTCCTGTCATAAAATTCGAAGTATGCGGCCGCCCTTTTCGCGGCGGCAGCATGCCGTCATCCTTTTCCAGTAAGTATACAATATTGCACATCTAAAGTACAGAAAATTACATTCCTCTTTTTGAAGAAAATTTTATAATGGGGGTACAAGAACAAATCCAGGAGGGATACGAAATGACAAAAAGTATGACAACGGGGAATCCCGCTAAACTGATTTTCTTCTTTGCCCTGCCGCTGATCGTTGGAAATATCTTCCAGCAATTTTACAGCATGGCGGACACCGTGATCGTAGGACGGACCATTGGCGTCAATGCCCTGGCCGCCGTAGGCTGCACCGGAAGCCTGACCTTCTTCATCTTAGGCTTCGTAAACGGCTTCACTTCCGGCCTGTCTATCATTACTTCCCAGCGGTTCGGGGCGGGTGATTCGGAAGGGGTAAAACGGAGCTTTGCCGCGAGTATTGTGTTAAGCGCGGTGCTGTCCGTCTGCATGACCATTCTGGCTGTTTTGGTTGCGCGGCCTGCCCTGGAGCTTTTACAGACGCCGGAAGAAATCATCGATGATGCGACCCGCTACCTCACCGTCATTTTCTGCGGCATTTCCGCCACGGTGCTTTATAACATTACGTCCAATATGCTGCGCGCCCTGGGCGACAGCCGGATGCCGCTGTATTTCCTGGTGATCGCCTGCTGCGTGAACATTGTCCTGGATCTGATTTTCATCCTGGTTTTCGGTCTGGGCGTCCTGGGCGCCGGAGCCGCTACCATCCTCGCGCAGCTTGTTTCCGGCCTCTGCTGCTCCCTTTACATTCGGAAAAAGCAGCCCGCTTTCTGGGTAGAACGGCGTCATTTCCACCTGACGCGCCAGGAAGTGAAGCTTCATTTAAATACCGCTTTCCCGATGGCCTTTCAAATGTCCATTATCGCCATCGGAAGCCTGATTCTTCAGTTTGCGTTAAATGGCCTGGGGGCTACCTCCGTGGCTGCCTACACGGCCGCGCAGAAAATCGACAGCATTGCCACCATGCCGCTGAATTCCTTCGGCGCAGCTATGGCGACTTATGCGGCACAGAATTACGGTGCGCATAAAATTGACCGCATCCGCAAAGGCGTTTTCCAGTGCATCCTCATGTCCGTCAGCTTCAGCCTGGTGGCGGGACTCGTAAATGTCTGCTTTGGGAGCAATCTGGCCGCCATCTTCGTCGGAACCGCCGAAACGGAAGTTCTGGAACTTGCCAAAACGTTCCTGTCCATCTCCGGCACGCTGTACTGGGTTCTGGCTCTGCTGTTCATCTATCGTTTTACGTTGCAGGGCCTTGGCAAAGGCCTGGTGCCGACCGTAGCCGGAATCATGGAGCTGATCATGCGGGCCTTCGCCGCGCTGATTCTGGTGGAGTACGCCGGATTTACCGGGGCATGCTTCGCAAATCCGCTGGCGTGGATTGGAGCCTGCATCCCGCTGTGCGCCGCTTACTATATGACAATGCATCGGATGCAGCATCCCCGCAAGCGGCTGGCTATGTCGCTTACCTAAGGAAGCTGCCACGCCCCGGCACTTTTCAAGCTTTCTCATCCTTTCACTCTTTTTAAAAAGGCTGTGCTCCTTTCGCAGAGGTGCACAGCCTTTGTATTGTTTCTGTTATTCGCACAAGCGCAGAATCGCCAGCGCAAAAATCACCGCGCTCTTCTTCATCTGCTCCACCAGCATAAACTCATCCGCCCCATGCATATGATTGTCCACATCCTCCTCCGCACATCCAAAAGCCACACCGTTTTCAATATGGTGCACATAAGTCCCGCCGCCAATCGCCAGCGGCTTCCCCTTTTTCCCGGTAACATCCTCATAGCAGGCAAGCAGCGTCTGAACCAGCGCCGAATCCTCCGGCACATAATGCGGCTCATACATGCTGCCGTCATCCGGCATAAAGCCTGCCTCCCGAAGCCGCTTCCGGATCACGTCCCCGGTATTCTCTTCATTCGCACACAGCGGCGCGCGGCAGTCGAAAGCCCCCGCCAACGTCTTCCCGTCAAACTTCAGCATATCAAAACTCAGCGTCAGACGCCCGGATTTCTCATCCGCATGATTCACGCCCAGGGCTTCGCCGTGACAATCCCCATGTGGGAACATTGCATGCAGCGCTCCAAGCAAAGAGCGCACCTCCTCCGCGCCAAAAGGAATCCGGCTCAAAAACCACACCAGCGCCGTCAGGGCATTCTTCCCGCCCTCCGGAGAAGCCGCATGCGCAAAACTTCCCTCTGCCAGCACATGAATCCCGTCCTTCTCCTCCGTAAAGGTAAACGAAACGCCCGTCTCTTCCGTGATTTCCTGCGCCAGCGAAACCAGGCTTTCCTTTTCGGCATTTTTCAGAACTGCCTCCGCTTTTCCGGGCACCACATTGATCTTCGTTCCCGCCTGAATGGAAACCAGCCGAATCCCTTCGCCCTGCTCCCCCGCTTCCGCCGTAAAGCCAAGCTGAAGCCCGCCTTTTTCCAGATTGATCAGCGGAAAATCCGCATCCGGCGAAAACGTCATGGGCGCTTCCTTTTCCTTCTGATAATAATAAGCAATGTCGCTGCTGCCGCATTCCTCATCGGCTCCCAAAATCAGACGGCAGTTTCCGCTAAGCGGAATCCCCAGCTCTTTGACCGCGCGCATCGCGTAGAGCGCCGCCACCGCCGGGCCCTTATCGTCCGCCGCGCCTCTCCCATAAAGCTTTCCATCCTGCACCACCGGGCAGAACGGCTCCGTCACCGTAAAGCCCTCCCCCGCCGGAACCACGTCCAGATGAGCCAGAATGTCCAGCCTGGCCGGATTTTCGTTCAAATCCGCCGCCAAAACATAGTTCTCATAGTTTTTCGGTGCAAACCCGTGGCTCTGTAAAATTTTTTCCGCCTCCTGGAAGACTTTTGCCGTCCCTTCCCCGTAGGGCATCCCCGGTTTTGCCTCCATCCGTTCACTGTTAATCGCGATCAATGCTTTCGCATCCTCCAGCATCTCCGCCTCGTGTGCCTCGATAAATTCCCGGATTTTTTCAATCATTGCAATGCTCCTCTCCGTAAAATCTTCCCGCTTCGCGCATGCGTCGCCCGGCCGTCCACCACGGCAAAAACGCCGTTTACCAGCACGTAATCCACGCCTTTGGGCCCTTTCGTCGGTTCCGCGTAATCCTTGGCGGGTTCCAGTGTCTTAGGATTTAATATTACCACATCCGCATAATTCCCGGCAAGCAGGCGGCCCCGGTTTTTTAATCCCAGAATGTCCGCGCTGTGCCCGCTGGCCTTGTAAACGGCCTGTTCAAACGGAAGCGTTGTTTCTTTCAAATACTTTATCATGGCATTAAAATTATTCGGGGGACAGGTATCAAGCGGAAAATCATAACCTGCAATGTTATAGGAAAAATCCGCCGCCGTGCTGTCAAATCCCACGGACGCATCCGGGCTGGCAAGGTAAACCTCCTCCCCGCCGGAAACCGAAGGTGCATGGCTGCTGTGGTAAAAAGCCTTCGGATCCCGTTTCAGGATTTCCAGAATCACCTGGACATTCGGAAGCTGCCACTCTTCGGAAAGCTCCCCAAGCGTCTTTCCCTGGATTTCCGGGCACGCCGAACGGATAATCTGAATCGCACTCGTGCGTTCACCCTGGGGATCCGACAGAAATCGCCGAAACGGCGGAAAGATATTTGCAATTTTGTCAAGCTGTTTTGTTTCCACGCAGTCCAGGATCCACGCCTCATAGGCTTTGTCCCGGCGCAGTCTCTCCACAAACGGGGTAATGCCGCCTTCCTCCGTCAAAAGCGGCGCAAAAAAGGATGCAAGCTGCGGATAGGAAAGCATGCTCATGCAATTGGGCGGAATCACATCCCAGGTGACGGAAACGCCCATTCGCTTATATGCTTCGATCATTTCCAGAATTTCCCTTGAGGATTCCCGGCTCTTTTCCGCATCGATCGCGGGCGCGCCCAGGAAATCATTCGGGAGATGGCTGATATGCACCCGGACGCCCGCTTTCCTGCCGATTTCGATCAGCTCCCGGATTCCGTCTTTCGCCGTGTGATCGGGCTGTTCCTTCCCGTAGCGGCTCGTCCCATGCTGGGTATGGGCTTCCAGTACGCCGTCATATTCTTTCAGGACTTCCGCCACCTTTGCCACTTCCTCCGGTGTAGCATACAGATCCGGCATGTAGTCGAAACCACAGTCCATGCCATAGGCTCCGCCGTCCAGTTCCCTTCGAAGAAGCCTTTGCATTTCACGGATTTCTTCCTCTGTGGCGCTTCTTTCGCAGTCGCCGTTCATGGCTTGCAGGCGGAGCATGCCGTAGGAAACGTAGCCGCGGAAATTACAGCCTACGCCTTCCTTTTCCATGTGGTTCAGGAATTCTTCATAGGTTGTCCAGTCGATTTCGAAGCCCAGCGTCCTTCCGGCCACCCGACGCATTTCTTCGGTTCTTACCACGATTGGCTTGCCGGGGTCGTAGCCGTTTTTCGAGGCGCAGCCCAGGGCCTTCAGCGCCGGTTCCTCCAGGCATTGGGATGCGTACCAGTGGTCGATCGGGCAAAGCCCCATGCTGCAATGGCCCACAGAAAGCGTCGTGATTCCCTGCACCAGATAATTTTCCATTGCCGGATAAGCAGGCATCGTCACATCCGCATGGGAATGCATATCAATCAGCCCCGGCAGCACCAGCTTTCCCCGCGCAGAAAGAACTATATCCGCCTGCTGAAAATCCTCATCAGCCCAAGCGTTCTCTGCCTCCCGCCGGAAATCCGCATCCGCCCAGGCACTCGCCGCCTTCCGCCGGAAATCCGCATCTACCCAGACGCTCTCCTCCGGTCGCCGGAAATCTTCGCTCCCCCTAGCACTCTCCTCCGACCCCCGAAAATCTTCAGCCGCCTTGGCGCTCTCCTCCGACCCCCGGAAATCCGCATCCACCCAGGCACTCGCCGCCTCCCTCCGGATAATCCGGGCAATTTTTTCGCCTTCAATCACGAGATCGCCGCGATACGGCCTCCCACCGCTCCCATCCACAATCGTCCCACCCGCAATCACAATCTTCATAAAGTTATCCACCGCCCCTTCCCATTTTTCTTCGCATAATCCACCAATTCCCCAGCCAGCGTCAGATCCTGCAAGCCAATTCCGCTTGAATCAAACACCGTAATCTCCTCCTTCGCCGTCCTTCCCGGAATCATCCCGGCAATCACCTCCCCGATTTCTCCCTTAAAATCCTCCGGCGCCAACAACCCCTGCTTAATCGGAACTTCGCATTCCCCAACCGTCTCAGCCTGCTTCCGATCATCCACAAACACCGAAGCACATCCCAAAATCCTTCCGTCGATCTCCTGTTTTCCCTCCATATCCGCGCCGATACAGGAGAAATGCATCCCAGGCATCACCCATTCCTTCTGAATCAACGGCTCTCTGGAAATCGTAGCCGTTACAAGAATCTCACTTTCCCGAACCGCCTGTTCCAGATCTTCCACGAGCAGCAACCGATAATCCCGTTTTTTCCCTCTCAGCAGCCGTTCCACTTCTCCCTGAATTTCCGCAGCCCTCTCCCGCGCCCGTTCCGGCCCATGCGGGCTGGCAAGAAATACACGCCGAATCTCAGGCTTCACCGTCAACAGCGCCGCAATCTGGTAAGCCGCCTGCGCACCGGTTCCCATCATAAGCATTGTCCCGGCTTCTTCATTTGCCAGATATTTTGCTCCAACCGCCCCCGCGGCTCCGGTACGCATAGCCGTAATCGGCCCCGCGTTCAGCAGCGCCAGCGGCTCCCCGGTCGCATCGTCAAACACCATCATCGTACCAAAAAGCTTCGGAAGCGCCTTCTGCGTATTCTCATCAAACCAACTGACCACCTTAAAGCCAAACAGGCCGCTTTCTGACAAGTGGCCTGATTTAATATCCATATCTGCTTTTCCTTCTTCAAACACATGGGTTACAAGCGGAAACAAACTCCCCTTTCCCAGGGATTTCTGCCGATACGCGCTCTCTACCGCCTTTATAGCCATCTCCATATCTAAAATCTCTTCAATCTCTTTCCGGGACAATACCAAAAGCTCTCCCATCCTTGCCCTCCTTCTGTTTAAAACACAATCACCTGTGTCATCCTCTTCAAAAGACTTAGCACACTGTAAGCCGCCATCTCACTGGAACCCGGATTTTTCGCGGAAGGATTACTCCCCATCGTCAGGGACGCCTCGCCAAAATTTCCCGAAAGCTCGATGGTATGGGTGTTTCGTACAAGAGCCGGGTCGGATACCACCGTCACCCGCGCCCGATCAGACCCCACCGTGGCCTCGGCCGCCGCCACCGCCACATTCACATTCTTCGGGAACCGCCGGATGGCTTCCCTGGCGCTTCCTTCAAACAAAACCTGCGCTTCCTCCTGCGAAATTTCCCGCCCTTCCAGAAAAGGCGCATTTTCGTAAGCGGCCGGCGGCTTCCGATTCCGCACCGTAACGGACAAATCTCCCATGAGCATTGCCGTTGTCAGGAAATCAAAACCGCCGATGGCCCCGCTCGCCACATACATCCTGGAATTTCCCTCTTTCCCTGCCTCCGTCACCTGCTCCCGAAACGCCGAATCCGCCAGCGCTCCCGCGGAAAGAATCACCATGGAACTCCCCGCCCGCAGAATCTGCGGAGCCGTCTCCTTTAAACAATCCGGAGCCGTAGCTTCCAACACAAAATCCGGCTTTCGATCCAGCATTGCCCGAAGCTCCGTAACCGGCCGCGCCTGCGTCCCCTCCGTCAGCTTCTCCGCCTTGGAAAGCGTCCTTCCCCACACTGCTTCCAGCTCAAATGCATCATACTCCGGCTTTTTCAAATTTTCCACGAGAATTCCCGCAAGGTTTCCGGTTCCCATCACCGCAAGACGAATCCTTTTTTTCATAGAACCTCCTGTAGTACCCGCGCCGCCCGCATCAGATGCTCCTGCGTATTATAAAAATGCAGGCCCAGCCTTAAAAATCCTTCCTCAATTTTCGCATAAATATCCTGTTCCGTAAAGGCTTTCCGCAGCTCTTCCGTTTTTTCCTTCCGGAAACGCATACAAATATTTCCCGACCAGTACGCTTCTTCCTCAGCGCCCAAAAATGTAACCGGAATCCCCTGTTCTCTCACGTAATTTCGGAATTCCCGTTCCAGCCCAAGAATATACGCATGAATGTTCTCGATGCCGATTTCCAGAAGAAGGCCGATACTTTCCCCCATAGCTGTAATTCCATAGGTATTCTTCGAGCCTCCTTCCAGCCTCTGGATTCCTTCCCGGTAAGTGAGCGGCGGAAAGTCCTCCCAGTGCTCCATCTCTTCCTCCTCCGCGGCAATGTTGCCGGAACTGAACACATACGGCGTCAGCCGCGGAATGATTTCCTTCCTGACATAGACAAAGCCCGTCCCCAAAGGCCCCAGGAGTCCTTTGAATGCCCCGCAGCTTAAAACGTCGATGCACATCTCTTTCACATTCACCGGATTACGCCCGACTCCCTGAATGCCGTCCACCAGAAACAGGATCCCCCGTTCTCTGCATGCGCGCCCGATTTTCGCCAGATCCAGCTTAAATCCGGACTGAAACTGGACGAAAGAAAAAGCGGCGACCTTCGTCGTGTCATCCATCCGGGCAATGATTTCGTCCGCATCCAGTACGCCGTTTTTCATCGGTACGAGCTGCAATCGGATGCCCTCCGCCCGCTTCATTGCCCAGCCCAGCGACACGGAAGGATATTCCCCGACACATGTAAGCACCGAATCCCCCGCTTTCAGCGGATAACAGGCGGCCAGAAGACTGTCTCCCTCCGTCGTATTGGAAGTGAACAGAATCTCTCCGGCGTCCCCGTTTCCCGGCGCGTCCGCGCCTATGAGCTGTGCGGCCAGTCCCGCCGTGCTGCGGCGCATTTCCCCATATGGGCCAAAACAGATCCTGCCCCTAGAGTCCACGAATTCCTGCTGGAAATTCCGGCAATAATCCAGCGTCCGCTGGGGCTGCAAACCCACCGAAGCCACATCTAAATAAGCCGTATCTTTCAGATAAGCGAATTCCCGCATATCCCTTTCTTCAATCATCGTTTCACCCCTTTCATCCATCTATTCTCTTGCCCGCATACCAACCAAACGCGGCCTTTTCCATTCCCACCGAAACCGGCTTTCTTCCCGGCCCAAGGTCGCGGCGCAGAAACCACATCCCTCCGGCCGCCTTTCTTCCCGGCGCAAGGCCGCAGCCTCCGCAGAAGCCGCGGCCCTCCGGCCAATCCTTATTCCGTAATATCCGCAAAAGTATAATCCGCATACCCCGCCGTGCCGATGCCCGTCAGTCCATTGACCGCCACAACATTATCCTTCGACCAGGTAATCACCAGATCCAGCATATTTTCACAGTAATACTGTTCCAGTTCAAACATCGCCTCTTTTCGTTCCTCCCAGCTTGGAGCATTGGCCGCTTTCTGATAAATTTCATCGTATTCCGGATAGGTACAGAAGTAGGGGCCTCCCGCTGTGGAAAGATATTCCGTAGCGGTATCGCCCAGCCAGTCGATATAACCGTTTGCCTGTCCGCCTTTCCAAAAATCATAGTCGCCGGAATAAGCCTTATCCAACATCGAAGCAATGGGCTGCGCATCAATTTCCGCCCGGATTCCCAGGGTACTCAGCCACATGTCCGCAATCGCATTCAGCGCAATCATATTGCTCTCCGAATCATAGCACAACAGTGAAAAGACCGGAATTTCACTGACGTCGCTGCATCCCAGCTCTTCCATCGCCGCATTTAAATATTCCACCGCTTTCTCCGGTTCGGCAGCCGTACTCCAACCCTCATAAGGATATTCGTCTACCACCAGCCCATCCACGCCGATTTCCGAAGGCAGTTCCAACCGGTTCGCCGCTTCATCTGTCGTATAAACCACCTGAACCATAACGTCCCGGTCAATCGCGGCGGAAAGGGCCCGGCGGAAATTCGCATTCGAAAGCCATTTTCCGGTTTCCTCAGTCTTGCCCTTGTGGCAGATATGAAGGAACTGGAAGCCGCTGTAGTAGGTGCTGGTATAAACCTCCCCGGTTGCCTCCAGAGTAGCGACCTGATTAGCGTTGGTAAAGGAGCATACGTCCAGCTCGCCGGCCAGCATCATGTCTACAGCCGTCTCGTTCATTGCATTAATCACGCCGGTGATCCCGTCCAAGTTGATGGCATCGGCATTCCAGTAATTTTCATTTTTCACCAGTTCAAAGGTTCCGTCATGAACCCAGCTTACCAGCGTGAACGGGCCGTTTGTCAGGGTGTACTCCGCTTCAGCGCCATATTGCAGGCCGCAGGATTCCACAAATTCCTCATTCATCGGAGCAAATTCCTGCTGTGCAAACGCCAGGGGATACGTCGTCTGGCAAAGGGTAAATTTGATGGTATAATCATCGATCACTTCGATCCCCAGGTCTTCCACGCTGCCTTCCCCGCTGTTATACTCCTCGGCTCCTTCGATGAAATAAACCATATAGGCATTGTCATACGCGACCGTCGGGTCCAGCACACGGGTCACCGCATAGGCAATGTCATTCGCGGTAACGGCCGTCCCGTCCGAATAGGTGCTTTCTCTTAAATGGAACGTGTACTCCAGAAGATCCTCGCTGGCCTCATAAGATTCCGCAATGCCTGGCTGGGCCTCCCCGTTCACATTTCGCAGCAGCGGCTCCACGCAGAGACGCACCGCCGTATAAGCCCCGTCCGCACTGGCATTGGCCGGATCCATCGTCTCCGGTTCATAGCGCCAGCCAATCCGGATCACTTTCGAGCCATCGCCCGTTTCCGCTGCCAATGCGGTCATCCCGGACGCCGCCATTACCATGCTCATCAAGACTGCTGCAAGTTTCTTTTTCATAAATGCTTCCTCCTGTAATTGAATATTTATTCGCCGCTGACACGGCAGGAACGCAGACGAATGCTGCATGCTCCGATCCCATAGTTTTCCAGATCTTCCATCGGGGTAATCAAAAGATCATTCCCCACTTCCTCGATCTGTGCAAAAAAGTCTTTCAGATTTCCGGATATGGAAATGGCTGTGACATTTTCCGCCCTCTTTCCGTCCCGAATTCGGGTTCCTTTGCATGGAACGGAAAAATCGCCGGAACTGATATTGACCGTGTGGAACACATCATAAGAGGTCGTAATATAGACGCCGTCCCCCATGTGCTCCATCAATTCCTCCACCGTGGAAGTCCCCGGCTCGATCACGAAATTTTTCGGCGTCACCAGGATATCCGTCGCAATGTTTCCAAAAAGCAGCGGCCTTCTCCCGGCATTTCCAGTGCACGGCAGTCCCAGTTCCTGCGCAGACGCCGCATTCGTCATAAGCCCTGTAAAAATCCCGTTTTCCACGAGTTTGACCGGCTTTCCTTCGCTTCCCTCGCAGTCGTATTTCATCACAAAACCGCTGTCCGGGTGCTCCGGATAATCGGTGATATTCAGCACGTCTTTCCCCAGCCGTTTTGAGAGCATTCCCGCAAGAGCCGTGGATTTCTCCGCATATTTATACCCGGAAAAGAGCTGCCATGCGGTAATGAACAGATTGCAGACGACTCTGGCGGAGAGAATCACCGGATAATCCCCCGAAACGAAGCCGGACGCCGGATTTTTCTGACTTTCCAGCCCGGCCTCCAGATTTCTCCGGAATTCTTCCGGCTGGAAAGCGTCCGGGCTTTTGGCCGATTTCAAATAAGAAAACGTGTAATTTTTTTCACCTTCCCGGAGGCCCGCCGTCACGCGCATGATATACAGCGGCGTGACACATTGCGCATCCAGCCCGTAAGAATTCAGCGTCCGCTGATCCACGGTTTCCGCTTTCAAGGACACATACACTTCCTGGATAATCCCGGATTTTTCCAAAAGTTCCTTTTCCATCGCAGCCGCGTATCCCTCAAGCTGCTCCGGTTCGCCGATGGCCTCGGCTGTTTCATAGGAACGGTTTCCGGCTTCCCGATTCAGCGTCTCCGGCTCGCCGATGGCCTCAGCTGTTTCATAGGAACGGTTTCCGGCTTCCCGATTCAGCGCCTCCGGCTTCTCCCGGTTCGAACAAAAGCTGTTTTCATAAGCCCTTTCCAGCACTTGGGACGCATCCTCTTCCAAATCTTCCGTATAAACGTAACCTGTCTTTTCCCCGCTCACCCGCACATAAAGGGCGGTTTTTTCGGAAGTCTCGATTTTCGTCATTTCCCCGTTTTCCACGGCAATGTCTGTGATCCGGTGGGTTTCCGCATTGACCTCCGCCTCCTTCGCTCCGGAAGGAAGGTGCGCAAATGCCTGCCGGTATGCTTCCAAATAATCCATGTTTTCGCCCCCTACTCTTTTGCGGTTCCGGCCACATTCATGGCGGAAACCCGCATTCTTGGCTGGTAGGCGGTGGTCTGCACCAGGCCGGAGCTTGCGCCGCAGAAGCCGCCGCCCAGATCTGGGATCACTTTTTTGCCTACCCGGTCTACCCGCTTAATGATATCCGAAGCGTTCCCGCTTAACGTCACGCCTTTTACCTGATGGGAAATCTGGCCGTTTTTGATCCAGAAGCCATCCGTCACCGCAATGGCAAACTCGGAACCGCTGTTTCCTCCGCCCAGGCCGGTCACATACAGCCCTTCCGGGAGGGAACGGATCATCTCTTCCTCATCGTCCTCTCCTGCCGCCAGGTAGGTGTTGTGCATCCTGGCCGCGGGTGCGAAGCTGTAGCTCTGCCGCCTTCCGCTGCCGTTCTGGGAAAGGCCGAACCGTCTGGCCCCCAGGCGGTCACAGAGGAAATTTTTAATGACGCCGTTCTCAATCAATACATTTTTCCGGGTCGGACAGCCTTCGTCGTCAATGGCCTCGGATCCGCACAAGCCTGGAACAGTTCCGTCGTCGATGAGCGTTACCTTTTCCGACGCCACCTGTTTCCCCATTTTGTCGCCGAAATCGCCGATTCCTTCGGCAATTCCGGTGGTTTCCAGGTTATGCCCGCAGGCTTCGTGCCAGAACACGCCGGAAGTTCCTCCCTCAAAGACCACCGGAACCACGCACGGCTTCACATCCGCGGCTTTCAGCCTCGCTTCCATGGCGCGGATGCTGTCCTGGGCGAATCCAATGTAGTCTTCCTTTTCCTGGAAAATTTCGAACCCGGCCGGTTTCACATAATCCTGAAATGCAAAGGTGGACTGATCCTGCCATTCCACGCACCCGGCCAGCCTGACTCTGGTAAAGACCCGCGTGTCCTCGGTCAGAAGCCCTTCGCTGTTGGCGATTGTGATGTGCTGAATTTCGTCGTAATATTCTGTATTCAGAGAGCGGACGGCCGGGCCTGCGCTTCTGGCCGCCAGATCCATTTCCCGTACAATGTCCTGTTTCCGGCTCACCGCGACGGTATTTGGAGCAATTTCCGTCCGAACCGGGGACGGATAACGCTGGAAGGAAAGTCTGCGGCTTTCCATGCACACGCCCGGATTTTTAATTTTCCGCTCGATGAGGGCTGCCGCTTTTTTCGCCAGATTTTTCAAAGAATGCAAACTTGTGTCATTTGTATAAACATAAACGCTGTGAATCCCGCTTAATACGTAAATCCCTGCGCCGTGAATGTGAAGGGATGTCACGCCGTTTATGGTTTTGTTCAGGCATTTCAGAATCGTGTCGTTCCGGTCTTCCAGGTACAATTCCGCGAAATCTGCGCCTGTTTTTCTGGCTTCTGCCAGGATTGCTTCCATTTCCTGTGTGGAAATCACAAAAACACCTCCCCATTTTTTCTGCAAATATGCGAAAAGCGCCGCTTTTCCGCAACGCCTTTGTTTGTTAATCAGTATTTCCCGCGTAAATGCCTGCCCGGAAGGACATGTACGAGCCGTTTCGAAACTTCGAAAGCTTATCACGACCCGCGCAAGTGCCTGCCCGGAAGGGCATGCACAAGCTGTCCCCAAATTTCGGAAGCCTGTCACGACCCGCGCAAATGTCTGCTCGGAAGGACATGCTCGAACCGTTCCGAAACTTTAAAAGCCTGTCACAACCCGCGCAAGTGCCTGCCCGGAAGGGCATGCACCGCAGTTTCTTGAATAAGCATAACATCTTCTGCGTATTTATACAATGTGCATATTATACATTATATTACATTATTTTATGGGCTATTTGTCTTTCTACCTTGATCTTGCTCTTTTAAATCTATAGATTTTCCGGCGTTTCACCACTTTAAAGTATCACATAGCTCTTGTATTTTCAATATTGATCTTGTATAATTAATCCATCGATTTTCTTACAACATGCACAGTCGGGAGAACCCTTATGGCGACATGCAAAGATCTTTTATACCACAGCCAGATTCATAACCTGGAACTGCTGGGCGGCAGGGAAGGCCTGGAACGGGTCATTACCTGGCCCTATTCCATTTTAACCCGCCCGATCCGCCCCTGGACGAACGGCGGCGAATTCGCCTTTTATTACGGCGCAGGGATGGATAATTCCGAGGAAGGGCTGTGCCGCCTTGTGGAAGAAGCCTATGATTCCAATCTTTCCGGCCTGGTCATCATGGTCGGGGATACCTACATTCTGGACGTCCCCCAGAGCGTCATCGATACGGCGAACCGCCTGAAAATCCCGCTTTTTGCCACGGATACGGCCTCCTACATCACTTCCATGCAGCAGGCGATTATGGACTTTATCACGCGCCAGGAACAGCATAAGCAGGAAAAAGCCGATTTCTGGAGTTCCCTTTTCTTTGACACAGAGACCCAGGATCACCGTTCTTTAAATAACAAGGCGCACTATTTCGGAATCGACCCCTCCGGGAATTACTGCGTCTACATCCTGCGCTTTCTGAATCTGGAGCGCTATGCGGAATTGAACCAGGGCGTCGATGAACTCCGGTTTTTCAATGATTTTCTGGACACCGTAAACCGGAAAACGGACTATTATATTGCCAGTTCTCTGCCAGAGGTCTGGACACTTCCCCGGAAGCGGGAATTTATCCTGGTTTCTCCCGTCTCCTCCCGGAATTCGGTTCAAAAAACCAATGAGGCCCTGTGCCGGATCGCCGGAAAGCTGGAGGCTTCCTATCCGGGGGCGGAGTTTGTCATTGGGAAGGGGCTTCCCTTTAAAAATATCAGCAATATTCGACAAAGCTATATTCAGGCCCGGCGTTCGCTCTCGGTGCTTTCGCAGCCGGACGGAAAGATTGCGGATTACGCAGATATTGGATTTTACAAGCTTTTGTTTGAGGTGGGTTCCAGAAGTGTCTTGGAAGAGTATATTCAGGATAGTATTTTCTTTCTGGAAGAGAAGGAAAAAGACCTTTCGGTTCCCCTGGTGGAGACGCTGGAGACTTACCTGAACTGCCGGGGGAATGTCTCGAAGGCCGCTTCCCTTCTCTATCTGCACCGGAATACGATGATTCTCAGACTGAATAAGATTGAATCGTTGCTTGGCATTGATTTAAATGATAATGCGGTTTTCTATGATCTTCAGATTTCTATGATGATTTATCATTATCTGAAGGATACTACGGAAGAGACGTAGGCGCCGGTTTTTCCGGTACGTTTCTGGTAGCGACCAGGTCTGCGCCAGTTCCGGCAATGTTTTCCAGGAGTACCGTGCCAATCCGAACCGGGGCCTGGATGTGCAGGCTATGGATGGCTTCCATACAGTCCCGGATTTTTTCTTTTGGAATGTCTTTGGCTGTTTTGACGGATACCATTGGGAGGGTTCCGCCGGTTACCGGGACGCTGGAGGTTACGGTACGTTCCGGGTGGGTGCATTCTTTTGCGCCGTAGTCTTTGCCGCGTTTGCAGGTGTAGCCTTCCACGGAGGTCACCTGGCGGTTTTCGAGGGTTACGGTCAGATGGCAGCCCAGTGGGCAGCCGATGCAGGTTAGTTCTCTTTTTTCCATAGATAATGCCTCCGTTATGCTTCGATGCTGATGGTGATTTCGGTGAGGCCTGGGCGGGAAATCAGGTCGGTCTTTTTTATGGTGACTTGTTCCATTTCGCCGGGGGCCAGGATGCGTTTTTTGCGGCGGAGGATTTGTTCGCCGTCAAGGGAAACGCAGACGCAGCGGTCTTGCAGGACGTCGTCCACGCGGAAGCGGATTAAGGTTTCGGTGTCCGCGTAGGAAGGACGGATGAAGGAGGGAACGGTGTAGCGCACATGGGCGCCTGGGATCACGAGAACCGCCGGAACAACTGGCTCGTGGCCTGGTGCTGCCAGTTCATCCTGCCCGGTCGCCGCAGTTTTCGCGTTTTCGGCCCCAGTGATTGGCTCGCAGTCCATGTGTCCGCCTGACACGGGCATTCCGTGCCCCGGTGCTGCCAGTTCGCCCTGCCCGGCCGCCGCAGTTTTCGCGTTTTCGGCCCCAGCGACTGACTCGCGGCTCGCGTGTCCGCCTGACACGGGCATTCCGTGCTCCGCGCATCCGGCTTTTTCTCCCAAATACACCGCCGCGGCCCTCCCCGCCATCGCCGCCTCCTGACTCACATAATCCACTAAATCATGCACATGCAGCACATTCCCACACGCGAACACGCCCTCCACACTCGTCTCCATACTTTCATTCACCACTGGCCCGTGGGTGCACCCCGACATTTCCGCTCCCAGTCCCTCCGTCAGCTCATTCTCCGGAATCAGCCCCACCGAAAGCAGCAGCGTATCACAGGCAAAAAACTCCTCCGTCCCCGGAATCGTATTTCGCCTCTCATCCACCTTCGCCAGCGTCACCCCTTCCACCCGTTCCTTCCCATGAATCCGCACAACCGTCGTCGAAAGCTTCAGCGGAATCCCATAGTCCTCCAGGCATTGCACAATATTTCGCTTCAGCCCTCCGGAATACGGCATCACCTCCGCCACCGCCTTCACCTTCGCCCCTTCCAGCGTCATCCGCCGCGCCATAATCAGCCCGATATCGCCCGACCCCAGAATCACAACCTCCCGGCCTGGCATCTGCCCTTCCATATTCACCAGCCGCTGGGCCGTCCCCGCGCTGTAAATCCCCGCGGGCCGGAATCCCGGAATATTCAGCGCCCCTCTTGGCCGCTCCCGGCATCCCATAGCCAGAATCACCGCCTGGGCGCAGATCACAGTCAGCCCGTCCTTCCGACTGACCGCCGTAATCTCCTTCCCATACTCCGTCGCCCGGATATCCGTAACCATCGTTTCCAGCCTGTACAGAATTCCAAGCTCCTCGACCTGTTCCACGAACCGCGCCGCATACTCCGGCCCGGTAAGCTCCTCCTGAAAAGTGTGCAGGCCAAATCCATTATGAATGCATTGATTCAAAATTCCTCCGAGCACATTGTCCCGCTCCAGAATCAGAATATCCCGCACCCCCTGCTTCGCCGCTTCCAGAGCCGCCGCAAGCCCCGCCGGGCCGCCGCCAATCACCGCAAGGCCCACCGCGAGTCTCTTCACTCCCGCGTTGCCCGCCTCGACGCTGCGCGCCAAATTTTCCTCAGCTCCGGCTATTTCCGCACCAGCCGCCCCGCGCGTCGAATTTTCCGCAACCCTCGCGCTTTCCGCAGCGCCCGCCCCGCGCGCCGCGCCGTCCATCCTTCTCATCTCCATCACTCTCCACCTCCCACAATCATCCGCGAACCTCCGCCGCACTTCGTCACATCCTCCGCCTTCATCCCCAACTCCCTCTCCAAAATCTCCATCACCTTCGTCGAACAGAACCCCGCCTGGCACCTTCCCATCCCAGCCCGCGTCCTCCTCTTCACTCCATCCAGCGACCTCGCTCCCAGCGGCCTGTGAATCGCCTCCACAATCTCCCCCTCGGTCACCTTCTCACACCGACACACAATGGCCCCATAAGCCGGATTCCGCGCAATCATCTCCGCCGCTTCCTCCTGCCCCATCTCCGCCATCGCCGGAATATCCCTCCGCGTCTCCACAAAATCCGCCTTCTTTGGCACCGTACCAAGCCGCTCCACAATCCGCCCTGCCATCCATTCCCCAATGGCCGGCGCGCTGCTTAAGCCCGGCGACTCAATCCCCGCCGCATCAAAAAATCCCGGCACATCCGTCTCCCCCAGCACAAAATCATCCCCGTCCTCATGCGCCCGAAGCCCCGCAAACGACGTAATAATCTGTCCTTTCGGCAGAGACTCCACACTCAGCGCCGCCTTCTTCAGCACTTCCGCCAGCCCCTCCTGTGTCGTATCCGTCCCTTCCTTATCCAAAATGTCCGCCGCCGTCGGCCCAACCATCAAATTCCCATGAACCGTCGGCGTCACCAGCACGCCCTTCCCCATCGCCGTCGGCATCTGGAAAACCGTATGCGCCACCAGGCCGCCCGCCTTCTTATCCATCAGACAATACTCGCCCTTTCTCGCCGTAATCCGCAGCTTCGTCCCGCAGACCTGATTATGAAATTCATCCGCATAAACGCCCGCCGCATTCACCACGGCCCGCGCCTGATAAACGCCCGTTTCCGTCCGAATCTCAAACGAATCCCCCTGCTTCTCAACCTGAAGCACCTTCTCATTGAAGAAAAACTCCACGCCATTTACCGCCGCATTTTCCGCCATGGCAATGTTCATCTTAAACGGACATACGATTCCCCCGGTTGGTGCATAAAGCGCGCAGACCACCTCCCCGGAAATCGCCGGTTCCATCTCCAAAACCTGTTCCCGTTCCAAAATACAAAGCCCTTCCACGCCATTTTCCTGTCCCTGCTCCAAAAGCGCCTGCAGCTTCTTCCGGCCCTTCTCCGCAAAGCACAGCACCAAAGACCCGTTCCTCTTATAAGGAAAATCCAGTTTCACCGAAAGATCCTCCATCATCCGGCTTCCCCGCACATTCATTTTCGCCTTCCAGCTTCCGGGCTTCGCGTCAAATCCCGCGTGCACAATGCCGCTGTTCGCCTTCGACGTCCCACAGCACACATCCTCTTCCCGTTCCAGCACCGCCGTCTTCAGACAGTACCGGGACAATTCCCGCGCAATCGCACACCCGGTCACACCCGCGCCAATGATCACCACATCATACATCCGTTTTCCTCCTGCCTTTCCCGCTTAATCGCCGTATTTCTGCACGATTTTCCGCGCAATGTCCGGATAATTCGTAATAATGGCCTCAACCCCGGCCTTTGCCAGCTTCTCCATATAATCTTCCTCATTCACCGTCCAGACATGCGTCCGCAGCCCCAAACGGCGGCTCTCCTCCAGATATCCCGGAAACTGCATATTATAAAGAGCCGGATGCAATGCGTCGGCTCCGATCTCCTTCGCATACTCCCAGGGCCGCAGCCACCCATCCGCATACAAAATCCCCGTCCGCACAGACGGCTCCAACTCCTTCAGCCGCACAACCGTCGCATGGTTAAACGAAGAGTACCAGATCCGATCCTCCATTCCCATCCGCCGCGCCAGCTCCAGCGCCTTCTCCTCAATGCCCGGATAAAAATAAATCCCTGTCTTCACTTCCACATTGATCTCAATTCCATACGGCTTCAGCAGCTCATAAACCTCCGCCAGCGTCGGAATCCGCGCATCCTGGTAATCCGGATGCAGCACCCGCAGCTCCTTCAGCTCCTTTACCGTGAAATCCTGCACCCTTCCCCTTCCGTCCGTCACTCTATCTACCGTTTCGTCATGCATCACCACCAGCTCCCCATCCTTCGAAAGCTGGATATCCAGTTCCACGCCGTCCGCTCCCTGCTTCGCGGCCAATTCAAATGCCTCCAACGTATTTTCCGGCGCGTACCCGGACGCTCCCCGATGTGCCCATACCTTTGTCATCGCATACTCCTCCTTCATCTTGTCCTTCTATTATAATGCATCTTCTCTCTGCTGGGAAGAAAAAAGTGCTGCCAAAGGGCAACACCTTTATCTTTTATTTGCTCCTATTCGTTCAGAAGATTGTATTCCTCAATGGATTTATTAATGCTCGCCGCCATGGAGTCAACCGCTTCCTCCGCCGTTTCTTTTCCATTCAGCATATTCTCAATCTCGGTTTCCACGATCTGGCGCGCCTCCGGGAAGATACTCAGCAGCGCCCCCGCATACGCCGGCGCCGAATCATGAAGCTGGTCGATGGCCGTCTGGAACTGCGGATACTGCGCAATGTTTTCCAGGAATACTTCCTCCTCGTGAGCCGCCGTCGTTACTGGGAAATAGCCCGTCTGCGCATTCCAATACGCCTGGGACTCCGGCGAAACCAGGAACTCCACAAACTTCCACGTCGCTTCCTTCCGCGTCTCATCCTGATTCTCCAGCGCCCACAGCGATGCCCCGCCAATGGAAACGCCGCCCTCATCATCCGCCGTCACACTCGGAAAATACGCGGTTCCAACCTCAAATTTTCCATTCACATCTTCCAGAATCTGCTTCAGGGAAGCCGTTGAACCCAGCGTCATCGCCGCTTTCCCGGCCGAAAAATCCGCAAGTCCCGCATCGCCTCCGCGTCCCACATTCGGAGCCGCGCCGCTTTCCGACAGCGCCAGCCACGCTTCCAGAATCTTCAGCGCTCCGCCGTTTTCATCAAATTCTACGCCGGTTGCCGCCGCTTCCCTTCCGTTTCCATTGTCCGCGTAGGAAAGACCCTGCTTGCAGAGAAATTGCTCAAAAAACCATCCGTAAACGCCCAGCGAAATGGCCTCTCCGGCACCGCCTTCCGTCGTCAGCTTCTCCGCGATTTTCCCGATTCCTTCCAGGCTGGTCGGAACCTCCTCAATCCCGGCCGCCGCGAACATATCCTTATTATAGTACAGCAGCGGCGTGGAAGAATTGAACGGCATCGAGTAAAGCTGGTCATCAATGGTATAATAGGCCGCAATGTTCGGCTCGATCTGCGTCACATCATACCCGGCCGCATCGATCAGCTCCTGCATCGGAACCACCCAGCCGGAATCGATCATGAACCGCGTCCCAATGTCATAAATCTGCACCAGATCCGCGCCCATATTGCCGATCTGCGCGCTCTTCAGCTTGTTGATCGTATCGTCATATTCACCCTGATACTGCGCATTGACCGTAATTCCGTACTCATTTTCTTCATTAAATTTCTTTACCAGATAGTCAATGGCCTCCCCATTGACCCCGCCCATAGAATGCCAGAACTCGATCGTGGTTCCGGCCAGGCTGCTCTCTTCCGCCAGCGCGGTACTCGTCCCTGCGGACGCCAGCATTGCCATTACAAGCATTGTGGAAATGATTTTTTTCTTCATAATTGCCTCCTTTTTATGGTTCCCGCTGTCAGCCTTTCACCGCACCGGAGAACATTCCTTTAATTAACTGTTTCTGTCCAATGATAAAAATCGAAATCGACGGAAGGATAATCATCACAACCCCTGCAATCATCAGCGTAATGGACTGTGCGTCCACACTGTTTAGCATACCGATCCCAATCTGCACCGTCCGCATTTTATCCGACCCGGTCACCAGCAGCGGCCACATGTACATATTCCATGCATTGATGAAGGTGTACACCGCCATGGCCCCGATCGCCGATTTCGTCAGCGGCATCAGAATTTTTACAATGAACCGCAGATTCGAGCATCCGTCCAGCTTCGCCGACTCAAACAGGGAAACCGGAAACGTCATATAGAACTGTCGGAACAGGAAGATCCCCATTGCGCTGGTCAAATACGGCACAATCAGCACCGGATACGTATCCAGCCATCCCCATCCGCTGACGGTCAGATAGTTGGAAATGATCGTGGCCTCGCCCGGAATCATCATGGTTGCCATCACCAGCATAAACAGGATTCCTTTCCCCTTAAACTCCAGGAAGGAGAAGGAAAACGCCGCCAGCGAGCACGAAAAAATCTGTCCTACCGTAATCAGCCCGGCCACCAGAAACGAATTCAGCACAAACCGTCCCAGCGGAACCTTCGTAAGGGCCTGCCGGAAGTTCTCCAGCGTCGGGTTCTTCGGCAAAAGATTCAGCTCCATTGTGAACAATTCGCTGGACGGCATAAACGCCACGCTCACCGCGTACAGCAGCGGCAACAGAATGAAAAGCGCCATCACCAGATTTCCAAGGATCAGCGCTCCCTGGCGGAGATGCTTTTTCCGCTTCGCACGGGCATTCATCACCCGGTGCAGTTCCT
Organism: Eubacteriales bacterium; assembly: GCA_030536575.1. Taxonomy (GTDB): domain Bacteria; phylum Bacillota; class Clostridia; order Lachnospirales; family Lachnospiraceae; genus Limivivens. The sequence continues at coordinate 14,644 of JAUNPS010000015.1, read as the reverse complement.
TTAATTTCTCCCGGTCTTCATAACCCACAACACCGATTCCAGTATCAAAAGCTGCCATCAGTATTTCACTCCCTTCTTCTCAATCTTGAACATGATCAGCGTCAGCGCCATTACGATCAGAAACAGGATCACCGACTGCGCCGCCGCGCTTCCGAACCGGTAGTTGAAAAACGCGTCCCGGTAAATCGAATAGACGATCAGGTTCGTGGACTCTCCCGGCCCTCCCTGGGTCAGGATCTTTACCTGGCCGAAGGACTGGAACGCCTGGATAATATTGACCACCAGCGTGTAAAACAGGATCGGGCTGAGCCCCGGAAGGGTCAGATGGAAAAATTTTTGAAAGCTGCTCGCCCCGTCCACGGAAGCCCGCTCGTAGATGCTCTCGTCAATGTTTGCAAGCCCTGCCGAAAAATAGAGGAAATTGATACCGCTGTTCAGCCAGGCGGTCAGAACCGCAACGCAGACAAGAGCATATTTCGGGTCGCTGATCCAGTTGATCTCAAGACCCGTCAATTTATTTAAAATTCCCACCGAAGGGTGGAGAATGATCTTAAAAATCATGGCCGCGGAGCTGGAGGCGATTGCCATCGGCAGCGCGTAGGCTGTGCTGAAAATCCGGATTCCCGGAAATGCCTTATTGCACAGAACCGCCGCGATCAGGCCCAGAATCATGCTTCCGGCCACCACGATGACCACGAAGATCAGCGTTACCACCAGGCTGTTTGCGAAAGATTTCGATTGCAGCAGCTCAATATAGTTTCCAAGTCCCACAAACAGTTTGGGCTGCCCCAGCTTGTTTGTCTTATACAGGCTGATGAAAATCGTTTTAAAAAACGGATAGAACAAAAAGATTGCAAAGATCAGAAGGCTCGGCACCAAATAGCCGTAAGGGCCAAACCGTTCTTTCACCGAAAGTTTGCGTTTCATTTCTTTCTCCTTTCCTTTCATGCCGGTATGCTTTCCTGCGCGGCGGCCGGATGATACAGCAGGCTTTCCCCGGTGTCCGGGTCAAACAGGTAGATTTTATTCAGATCCAGATATATTTTCGTGCTTTCGCCTGCCTTCGTGCCGTTTTCCGGCTCCACCCGCGCGCTGCATTGCTTCCCTTCCAGGTCAAAGTACAGGATCACTTCATTGCCCAACAGTTCCCTTGCGGTCACTTTTACCGGAATGGGTCGGCTCAGGCGCGTTCCGACCGTCTCCGCCGCCAGTTTTTCGCTCAGGATGTTTTCCGGACGGATTCCCATTTGGATGCTTCCTGCCGTGTAGCCCTTCTTTTTCAGGATAAACGAGGCATTGTCCGACAATGGAAGTTCCGTTCCCTCCACATACAGGCAGGCCCGGTCGCCGGAAAATCCCACGGAAGTTTCCAGGAAATTCATGGACGGGGAACCGATAAACCCGGCCACGAACTGATTCACCGGATTCTGGTAAAGCTCCTGCGGTGCGTCCACCTGCTGGATCACGCCCTCTTTCATCACTACAATGCGGGTGCCCAGCGTCATGGCTTCCGTCTGGTCATGGGTCACATAGATGATCGTGCTGCCAAGCTCCTTGTGCAGTTTTGCAATTTCCACGCGCATCTGTGCCCGCAGCTTCGCGTCCAGGTTTGACAGCGGTTCGTCCATTAAAAATAATTTCGGCTGACGGATCATTGCGCTCCCGATGGCCACGCGCTGTCTCTGCCCGCCGGACAGTTCTTTGGGGTAACGCTTCAGCAGATGGCTGATTTCCAGGATTTCCGCCACTTCCTGTACCTGCTTGTCGATCTTCTTTTTCGGTATCTTCTGGATTTTCAGGGCAAAGGCCAGGTTTCCGTAGACGGTCATGTGCGGATACAAAGCATAATTCTGGAAAACCATGGACAGGCCCCGGTCTTTGGGTTCCACATAATTCATCAGTTCGCCGTCGATCCACAGTTCCCCTTCGGAAATCTCTTCCAGCCCGGCGATCATGCGCAGGGTGGTGGATTTTCCGCAGCCGGAAGGGCCTACGAAAATGATGAATTCCCGATCCTTAATTTGCAGGTTAAAATCCCTCACTACGCAATTGTGGTTTGGATAGACTTTGGACACATTGCGTAAAGTCAGATTTGACATGTGTGTATCTCTCCTTTTTCTGAACACTCTCTTGAAACACTCCCTATCTTAAAGAATGTTTGTAAATCCTGCTTCGGGTTCTTTGTAAATATTTGGTAAACCGTTTGGGCGCAAAAAAAGAAGCGCCATTTAGCGCTCCTCTGCCAAAATCCCGAAGGATTCCAAAATAAAATCCAGAAAATGCCTGCTCGCAATCGGCAGCGTCTTCCAGTTCTTGCACGCCACCGCCACCGTCCGCTCCACCGCCGGCTCCACCGGCCGCGTCACACAGGACTTCGCCTGCCCTTCCACCACCAGCTTATACAGAATCGAAATTCCAAGCCCCTGCTCCACCATCGCCACAATCGAATAATCGTCATAAACCCGGTACTGGATATCCGGCGTCAGCCCATTTCTCCCAAAGGCGTCCAGCGGCACGCTGCTTTCCCCCTCGTCCAGCAAAATGTACGGGCACTTCGCCAGCTCCGCCAGCGTCACCACGTCCTTTCCGGCAAGCGCATGCCCCCGCGGCAGCACCGCCACCATCTCGTCCTGGTACAGCGGAATCGTCTGCAGGCCCTCCACCGCCTCCGGATTTACAAAGCCGAAATCCACGCGCCCCTCCTTAATCCATTGCGCAATGTTCGTATACTCCCCCTGGAACAGCTCGAACTGCACGCCCGGATACCGCTCCTTAAACTCCTTCATCAGCCCCGGCAGCCAGTTCCGGCTCACGCTCGTAAAGGAGCCGATCCGGATCTTCCCGCTGTTCAGCCCCTGCATCTCCCGGAACTTCTCCTCCAACTCCTGATGTGCATGGCTAATCGAGCGGATATAAGGGAAATACTCCTCCCCGTCCACCGTCAGCGCCGCCCCGTTCTTCGACCGCAAAATCAACACCGTGTCCAGCTCCTCCTCCAGCGTGTGAACCATCTGGCTGACCGCCGACTGCGTATAATTCAGTTCCTCCGCGGCCTTCGTAAAGCTGCCGCACTCCACCACTTTCACAAACACACGATACCGATTCAAAACATTTCCGCCTTTCATTAGTAAAACTAATGGTTTTATTATAAGAATTCGTTAGACTAATTTCAAGGGGCACGCTAAAATAAAGGTATTAAAAAGGTACTTTTCACACTTATCATTTTTTCGATACTTCCCAGCAGGCTATATACAGTCGCTGTGAAGACGGAAAGCTGGCGGGGACGTGTTTCGAGGGGCGGTTCTAGGAAGAGTCGAAATCACCCCTTACTAAGACTTTCCGGTGAATCGGATACCATGCTCGCATGGCAAGGCGCATAAAATAGGAAGGCTCTCCTGAGCGTCTTAGTCGCAGTTAGGGGAAGTTTCGCCTCAGTGTGCGAAAAAGCTGCCAGTGGCAGGTTTTCCGTAGACGATGACGTTGCCCCGTTCCCCGAAAGGTTTTCGTCGGCACAGTGGCGTCCGGTCATCATTACGTAGTCGGAAGCTATGTGAAAAGTAACAATTTTTTTGCACCCTGGAGGAACCCATGAAAAACGAAAACAAAACCTGCCTCACCAAAGGCCTCCGCGACGGCATCCCCATCTCCCTCGGCTACTTCGCCGTCGCCTTCACCCTCGGCATCGCCGCCAAAAACGCCGGCTTCACCCCCTTCCAAGCCGCCCTGGCCAGCTTCACCAACAACGCCTCCGCCGGCGAATTCGCCGGCTTCACCCTGATCGCCGCCGGCGCCACCTACCTGGAAGTGGCCATCATGGAGCTCGTAGCCAATGCACGCTACCTCCTGATGTCCTGCGCCCTCAGCCAAAAACTCCCGCCGGACACCCCCCTGCTGCACCGCCTCCTGATCAGCTACGACGTAACCGACGAAATCTTCGGCGTCTCCATGGCCGTCCCCGGAAAGCTGAACCCCTTTTACACCTACGGCCTGATCCTGATCGCCATCCCCGGCTGGACCATCGGCACCTACCTTGGCGTCCTCATGGGAAACCTGCTCCCGGCCAACATTGTCCGCGCCCTCAGCGTGGGCCTCTACGGCATGTTCCTGGCTGTCATCATCCCGCCAGCCCGGAAAAACCGCATCCTGGCCGGCCTCATCCTGCTTTCCATGGCCGCCAGCTTCGCCTTTACCAAACTTCCGCTGGTCTCTTCCCTGTCCAGCGGAACCCGCACCATTATCCTTACCGTCCTGATTGCCGGAGGCGCGGCAATCCTGTTCCCGGTAAAAGAGGAGGAAACCCATGGAGCATAACATTTACCTCTACATTCTCGTCATGGCCCTGGTCACCTACATCATCCGTATGCTGCCCCTGACCCTGATCCGCAAAGAAATCAAGAACAAAACCATCCGTTCCTTCCTATATTATGTCCCCTACGTGACCCTGGCTGTCATGACTTTCCCCGCGATTCTTTCGGAGACGGGAAGCATCTGGTCGGCATGGGCGGCGCTGATTGTTGGGATTGCGCTGGCGTGGATGGGGAAGAGCCTGCTGCAGGTGTCGGTTTCGGCGTGCCTGGTGGTTTTTCTGCTTGAATTATTTCTTGTATAGTTCGCTAAAACAGCTTCGGGGCGGTTATTCACCGCCCCGGCTTGCTTTTCTAACTTTCGTCCTTCCCAGCCACAAACTATTTCACAGTTACTTTACAAGTCACCTTTTTCTTGCCAGATGTAATCGTAATCGTTGCTGTTCCTTTCTTTTTCGCAGTAATTTTTCCCTTACTGCTTACTTTTGCAACCTTCGCATTTGAGCTCTTATAAGTCACTTTGTCCTGGCTGTTTTTCGGTGTTACTGTCACTTTAAGCTGATAAGTTTTCCCCTTTTTCAGCGTTAAAGTCTTTTTATTTACCTTGAGTTTCGTAGTCGCGATCTTCTTCACAGTTACTTTTACCTTTGCAGTTTTTCCGCTTTTCAAAGTAACTGTAATCGTCGCTGTTCCTGCTTTCTTGCCGGTGATTTTCCCATTGCCTTTTACCGTTGCGACTGAGGTTTTACTGGATTTATATCCTGTAATAGCATCTCCCTCTCCATAACTTACTTTCGGGAAAGAGATACTTTTACCCACATACACGCTCACGCTACTCTTGGCTACTTTAACCGTAGCTTTCAGTTTTGCAGTCACAGCACTTTCTTTTTGACCGCAAACCTTGCACTCCCGTTCCTGTCTTCCTGCCGTTAAAACAGTTGCAGCCTTCGTTATTTTATACTCATCAAAGATATGCTCTCCCGTTGCAGGAATTGAAACTGCCTTTTTCTTACTATGGCAAACAGTACACTCTTCATGTTGAGTTCCGTTTTCTCCGCAAGTAGCTTCCTTGTCCACAATTACTGTATAATTATGGCTCAGAACCGGAATACTTTCTGTCTGTGTCGCTTTACATGTTTGACAGGTAAATGTTCTTACACCTGCTTCTGCACACGTTGCTGTTTTCGTCACCGTTCCAGCATCCCACTTATGTCCTGTCGCCGGAAGCGTCGTTACTTCTGTCTTTGCTCCGCATATTGTACAATGGCGGCTCTTACTTCCAGCTTCCGTACATGTCGCAACTTTATCGGTCGTAAATTCGCTGCTATAGCTGTGCCCTAATTCTGCAATACTTTCCGTTCGTGTTGTTTTACATGTTTGGCAGTTAAATGTTTTTACGCCCGCTTCCATACATGTTGCAGCCTTCGTTACCGTTCCGCTGTCCCATTTATGCCCTGTCGCCGGAAGTATCGTTACTTCTGTCTTTGCTCCGCATGCTGTACAATGGCGGCTCTTACTTCCGTTCTCCGTACATGTCGCGGCTTTATCGGTCGTAAATACGCTGCTATAACTATGCCCCAGCGCCGCGATGCTTTCTGTTCGTGCTATTTTACATGTTTGGCAGGTAAATGTTTTTATTCCCACTTCCGTACATGTTGCGGCCTTCGTTACCGTTCCGCTGTCCCATTTATGCCCTGTCGCTGAAAGTGTCGTTACTTCTGTCTTTGCCCCACATACCGTACAATGGCGGCTCTTACTTCCGTTCTCCGTACATGTCGCGGCTTTATCGGTCGTAAAGGTGCTACTATAACTGTGGTCCAGAGCTGCAATGCTTTCCGTTCGCGTAGTCTCACATATTTGGCAGGCAAATGTTTTTATTCCCGCTTCCGTACATGTCGCGGCTTTCGTTACACTTCCATCGTCCCATACATGATCCGTCATGGGAGCAGTCATTCCTTCTAATATCATTATGTCACAATTTTGACATTCCGTCCACCATCCTCCAACACGATCACAAGTAGCTTCTCTTTTAACTGTATAGAAATTATGTCTACAATTTATATATTCCATAAGAATAATATCGTAGCTTCCTATATCCTCTTCGTCATATCCAGTCTGTAGAGTATACGTTATACCAGCTTCTAATTCACAAACACATTGTGAATGGCCTCTGGAAATTTCTACACCATCCTGATAGATCCATAATCGGATATACATGTCAGTATAGTTCCGTTCTTCAAAAATGTAGATGCCTGTTTTTTCTGGCGTAAAAGTATACGATACTTTGTCATCTGTATCGGCTATCACTACTTCCTGCCATTGATTCAGTTTTAATGTTCCTCCACTCGATGTAACAAATTTCGAAATTGTCACTTGTCCTTCAAAAGAATTATAGTAAAACAAACAAGATTCCCCTGCCGCAACTTCTATACAATCGCAAAACTGCCATGTACCATCTTCTTTATTTTTTATACCAAAGGCTACTTCGTCGACATCTATCAAATTCTTCTTTCCTGACAAGATAGATGCATAATAAACACCGCTTTCTGTTGGCGTAAAGCAAAAAAATTCATTACTCCCATCTACATTAAATGGAACGTTCTCAGTAATTTGTGGAAGATCATTCAGTACTATTTCCTTTACCTGAATATCTATTGAAGCGATACTGCTTTCCTCATCATTGCAAAACACCTGTGCTTGATATTCTCCCGCTGGTAAATCAATCCCCTGTTTTGTCTCAGTAAATGAAGCGTATTCTTCCCCATCCTTCAAAAGTTTTACTTTGAATTCATTTCCATATTCATCCTTTGACTCTCTATTAGTATCAGCGGTACTTCCATCATCGTATATAACATGAATTTGTATATCTCCAGACTGAAATGCTCCTCTCCCCTGAAAGTCAAGATATTCTTTTGTATTTTCCAAAGAGACACTCTCTATCCCCTTACATTTACTGATCGTAACCCGATATTCTGTACCATCCTCTGCCACTCCAAGTTGATCCGTTACCGCAAAATAGTAAGTTTTACCTTGCTCCATCATAAGATAATAACAATTATCCTTCGAATAGATGTCTGATATCGCTTTGTCATCCGCATCTACTGCCCAAAAACATATATCTGTATTATCTGACGGTTCAAGCATAACCTGATATCGGCTCGTCTCAGATGGCGTATAGCAACAATACCATATTCCCTGTGTCTCTTCTAATTGAAAGCTTGCTGTCACATCCTGCTCTAACGGATTATCCTTCGCTTTCTCATAAATAGAAACAATCTCGATCTCCAAACGACCTTCTATTTTTCCGTAAAAAACACTAATATAATAGATACCCGCTGGCAGCTCTTCATTCGCTGTTACGATATTCCCGGACGCATCTAAAAGACGTCTGCTAAAATAATTTCCAAATGAATCAAATAAATTAACCGTTTGGCTGGAACCATTGGAATAAGATACGGTTACTGTATTCGCATATAAGTCAACTGAGCCTCCTATAAATTCTGTAGCTCCATTTGCTTCTACGGATATTCCAGATATATTAGGGACATTTACAATCTTCAAATCTGTATCCGTAGCCGCATTTCCCGCTGTCAATAAAAGAATTCTTTCATCCTCTTCCAGTACGCAAGAAAAAGAACTCGTTGGACCTACCCAACAATCCATACTTTGATCTTCCTTATATTCTTTCCACCATTTTATAGATAAATTACTTTCACTAGTAAAACGGTATTCTCCTGCTTCAGGTGCCTCAAAATAAAACAGCTTCTTTTTACCATCCGCATAAGCTATTGTATTATCCTCCATTGTAAGCTTCGTTGCCGCTTCTGTAGTATTTTTTACTTGCACTTCAAACTCGGCTGTCACATTTGGACTCTCCGATGGATTTACATTTTGGCTCACATACACTGTTGCCGTATAACTATTTCCAGCTTCCCATACAGTATCGTCGTTCTCCCCAAGCTCTACATAAATAACATTATTGTAAAGATCTTTTTGACCGTACAATAATTCACTTGTCTCTCCGTTATCATAAGTAATTTTTACTTTCAAGCCTTCAGGATTAAATTTATAAGAACCTACAGGATAGATTGTAATATCCGGTGTTTGAAGAATCTCTATATCTTGAACCTCAGGCAAGTCTACCACCGTGACAGTAAAATAGTAGTCGTCGAGATAAATTGTAGTATTTTCTAATAAATAGACTTCTCCCTGGCGCAGTTCTGTCCCTATCACAACATCATTCCCATCTTTGTCCAGAATCTGCATACTATTTGGCCTATTATCTCCGTCTTGATTTACAATTTCAAAAAAATACTTTTTTGTCTGACTTGGTATAAAAGCGTATCTGCCAAATGCCTTGAATGTTATAGGTTCTTCCATATTCCATACTTCAAATGCTGACAGATTTAACTCAAAACTACTCCCGCTATCTTCATACGGATACACTTCGAAATAATAGGTATTGCCTTTTTCCAAATAAATCACTCTGCCCGAAGACCATAGTTCTACTGGTTCCAAAGCTTCCATATTTGAATTATATAAAGTAAAAATAACGCCACTCTGCTTGTCCCCTATATTCAATTCATAAAATCCACAATCTCCTGTTGCTATATGAGTATACGTAGTTGTTTGACCGGCTGGTACTGAAACTGTTTCCCCTAAAACCAGTTCCGGATATTCATCCGCCAAAGCCGCCAACCCATACGAAGAAATACTATTCAGCGCATACTCGATGATATAGTCCGTACTTTCTTCCGGAAAATACAGATAATAATCCCGCTCGCTCTCTAAGAAAAGCTGATAAGCTCCTTCTTCCATATCATCTACAAGCTCCAAAAATTCCAATCCACTTGCAGTGCTTCCAAAAAAATATGCCAGGTGATACTCATCCCAACTTAAGCTATAATTTCCTCCTTCTTCCACTCTTATGTGGTAGCAATTCTTATTATTTACCCCAATTTTAAACACCTGCGCTTCTGAAGCATCAGCTACTAATTCACCCGCCACTTGATCCGCAATTGAAAAAATAACCAGTTCCTCTTCCGCTATCTTATCTCCACATGTGACACTTAAAATGTAACTGCCTCTTTCCAGTTCATTTACAGATACCGTGGACTCTATCTCCTGTCCGTCACTTTTTCTAATTATCTGGCAGTTCATAAGATTTCCATAGGTATCTGTCGCATTTACTCCAAAACACTCTAGCCATTGATCGCCATTGTTATATTCTACCGTCACGCTTACATATTCTGAAATCTGTTTATAATTACTATAATAGACGGATTCTTTTGCTATTTGTTCTTTTAAGAGATTTAATGAAATCTTACTGATACATTCTATCGCATTTTCAGAGGTTTCTTCCGTTTCCATTGTCGTTTCTGCTTCTACTGGCTTCTCTGCACTTTCCGTAGATTCCTCTTCTGATTCTCGCATTTCCATTTGAAATTCAGACTCTTTTTCTTTGATTTCCGTTTCTGTTTCCTGTATTTCCGTTTCTACTGGAAATTCCGTTTCCGTTGCCTGTGTCTCTGTTTCCACCGGAAGTTCTACTTCGCTCCACTGTGTCTCTGTTTCCATTGGAAGTTCTGTTTCGTCGGCTTGTGTTTCCATTTCTACTTTCTGCATCTCTATTTCCACTGAAAGCTTTGTATCAACGGCTTGCGCTTCTGTTTCTTTCGGAAGTTCTGTTTCTGCTTCCTGCGTCTCTGTTTCCACTGAAAGCTCTGTTTCAACGGCTTGCGTTTCTGTTTCTTTCGGAAGTTCTGTTTCTGCTTCCCACGTCTCTGTTTCCACTGAAAGCTCCGTTTCGCTGGCTTGTGTTTCTGCCTCTTTCGGAAGTTCTGTTTCTACTTCCTGCGTCTCTGTTTCCACCGAAAGTTCTGTTTCTACTTCCCGTGTTTCCATCTCTACCGAAAATTCTGTTTCCTGAACCTCTGTCTCTATCGGCAGTTTCGTTTCCGCTGCACTTCCTATAGTTCCATTCTGCATAATCGATGCAGAAAAGATCGTCATTGCCAATAGGCAAGCCAAACTTCTTTTTTTCATCTCACATTTCCTCCCTCAAAATTAATTTTTGTGTAGCTCAAACAAAGCTAACTTAATTAATACAATTTTTAAAAGCTTTTTTCTTTTATTATACATTTTTAAAACTTGTACCGTCAACCCTATACCACTTATAAAATCCTTTTTTTCTTACTTTATAACCTATAATTAGAAAAACGAGGTAATGTCTATGTATGAAGATAAATTTGCAGAGCGCCTTGCACAACTACGTATCGAAAAAGGTGTCTCCGCTCGTGAAATGAGCTTGGCCCTAGGCCAAAACCCCAATTACATCAATCATATTGAAAACAAACAGATGCTGCCCTCTATGCTCGCCTTTTTTTATATTTGCGAATATCTGCAGATTACGCCAGAAGATTTTTTCAGCTTCGATATTTCTGTTCCCACCTGGCATCAGGAAATCGTCGCAAATCTCAGGAAACTAAATCGAGAAGAGTTAAAAAGCTTAAATACAATCATCAAATCTATGGTCACATAATCTGGCCCTTCTTCCGCAATTGTATAAATTCTTGTCATTTTAACTCCCACATGTTAGAATGATATGAACCACTAGTCCCGCGCCCTTTTCATGGCGCTTACAGACTCCATTCCACAACTGCTTTTGCGAAAGGGGTGTCCTGACAAATGCATAAAACATTTAATACCGACGGATATTGCGATCCCGAATTACACTATATGGTCGATCTTTCCAGCCGCCTGCAAAAAATCAAATCCATGATTGATCATGAAAAATATTTTGCAATCAATCAGGCTCGTCAATACGGAAAAACAACGACCTTAACTGCCCTCGCCAATTATCTCCAGAATGATTATAACGTAATCAGCCTGGATTTCCAGGGCATCAGCTACGCTGACTTCCAATCTGAGCAAAATTTTACTGCTGCCTTTTCAAGACAACTGTTACTAGCATCGAAAAATCTACCGAAAGATATAAAAGAAGAACTAACCTTCTACGCCACAGGCAGAGTCCAGGAAGCTACCTTGTCTATGCTCTTCCTCACGCTTCAAAAACTCTGTCAAAATTCCAGCAAAAAAGTAGTCCTGATTATTGATGAAGTGGATTCCGCCGCAAAGAATCAAATTTTCATTGACTTTCTTGCACAGCTTCGTTTTTACTATCTAAAAAGAAGACAAATCCCGACTTTTCAGTCGGTAATTCTTGCAAGCGTTTATGATGTTCGCAGTGTTAAACGGAAAATAAGGGCGGATGAAGATCATACGGAGAATAGTCCGTGGAACATTGCTGCAAAATTTCGTATAGATATGAGTTTTTCCGTTTTCGAAATTGCAGGAATGCTGCAGCAATATGAAGCGGACTATCACACCGGAATGGATATACCTGCAATTTCCAACCTCATCTACGAATATACCTCCGGATATCCCTATCTGGTTTCCGGTCTGTGTAAAATTTTAGATGAAGAGATCTCCGAAACCCCAAACTATCCTACAAAAAGCAGCGCCTGGAGCATTGAGGGTTTTTATGAAGCTGAAAAAACCATTATAAAAGAGGACAATCCTCTCTACGAGTCCCTTTTAAGGAAATTAGAACTCTATCCGGAGCTTCGCTCAATGCTTTATGAACTGCTTTTTCATGGAAAGCCCATCCCTTATGTCGCAACAAGCGCCTATATGAAAGACGCCACCATGTTCGGCTTTATTCGAAACGAAAACGATACCGCAGTCATTTCCAATCGAATTTTTGAATCCGTCCTCTACAATCACTTCCTTGCGGAAGAATTTGCATTCAGCAAAATGTATGATATCGGCGCACAGGAAAAAAACCAGTTCCTTGTAGGCGGACACTTGAATATCCGTCGGATTCTTGAAAAATTTATAGAAGCTTTTCATGAACTTTACCGCGAAGAGGATGAGGCCTTTCTGGAAAATGTCGGCCGGAAATATTTCATTTTATTTCTGAAGCCTATCCTGAACGGCATCGGAAATTATAGCATCGAGCCCCAAACAAGGAATCACGAACGCATGGATTTGGTCATCTATTATCGCGGAGAACAAAACATCCTCGAACTGAAAATCTGGCGTGGCAATGCTTACAACGAACGCGGAGAAAAGCAGCTCTCCGGCTACCTGGATTACTTCCACATGAAAAAAGGTTATATGCTAAGTTTCAACTTCAACAAAAAGAAAGAAGTCGGCATGAAAGAAATTGTCCTTGGTGATAAACTGCTGATTGAAGCTGTCGTATAAAAGAATTCTGTATCACAGAAAAAAGCAGGAGCATTGCCGTTCAGGCGCCTCCTGCTTCTCTTTTTAATACGCTGTTCCCGTTTTTACCATCGGCGCAGAAGCATTTCCGCAAAGCTTTCTCTGCTCCCTGACCACCAGAATCACGGACAAAATCAACGCCAACGCATCGCTCACCGGCTGCGCAGCAAAAATCCCATTCATTCCCCAGAAAACCGGGAACAGATAAATAAATGGAATCAGGAACAAAATCTGCCTCAAAAACGTAATAACAATCGAAGGCACCGGCTTCGCAATCGCTTGGAAAAACGTCGTCACCAACATCACAAATCCCAGCACCGGCGTAATACAGAAATTCGTCCGCAATCCCGGAACGCCAATCTCCAGCATTTCTTCCGCAGCTCCAAAAGCCAACAAAATTTCCTCCGGAAAAACCAGAACAATCAGCCAGATGATGCAGGTAATGCCTACAGAAAGCGCGGAAGCCTGATACAGAGTTTCCATAACCCGTTTGTAATGTCCCGCCCCGAAATTATTCCCGACAATCGGCTGGATTCCCTGGCTGATCCCACTCGCAGGCATGATCACAAACGTCATAATACTTGCAACAACCGCATAAACACTGATCGCCGTATCGCCGCCATACTTTCCTAACTGGCTGTTATAGACAAGGCTGATCAGCCCCATTGCCATCTGCGCAATCCAGAAAGAAAAGCCGCACGATATGATTTTTTTCGAAAGCTTCCAGTCGAAAGAAAACGTCTCCCTTTTTATTTCTACCTTCGTATAACCTTTGAAAACCAAATAAGCGCCGAATAATGCAGATAAAATCTGGCCGATCACCGTCGCCCAGGCCGCCCCTCTGACGCCCCATCCCAAAACAGCCACGAATACGGCATCGAGAATAATATTCGTCACCGCACCAATTCCCGTAACGCACATCCCCAGAACAGGCCTCCCGGAAACCCGCACGAAATCACAGAAAACCTGCGTCAGTCCCTGAAACAGGCAGCCCAGCGCAACAATCCGGTAATATTCCGCCGCATATTCATATGCCGTTTCCGTCACGCCAAAAATTCTCAGAATTGGCTCCACGAACAGCAGTAAAAATACGGTTAAAAAAATCTCAGAAATAACCACCAGAATCAGCGCATTTCCAAAAGAACGATTCATTTCCTCCCGCTTGCCTTTTCCTGCGAACAGGCTGAACATCGAAGAGCCGCCTGCGCTGCAGGTAAGCCCGAAGGCCATCATCATGTAAGAAAGCGGAAAGCAGATCGATAGTCCGGCCAATGCGGAAGTGCCGTTAAAGTTTCCGACGAAAATGCGGTCGACAATGTTGTAAATTGCGGTGATTAAAAGGGAAATTGCCGCAGGGATCGAATATTTCAGGATCATTGGAAATAACTTCCCTTTTGAGAAATCATTTGTTTGGTTCATATGTGTTACCTCTCTTTCTCTTATAATTTAGGTTCCTAAGTATTTGAGTAAAAACAACGGATAACAGGCCGAAAACTTTATTCGGACAGGTTATCCATCATTTTTTCCATGACTGCGAAGAACGTATTCAGGTCTTCTTCGGGAATATCTCGAATCAACGTTTCTTCCAGCGCGGTCAGCTCCTCAACCACCTGCTGTTTATAAGTCAATGCTTTTTCAGTCACAGTGATTTTTTTCAGGCGGTTGTCGTAATCGACGGGTTCCCGTATAATCAGGCCGTTTTTTTCCATCTGCTTCAAAAGCTCTGTGGCGGTAGACGGGCGGATGCTGTATTCTTCCTCAATGTCTTTTTGGAAAATGTCGTCGCTCTGGGAGAGGAGGAAGTACAGGGTTCGGCCCTGGGAGCCGCTGAAATCGTCTCTTGAGGAGAGCATGTCGAGTTTTCGGCGGAGTTTATTGGAAAGTTTGCTGATGTAACGGGTAGCATTTTGGGATAAAGATACCATAAATGCCTCCTTTCTTAGTTTCCTAAGTAATTATAGGGCAGGTTTCTGTATTTGTCAAGTCCTTCATTCATAAGACAGTTCCGAAAGGTAAATTTATCTTTTAGCCTGCCTTTTGGGAATGTGTATTCT
>JAUNPS010000058.1 GCA_030536575.1 Eubacteriales bacterium | reverse complement strand
GATATGAGCCATTATACGAGAGGGATGCTCTTACAGATAACATCCATCGGGTTTGTGGGTTCAGGACAGACTACGATTTTATTACCAAGCGCCAGATGAAGACGATTCAGAAAAAAAGTAAAGGAAGAAAATAAAATACTATATATCATAAAGTAGACAAAAAACGCTGTAACCCAGTATTTATGAGGGTTACAGCGTTTTTTTATTCTTACAAACTGTCAAAGAAGGGAATATACTACTGTTTTTAGAAAAATGCAATCTTTTTCTTTTGAAATATGTTTTTATTGCTTTTTCCTTTTCTTATGCGTATAATAAAAATGTAAGGAAAACAAGGTATTCCTTGAATCAGGAAAGGAGGAGTTTTATGGAGCTTGCGAAAATCACATCCAAAGGCCAGATTACCATCCCCATTGCCATCCGAAAACTGCTTGGCGTAAAAGACGGAGATAAGGTGCTGTTTGTCCAGGAAGGAAATAAAGTTGTTATGATGAATGCTTCGGTCAATGCACTGGTGGACGCGCAGAAAGCTTTTCAGGGAATTGCAGAAGAACTGGGGCTCAAAGAGGAACAGGATGTCGTAGATCTGGTAAAAGAAATCCGGGCAGAAAGGCGTGATATTTACCAATGCGAATAATGTTGGATACCAACGTACTGATTTCTATGATTTTGTTTCCCGGAAAACGTTTTACACAAATGTTGGAATTCATTACCCAGGAACATACCTTGGTACTTTCTTCTTTTGTCGTTGAGGAATTGTTGGCTGTCGCTGACCGGAAATTTCCCGCAAAACGAGATGCCATCGATCTCTTTCTCGCGAAGTTGGGATACGAGTTCGTTTACACTCCCCACAAGATGGAGGCCGGATTATTTCATATCCGGGATCTGAAGGATTATCCGGTGCTTTATACAGCGATTGTTGAAAACATTGATATTCTAATTACAGGCGATAAAGATTTTGCTGAAATTGACATCGAAAAGCCTGAAATTCTTACGCCATCTGGTTTTATGGAAAAATATTCCTGAAAACAGCAGGGGCTGCCGCACAAACGCTTTTGCGGCGGCCCCTGCTCATTGTATAACAAAAACTCAGCGTTCAAAGATCACTTCGTCCAACTGCACCGCTCCGGACGCGGCCGTCACCGTCAGAACCCATTCCGGGCTGTCACTCAGGAGGGCAGCCGTATATTCCCTGGTTTCGGACGCAATGGATAATTCAGCGGTGATTTCCCGGCCGTCCAGGCTGCGACAGCAGATGCGGAGGACAGCGCTGGTTTCACCAGCCGCAGGCGCGGAAGTCCCAGGCTGAACGCCGGTTCCAGAAACTTCGGCCTGGACGGAAGCTCCGGCTTCTGCAGACTGAGCCGGCGTTCCGGCAGTTCCGGCTGCGCGGGCCGCAAGCCCCGCCTTACACCCGCCTTCTACATCACGGATCGTATAGGAAACCGCCTCGCCTTCCCGCAGCTCCAGACACAAATCCCGAATCGGGTTTGCATCCCGCAGCGGCTCACCCGTAGGCACCACCACCCTCTGCGGCGGCTTCACCCCCGGCCTCAGCGGCATCTTCATTCCCTCTTCCGTCCGGTATCCAAACGCATTTCCAAAAATCCATCCATTCCCTTTCGCACTCCCCTGGTCAAAGCCAACCGCCGGAATGCGGATTCCGGGCTGACGCAGATTATACCGGCTGTAAGTTTCATCAATCCGACAATACTTCATCTGCATTTTTTCCAGCATTTCATCCAGAATCTCCTGCGCTTCCGCATAAGAGGGCCTTGGGCCTCCGTTTCGGATATACTCCCGCACCACGTCCCATTTCTCCGGCAGAGGGTACTGGACAACCGCAGTCCCTTCTCCTTTCGGATCGTCCGCCTTTTTCCACGACCAGACCGAGTACCCGATATCATAGGCAGCCGCAATCTCATAAAAAATCGAATTCGTCACCGGATCACTGCCGCCTTCCCCAATCCAGACCGGCACATTGCACCGCAGGCTGGCATCCAGGAACCGGTATAAATCCCGCACTTCCGGCGAAAAATTGTAATAATGGATATGAATGCACCAGTTTTTGCACTCCGGATCATACTCATGATCGAAAATGTCCAGATCCATAGAAAAAACGCTGCCTTCCAATGTCAGCATATGGTTCTTATCATATTTGCGGATGCGCGGGATCAGCTCGTCGTAGAAACGCGCCAGCTCCGGCAGCCATTTCCGGCAGTCCGGCCCGGAAAGCGGCTCATTCAACAGGTCATAGCCGCCGATAATCCAGCGGTCATGGTAGCGCTTCGCAAATTCCTCCCAGAGGATCATCGCCCGCTCCCGGCTCTCCGCTTCCGTAAACATGTGGGGACGGTTGTCCAAGCCGTCGTCACAGGCCAGCGCGGACTGCCCGCCCGGCGCTCCGTGCAGATCCAGAATGGCATAAATCCGGTACTTTTCGCACCACGCAAGCACCTGTTCAAGCACCGAAAACCCTTCCTCGATCCACTGGATCCCTGGCTCCTCCGCCAGAAACAGCCTGGCACTCACGGGCAGGCGCACGGAATTATAGCCCATTTCTGCCATCAGACGGATATCTTCCTCGCTTAAATACGTCCGATACCACTTTTTCGCAAATTCCTTGGCATATGCGGTTCCGCACAGCTCGCGGACGGTGCTCTCCATCGTGCGCCCCCGCTCAAACCGCCGCGGCAGGGCAAAATCCGTAAATCCGCCCACCTCCGGAAACAGCGGCACACCCCCGATCATAAACCCTTCCGGGTTCATCCAGCTTCCCACGCCCCAGCCCCGGAGGACAACCGGCTGGCCGTCGCCGTTTTTCATGGTTCTGCCGTCCGTGTGAAGGAAGCCTTTTACGCGGTTTCTGGAAAATTTATTCATAAACATTGCCTCTCTTTCTTCGCTTTTCTCAAGAACACACCCGATACGTATAGTGCCCCGCGGGCAGCGTCTTCGTTTCTCCTTCGATCTGTACCTGCGCTTCCGCATCAAAGGGAACCGTAATCCGGTATTCCACCGTTTCGTCCTCCTGATACTCCCAACGCACCCGGTACGTTCCGGAAGCGGTATCCAGCCTCATATCCGCAAAATGCAGCCGTTTGTCCGGATGGGGTTCGATAACCGCTTTCTTATAACCGGGGGCAATGGGGCGGATACCGCATACATCACCGTACATCCAGGCTTCGATGCTCCCGTAAGTGTAATGGTTCAGGCTGTTCATGCCCTCCGGATTCATATGGCCGTCCGGCTCCACGGAATTCCAGCGCTCCCAGATGGTGGTGGCCCCCATTTTGACGCTGTAGAACCAGCCTGGAAATTCTTCATTCAGAAGGAGGTTCGTCGCCAGGGCGTGGTTTCCGGTCGCGGTAAGCGCCGGGCACAAAAACGGCGTTCCCACAAATCCGGTGTTCAAATGTCCCTTGTTTTCCCGAATCAGCTCCGCCAGCGTCTCTCCCTGACTCTGCCGTTTTTCCGGCATCAGGCCGAAGGTGATGCAGAGCACCTGGACTGTCTGTGTGCGGCAGACACATGCTCCATTTTCGTCGAAATAGTTCTCCTGGATCGCCTGAAGGATCTCCTCCGCCAGCCCGGCGTAATCCCTCGCGTCCTTCTCCATATCCAGGGCTTTCGCTGCCTCCGCCGTGATCTTTGCGGAATAGTAATAGTAAACGCTCGCAATAAAATGCGGGTCGGTCGCGCCCAATGGCCCCGGCTTAGAATTATCCAGTGCCAGCCAGTCCGCGAAATGGAAGCCATCCAGAATCAACCGTTTGCTTCCCGCCGCCTCCTCACGCCGTCGTTGGAACTCCACCCAGGCTTTCATGCCAGGGTAGCACTCCCGCAGGAGGGTCTTGCTTCCGTAGACACGGTAGACATTCCAGGGGATCACCGCAGCCGCGTCCGCCCAGGGGCAGATGCCGGATTCGGCCACCATGCCCTGTTTGATGCGGGGGACGATGTTCATTCCCGCGCCGTCTAAAATACTCTGCTCGGCGCGCATGTCCCACAGGTATTTCCGGTAAAAGGCGGGCATGTACATATTGTAGCAGGCGGTTTCGGAAAAAACCTGGGCGTCTCCTGTCCAGCCAAGGCGTTCGTCGCGCTGGGGACAGTCGGTGGGGACGTCCAGGAAATTGTCTTTCTGGCCCCAGAGGGCGTTCGAGAAGAGCTGATTTACGTCCGCGTTTCCGGTCACGATCCAGCCGGTCTGGTCGAAATCGCTGCGCAGATGGCAGCCGGTGATATTTTTCAGCCAGCCGCTGACACCGCCATGTTCAGTCATCGCCAAGCCAGCGCCGCAGCCATAGCCCGCCTCAGCCGCCCCGGCCTCGCTGTCATGCCCCGCCGCAACAGAACCAGCCTCGCAGCCATGTCCGGAAGCATCGAAACCGGCTCCGCCGTTCCGAAACCCCTCAAGCGCCAGCTCCTTCCCATCCGCATCCAGATATTCCACCTTCATATACCGGAATCCGTAAAACGTGAAATGCGGCCGGACATGGGCCGGTTCCCCATTGGAATAATACACGAATTCTGCCTTCGCCGTGCGGTAATTCTCCTTATAAAAACAGCCATCCTGCAAAATCTCCGCCGCAGTCAGCCGGATGCTCCACCCTTTCGGCAAACAGCAGTCAAACTCCACCCAGCCGGTCATATTCTGCTTAAAATCCAAGAGCACCTCTCCCTTTGGCGTTTCCATCCACTCCGGTATCAGCGTTTCTTTGATCACGACAGGCAGGCTGTAGCGGTCGCTGATAGCCGCATAGGCTCTGGAAACTCCTGGTTCGCCGCAAAGCCGCAGTCCGTCGCCCGCCAAAACGACATTTTCCGGCCCTGCGCCAGCCACCGCCAGCACCGGATTCAGCTCCCCGCACCGCTCCGGCTCCTCCAACCGCACGCCGCGCCATCCATCCTCTTCCGCTAACGCCCTCTCCCGCCTCGCATCATACACCTCGCCGTCATAAATATTCGCCTCCACCACCGGAGACTCCTTACACTCCCAACTCTCATCCGTCGCCAGCACAAGCTCCTCCCCCACATACAGCTCAGCCAGCGCATAACACCGCTCCCCATATAGATTCGTATAACTGTCAAACCCAAAACGCCCCCGGAACCAGCCGTCTCCCAGCCAGATCTGCATTTCATTCTCTCCCTCATGCAGATACGCAGTCACATCATACGTCTGCGCCTGCACATGGAAATCAAAGGAATGATACCCCGGCGCAAGGTATTCGTTCCCCACTTTCTTCCCATTTAAATATACCTCATACAACCCAAGCCCGCAAATGTAAATCCTTGCTTCTCCCGCTTTCGAAACCGGAAACTGTTTCCGCAGCACCGGTGTCACATCCGCCTCCAAATCCGGCGTAATCCATTTCCCGGCCCATGTCTCACCCATTTTCCCGGTTTCAAACCAGCTCTGCCCTGCGGCTTCCTGCCCGTCATCCGCCTTCATTTCCACCGTCCACGAATAACGCGTCCGCGGCTTCAGCGTCAGCTCCACTCCATAGTCCAGGCTGCTGGCCTTTGCATCCCAGCCGCTGTCAAAAACCATTTTTCCGCCTTCAAACACACGCGCTCTGGCGGCTTCCTGCCGCTTCGCCTCCCCGGCCTCTTCCACCTTCCAGGAAAAACTCAGCGGCTCCATCTGGTAACCCATCGGCTCTACAACGTGATTCACCCGTAAATCTGTCAGTCTCATTGCCCGCTCCTTCCTACTCGTAATCCTCGATCTTCCATTCCTCATGCCAGTCCAGGTATGCCCGCTCCCCTTCAAAACGCAGCGGAAGCCATACATAATCCGCCTTCGACGTATTCCGCTCCCGATCTGTCGGATATTTCTTTGCCAGCCGCGCAAGCTCTTCTTTCTCGCTGTCCGGATCAAAAATCATTGCAAAAAGCTTCCCATACTCCACATAGTCCTGCTCCATGCAGTCCGGCAGCCACCGATCCGCGCAGGCAATGTACAGATCTTTCTTCCCTTCCACCTTAAAAATACAGGAAAACTGCGAATGGAACGACGTATTGCTCGGATCGTCCACATAGGGATCCCACTGTTCGTCATAAGGCCCATGCCAGGTATCCGCCACCGCCGCAATGGACGGATTCGGCAGATATCCCGTCGTCCCGGAGCTGAACACATAATGCTTTCCCTTCCGCTCAAAATGCGCGATCCCTTCCCGCGTAAAGGGCGGCTTCCTTCCCGGAAAATGCGTACTGTAATACCCTGTCACATCCGTATAATCTTCCGTCAGATCCGCGCAGATCATCTCCGAATGCACCCTGTCGAAAAAGTAATAAGCCTTTCCGTCCGCCCCCGTCGCCAGATCAAAATCGCCCGCATCCATTCCCATCGGCCGTAGCCCTTCCCGCACAACCGTATAGGGGCCCAGCACCCGCTCCGCCGTCAAAACCGTTTCCGACTGGGTTCCATCTTCGTTCATATGCTTCAGCCAGCACACAAATTTCCCGGTTCTTTTGTTGTAAAGAATGTGGGGCCTGTCCATACAGTTTTTCGGATAGAGCGGAGATTTCGGGTTTTCCGGTTCCGGCGGGATAATCAGCCCCTCGTCCTTCCAATTATAGAGATCCACGGAGGAATAGCAGCGCACGCCCCAGTGCCAGATTCCGTTTTTCCCATCCGTCTTCTCTTTATTTTCCCCATACCAGTAATAGGTTCCGTCCAGATACAGCACCGATCCGCCGTGAGCCTGAATCCGTTTTCCTTCCGTATCCAGCCACACTTTTCCCGGGTAAAACCGGTCATAGGACGGATAAAACATCTCTTTCACCGCATCCTCAACCGCAAAAGACACATACGATCCCGCCCCGCCGATATTCGACCGGTTCACGCCCAACACCACATCCAGCTTATGCACCGGATCTACATAAAAATGCGTCCCGAACGCCCCGCTCCAGCCAAAGCTTCCCGGTTCGCGGGAAGAAGAAATCTTCCCCGGCTCGTCCATCACACTCATGCCAAGCCCCCAGAAAATCCCCGGAATCATCACGCTCTCATGGGAAATGCCTTTCCCGGCCATCTGTTCCACGGTCTCCGGCTTCAGAATCTGTACGCCTTCATACGTACCCTTGTCCAAAAGCATCCGCGCAATTTTTTCATAATCCGCAATCGTTCCCAGAATCCCCGCCGCCCCGGAATGGTGCCCGCCATTTAACGGATTTACCTGCTTCCAGCTCACGCTGCTCTCCGTCACATCCGCAAGACCTCCATCCACATATTCATAGAGCCTTGGCACACGGGATTTCTGCTCGTCGTTCAGCTCAAATGTGATATCGGAAATTCCCATCGGCCCGAAAATATGCGCATTCAGATAGTCCAAAAACCGCTCCCCGGACACCTGCTCCACCACCGCAGCCAGAACTTCAAAAGCTGCCACAGCACTGTACCCGCTGGCGGTTCCAGGCTGGAAATCAAGCGGCAGCGACGCATATTTCACCGCCCGCTCCAGCAGCGAATCCGACCGCTCCATAACGCGCTCCGCCAGTGTATCGCCTACCGGCCCCATGCCAAGGCCGCTGGAATGGTTCAGCAGATCGAAAATGGTAATCGGCCGGGCCGCCTTCTCATAGGTCATTGCCTCCAGCACTTCGTCTTTCGCCCGCTGGCCCGTCGGGCTGTCCGGGTCGGGAACATACACATCCATTCCCACTTTTTCCGCACAAACACGCATATCGGAAAACGCCGGAATATACGTTTCCACCGCATCATACAGGCCAATCCGTCCCTGCTCCACAAGCTGCATCACCGCAATGGCCGTGATCGGCTTCGTCATGGAAGCCATCCGGAACATCGTCTTTTTGCTGACCGGAATCCGTTTCTCGATATCCGCGTAACCATACGCAAAATCGACGACAAGCTCTCCATCCTTCCGCACCAGAACCGCCGCCCCGGCAATCTCCTGTTTATCCACAAATTTTTTCAAAGTTTCTTCTATCTGGTTCATCCTTCTCCATTCCTTTCTCAGCCTTTTACGCCGCCCAGCATAATGCCCTTCACGAAATATTTCTGGAAGAAGGGATAAATCACCAGCACCGGCAAAATTCCCACGACTGCAATCGCCATCCGCGCCGTTGCCGACGGCATTGTCGACACCGCTGCCGCCGCTCCCGAACTGCCGCTCGAAGACAAAAAGCTGATATTCTCATTGATTGTATTCAAAACCACCTGAATCGTGTAAAATTTGCTCCCGTTTCTCTGGGTCAGGTAATATAGGCCATTCTGCCAGTCGTTCCAGTACATCAGCCCCGTCATCAGGCCCACGGTCGCCATGATCGGCTTACTCAGCGGAAAAACAATTTTAAAGAAAATCGAAAACTCGGAAGCTCCGTCGATCCGCGCCGCCTCCACCAGGCTGTCCGGGATGCTTCCACGGAAATAATTCTTCACCAGAATAATATTGAAGGCATTCATCATCAGATTCGGGAAAATCAATGCCCAAAAGGTATCTTTGATATGGAAAATATTGTTATAAGTATAATACGTTGCAACCAGCCCGCCGTTAAAAAGCATGGTAAACACAACCGCCAGATTGATCAGACGAATCCCTGGAATCTGGTCATTATTCAGGCCATAGGCAAACAGGCTCGTCACCAGGATGCTGAGTGCCGTTCCCACCGCCGTCGACAGGATCGTCATCACGTAAGCTCTTCCGATCGTCGCCGCCTGGCTCGTCAGATACAGATACGCGTCCAGGCTCCATTTTCCAGGAAAATAGCTGAAACCGTTGGCAATCGCCCAGTTATTGTCCGTCAGGGACGCAATGATCAATAACAAAAACGGCAGCAGCGCCAGAAGGGACGCAATGGTTAAACAGGTATTGCTGATGATACTGATTTTTCGATTCTGCTTCATAAACGTTCCCTCCTAAAACAGTGCGTTTTCTTCACTGTAGCGTCTGACCAGCTTATTCGCCGTAATTATCAGAATAAAGCCTACAATGGCCTGATAGAAACTGGCCGCGCTGGACATCCCGAAGTCATTGTTCTTCATCAACGCATTGTATACATAGACATCCAACGTCCGCGTCACCGAGTACAGGGCTCCGCTGTTCCGCGGAAGCTGGTAGAACAGGCCGAAATCGGAACGCATCACATTGCCCAGTCCCAGAATCAACATCGTGATGATCGTCGGCTTCATCAGCGGAACTGTAATGTTTTTAATCTGCTGCCATTTCGTCGCCCCATCCAGAACCGCCGCCTCATAATAGTCCGCGCTAATCCCTACAATGCCCGCAAAGTAAACGATCATGCTGTATCCAATGCCCTTCCACAGGTTAAAGAAAATAATCAGGAAGGGCCAGTATTTCTTTTCATTGTACCAACTCACCGGCTCCAGTCCGAACTTCGCCAGAATGCCATTCACCATGCCGGATTCGGAAGAAAGAAAGGCGTAGCAGATATACCCCACCACAACCCAGCTCATCAGATAAGGCAGAAGCACCATGGTCTGATAAAATTTGGAGCGGCGTCTGCTGGTGATTTCGTTGAGCATGATGGCCATGGCCATGGCAAAAACGGTTCCCAGGACAATGTTTGCCAGATTGTAGCCAATGGTGTTTCGGGTAATCGTCCAGGCATCGGAGGATGAAAACAGGTATTCAAAATTCTCCAGGCCGCACCAGTCGCTTCCGAAAATGCCTTTGCGGAAGTTTAGTTTTTTAAAGGCGATCACGATCCCAAACATCGGGATATAGTTGTTGATCATCAGATACATGATACCGGGAAGCATCATAATATAAAATGGAATTGTCCGTTTCCAGTTGATTTTCTTTTTCTTCTTCATCGCTGCGCTCCTTGCAGAAACATTGCAATCACAAAGTTTCAGATAGCTTTTTTCTTATAGCTTTGCCGGGGCAGCTCCGCCCCGGCATGCGCGTTTTCTCAGTTCTGTTCGGCAAGCCATGCGTCAAGCTGGCTCTGATTTTCCGCAATCACTTCATTGATGCCCGCTGTCTCAAGGGCTGCAAGGAATTCCGGCAGTTCTTTTTCCGGATCAATCGAACCGGAGTTGATAATCTGGCCGTACTGCTGGATCACCGCATCCACCGCGGAATATTTCGCAGACACGGAATCGACGTTAAAGGTATAGCCAAGCACCGGGGAGCGCCGCGTGATCTGGTCGCTGAACTCTTTCAATTCTTTATTCGCCGTGGTCGTGTTCGGGTACATGACATACCACTCCAGGCGGTTTCCATAGATGCCAAACTGCTGATAGTAAGGCGCTGTCATGGAATCCACGCCGTCTACAAACTGCACCACGGTCCCATTTTCATCGGATTCCACGATTTCGTAAGTCACACCTTCGAGACCGTAGCGGAGCAGGTTGGCAAGGTCGCTGTTCTTATACAGATAGTTCAGGAATTCCATGGTCTTTTCCGGGTTGTCGCAGGTACTTGGGATACTCCAGAGCACGCTGGTATACTCGTTCGACCTGGAAACGGCCGGCAGGGTTTTCAGGCAGACGCCTTCATAACCGGTATTGGTTTTATAATCTACCAGGGTATCCGTTCCGGTGTAGTTCTGGAAGGTTCCCAGATAATTTCCGCCTGCAATCAGCACTGTGGAGCTCTCGTTATCTGTGGAGGCATCGGGTGAGAAATAGCCTGCCTGGTTCCAGGCGTACATCCGGTCGGCATATTCCTTATATTCGTCTGTCGCATACATATTTACAATGGTGGTCGAATCCGGATTTTCATCGGAAATCATGATCACGCCGGATGCCGCCGACTGGCCGCATACATCTGTGCAGTACTGTGCGCCAAAGGGGAAACCGGTCGAACCAAGGCCGCCTGCAATCATGTAGAAGTTGTCGCCCTTTACGGCTTTTACCTGGGCGAAAATCTCTTCCAGCTCATCGAAAGTGTAATACTTATCCGGATCGACTTCAATCCCTGCCTCGTCCAGGACATCCTTGCGGCAGACCAGTCCCACGTCGTTTCCGTCGATGTAGGCCAGGGGCACCGCATAAGTTTCGCCGTCGTAAAGGCCGCCGGTCATCTGGGCTTCGCTGCAGATTTCCAGGATATCCTGGCCGTATTCTGCCAGCAATTCGTCCAGCTCGATAATGCTTCCGTTATTGACCAGGGAGCCGATTCCGGTAAATAAGCTGACGCTCAAGTCCAGCTTCTGGCCGGAAGATACCGCAAGGCTTGTCTCCGTTCCCAGGTTAAAGGCGTTTACCGGCTCCAGAACCAGCGTCACGCCGATCTCTTCCAGCATTTCGTTTGCTTTCGCTTCCACGTCTGCGAGTCCAGCGGGCGCGTCGCCCACCGCCGGCCACTGCATGATGACTTCGTAGGTGTCATCCCCTTTTGCGAGTACCGGAAGGGTCAGGGTTCCTGCCGCCAGAACGCCTGCGATTGCCATGACTGCTATTTTTTTCTTCATTTTTGTCATCCTCCTATTTGTTTTTCTTGGTTTGATGTTCGTTTCCTTAAGTGTCTTCATTGTAACAGTTTTTTCGGAGGAAGAACATTCAAATACGAAACCTGGGTTTTCGGAAATTAAACTTTTTCCGCTCGTTCTTTATACTGGGCGGGGGCACATCCATAATACTTCTTAAACGTCGTGGAAAAGTGGGGGTAATTCGGATACCCCACCTGTTCCGCCACATTCTGGGCCGTCAGCCCGCTGTCCTTTAACAGCCTGGCGGCCAGCTCCATTTTCTCCCGGATGATAAACTGGCTGATGCTGGTTCCTTTCTCCTTTTTGAAAATGCGGTTCAGGTAAATGGGATTGAGATGACAATGATTGGCCACCTCATTGACGGAGAGCTGGTCTGATTCCAGATGTTCCCGGATAAACCGGACGCTCTCCTCCACGATCTCGCCGGGGCTTAACCGGCTTCCCTGCTTTTCCAGGAGCTCTTCTTTCTTGCTGTCCAGCCATTGCTTCCCATATTCGCCCAGCTTCTGCATTTCCTGGTTCTCTCTGCGCCGCTGCGCCACTTTCTGAACCGCATTGCCGATATCTTCATGGCGGGCCGGAATCAGGATGTAATCCTGGCATCCCAGCTTCACCGCCTCCTGCGCATAGGAAAAACTCGCATGGCAGGTCAGGAAAATGCATTCCGCATCGTAATTTTCCTCCCGCATCCAGCGCAGAAAATCAATCCCATTTTCTCCCGGCATCTCGATATCGCACAGGGCAATGTCGATGGCATGCTCCCGGAATACGTTCCTCGCCTGCTCCACATTGAAAGCCAGCCGCACCTCGTCGATTCCATACCGCTCCCATTCCAGCTCTTCTTTCAGCGTCTCCGCCGAAATCTTTTCGTCGTTCAAAATCATCAGCTTCATGTTTCTTTTTCCTCCAAATCATAGGGGAACGTAATCGTAAAAGTGGTTCCCACGCCCAGTTCAGATTCTACCCGGATCCGGGCGCTCTCTCCGTAGAAAACTTTCAGCCGTTTCAGGGAATTGCGCAGCCCTACGTTCTGACCGTCGTCCTGTTCGATATATTCTGCATTGATCTGCGCCGCCTGCTCTGCCGGCATGCCCTTTCCGTCGTCGCTGATCTCAAAGACCACCTGACCGTCCGCGTATTCCGCCGACAGGACGATGTTGACACCGCCGTCGTCGGGCAGGCCGTGCTTGATGACGTTTTCGATGAAATTGTGAATCAGAAGGGGAGGCACCCGCACCATGAAAATATCCGGGTCAATCTCATATTGAATTTCCACCCGTCCGGGATAACGGATTTTCACCGAATCCATGTAGCCCTCAATCAGGCGCAGTTCTTTTTCGAAAAGTTCCAGGCTTTTTCCGCTGCGGAAAATATAGCGGAAATAATTTGACAGGTACAGAATCAATTCCTGGATACTCTTCGTTTCCCCTTTTGAAGCCAAATTGTACATCAGATTAAACGTATTCAGCAGGAAATGCGGCCGGATCTGAAGCTGCAGATTCTGAAGCTCCAATTTCTGACGGGCCAGTTCCTTTTCCATGTTTGCCACGCGGAGATCTTTGATATTGTCCGCCATCTGGTTAAAGGAGGAAAAGGCGGACTGCATTTCGCTGGAATCCGCCGTTTTTTCAATCCGGTAGTCCCGGTTCCCGATTTCGAGCTGGTGGTGGGCCTCGTTCAGCTCACGCACCGGGGCCATCACCGATTTGCGCAGAAACAGATACAGGATCGGCGCGGCCGCCAGGCAGAGCGCCACCAGGAGAATCTGCACCATGCGCCACATCGAAGCATCTTTCAGGAGGCTCACATTTTCGGCGCAGGCGCGCAGGTAAAAACTGGCTTTCTCCGCCTTGCCGTATACATGGACGGCAGCCGCGTCTGTGTTTTCTGCAATGTCTTCGGTAAATTCCACCGTAGTCTGTTCGTAATTCAGGTCGCCTGAAATTTCGGTTTCCAGTTCCGACAGATCCAGAAATGCGCCGTATTCGACCTGGCTCCGAAGCTGTGTGACGCGAAGCGCATAGCGTTCTCCGCCGATCTCTGCCAGATTCCAGCTCCGGCCGGGCTGTTCTGTGGAAATGTTTTCCTGCAAATAGGCTTTCACCGCCTGCTTTGCCCGCAGGTTCCCGCTGGTGCACGCAAACAGGAAGTCTCCGGTTTCTTTCAGGTAAATAAAATAGCCGTTTTCACCGTTTCCCTCCGGGAGATTTTCCAGCATTTTCTGAACGACGAAGACTTTTGCGTTCTGATATTCCAGGGAATCCGTGGTGGCGAACAGGTTCATGCCGTCCGGATCTTTGTTCAATATTTGGTAGAGGTAGTTGTCCGCCGCGGTCATGCGGCCATTCAGGGTACTGGTATAGACGTCCACCACATTTTTAATGCTCAGGCGGGTCTGCTCACGCATTTCCCGGCTCATATTCACCATAAACTGGATCGCGAGCAGATTGACCGGAAGGATCAGGCAGACAACGAGAATCGTCAGTTTTACGGTAAGGCGGGAAGTAAATTTCCGAACCTTCTTCATGAAGCTCCCTCCCCATAGAACATCTCTCTCACCGCATCCTCCACCGCATAAGATACATACGAGCTGGCCCCGCCGATATCCGCCCGGTTCACGCCCAGCACCACCTCCAGATCATTCGCCGGATCCACATAAAAGTGCGTTCCAAACGCCCCGCTCCATCCGAAACTCCCGTGCGTCCGGGAAGAGTGCGTGCAGGATGGGTCGTCTATCACCCGCATGCCAAGCCCCCAGAAAACGCCCGCTGTTATTCCCCGCAGCGGCGGAATGCCCTTCCCCGCCATCGTTTCCACCGTTTCCGGCTTCAGAATCCGCACGCCCTTCCGATTTCCCTTCCTTAAAAACATCTCCGCAATTTTCTCATACTCCTCAACGGACCCAAAAAGTCCCGCCGCCCCGGACTGCAATCCGCCCTCCAGCGGACTCATCTGCTCCCAGCTCTTACAGCTTTCCGTCACATCCGCAAGCCGCCCTGCCGCATACTCATAGAGCCTTGGCACACGTTCTTTCTGCCCGTCGTTCAGTTCAAACGTTATATCCGAAATGCCAAGCGGCCGGAAAATATGCGCTCTCAGATAATCCGAAAACCGTTCTCCGGACGCCTTCTCCACCACCGCCGCCAGCACCTCAAATCCCGCCAGCGCGCTGTATCCGGTCGCCGTCCCCGGCTGGAAATCCAGCGGCAGAGAGGCATATTTCACCGCCCGTTCCTGGATCGAATCCGTGTGGGCTGTGATGCGCTCCGCCAGCGTATTTCCCACCGGCCCCATTCCCAGCCCGCCGGAATGGTTCAGCAGGTCAAACACCGTAAGCGGCCTGACCGACTTTTCATAAGTCATCGCCGCGAGCACTTCCTCTTTCACCCTCCGGCCTGACGGACTGTCCGCATCTGGGACATAGGCCTCGTCCCCCACTTTTTCCGCACAAACCCGCATATTTGCAAACTCTGGAAGATAATTTCCGACCGCATCATACAGCCCAATTCTTCCCTGTTCCACAAGCTGCATCACCGCAATCGCCGTAACTGGTTTTGTCATCGAAGCCAGCCGGAACATCGTCTTCTTGCTCACCGGAATCTTCTTTTCGATATCCGCATAGCCATACGCAAAATCGACGACAATCTCTCCGCCTTTCCGCACCAAAACCGCCGCTCCTGCAATCTCCTGCCCGTCCACAAATTTTTTCAATATCTCTTCAACCCGGTTCATCGCCTGCCACCATCCTTCTTTCGCTCCATTTCCTCCATTATATCAGTTTCCCGGCTCCATGGCAAACCGTTCAGAGACTCTTCATCCAGTTCCGTTTCCGGAATACAATGAGCGAAATTCCCAGCCGCACACCTTCTTCCAGCGACAGCATAAAATACACCTGCGCAATCGGCAGCTTCCACACAAACGCCGCCAGAAGCCCAAGCGGCACCCCAAACACCCACGTCCCAATCAAATCAATCCACATCACATAATCCGTCCTGCCCCCGCTCCGAAGAATCCCTCCTCCTAAAATCATATTCAAAACTTTCACCGGCGAAACCACCGCAAAAACATATAAAATCTCCACGGCCGTCACCCGTACCATTTCTTCCACTTGATAAATCCGAACGTAATACCCCGCCGCAAAGAATAGTCCGACCGACAAAATCACCGCGCCAATACCCCCGTACACCATCAGCTTCTTCGATTCTTCATAAGCCCGGTCATACTCCTTCCTCCCAAGTGTCTTCCCGGTCAAAACTCCCGCCGCCTGGGACAATCCGGTCAATGCGCCGATCATCAAAACCTGTACCGGCCCCGTCAGCGTCATAGCCGCACACTCCCGCGTCCCGATATGTCCATAAATCATCGCATACACATTCTCCCCCAGACTCCAGAAAAACTCACACACAAGAATCGGCAGCAATATTTTCGCATACTGCCTTCTGCCCGCCTGATCCATCCAGAACACCGCTTCCAGCTTTTGATTCCTTGTACGACAATACTGCAAAAACATCGCAACAATCAACACACACCCAATAATCTGCGAAACTGCCGTCGCCCAGGCCGCCCCCACGATGCCAAGCGCCGGCACGCCGAATTTTCCAAAAATTAACACATAATTCAGCCCCGTATTCACCCCCGCCGCAAATACACTCGCATAGAGCGGCAGCCTCGCCGCCTCCATACACCGCAGCAGCGTCGAAAACAACGTCCCCACTGCCATCGGCAGATACGACACCGCCACAATCCTCAGATACTGCGCCGCCGCCTGCCTTGTCGCCTCATCCTCCGTATACATTCCCATAATCTTCTCCGGAAACACCCCGCACATCCCCGTAAAAAGAACCGCCAGCAAAACCGCCAGGGACAGATTCATCCAAAAACTCCGGCTGACCTCCCTGCGATCCTCCTTCCCCATATACTGCGCGATCAGAATCCCGGCCGCCGCCGCAACCGCCGAAATCAGCACCGAATAAATCGACGAAAACTTCCCGCCAAGGCCGATTCCGGCGATGCGCACGCTCCCAAGCTGCCCGGTCATAACCTGGTCGATCACACTAAACGAAGACTGTAGCAGCGATTGAAGCGTGACCGGAACTGCAATGTTCAAAACCGTTTTTAAAAAAGAATTCTTTTGTTCCATATTCCAACCTCCATTCTCCCCCTATTTTATTTCACCCTCCCTGCTTCCACAATAGGTTAAACGCGTAACCCTTTCCAAAAAAGAAGCTGCGGATTTGTACAATCTGCCAAATCCGCAGCGATTACCTTCCTCCCGTACTCTGCCGCTCCACCAGCGTCACCGGAAGCCTCACCGTCGTCCCTTCTGTCTCTCCCTCTTTCAGCTTCTTCAGCATCGAAACCGCCAGCTTCGCCCTCTGCTTCCCATCCTGCTTCACGGTCGTCAGCGTCGGGGAAACCAGTTCGCACAGCGGGCAGTCGTCAAACCCGGCAACCGCAGCCTCTTCCGGAACCCGCACCCCCTGTTCCATCAGAAACTGCATCAGCTCCGCCGCATAAAAATCCGAAACCGCAAAAAATGCCTGATAGCTTTTTAACTTTTCCAGATGTTCTTCGTAGAACCGGCGGCGCTCTTTTTTCGCCATTGGAACCTGCATAAAATCCGCATGGCCCTCTCCGAAAGCATCCCGAAACCCCTGATAGCGCTCCAGATCCACACAAATCGCATTGTCCGAAATACAGAGGGCTTTTTTATGGCCTTTCTGTCGGAAATAGCTTCCCACTTGGCGGCCGCCGTCGTAGTTATCGATCACCAGATTGCAGATACGCGCCGGCTCCTCCAGATACCCGTCATACACCACAAAGGGGATATGCATGGCATCCCGCAGCTTCTTATAATCGTGGTCGCAAAAACCGATCACTACCAGCCCTTCCAGGTTCCACATGGAGGCAAATTTAACAATCTCCCCGCAGTCTTTCGTCACTTTCACCATCATGAAATAACCTGCCTGTTCGATCTCGGCGGACAATGCATTCAACGAAGATGCAATGAACGTATCTTCCAGCACCTTTCCTTCGTATTTCTCATGGTCGTTTACGACAATGCCGATAATACGGGAGTCGTTCTGCGCCAGGAGGATGCCCGCCATACTTGGGATATACTCCCGCTTTTCCAAAAGTTCCTGGACGCGGCGGACGGTTTCGGCGGAAATTTTTTTCGTTTTCCCGTGAATGACATTGGATACGGTAGCGGTGCTTACGCCTAATTCTTCCGCAATGTCGACGATTCTGGTTCGTTTCTGATTCAATGTGATTCCTCTCCTGCTAAAAAAATGATCACTTTTGGGATTACAGTTCACACCTATGCCAGCCTTTTGGCACTTTCCAGTCTTCTCTGCACAGTTACCGGGAAGGCGGAAGACTTTCGGGGACGTTTTTCGAGGGGCGCACTTAGGAAGAGTCGAAATCGCCCCTTACTAAGACTTAGGCGCGAATGCTCTCATGAGCGTCTTAGTCGCAGTTAGGGGAAGTTTGACGATGACGTTGCCCCGTTCCCCGAAAGTTTTTCGACGGCACGGTGACGTTCGATTATGCCAAAGTGGTTAAAAACAAAAAAGCTGGCGGTGTGTGAACAGTAACCTTTGGGGCTATTTTCCCGCCTGTTCCAGCTCTTTGAGAATTTCCTGAAAACGAGGATCCTCCCGCAGAAAATCCGTTTCTTTCTCATTTTCCAACATTTTCCGGAGCATAAAAACAAGGCTGTCCATTTTCGCATCGGAAAAAGCCATATGTTCATACAGTTTGGACCTCCGGAATGTCTGCATATCGGGGACATCCTGAACCATCCCTTCCAGGACCTGAAGGGCTTCCTCCCGGTCTTTGCGCTCCATGGCCGGTTCGAACTTCAGGTAGACCTCGTGGTATTTCCCGATCTCCATCACCTTTGCAAGCTGTTCCTGCTTCTCTGTGATGAATCTTTGGCGGGCAATGTCCCCGTCTTTCTCTGCGATCCCATAGATTCCGTTAAACGCTCCATTGATCTGCAGATACCCCGCAAAAGCCAGCTCCTCCTCCAAACGGTACGCCGTTTCGAAATCCCCCTTTTTCTCGCAAAGCCTTGCCTTCCCTTGCTTCCATTCCAAGCTCTTTTCCGGCATAACGCTCAGAACCTCTTCCGCCTTTTCGTATTCCCCCCTGTTCAGGCAGAAATAAAAACAGGAAGATGCCGCCTGCTGCACAATCGCGGAATCTGCGCTTTTTAATAACCGCTGATACATCTGCCAAATGCGGTCGGTATACCTTTCCGGGTCGGGAACCGCAAGAATCGCCCGGTAGCTGTCCAGAATGGGGCAAAGCTGCATCGTCAGTTTTTCGCAGTCCGGATACTCCTGCGTCTTCTTCATGGCCCAGGAAAAGGCAGCATCGTAATCCCCTTCCTGCATTTTTTCGGAAACGGTTTCGAGGATCTGGCCGATTTCCAGATCTGTCAGTTCTTCCCGGCAGGAAAGCAGGGTGTCCGTCGTCACGCCCAGCAATCGGGCGATCGGCGCCACCATCGTAATATCCGGCAGTGAAACGCCCCGCTCCCACTTATTCACCGCCGGGGCGGTAACGCCCAGGAAACCTGCCATCTCTTCCTGGGTCAGACCCTTTTCCTTCCGGTATTTCCGGATATTTTCTCCAATTTTCATTCCATGCACCTCCGTTTTTCTGCTAAGGCCAGTATAACAGAGGACGGCGCATCATTCCATTGAACAGAAAGCAGCTTTTCCTTTCGAAAAACTGACGGCTGCTCAAATTTTCAGGCTTTCCCCTTTTTGCTCTATTCTACCATAACCGCATTTTCCCGCGCAACCTGGAAATCATTTTCCCATGCCGCGCAACATCCACGGTGCACGCAGATCATCCGGTATCCGCTCCGATTTCCGTTAGGTTTGATGCCTCTTCCAACACGCTTTTGCCAGGATTGCCCCCAGAACCGCGATTCCTGCCGACACCGGAAAAGCAACAACCGCATACAGCAGATTTCCCTTTATCTGCTCCATCGACATCAGCGAAGAAAACTGCACCTGATAAACCGGCAGCAGCACCCAAATCCGGTACAGCGGGTTCATCTCCGAAACCGGAACCATCAGAGGCCCGAAAAACACGGCTGCCGCCGCCACCAGCGAAACAACCTGGTTCCCGCACAATGCTGAGATCAGCGCCGTCATTCCCGCCAGCATTGCAATCCCACTGACCGCAAGACCCGCCTGATAAAGCAGCATTGTCCCGCAGCTAATGTTAAACGCCATATAATGTTCATAAAAAATCCCGCAGAACAGTACGCTGGAATTCAGCCCCTGCGTCCCCAGCCTCTGCCAGATCACCAGAAAGTTCCCGGCGAGGAACAGGACGGTCAGCAGCAGGGGCGCGCAGAATGCCGCCAAAATTTTTGCCGTGGCGCACTTTGTCCTCCCATAACGGGCCGTCAGCAAAAGACTGTCCATTCCGCCGTATTCTCCCGCAAATACCGGAGCCACCATGAGGATCGTCAAGATTCCCAGCATCATTGTGACCTTCACCAGATTTTTGCTGAAATCAAACCAGCCCGCATGATAGCCGACCTGAATGGTTTCCTCCCCAAAAACATCCTCCACGGTCTTGCCGTTCCAGGAGCCGTCCGCGTTGGCAAACAGGCGGTGTACCGCCTGCTGCAGATCATTGATACCGATGTAGGCAACATTGACCTGCCACTGCGCAAGCTGCTCTTTTGTCGGCTGAAAATCCGCAAGCAGACGCTGAACCAATTCATCATCCAGAATTCCTTCATAGTTTGCATCGGTTTCCTGCTCATACGAAACATTTGTGATATCGGAAAAGCCCCCGCATGTAACCATAAGCGTCAGCAGAATCCCGGCCCATACCAGTTTTCCCCGGAAAATCTTTTTCATTTCAAAGAAAAATAACCGCTTCATTCCTGTCCCTCCCGTCCAAAATAATACAGATACAGATCTTCCAGCCCCGGCTGCACCGGATACGCTCCCGGAACCGGCGCACGCTCGGCTACGATCCGCAGAATGGTTTGGTTATCGTCGGTATTTTTCAGGCTGCTGACCAGTAATGATTCCTCATACCGCCACGCTTCCTTTGCCGGAACCTGGCATTCCCAGACCCAGCCGCGAATGCTGTCTGTGATCTCTTCAGCCTTTCCGAAATGCAGGATATTCCCCTCCTGCATCAGCAGAATCTTATCTGCAAGGGATTCCACATCGGATACGATATGGGTGGATAGCAGCACGATCCGTTCCCTGGAATAAGAACTGACCAGATTCCGGAAACGAACCCGCTCCCTGGGGTCAAGCCCCGCCGTTGGCTCGTCCAGGATCAGGATCCGGGGATTGTTTAACATGGCCTGGGCGATTCCCAGGCGCTGGCGCATACCGCCGGAAAAAGTCCTGGTTTTATGCCGCCGCTCTTTTTCCAGGCCCACATCTTTGAGCAGTTCCCGAATCCGGGTTCCCGCCGTTTTTTCATCCATTCCCTTTATTGCTGCCATGTACTGTAAAAATTCTTCCGCGGTAAAATTCGGATAACAGAGAAATTGCTGCGGCAGATAGCCAAGGAGGTTCCCGTAGCGTTCACCCATGGAGGCGATTGATTTTCCGTTTAGGAGGATGGTGCCGCTGGTTGGCTTTTGAAGGCCGCACAGGAGACGCATCAGGGTGGTTTTTCCTGCGCCGTTGGCGCCCAGCAGGCCGTAGACGCCGTTCGGAAGGTTAAGGTTCAGATGGTTGACGGCTGTTTTGATGCCGTATTGTTTGGTTAAATTTTGTAATTGCAGTTCCATAAGTCGCTCCTTTCGGCAGGGCAGATAGAAAAGGAAAAACTCTTCCTGCACCTGCAAGAAGAGTTTACCAAACAAATCTCTACTTTTTCTCAACCATTGGAAACTTCTTTTTCCCGGAAAAACGCCGTCACTTCCCCGCCGCTCCCGCCATTTTGGATCTTCAGCCAGCCGCCATGCTGCCTGCATAAAATTTTGCAGATATACAGCCCAAGTCCGAAATGGTTCGCTTCCGTCTGCCCTTCCGTTTCCCGATAATAGGGTTCCGCCGCATTTTTCAGCCCTTTTGGAGAGAATCCTCCTCCGTCGTCCCGCACCGTCAGCAGCAGCCCGTCCGCATTTTCCTGAAAGAGAATCTGAATTTCCTCCTCTGCGTAGCGAACCGCATTGGACAGGAAATTGTCAAAAACCTGCCCGATTAATTCCGAATCCAGGAAACGCGAGCCGGACACGGTCCTCTTTTCAAACCGAAGATTCTTTCCGCCTTTTTCGCAGATCACCGAAGCGGACGCTTCCAAAACCGCAAAGAAGTTTGCAAAATCCACTTCCCGGCAGTCCGCTTCCCGGTCTTCCAGCCTCCGGATCCGGCTCATGCTCTCCGTGTATCCCTCCATGCGCAGAAGGTGTTTCTGCATGATCTCTGCCGTTTCCCGTTCCTTTGGGCCGCCGGTCAGAAGCGTCATTTCATTGTAGCCTTTTAAGACCGTAAGGGGTGTGCGAAGGTCGTGGGCGAAGGCCGCGTTCAGGCGCTTCCGCTCTTCCATTGTCCGCCACATGGCGTCATAGTTCTCCGCCAGGGCCTGGCGCATGGTCTCAAAGGCCCTGCAAAGCTGTCCCATCTCGTCCTCATTGGGATAATCCAGTCTAAAATCCAGATTATTTTCCGAGATCTGAAAGGCCGCGTCGGCCAGAAGGGCGAGGGGCCGTTTTAGCTTATTCCGGTAAAACAGGACGGCCGCCGCCAGCACACAGGCCGCGGAATAGAGCGGATAGGCCAGGACCCGGAGCACATCCAGGGCCTTCAGCGCCCTCTGATCTGCGAGACTGGTGGGGTCTTCCTGCTTCCACAGGTATGCGCCTCCGCCCAGGATTTCTCCGTCTTTATTCGTCACATAAAGCTCTTCTTTCATTCCATCGTACTTTGCGGAAATGGCCTGCGCTGCCTGATCGCAGAGATGTTCGGTCGCCCCGCCAAGCAGCAGCGCCAGGGCGGCAAAGAAGACGATATAGCAGGCAATGCTTTTCCGAAGGGATAAATTTTGAAAAAAACGGCTCACTTTATCCACTTATAACCGCACCCCCAGACCGTTTCAATATAATTTTTCTCCGTACAGGAAGACAGCTTTCCGCGGATGCGCCGGATGTGCTCCGTCACGACGCTGCTGTCGCCTTCCCCTTCATAACCCCAGATTTTTTCGTAAATGCGTTCTTTGCTGAAGACCTGTCCGGCGTTTGTGGACAGCAGTTCGACGATCTCAAATTCTTTTTTGGGAAGCGTCAGGGGCTGGCCGCCGGCGAAGATCACGCGTTCGGAATAATCGATGGAGAGGTCGCCGCTGAATTTGACTCTGGCACCGTTTGTCCGGCGGACTTCCCGGCGCAGGTGTGCCGCGACCCTGGCTTCCAGTTCTGCCAGGGAGAAGGGTTTTACGATGTAGTCGTCCCCTCCTGCCGCGAATCCCTGCACTTTATCGGCTTCTTCGATCCTGGCTGTCAGGAACAGGATCGGGCAGGACAGGAAATCCCGGATGCGCCGGCAGACTTCCAGGCCGTCCGGGCCTGGCATGTTGATGTCAAGCAGGAGAAGATCCGGCTGGCACCCGGCTTTTTCCAGCGTTTCCTGCCCGTTGGAGGCGGTAAGGACGAGATAGCCGCGTGCTTCGAAGAAACTTTTCAGCATGGTGAGAATATCGGGTTCATCGTCAGCGATGAGAATTTTTTTCATGAGGTGCTCCTTCCTGCATTGTTTTTGTTTCAACAGGTTTACTATACCACACTTTTCTAAGGACGGTACACAAAAATTCCCGGATCGTGATTTTGTCGAAAGAAGTCGAACGTTTTTTCTTGCTTTCCGGATTTTCCTCTGTTAGAATGAAACTACTTTCTTACCCCGTTTCGGGGATCTAAATTTCCGGCGCATCGCCGACCCTTTCCTTTTTCACACTTTCACAAAATCATTTCAGCAAGGAGGAACATGGCCAAAAACAAACCCGAAATTCCAACTGATCTTCTGAACTTCCTGGATCGCCTTCCAAATGACCTCCAGGAAAAAATGACCCCGAAAGTCCGGAATCAGTTTTTTCTCTGGGATGAAATCCTGAAACGCGACATAACCTTATATCCCAGACACATCCTGCCGTTGATCCAGGAAATTTTTCACCGGACTTATCCCGCCGATATCAAAATCGAAGCGGTTTCTACAGAATACTCTGTCAGCCGGATCTCGCTTCAAAATGGGAAGCGTTTAAGCGCCATTCATTCGGATCTTCTTCTGAAGGTTGGCGAAAAAGATTATTACCACTTTGAATGCCAGATCGAAGAAGACGAAACGATGGCGATCCGGATGTTGGAATACGATCTCCATGCCGGACTTGCCCACGGCGCCGGGCAGCCCGCGTCCGCCAATGCCCCTTTTCATCTTTCGCTTCCGAATTCTGCGGTTCTTTATCTTTCGCACAGCAAACGCACGCCGGACTTTCTGGCTTGTAAGCTTCATTTCCAGGATGGAAGCTCTCACCTTTTCCGGGTGCCGGTTTTAAAGGTTCAGGCGTATACGACGGAAATGGTTGCGGAGCGCGGGCTGTATCTTTTGATCCCGTTCCTTCCGATCCGTGTCCGGAAATACCTAAAGCGGAAAAATGGATCAGCAATTGCAAAAAACAAGTTGACAATTCTTATTCAAAAATGTATGATAGTCTTAGAAGATGGAATGGCAAGCGGACGGCTGACCGGCAATGAACGCAGCGACCTTACGGAATTTCTGTTTGCGGCGTGCAGTTCTATTTTTGCCGGGGAGCCTGATTTTTTAGAGGAGGTGCATGATATGATGGAACCTGCGATTAAGCTGCGGAGAGAAATTTATGCGGAGCAGCACGCGGAAATTATGCAGCAGCAGTTGGAAATTGCACAGCAAAAATTAGAAATC
>JAUNPS010000095.1 GCA_030536575.1 Eubacteriales bacterium | reverse complement strand
AAAAATCCAAAATATTTAAAGGTGGTGTGGGGAGTTGGCTATAAAATCGAAAAGCAATAGAAGAGTTTTTTGGGCGGTGCTGCTGGTTGCGTTCTGCGCTGTCATGACCATTGCCCTTTATGATGCGGTGGACTCCGAGGTAGGGGGAATCAGCCGGTCGGGCACGGAGGAGGCGAGCCTGGACAGCGACCAGTCCTGGCCGTATTACAGCCGGGGGCCGTCCGTTGATCTAAAGAGCTTTATCCGCTATATGTATGCGGGAAGCTATGGGATGTACTGGGAGTTGGAACAGAAGCAGCAGCAGAAAGTCCTGGCGCCTTCGGACCTGCTTCTTCTGGAAAATGACGAAACGGAAATCAGCAATGATTATTTTAACGATCGTTTTAAAGACTGGTTCAGTTCGTTTTTGTCCCTGCTCCAGGAATACAGCGTGGAATACCAGATCAAGGATACGCAGACGGAGGTCAGCTATACCAATTCTGTGCAGAACATTGCAGAGTATGAAAATTCCGTTGTCCCGTTCTTCCTGAAAATGACCTTTGACGGGGAAGGTAATGCGACGCTGGGAAGCATGTCAAACATGGATAATCTGGAGTTTACGATTTCGGATATTGGCGGGATTACGAAGGAACGTTTCCTGAGCTGGTTCGCTGTGGAAGGGATTTCCGGTTCTCTGCTGAAACAGCCGGAAAATGTGGAAATCTATATTTATTCTTCAAACAGCAGCTGCTATTACAGCGAGGAAGATACCGATTATGTTTACGGGTCGACCGTGCGGAGCGTTTTCAGCAGATTTTATATTGGAGCGCTGCTCTTTTTAGCCGCCTGTGCGTTTGTGATCCCGGTTTATAAAAAGCTTCGCAGGGAAACGCCGCTGATCGCGAAAATACCGCTGGAGGGTTCCATTGGGATCGTGTTTGTGGTATGTCTGCTGGAAGATTTTGCGGGTTCGCTGTGTGCGAACTTTATCAATGGCGGATGGGCTGGAAATGAATTTCTGCATATGCTTTTGAATTTTGCATTTTATATGGTGGTTTACGGTGCGTGGTTTGTGGCGGTTATGGCGCTGCTTCAGATGATCGATGTGGGGCCGAAAACCTATGTTATAGAACGTTCGGTGATCCGCAAGACCGTAAACCAGGTTTATGGCAGCGGGAAAGGCATGGTGGAGCATTTTATTGCGAGCATTAAGACCATTGACCTCAGTGACAAATCGGATAGCTGGCTTTTGAAGGTTGTCGGGGCGAATTTTGTGGTGCTGCTGGTGTGCTGCCTGCTGTGGTTCTGGGGTGTGTTCGGGCTGATTGTTTATTCGGTGGCGCTGTTCTTTATCCTGCGGAAATACCTGAAAGGGATTAAGGAAAAATACGGCATTCTGTTGAGCGCGACCAGGCAGATGGCGGAAGGAAATCTGCAGATGGACATTGAGGAAGACCTGGGACTGTTCGAGCCTATGAAAGAAGAGCTGTCGAAGGTGAATTCCGGATTTAAGAAAGCCGTGGACGCGGAAATCAAGAGCCAGAATATGAAAACGGAGCTGATTACGAATGTTTCCCACGACCTGAAGACGCCGCTGACGGCGATCATTACCTATGTCAATCTGCTGAAAGATGAAACGATCACGCCAGAGGAGCGCAGGAATTATGTGGAGATTCTGGATCGGAAATCCCTTCGGCTGAAAAACCTGATCGAGGATCTGTTTGAGGTCAGCAAGGCGGCCAGCGGGAATATCAAGGTGGAGAAGACCCAGGTGGATCTTGGAGAGATGGTGAAGCAGGCGGCGGCGGAGCAGCAAGACCGGATGAAGGAGGCGGGGATTGAGTGCAGGATTTCTGTCCCGGAGGAGCGGGTGCTGATGGAGCTGGACAGCGAGAAGACGTACCGGATTCTGGAGAATCTGCTGGTGAATGTGACGAAATACAGCTTGGCCGGGACGCGGGCATGGTTGAGCCTGGCGGATGATGGGAAGCAGGCGGAGATTGTGCTGAAGAATATTTCGGCGACGGAGCTGGATGAGGATGCCAGCCGGCTGACGGAGCGGTTTGTGCGGGGGGATAAGGCGCGCAATACGGAGGGAAGCGGTTTGGGGCTTGCGATTGTGCAGAGTTTTGTGCAGATTCAGGGAGGAAGTTTCCAGATTGTTACGGATGGGGATTTGTTTAAAGCGATTGTGCGGTTCCCGAAGGAAGGATAAGAAAAAGAAGGATATCTCTTTTATGGGATATCCTTCGAGTCGTTTATTCTACTTCAATCAGGTTATACTCTCTGGAGCCGTAGCCAAGAGCAGCGGCGGCTTCGATGGTGTGCACGCCGTTCCGGCTCTCGATGCGCTCGATCAGATGGGGCTTGCCGGGGTCGGAGCAGGCGTAAACCAGATCCAGGCAGGCCTGGTCGATGGCAATGGGGTCGGTGGACGCCAGGATACCGATGTCGGCGATGCAGGGATCTTCGGCAACGGCGCAGCAGTCGCAGTCAACGCTCATATTTTTCATGACATTGACATAAAGGATGTTTCCGTGGAAGTAATCTACCACGGAACCGGCGGCATCGGCCATGGATTCCAGGAAGGAATCGTGGTCGGCTGTCCAGAGGTTTTCCGGAACGCCGCAGCCGTGGATGTAGGCTTTTCCGTAGGAGGAAGCGACGCCGATGGAGAGCTGTTTTAAGGCTCCGCCGTAGCCGCCCATGGGGTGTCCTTTAAAATGGGACAGGACCAGCATGGAGTCGTAGTTGGCAAGGTGTTTGCCGACGTAGTTTTCTTTGATGACGCGGCCGTTTGGAATGTCCAGCTTCAGGTCGGGGCCTTCGGAGTCCAGGATATCGACGGGGAAGTGGGTGCTCCAGCCGTGCTCGGCCATGAGCTGGGTGTGGAGTTCGGTGGTGTTCCGGGCGCCTTGGTAGGCGGTGTTACACTCTACGACGGTGCCTTTTACGTGGTCGATGATGGGTTTCCAGAAGTCCGGGCCCAAGAAGTTCTGATTTCCTTTCTCACCGGAGTGGAGTTTTATGGCGACGTTTCCGGGGAGGGTCTGGCCGATTTTCTGGAAGAGTTCCAGAACCTTTTCCGGAGTGATCGTGCGGGTGAAATAAACGTTTGTGCTCATGGGAAAGCCTCCTAGTAAAATGTTTTGGTTTCTGTTACTTAGTATATAACCTGAAGTGGACTCCAGGTCAAGAGAAAATGAAGAAAAACACTGGATACTGGAAAAATTGCGGCGGAAGAAAAATACGGCCTTTTAAATATGAAAAAACAGTGCTATAATATTTCGTTGAGCAACGATTGATGAATGACAGAACCTATGGAGGTGTTCATATGACGAAAGTAGAAATTGTTTCAGGATTTTTAGGAGCAGGAAAGACGACGTTTATTAAACAGTTGATTGACCAGGTGTTTCCGGGCGAGAAGCTGGTGCTGATTGAGAATGAGTTTGGTGAGATTGGAATTGACGGCGGGTTTTTGAAGGATGCCGGTGTGGAGATTACGGAGATGAATTCCGGGTGTATCTGCTGTACGCTGGTGGGGGATTTCAGCGAGGCGCTGAAGAAGGTGATGAGCGAGCTGAAGCCGGATCGGATTATCATTGAGCCGTCGGGAGTTGGGAAGCTTTCGGATGTGGTGAAGGCCGTGGAAGGCGTGGAGGCGGAAGCCGGGATTGAGATTGGAAGCGCGGTTACGGTGGTTGATGGGAAAAAGGCGAAGATGTATATGAAGAACTTCGGGGAATTTTTCCTGAATCAGGTGGAGAATGCGGGGACGATCGTGGTGAGCCGGACGCAGATGATGAGCGATGAGAAGCTGGAGCAATGCGTGCATATGCTGCGGGAGCACAATGAGAAGGCGGCGATTATTACGACGCCGTGGGATCAGTTGGATAAGGAGCTGATTCGCAATGCGCTGGAGAACAGCAGCAGGCCGGAGGATCTGATTGATAAGGACGAGTGCTGCGGCCATGACCACCATCAC
>JAUNPS010000057.1 GCA_030536575.1 Eubacteriales bacterium | reverse complement strand
CGCAAAAGAGCCTGCTCACACCTGAATCACGTTCTTACGTACCTGAGCAGCTAAATGCTCAGGTACTGTCTGAATAGAAACAATATTTCCCCCTTCCGGAATCTTCGTCTGATACATTTCTTCCAAGCACATCGCCTCTGCACACAGCTGAATTTTATACTCTAATTCATCCTCCCGAACTTTTCCATGTTTATATTCGATTGGATGCAGAGCTACTTTAAAATTTACAGCCGAAATAATACATCCATCCTCAGATTTGACTGCTTCGATACAATCGCATTTTCCATTCACTCCCAATTCTTCGGAAACCACTTCATACTCATAAAGTTTAAGAAATTCTCCTCTTTTCTCAATTCTCTGGGTATGAACACGTTCATGCTCCGCACGTCCTTTCGCAGTTTCCACATTTTCCACCCATACCCGTTCATTTAAAAGGAGAGCAGCCCGCCTGGGACAATCAAATACCCCGCTACAAGCAGCTGGGTATTTGACCCTCGCGGCAGTCGCCAAATATCCGCACCAGTGCGGCTACTT
Source organism: Eubacteriales bacterium (assembly GCA_030536575.1). GTDB lineage: Bacteria > Bacillota > Clostridia > Lachnospirales > Lachnospiraceae > Limivivens. The sequence goes on along the minus strand of JAUNPS010000057.1, from coordinate 23,987 downwards.
GGTCGTTGCTCGCGGGAATAACACATCTGAGAAAGCCAGCTTAATGGAAGATATTCTTTATCATTCATTTTTAAACCATTCCTCATTTTCAGGAAGTTGATTCCATACAATCTCTCCAAAGGCGTCTTCTTTAAAACCAACCTCAACACCCTTTGGTACACGATCCAAATGAATCACTGCATCATAATCATGATAATTTCTTGGATACACGACACTTTCTTTTTTCTTCACTTCTACCAGATCAAACAATTTATGCGCCGGGGCACATCCCAATTTTGCCTGACGGACTCTCTGCTCCAGATCAGAATCTGTCCCCACATGTTTGAAAATAATCAGCGGTGAAACCACTTCCATCTCTCCCTTACTTGCAGAACGGTTATGTTCATACATATTCAGGATCGCCTCAAACAAAAGATTTAAATCTTCCTCGTCAAAACCAGTTTCCGCAGCCAGATTGGCGCTGATAAATCCCCTGATTTCATACAAACCAAATGGAATGAACTGTTTACGTCCCATTGTCCGAAGTTTATCTTCCGGTTTCTCATCTTCCATTCTCTGATAATCTTCCATTTTCAAATCTTTTTTCCCATCTTTTTCTCCGTCCGTTACTGCCATACGGGTTATGGAAATATCTAATGGCAAAACCGGATCCAGACTTTTCCCAAATGTGATCTGAACAGGGCCTCTCACCTGTCCCGCATTTGGGCCAGTGCTCATTACCGCACCAAATGTCCGTACATCATAAAACAATTCACATGCTTTCTGACGCCCTGCATAAATCGCTTCTTTCGCTTTTGCACAGTCTTCAACCCCTGCTTCTCTTTTCGCTCTGGCAATGTGACGATTCATATTTGTTGACTGCTGAACGATGATCTCCATGCCAGGCTCTCCTGCTCTGGACATGGTTACGTAATTTCTGATCAGTCTTTTCGTAGATACATCTGAAATATATCCCTGCATGGTCTGCGGATCTACTCTGGGAGTATTCCCCATATCGGGGTCACCATTGGGATTTGCATCTGTACATGCCAGATAATAAATAAATTCATAACGATTTTTAATTGCCATCATAAATTCCCCCCTGCATGTTTTCATCCTTTTTATTATTTTTTTCTTTTTTTAGCTTTTCTATCTTTTCTATTCTTTCGTTTTTATCTTTCTGTAACTTCGTACACATCTGTCTGTATCCCAAGGCAAAATAAGCCTGCTGTTCCAATGTCAGAGTTGCCGGAATTTCATTTCCGATTGCACAGTACACTTCGCTCAAAACATCTTCATACTGTTTTCTCAGCCATTCACTTTCTATTTTTTCCAGATGATAGGCTGATAATCTGGACACCTGCCCTAATACCAGCGCAGGCATTTGACTTGCACTTGAATAATATCGCTGTACGATCGTAGCGTTTACATTTTTCATTGCCACATTCTGTATTTCTGCATGCACTGCCATGGCTGCGCCGCAATGATAAGCGGCACTTTTGTGTTCAGGATCATATTCTGACATCATTCCATTCTCCTTTCTTTTTCTCATAAGCCAAACCTTCAACCACTGACAAGCTATCGCATCTGGTACTTTCATACCGGTCTGATTCTCATCGTTTTCCAGCATTTGCGAACGAATATACGCCAAAGAACGAAGCGCAACTACATCCGGCAGCGAAGTTCCATGTATAATAGCCCGAATGACCGCCTGGGTAATTTCCGGTAATTCTTTATTCACTCTATCCCATATTTTGCTGTCAGAATTATGCCTTTTCAGCAAACATAGTAATCTTGCATTCAGTTTTTTGCTTTTTTCGTTTTGTATTCCATTCAAAGCTTTCAGTTCCAATTGCTTATTCCAAAGGTCAATATTCCTTTGAAGTTCTTCGTAGGAACCATGTTCATACTGACGGACCATAACACGCCCATTAACACCGGATAACAAAAATATCGTATATTGGTTGGATAAATGTGGGATTTTTTCTCCTGTTTTTACACTTTGAATCAACTCGGAAGCTTGAAGTTCAGCATTTCTGTCTTTTCTTTTTTCATCTTTCGCTGATACTTTCTCGTCTTCCTCCTCATCATTTCCCCCCATATTTATTCCAAGAAAATTTGCATTCAAAACAGGATCCTTTTCTGCTGCAACATCCTGTTCATACCAATGTACAAACTTCATATTTGCCAATATAGGAGCCTCTTTCAATAAATGATCCAACGCAGCTTTCACAGCGAAAAATGCATCTTCTGATACCGGTGCATTTGCACTTTTCTTCTGGTCATAGGAACAAAAAGCACTTTTGTCGAAGCAGATCAGAGCATCTCCACGGGCATGTCCCCCAACTGCTGCAAGTCCGGTAACCGGAGGAACGGTTTCCATAGGAACGGTATTTTCTCCTGTAATCAAACATAGAGTTTTTTCTTTTTTCTCTGTATTCATAAATTTCTTTCGATAAATATTCCACCAGTCCCTCATTCCCTCTGCCTGCACAATTTTTTTCCCATCAACGATAAAAGAAATTCGGGCTGATCCCTTAATTTTGTTTTTATTCAATGCCTCCGAAATTGCCAGAATCGTTTTCTCGTCTTCTGCGGCTTTCACACATATCTCAAATTCCGGAACACGGTCACTCCCATCTTTTAAAACCTGATAGTAAAAATCTCTTTTTATCTTTGCCTTATCTTCTGAATCGGAAGCATTTTTTAAAATCACGGATCTTTTTTCTACAATGGGATTGCACTTTTCTTTTCCATTCGCCAGACTTCCAATGTCCGGGCATAAAACAGGTGTGTCATCTCCTAATATGATTCCCAGGAATTCCCCTTCCCTGCTTAATGAAACATATGCTTGTATTGTTTTGTTACTATATCCCGGCGGCAAAACCAGCTCATGTCGTATTGCATAGTCATAAAATGCCTTCAGCATTTTCTTCCCCCCTTCAGCACTTCAGGACTGTCATACGCCGGAACTTTTATAACTCCATGTTCCACAACAGCATGATATAATGACAGCTGCGGTTTCACTTTTTTTCTTACCTCATAATCATGAAGATCAAAAACATCATAAACCATTAAGCCCCCGTCCATATTGATGTCAACAGGCTCTCTGCTTCCGTCGCTTTCCTCAAAATAAGCGACAAATTCTCTTAAACCAAACGCTGGCTGAAAATAGCATTTTCCATTTCTTATCCTTCTGTAAGCCTGATCATAAAGCTGCTGTTCTCTGGCTTTAAACGCAGATCTCGGACAGATCGAGGCTGTTATTCGATATCTTACGTCTTTCAAGGCAACGGTCTGTCTCTGCGTTCTTTCTTCGTCGGTATATATGACTTTATTGCTAACTCTGGTTTTCACTTCATTTCGTTTAAAACTTATATATTGAATCGGATTCAGGATCTCTATCTGATTAACCTGCCAGTAAAATTCCACAGGTTTACTGTAAATAGCTGATAAAATCCCTCTGCATGCTGATGGCGTGGGAAAGGGATATGAGAGTCGTTCCACTTTTGAAAATGGTGGCGCGAAGCAGGCAAAATCCCCCCAGACTTCTATTGATAACTCCATTTCTGTCACTCCCTTTTCCTCTGATTTGACAATATGGGGCTGATCTATCAGCCCCATACGCACACATCAATAATTAATACATTTCCATTCCCAGCAAATCATAAATGCAAGCGTACATATTTGCTGTCGTATTTATTATAGATTTATTTTTATTCATTGTCAACAAAAAATCAAACCATTTTCGTTTTTTCTCTCTTCAAACTGCAGCCCCATATCTTCCCGATACAGATACTCATACTGTGTGCGCAGAACATAATACCCTGACTCCATCTTCTGTTTCCCCTTTCGATCAAAATAGTACGCCTGTTCACAATACTTCTCTATCTCCTTTTCAAAAGTATTAACGGTAATTTCTGCTGCTTTTTTTACAAGTCCCGGCGTTAAATTATCACTTAGAAGCTCTTCTCTCACCTCTTTATACAATTGCATTTCTTTATTGAAAGGAACAATCACTTTTTTGCCCTGATTATCAATCAGTTTGTACTCCCTGGCGGTTTTTTCATAATCTCTGTCATTGATCGCTTTTGTCAGCGCCTCTTTATCTTTCGCATATTCCCGAAAAAGTATCTCATAATAATTGGATATACATTTCGGATCATTGATGTCAATATTTTCTCTGGACAAAATTTCATTTACTACAGTTGCCGCATTCTGATACCATTTATCTGGAGGATACAAACTGCCCTCCTCTTCCGGTTCAAAAACCACCACTTTTCCAACTCCAAATCTGCCATTTCGATTGCATCTTCCTGCTGCCTGAATGATTGCTTCCAGCGGTGCCAGTGCTCTGTACAAAACAGGAAAGTCCAAATCCACACCTGCTTCAATACACTGTGTCGATATTACTTTACACGGTAATCCCGCCTTTTGTCGTTTTTTTATTTTTCTTATCACTTCACTTCGATGTTCTGGACACAGATCCGTTGTTAAGAAAAAAAGAGCTTCCCGATCACAATGGCCATTTTTTAAGAGCTCAAACAATTTAACCGCGTGTCTGCGAAGATTTACGATTACACAAACGTTTTCTTCCGACTCCACTTCCCGCGCTATTTCCTCCAATGGAATCTGTTTCTGTTTTTTTATTCTCCATTCCACTTGTGTTCTTTTTAGTTTTTTATACATCATCGGATATTCCGGTACAATCTCTATTGGTTTCCAGGATACCCCCTGTATAAATTTAAATTCCGGCTGCGTAGCAGTAGAAAAGACCATGGTACAGTGGTATCTGGTACACAGTGCATTTACCGTATTCAAAGTTGCATTCAACAGATTTGCCGGTAAACTTTGTGCCTCATCAAACAAAATGATGCTGTTTGCAATATTATGCAGTTTCCTGCAGTCTGTTGGCTTTTGCGCAAACAACGCCTGAAAAAACTTAACTGAGGTTGTTATAATAAATGGAGATTCCCAGCGTTCCGCAAATTCCCGCTGCCTGTCATCAAGCTCACTTTGACTGTGATCCTGTAAAATCTCCGGAATTATTTTCGAATACACTTCGTAGCTTTGTTCCGTCAATGAAAGAAACGGCAGTACAAGTATAATACGTTTCTTTTTAAATTCGACTGCATGCTGCAATGCGAAATGCAATAATGCCAGTGTCTTTCCCGTTCCTGTAGGTGCTGTAAGTGTAAATAAACCTTCTTTTATTCTTGCAGCCTCCCCACATCTTTCAAATAATAAGTCACGAAGAGCACTCACGTCCGAAGAACATTTTACCCTCTTTTTCAGTTCTTCCCTATATTCATACAATGCTTTCAAACATTGAGCCGCTTCAAATTTCAATGGCTTTTGCAATTCCTTTTCTGACGAAACAGTATAATCTGCATCTACCAGACAAGAAAGCAACATGCGTGTATATAACATCTTATCTATGGATTCTTCGATTTCCTCCATCTTCTGTTCTTTTTCTATTGCCAGAACTTCTGAAGTAAATTGAGGAAAATCTTTAAGAAAAGCATTTGCCGCTTCTTGATATTGTTTCTTTCCTGCCAATGCCGCCGTCTTTCGATGATTGCACTCTACAGGATCATCCGACCGAAGACTCTCTTCCAAAAACATTTCCAAATCAGCATATCTGATAAGACCATCATGATGTCCATTTATTGCCTCCATAACTGCCTGATAACGAAACGAAGATTTTCTGTTTCCAATCAGACAATACAAAAATGCAGCTCCACAAAGTGCATGATCAATGTGGGTATATTTTCCCTTCAAAACACCTTGAAAGCTTTCACTGTATTTTCCAAAATCATGCAATTTTCCACTTAATTCAGCCGTTTTTCTGATCCCAATCTGCTCTCCAAATACTCCGGCCGTCTCTCTGACTTTTTCCGAATGATCTCGAACAAGCTCTTGGGTTCCATCTTCGCGCTTTGATTTCGCATAATATTGTGTATGATTATCATTCATCTTTACGTTCCCTTTCTATTTTATCCTCATACTGCTATTTCTTCCCGCTTTAAAAAAAGACTTCTATATCCCAGCGTTTCCCATAAACACAGATGGTGACTGACCAGCACAAAAAAATTTCCGTCCGACCATCCAAGGGTGAGTATCCGAAAACCGGATTTGCACTTCCTAGATAAATGGTCAAAGACTCTGGCAAGCAGTTCCACCTTTTTCGAGCGGGAGCGGTCAAACAGGCTATCGTCAACGGCGATTCAATTATACCACATGCAAGTGGTTTATGCCCTTTTTATGGGGTAAAATATTGATTTTTCGAGGTGCATCACACCAAATGGTGTTTTCCACTGTCAAGGCACTTTACGGACTTGCACCGATTAGATTACACCCATGCCGGGCGAACTAGAAAAACCTGCGGCCCCCCCTAGGCCGCAGGCTCAAATATTTCCTTTAATCGTTCTCCACGCTCACTCCCATTCCGTCTGATCCCGCAGCAGCTTCAGCAGATATTCCTGCCTTCCCTCCCGCAGGAAAACCGGAATCTGCGCCAGCGGCGCGCTCACAGTCACACTCTGCCCTCCGTCATAGGCAGCCCCGCTGGATGCGTGTACCCACCTCGCCCCGGCAGGAAGATAAACCTCCCGGCTTTCCGCCCCCGGCTTGGTGACAGGCGCCACCAGCAAGTCGCTCCCGAACAGATAACTGTCCTTTACCGTCCAGCACGTCGGGTCCTGCGGAAAGTCATAAAACAACGTGCGCATCACCGGCGCTCCCGTCTTATGCGCCTGTTCCATCAGCATACGGATATAGCTCCTCATTGCCTCCCGAATGTCAATGTAATGTTTCATGATCCGGTAGGCCTCTTCCCCATAGCTCCAAATTTCATTGTCAGCACCCGTCCCCTCGGTGAGCTCCCCGTCCGCCTTCCGAATCTCCCTCCTGGGCAGGCGGTTCCCATGCAGTCGCATGATCGGACAGAAGGTGCCAAACTGAAACCACCGGATCAAAAGCTCCGTAAATGCCGGATCTTCTGCGCTGCCTCCGTGGAATCCCCCGATATCCGTCGTCCACCAGCTAATCCCTGACAGCCCCATCTGCAGTCCGGCGCAGATCTGATTGCGCAGAGCCTGCCAACTTGAAAAAATATCTCCCGACCAGACGACTGTGCCATAGCGCTGGCTTCCTACCCAGGCGCATCGCGCCAGGTTCATGATCTCATTCTGCCCCAGACGCTTTTGTCCCTCATAAAACCCTCTGGCATATTCCCTTGGGTAAATATTTCCCTTTTCCAGGACGGTTCCCGCATAATAGCGGTAATTGTCATAATCATAAGTCCCGAATTCCGGCTCCGCCTCATCCAGCCAGTAATAGGCCACACCGCAGTCCGCGTAATTTTTTTTGCATTTTTCCCACACATACTGGCGCGCTTCGGGATTGGTAGCGTCGTAAAACACGTTGTTCCCGTGGAAATTCATCTGCACGTTCATCCCGTGCTCCGTCTGCACCAGCATTCCCTTCTGATACATTTCCTGAAAATTTTCGCTCCGCCAGTCCACCTGAGGCCAGATTGACACCATGGTTTTCATTCCCATGGCTTCCAGTTCCTCCACCATTTCGCGGGGATTGGGGAAAAATTCCTCGTCGAACCGGTAATCCCCGCATCTTGGCCAATGATAATAGTCAATGACGAAAACGTCCACAGGAATGCCCCGTCTCCAATATTCCCTGGCGGTAGAAAGCGCATCCTCCTGGCTGTAATACCGCAGCTTGCACTGCCAGAAGCCAAGCCCCGCCTCCGGCAGCATGGGCGGCTTTCCGACCGCATTCATATACGCCTCCATCAGCTCGGCAGGGGAATCCCCCGCCGTGATCCAATAATCCATCTGGCTTGTGCTCTCCGCTTTCCACACGGTGGTGTTTTTCCCGAAGCTCACCTCCCCGACCGCCGGATTGTTCCACAGAAACCCATAGCCCAGGCTGGAAAGATAAAACGGAATGCTGACCTGGGAATTCCGGTGGGCGAGTTCCAGATTACAGCCCTTTAAATCCAGGATTTCCTGCTGGTATTGCCCCATCCCGTATAGTTTTTCCTCCGGATTGGACGCAAAGGTGACCCGAAGCTGATAACTGCCGCCAACCGCCGGCCGGAAATGCCGCGCCTTTTTGGCCAGCGCTCCGCCGCAGGGCTGCTCGGAAAGCAGCTCCTCTCCCTTTTCATTGAAAAAGCGGATCCTGGCAGGCACGTTCCACCCCTGCGGCTCCAGCCTGCAGGTCAGCCTTCCATTCGTCACCGACGCACATTCCTCCTCCAGAACAACCTCGCACTCCATGCTTTTCGCTTCCAGAAGTCCCTCGCTCTCTGTTTCCAGCTTCCCGCAGGGACGGGCCAGAACCCGGAAGCTGTCCTTTCCCCAGGGCAGAATTCTGACCGTCTCTCCGCCGCAGCGGTATTCCAGCCCTCCCTGATACCGATTAAAACAATTCATCTTACATTTCTCCTTTCTCTCATGATTCCCGATAGGCGTCATAGGTGGTCTGGTAAATTTCCAGCATCCGCTCCAGCCCCATCACATTCATTCTTTCCAGATAGGAGTCCCACTCCTCTTCCACACCGCCGTTGACAATCCACTGAGCCGTCTGCTCCGAAGCATAGCTTGAAATGTCCGTTTTCAGGATCGCCAGCTCATCGAGATACTCCGCCGGGATCGTCAGCAGCGGATAATACTCGTCCTTCACATAAGCCTTTGAAATCTCATCGGCTGCCAGCTTCTCCTGGGCATCCGGCTGCGGAATGATATCAAGCCCCACCGCGTAGCCCGGCGCACAGGTATTCAACCCGTATTTCCACGACCAGGTATTGGAGTCCATCCCTTCCGGCGCAGGCTGCACCTCGTAGCTTCCATCTTCGTTCTGCTCGATGGTCACGCCCAGCGCGCCGTACCGGATCTGCATGGACGTCACCTTATCGTAAAGGGCATCCACCCAGCGCATGGCCACCTCCGGATATTCGGTATCCGCGGAAACCACGATTTTATTCCGATCTGCCCCCAGCATCTCCGGATTCTGTCTCGCATACTGATCTCCATAAGGGCCTTTTAAAGGCGGCAGCACAATATAGTCGTCCGCGTTTTCTGTCCCCACCGCGCCGCTGATCGTCCAGGAAATGGCAGCGCCCACAATCTGGTCGCCCTCCGGCATCAATTTAGCGGAATACTCCGGCCAGTCCTGGGTAAACGCCTCCTGGTCAATCAGTCCTTCAGAATAAAGCTGATTCAGCCAGGACACCGCCTCTTTAAACCGTTCCAGCACGGCAATGTACTCCACCTGGCCGTCCGTCACACTCAGCCAGTTTCCGCCCAGGCTGTCCACCACGCCGAAGGGGCAAAGCAGCTCCAGGCATCCCGCCAGGTCATCGAAGCCGATAAAGGTCAGGGGGATTTCGTCCTGCTTTCCGTTGCCGTTGGGATCACTCTCCCGAAAAGCTTTCAGCGTTTCATAAAATTCCTCCGTGGTTTCCGGAACCGGCAGCCCCAGATTGTCCAGCCAGGTTTTGTTGATCATGATCGTGGAATAGGTCGTGGGTGTATTGGGCCACATGCTGGGAAGCCCGTAAATATTCCCGTCCGTCAGCGTCGCCAGCCCTTTTAACGCGGGCTGCTCTTCAAACATTGTGCTCACATTGGGGCAGTACGAATCCAGGTACGAATTCATTGCCAGGAACAAATCGGCATTGGCGTTGACGTCGTCATCGGACAGAATTCCTCCCAGGAAAATATCCGGCAGATTGCCGTTTGCCAGCAGCAGCGGCTTTTGCGTATCCCAGTCCGAGGTGGTATATTCCCACTCGATTTTCACATTGGTCAGCTCCTCCAGCTCCTGGAAAATCTTCAGGGTATCGAACTCCTCGGTCAGATTGCCCTTTCCGGCAAGTACCCGCAGGGTGACCGGCTCCTCCACAATGGGGTAGCTCAAATCCCCCGCGGATACCGTGGAAGTTTCCTGCGCTTCCGTCGCTTCCTGTTCCTGAACGTTTCCGCAGCCGGACAGCGTCACCGCCAGCATGGAGACGGTTAAGGCGCCCGCACAAATTCTCTTTTTCAGCATGTTCTTTCTCCTTTTCTATGTAGTTTTGTTACCATTCAGACAGTACCTGAGCACTTCGCTGCTCAGGTACGTAAGAACGTGATTCAGGTGTGAGCAGGCTCTTTTGCGAAGCAAAACTCAAAATGAGCCTGCGAATTGTTACTGGAACGAGGTACGAGTGAAAAGTAACATATTTTTTATCCCTTAATGGCTCCTACCATTACGCCCTTGTTGAAATACTTCTGCAGGAACGGATAGACGCACATGATCGGTACCGTAGAAACGATGATGACCGCATATTTCATGATTTCCCCGACCTTCTGCAGCTCCACGTTGGAAACCGAGGCCGCGCCGGAAACCGTCTGATTCTGAAGCAGGATTTCCCGCAGCACCAACTGCAGCGGCACCAGGCTGTCGTCCCTCACATAGACCAGCGAGGTAAAATACTGGTTCCACAGGCTGACGGCGCTGTACAGACCCACCACCGCAAGGATCGCCTTTGACAGCGGCAGCACAATGGATACAAAAAACCGGGTATTGCTGCATCCGTCCAATTGCGACACCTCCAGAAGGTCGTCCGGGATGGTACTCTGGAAAAACGTCCGGACAATGATGAGATGATACACATTGACCGCAAACGGCAGGATGATCACCCAGAAGGTATTCGTCAAATGAAAGCTGTCTACGATGAAATAAGTAGGAATCAGCCCGCCGCTGAAATACATTGTGAATACAAAAAACAGGGAAATGGCATTCCTGCCCACCAGATCTTTCCTGGAAAGGGCATAGCCTGCCGGGAGCGTAAACGCCAGGCTGATCAGGGTTCCCGCAATTGTGTAAAAAATGGTGTTGCGGTAGCCCAGCCAGATCCTTTCGTTTTCAAACACCCGCCGGTATCCCTCCAGCGTCACGCTTTTGGGAAATAGCCACACCTGCCCGCCAGAAACCGCCGAAGGGCTGCTGAAGGAAGCGATCACCACAAAATACAGCGGATAAACCGTAACCACAAACACAAGAATTCCCAATATCAGTAAGATCCTGTCAATCCATTTGTCACTGAGACTTTTCATCGTCCTCTCCTCCTCTCTTTCCGCTTACCACAGGCTGGTATCGCCCAGGCGCTTCGCCGCCTGATTGACAATCACCAGTATAACAAAATTGATTACCGTATTGAACAGTCCCACCGCGGCGGAAAAGCTGTACTGCGCGCTCTGGATACCCACCTTGTAAACGTAAGTGGAAATCACCTCGCTGGCGGACAGGTTTAGGTCGTTCTGCATCAGAAATACCTTTTCAAAGCCCACTCCCATGATCCCTCCGGCGGAAAGAATCAGGGAAATCACACAGGTGGGCGCGATGGCGGGCAGATCGATGTGCCGGATTTTCTGCAGCCGGTTTGCGCCGTCGATGGTGGCCGCCTCATACAGACTCGGATCCACCGCAGACAGGGCCGACAAATAGATGATGCTGCCCCAGCCTGTGCTCTGCCAGACCCCCGACCATACATAAATGTGCCGGAACAGCCCCGGCTCTCCCATGGGATTGCCTGCTTTTACGCCGAGCAGGTTACAGACCGCCCCGTAAATGCCGGAGGATGGGGAAAGGAAAATGCTGACCATTCCCACCAGCACCACTGTGGAAATGAAATTCGGCAGGGACGTCACTGTCTGCAGAACCTTTTTAAATTTCGCAAACCGCATCTGATTGAGCAGCAGCGCGAACAGGATCGGCAGCGGAAACCCTGCGAGCAGCCCGTACAGGCTCAGAATCAGCGTATTTTTGATCAGGTTCCCGAACTGATAGGAGCGGAAAAACCGGAAAAAATGTTCCAGCCCTACCCATTCGCTCCCCCAGATCCCCTTTGCGGGCCGGAAGTTTTTGAACGCGATCTGCACGCCGTACATCGGCAGATAGTTAAAACAGAAAATCAAAAGAACGGCCGGCAGCAGAAACAGGTAGAGCTCCCAGTTTCTTGTAATGCGGGTTCTTATGGATTTTTTCGGGTATTTTTTCTTCGGTTGCTTCATAGTGCTTTCCTTTCCTGTACACCTTGTACATCTTTTTAGAAAAGTATATCATACAGTTAGAAAATGTGTTATAATGGGACTGACCAGAATTTGGACAAAATTGACATTTTTTCACATCCTGCACAATGAGCGCCACTGTCCTGTGCAGGGGATGCTTCAAAAAGATATGGAGAAAGGGGTACAAAAGACATGAAAGAAATCTATCAGGAAGTGCATGTGCAGCATGGCACAGAGCATTATAATTTCGCGGTTTACGAATACAATCTTGCGCCCGGCTACCACTTTCTTTATTCCCACTGGCACCACGAATATGAAATCATCTACCTGGAATACGGAAAAATGACCTTCGAGCTGGACGGCAGGCCCATCACTCTGCTGGACAACCAGGCGATTTTCGTAAACCGCTACCAGATCCACTCCTGCTGCTGTTTTCCCAAAACGAAATGCCGCTATGTCTGCATTGTATTCGGCGAACGCTTCCTCTTTCCGGATCCCAAGGCCCTGATCTACCAGAAATACATCCTTCCGCTGAACCAGAACCGGCTGATCCCGCCGGAGGTTTTCCGCGGAAAGTATCCCTGGGAGCGGGAAATTTTAATCTCCATCCGGCAGCTTCTTTCTCTCAACCAGGCGCAGAGCGAGGGGTATGAGCTGGGCCAGCAGCTTGCACTTTTGAATATTTTTCACATCATGATCGAAAACGGCGCTTTTACGCCTATTCCCGACGTGCAAAGCTCCGCCCGAACCTGGATCAAGCGCTCCCTTAACCTGATCCAATGCAATTACAATACCGACCTCCGCGTGGAAGACATTGCCCGGGAACTGAACATGTGCACGGAGCATTTTATCCGCTCCTTCAAAAAACATGTAGGAAAAACGCCCAAAGAATACCTGATCAAATACCGCATCGACCAGGCCATCTCCCTTTTGCTCTCCACTGATTTGAGCGTCGCCGATATCGCGCAGCAGTGCGGCTTCAATGATGTCAGCTATTTTTCCCGCTGCTTCCGGAAAAACACAGGGTATTCGGCGCTTGCCTTTCGGAAAACCATGAAGAAGGAGGTTTGAGGCAGCGCTGGACATGCGCCCCATACCTCAACTACGGATTCGGCCCCCGGCATCAGCAGATAGGCAAAAACCGCTTTCCGATTATGACATTCCGCGTAGGAAAGCCCCGCTTCCACTACTTTTTGAATGTCATTCCCCGCATACGCGGCATGACCCTTTCCATCGCATCTTTCAAAAACAGTTTCCTGTCTCTCCAAAATTTTCTTGACACCAATCCAAATAAAACGTATAATTCACTCCGAAATCGGAACAAAAAGGAGGGACTCTGCATGTCGCAAAAGCAAAATGATTTAATTTCTCTAAACCAGTATTCCAAAGAGATGGACGATCTCTATCACAATTATGCTTCCCGGCACGGGCTATCTGATGCCGCGCTCTGGTCGCTCTATCATATATGGGAATGCAGTAACGACGATCACTTCTGTACCCAAAAGGAAATCTGCGAATCGTGGTCTTACAGCCCGCAAACTACGAATTCTGCACTAAAAGTATTAGAAGAACGCGGACTTGTAAAACTGGAGCCGGTTCCGGAAAACCGAAAAAGCAAGCAGATCCGCTTAACAAGTAAGGGACACGCCCTTGCGGAGCAAGTCATCGTCTCTCTGGCAAACGCCGAATTAGAGGCTTTCTCTGCACTGAACCTACAAGAACAGCACGAATATGTCAGACTGTCACAGAAATTTGTTACAGCCTTGAAAGACAAAATAGCCCAAATATAGACGAGCCGAAAAAAATCAAAAATACCTCTTGACTTTGTTCCGAAATCGGATTATAGTATGCATTAGTCCAATGAAGGACGCATAAATTTTAAAAGTTTCATCGGAGGACTGGTGTGCCGTAGCACACGAGGCTGAACGTATCAGCCCCAGTCGATTGGAAGATGTCGGGTGAGCCCGGTTATTGTATCTGCAATAACCGGGCTCTTTTCTTTACACAAAGGAGGGAAGCGCGTTGATCTCATCTTTGAAACTCTGGATAAAACGTCAAAGCGCACACCGGATTTTTGTCATGGGATTTTTCTCCCTGATTTTGCTTGGAACAATGCTTTTCTTGCTTCCGTTTTCTACAAAAGACGGCCAGGCACTCTCCTTTGTCGATGCGTTTTTTACATCAACCAGCGCCGTATGCGTAACAGGTCTGACCGTAACAAATACCGGCTCTGCCTTTACGCTCTTTGGCAGGATCGTCCTGATGCTGCTCATTCAGGTCGGCGGACTTGGAATCGCCTATGCCGGCGCATCGCTTCTTTTGCTGGCTGGCGAACGAATCGGTTTCAAAAGCAGGTTTCTTGTAAAAGAGGCATTTAACATCGAAAACACCAGAGGACTGATCGCGCTCGTAAAGCATATTGCATACATTACGTTCAGTTTTGAGATACTGGGCGCCGTCCTCAGCTTCTTTGTCTTCGTTCAGGACTATCCTGTCGGAAAGGCAATGGAGATCAGTCTCTTTCACTCCGTTGCCTCTTTCTGCAATGCAGGATTTGATATTTTAGGTGGTACGGACAGTCTTACAAGCTATGCCGGAAACAGGTTCTTACTTCTTGTTACCGCCGTTCTAATTTTTTTTGGCGGTATCGGGTTTCCGGTAATCCTTGACCTGTTGAGGAAGAAATCCTTCCGCAAACTAAAGCTGCACTCGAAAGTTGTTCTCGTCACAAGCACAGGATTCATCCTGCCAGGCACACTGCTGCTTTTACTGACGGAAAAATGTTCCTTTCTTTCCGCCCTGTTTTACAGCGTATCGGCAAGAACTGCGGGGTTTTCCATCGGAACCCTCATGGATTTCTCAAACGCCGGACTCTTTGTCCTGCTGCTTTTCATGTTCATCGGCGCATCTCCCGGTTCTACCGGAGGCGGTATCAAAACGAGCACGTTTTTCGTAATGCTGTGCAGCGTCAAAAGTTATGCTGCAAATCAACCCTGTACGGCATTTAAGAGAAAGATTGAGGACAGCATTGTCCAAAAAGCCTTTGTCCTTAGCTTTCTGTCGCTTCTGCTCGTCTGCACGGGAACGGTTTGCATCAGTGCGCTGGAGCCGCAGTACCGCTTCCTGTCGGTGCTATTTGAAGTTGTGTCCGCTTTTGGAACCGTAGGACTGTCTACAGGCATTACTCCAAACTTCTGCACAGCTTCAAAGCTGATTTTAACGCTGCTGATGTTTGTGGGACGGGTAGGCATTCTTACCGTTTCCTGCTCCCTGATCCGGAAGAAACCGGCAAAAGCCGCTTACTCACAGGAATATATTTCGATCGGTTAGGAGGTATTTTTATGTTCCGTTCAAAAAGTGATTCTTCCTTTGGCGTCATCGGACTTGGACAGTTCGGCCTGCCTCTGGCAATGAAGCTGGCCGAATCCGGAAAGGACTGTATCGTGATCGATAGCTGCGAGTCAAAAATACAAGCCATGCGCAGCTACACGGATTATGCCTTTGTGGTTCCGGAGCTAAACCGGGAAATACTGGAAGAAACCGGAATTCACAACTGCGACACGGTCATTGTATGCATTGGAGAAAAAATTGACGCTTCGATTCTAGTAACGCTCAATTTACTGAACCTGGGCGTTCCAAGAGTCGTAGCAAAAGCAACCACCAAAGAACACGGCATGGTGCTGGAACGTCTGGGTGCGGAAGTGGTATTTCCGGAACAGGATATCGCTTTTCGGCTGGCGAGGAGGCTTCTGACCTCCAGTGACATGCTCGACCATCTGTCTCTGAAAAGTGATGTGGAGATTACAAAGATCAAGGTCACAGAGCAATTCAGCGGCAACCGGATCGAGGAATTGTACCTTCGGCAGGCTTATAAGCTGAATATCATCGCCATTGAAAATAATGAAGAGACCAATACCGAGATCGATCCAACTTATACCCTTGTCCCCGGAGACATCCTTGTCGTCATCGGTAAACGGGATAAAATCAGCTTTTTTGAGAGCGACCTTGCATCCGGCTATTTCATGTCAGAACAGAGAAGAGAACAGCTTCGGAAAACCAAACGCCTGGGAGGCGACACATGATTTCAAAAGAATTTTTACTGTTCGCAGCGCTGCTGGCTTTGAGCGTCATTGTGATCGGCTTACGATATTTTCTTGCAAAACGGGATAACAAACTGCAAAGTATCCGAATGTCCAAACGACTTCTGGCACACAATGCGCTGCCCGGCTACATGCCAATACCAAACGGTATGGCATTCAAAAAAATCAAGCTGCCAGAACAAGCCAACCGTACCTGCCTAAAACAGCTTCACCTCCTAAAAGTTTATAATCTGAATGCCATTGCCGTCGAGACCAAGGACAATCTTTATCTGAAAGTAAAGCCGGATCATATGCTTTTTGCCGGCGATCTGCTCATTGTCTTTGGAAAGCAACAGAAAATTCGTGATTTTGAAGACTTTCTTTTGTCCGAACATTTCACAGGAAGGAGGAGATTGGATGGATGAACAAAAAGCATGGAATGCCCTGTCAGACCAAGAGCAGACGGTTCTCGTAAACGGTACAAAAAAATTCAACGCCATATTGTCCGGCCAAAGGTACGATAAAAACCTACCTGTTGAAAAATCCGGAGGAAACTCATGTTACCGTACACCGTCACAAGATTCCCGGCAGCCAGTATGCCCATACCGAATACCGCACTCTGGAAGCCGGAAAGCAGCATTCCCTTCTGGAATGCCAGTTGATTACCGGGCGTACTAAATTTATCTGAAAGAAAAAACCTTTCAGCTCAGACATTACTAAATACTCATAAAACCAACAAAGGGTTTATCCATGCGAATCATTACAATCGAACGGGAATTTGGAAGCGGCGGACGGGAACTTGGAAAACGGCTTGCAGACAGCTTAGGGATTCCCTGCTACGATCAGGAATTAATCGACGAGGTAGTAAAGCTGCATAATCTCAACCCGGAATACATTGAGCACATTTCCGAATCCGATATCCGCACGGTCTATCCGCGTACCATCGGCCACCGCTTTTCATCCATGCGTGCTGTCGCCAATGACTCGATCAAGGTGGCTGCTTCACAGAAAAAAGTAATTGAACGGCTTGCCAGCCAAGGTGACTGCGTGCTGGTCGGGCGCGGCGCAGACGTCATCTTAAAAGACCAGAAACCTTTCCGTATCTTTGTTTATGCAGATCAGGTTTCCAAGATTGACCGATGCCTTACCCGCTCTGAAAAAGGAGAAAATAAAAACGAAATTCTCCGGCAGATGAAACGCATCGACAAAAACCGCGAAATTTATCACGAATTGCTCAGTGATACCAAATGGGGCGGCAAAGAAAATTATCACCTTTGCGTCAACACCTCCGGCCAGGAGATCAAATCACTGGTTCCGGCGCTGACTTCCTATATCGAACAGTGGTTTCAGAATCACTAAAAAACTTTCAGGAGGATTTACTTGTAATGGATATCACGAATACAACTTCAAGAAACAAAACACTTTTTCAGTACGTCGCACCGGCTGTCTTAACCAATGCGTGCGTCTTTTTATTCACCATTATTGACGGCATTTTCGTAGGCCGCGGCGTCGGCTCAGACGCCCTCAGTGCAGTCAATATCGCCATGCCCCTCGTGATGATTGCGACAGCCATCAACATGCTTACTTCGATCGGCGGCGTTACCGTGGCGGCTATCCGTCTGGGCAGGGGTGAAAAAGAGGGTGCGAACCCGGCGTTTATGCACTCTTTGACAGCAAATCTCATTCTTGCTGCCTTGATGACCATACTCTGCGTGTTCTTTACCGAGCCAGTTGCACAGGCACTCGGCGCCCAGGCACAGTACATCCAGATGCCAAAAGAATACATCTTCTGGTGGGGGCTCTTTGCAATTCCCTGTGCGCTGTCCGTGAATTTTCAGAGTTTCTGCCGCAATGACGGCTCTCCGGGACTGGTTGGAACTGCTACCGTGATCAGCACTGTTTTGAACATTTTTCTTGACTGGCTGTTTGTGTTCCCCCTGCATATGGGGATCAGGGGCGCGGCGCTGGCAACCGGCCTTTCCCAGACGGTCTCCATGCTGATCGTGCTGATGCACTTCCTTCTGAAAAAAGGAGACCTTCGGATTCGCCCATTCAAGCCGGACGCGAAATTATACCGCAAAGTGCTGTTCCGTGGCCTGCCGGAAATGATCGCACAATTCGCAACTCCGGTTACCACCATCTGTATGAACCATGTACTGATGGCACAGCTTGGCGATATTGGAATCAACGCATTTTCCATTATCTCCTACGTCTCCTCTCTGACGATGTCTGTCCTTGCCGGGGCCTCGGAAGGACTGCAGCCATTATTTGGTCAGAGCTACGGTGCAAAGAAAGAAAAGGATTTGAAATACTATTTCCGGTCGGGAATCGTAATCTGCCTCGTAGGAAGCGCTTTGATCGTGCTGCTGGCCATTCTGCTTGCAACGCCAATCTGTACGATATTCGGCGCTTCCGGGCAGACGCTGGAATTTACCGTACAACATCTGCCGCAGTATGCATGGGCATTTATCGTTGCCGGTATCAATACCCTGATTTCCGCTTACCTGTATTCCACCAAGCGTTCTGCCTACGCCATCGCGCTGAATATAGTCCGCAGCCTTGTACTGAATACGATCATTATCCTCGGACTTCCTGCTGTCTTTGGCAGTGGGATTGTCTGGTTTACGTTTGGTATTTCCGAATGCCTGGTGATGGTACTTGCGGTTATTCTGCTAAAAGCATCCGAAAAGAATGGGATTGTTTACAAATAACGGGAAAATATGGAGGCTCTGATCCGTCTGCGGAAGGAAGGAGCTTTGAGGTGGCGCTGGCGCACAGCGCTCCCTCCGCTTTTCACACCGGTAAACTATCCCGCACACACAGCACCCCATACCCCAGCTGCGGATTCGGCCACTCGGCAATCCCCGGCAGCTGCCGCGCCCCTCTCCTCAAATAACTCTTCACCTTCTCCCCATACAAATAAGGATCATTCCCATCCACAATCCCCTTTCCTGTCAAGTAGATGTAAGAAGTTTTTTCACTTTTTCTATAAGAATTATCCGCTTTTATACAGGATATTGCGGATTTTCCCTCTGCTTGTGTTATGAACCTGCTATGTTTGCAGGTTCATAGGTGTTAAGCAAATGCAAGTTGATATTGAAGCACTTCTTCCGAGAGTTTTTCCGGGAAGTTCCATTCTACTTCGATACGTTCTTCATCATAGATAACAATTTTATTTATAAACCTTTCCACTAACTCTTCTGTAATACTTGTGAAGCTATGACTTTGAACGTACTCATATAATTCTATGCTCTCGAAATCAGCCATAGTCTTCAACAATGCTATACGTTTATCTATATGCTCGATCTCGTCAATGCATTGATCCATTTCTGCTTGCAACTCTTGTTTTTCTTTCACATATCCTTCTCTGCTTTTCTCTTTAAATACATATGCTTCATACAATCTCGTCTGCTGTTCCTGAAGATGTTTTTGCTCTCCAGCCACCTGCTTTCTATCTTCGCTTACTTCCTTCAGCGCCTTATCTATCTGAACTTTCGCATCCAG
Organism: Eubacteriales bacterium; assembly: GCA_030536575.1. GTDB lineage: Bacteria > Bacillota > Clostridia > Lachnospirales > Lachnospiraceae > Limivivens. The sequence continues at coordinate 4,348 of JAUNPS010000057.1, read as the reverse complement.
ATAATTATAATATGTTTTCATCTGTCTATCCAGTTCTTCCTGCAGTCGGAATAACAGAAACTGCTCCAAAAACTGGACATTGATCTGCTTTAAGCATCCTTCATATCTTGTTACATATCTGTTAGCACAAAAGAAATATGGATTTTTGCTTCGGGCAATTTTTAAAGACTTATGACAGCATCCGCACTCCATTTTTCCAATCAACGGATGCTTTGCATATTTCCTGTCTTTTTTGGTGCCTCTGCTTTGCTGAATTTCTTCAAACACAGCTCTGTCAATAATCGCCTCATGATGGTTCTTAAAAACTTTCCACTCACTTCGTGGACGCAGCCTTGCTTTCCCACTGACTTCCGGCGTTTCATATTTATCATATACAATATCGCCCACATATGCGGCATTCCTAAGCATCCGGCAAATTGTCGATCCATTCCATTCAAAACTCTGCCCTTTCGGTTTCATGCTCGCAATCCCTCTTTCTATTTTAAACTCGATTGGCGTTTTTACGCCTTCTGCATTGAATTGCTGCGCAATTTTATGTGAAGATAAACCATCTACCGTCATTTGAAATATTCTTCTTACGACAGCAGCCTCTTCCTCGTCGATCAACAGTCTGTGTCTGTCCTTCGGATCTTTCCGGTATCCAAATGGACAGCTCCCATTGGCATAAATGCCCTTTTCTTTTTTTACTTTTAAGGCAGATTTTACTTTTACTGATATATCCTTGCAATAAAGGTCATTGATAAGATTTTTGAAGGAGGTATCCATTCCCGCAACATCGCCTTTATGTAGATCACTGTCATATCCATCATTAACGGCAATAAAGCGTACCCCTGCAAATGGAAATATTTGTTCAAGATAAGAACCAATTTCAATATAATCCCTTGAAAATCTGGACAAATCTTTTACTATAATACAGTCTACAATCCCCTCCTTTACTTTAGCAAAAAGTTCTGTAATTCCCGGTCTGTCAAAATTTGCTCCCGAATAACCATCATCCTGAAATTCCATCAATTCATATTGTCTGAAATGTTCTGCCACATAAGTCCGCAATAAATTCCTCTGGTTGATGATGCTATTACTTTCCCTGTCAAAATCACCATCGTCCTGCGACAAACGCATATAGATCGCAATCACAAATTTATTTTTCATTTGCCGCAAGCCTCCTTCTTTAAATTCTCGAATTGTTCTTTGCAGAAATTAAAAATAATTTCTACTCGCTTATCCTTATAAACAGTTATCCGTTTAATCAGATAATGTATTACTGTTCCATCCAATACTGTGTCATCCTTGCCTTTCCACAAACACCGAATGAACCGGTTCATATCTTCCATCTCTTTTTTTCTATGCGCCGCATCCTCCTGTTGTTCCGACACTTCTTTTATCAAATTCCTCTTGAGCGCCTCTTTATCCGCCTTCCTTTCAAGAAACACCTCCTTGTCAATACTTCCAGTTTTGTACTCCACATATAAGGAACTCATCTCAATATCCAGTTCCCTAATACGCTCCTGCAATTTCTGTTTTCTTTTTTCAGATTGTTTCTCCATCGCTTCTGCCTGATTTCTGTTGAAATCTACAAGCGATTTCATACGAATTCCTGACAAGTCAAATTCCTTTTTCAATGTTTCCTGCACAATCCGGTTAAGCGAATTTTGAGAAATATAATGACTGTCGCACTTCAAATCATCAATTCTTCCAATGTGAGGGCAGCCATAAGAATAGGTTCTAACCGAGATTTGATAGGATTTTGCATTTACACTGGCAATTCTTTTCATTTTATGACCACATTCACCACAATACAATAAGTCCTTATACAAATCTTCCTGCAATACATCTTGTCGCAGTTTCTTCCTCTGAAGTTCTTTTTTCCGCTTTTCCTCAATCTTAGCTGCAATACGATAAAATACATCTTCATCGACTAATGCTTCATGGGTATGCTCCACCATGATTACCTGATCAGACTCTATCGTACACATTCCTTTGTTATGAAGTATTTTTTCATCTTCCCGAATCTGAACCAGCGCACCTATATATACAGGATTTGTCACAATCGCCCGAATCGTCTGATCAGCCCATTGTCTAAGCCTCTCTCCTTCCATACAATATACATGACCAGTGCTTTGATACTCTTTCGGCCTGTGAATACGTTGCTCATATAAATAGGATATAATGTCCCGGATACGGCACCCTTTATCAAACAATTCATACACTTTTCTGACAACGTCGCTGGTTCCTTCTTCCGGAAAAAGAACCTTTTTTCCATCTATCCATTTCCCATAATATCCATAAGCAGGAATCCCTCCTACATAACATCCCTGTTCCATTTTTGCCTTTTTTATGGCTCTGACTTTTTCTGCACAGTCTTTTGCATACAGCTCGTTTATCACATTTTTCAAATTAACAGCAAAAATGTCATTATCTCCCTGTATCTTATGGCTGTCATATCCATCTGAAACAGCAATGAATCTCACATTAAAAAACGGGAATATTTTTTCTATATAATTTCCTGTTTCTATGTAATTTCGTCCAAATCTTGAAAAATCTTTCACTATCACACAATTTATTTTATGGCATCGAATATCTGCCATTAGGCGTTCAAAGCCTTCCCGCTGAAAATCTGTTCCCGTTTTTCCTAAATCCGTGTAACAGTCCACCTGCTTTATATCTCCAGAATGTCTGATATAGTCCTTCGCTATTTCTATCTGTGTATCTATGGATTCATTTTTTTGATTATGGTTGTCAACTGACAATCTGGCATAAATTCCAGCATTCCAAATTACTTCCTGCCTATCCGCCACCTGTACTTCTTTCTCCGCTTTTTTTGATCTTCTCGCCATTTATACTGTTCCCTCCCCTCCCGTTTCCTTCGATGCCAGATATTCCTGCAAAACCAGCATCTTATGGAATTCCTCTTTTCCACGAAATTCTACATACACTTTTTTTCCTTCAAATACTTCTATTCGATTGACAAAGCATAAAAGTGTATCACGGTCAAGGGCTGTCAATTTCATTGCCTCTTTAAAGCGTTCCAATTTCACGCCTGAAGCCACACCATTACGAAACAGCTTCTTAATCATCTCCTCCTGATTTTCCAATGCTTTCTTTGTTTCTTCATATTGCTTTTCGTAAATCGAACGGAAATTTTTAAAATCTGCTTCTGTAATCAATCCTGTCTTCAAATCCTCATATAAACTGGCTCGAAGTTCCAAATACTTCTCCTGCTCCTTATGCAGCCGTTCTATTTCCTTGTCAAACCGGGCAACTTCCTCAAAATTCACCTCCATCTTTTGAATATGCTCCAGTTGACTATGTACATCCAGAAAAACAGCCACGTAGGATTGCAGCGTCTGAAATACCACCGTTTTCAATTCTTCCTCCAAAATGCTATGTCTGGTACATCCCATGCTTTTATTATTCTTAGAACAAATATAGTATGTCTTTGAACTGCCTTTATAGCGGTTCACTCTCCGAGTCATCGGTTCTTTACAATCTCCACAGTACAAAATTCCTGAGAAAAGATGGGCGCAGTCCGTCCCAGCATTTGCCCTCGTATCAACTTTCAGAAGTCTTTGTACCATTTCAAAATCTTCCGGGGAAATAATTGCTTCATGTGTTCCCTCTACCCGAACCCATTCTTCCTTTGGTTTTGCCACATTTTTCTTTACTTTATAATTAACTTTTTCACTCTTCCCCTGAACCATCACCCCCGTATATATTTCATTCGTTAATATCCGCTTTATCGCCACCGCTGACCATTTTGCTGTTGTATTTGTCTTAAAACCCGTGGAAAACTTTTCACCCTTTGCTTTTTTATATTCCATTGGCGAAAGCACTCCAAGATCATTTAATCTCTGCGCGATTGCCATTGTACTCATTCCTTCCAGTTTCCACGCAAAAATATTTCTGACAATGCCTGCTGAATAGTCATCCGGACACAGCTTATTCTTATCATCTTCTGATTTACGATAGCCGTAAACGGCAAACGCACCAATAAACTTCCCCTGCTCCCGTTTCACTTTCTGATGGCTTTTTACCTTTTGTGAAATATCACGGCAGTAAGAATCATTAATAAAATTTTTTACTGGCAGAACAAGCGACTTCGTACTGTAATCTGCGGTCTGGCTGTCAAAATTATCTGTCACAGCAATAAAACGCACATGAAAAGCCGGGAAGGTCTTTTGTATCAACCGCCCGGCTTCTATATAATCTCGTCCTAATCTGGACAAATCTTTCACTATCACACAATTTACATTCCCCGCTTCAATGTCTTCCATCATCCGCTTAAATTCAGGTCTGTCAAAAGCTGACGTTAGATAACGATACTTTTGAAAACACTGGAAAATCAAGGTTT
>JAUNPS010000056.1 GCA_030536575.1 Eubacteriales bacterium | reverse complement strand
CGTTAAATTCAAGCTTTACGGGGATTTTTAATCTGTAAACTGTAAAAGTCAGGTCTGTCTCCGGCCAGATCGACAAAAACCGGATGGTTTTCGTCGGCGATTCCGCCGCCCCCTGCATTCCAAACGCCGCGCCTGCAAGCGCCGCTGCCCCCAACATCGCCAATACACGTTTCTTCATATTCGCTACCTCCTCGTGCGTATTTTTTCGAAAAAGGCCTTCTTCATCGTGTCTCTACCATACCACGCTTCCGGCTTCATTCACACGCTCACTTCTTTAGATTTCGTCGGTATTCTTTGGATTTCTGTGCACAGCGTTCCGATACTCCTTCGGCGTCATCTTCACATACTTTTTGAAACACTCGCTGAAATGCCGGCTGTTATAATACCCGACCTTTTCACACACATCCATGATCTTTTCCCCGGCTTCCAGAAGCTCCTTCGCCTTTTCCATCCGCACCTGCACCAGATACTGGGAATACGAAATTCCCATGCTTTTCTTGAACAATGCGCTGAAATACGTGGGATTCATCCCCGTAATCTCCGCAATCTGCGCCAGGCTGATATCCTCCCGGTAATGTTTCCGGATATAAGCCGCCGCCTTCTCGATCTTATAGTGAAGCTCCCGCGCCTCCTGCTCCTGATAAACCTCCATCATGTTTGCCAAAAGCTTCCGGATATAGCTTTCCGCCTCTGCCGCATTGCCGCAGCTTTCCAGCTTTTCATAGGGCAGCTCTTTTTTCAGGAATTCATCCCGGATCTGAACCTTTTTCGCGCCCGCCATAAATTCCACGCAGGTATACAGCATTTCCACACATTCCTGCCGAAACTGCTCCGGCCAGAGCTGCTCCGCTTCCATCTGCGCAAAGGCCTGCTCTGCCGCCTCTTCCACCTGTTCCCGGCTCCGTTCCCGGATCGCCCGCTGCAAGGCCTCCCGGTATCCGCTTAGATCCTTCCTCTCCTTTTTCCCAAGCTCCTCAAAAAACCCAAGGCCGCGCATCTGATAAAAACCCAGGAATTCCAGGGCACTTTCCGCTTTCCGGTACAGTCCGCCGCATTTTTGCAGCACAGCCGTCTCCTTCACCGCGGCAAGCCGAAAGCCATATCCATCCCCCGCTAACCGCTGTCGGAGTTTTTCCGCCTTCTTCTCCACTTGTCTGGTCTGCCAGAAGAACAAATACCTGCGCCCGCTGCGCACAATTTCCCAAAAACTGGAGCCCTGCTGCTCCTGCAAGGCCTCTTCCAGCACACGAAGCGCCCGATCCGAATCCGTTTTTCCCGTAAATTCGCAGATTGCCAGCCCAAAGGGCAAGTCCCGATACGCCGCGAGCACCTCCGGCAGTTCATGCTCCTCTCCCGGTTCCGCCATCAGCCGGTACAGCGCCTCTTTGCGCGCCTTCTGCTGCTCCTGCTGCTGCCGCTTCTGCCCTTCCGCCCGCTCGTCCAAAATCTTTCCGGCCCGTCTTACCGCTGTTTTCAGTTCCTCGATATCCACCGGTTTTTCCAGATACCCGATCACCCCGTAGGAAATGGCCTCCTTCGCATACTGGAATTCACTGTAACCGCTGAAAATGATCAGCAGCGTCTCCGGCGCTTCCACAGCAACCTGCCGGATCAGCTCCATCCCATCCATCTCCGGCATCCGGATATCCGTAATCACAAGCTGGGGATGGATTTTTTCAATCAGCAGCTTTCCCTGCCTGCCATCCCTGGCCGTCCCCGCCACCGTAATCCCCAGTTCCTCCCACGGCACCATCCTGCAAAGCCCTTCCAATACAATCGGTTCGTCGTCAATGATCACTGCCTTATACATGCTCCTCCCCCTCCTTCCCTGTCCACCGGATTCTCACGCACACTGTTGTTCCCACCTGCTCCTTGCTGCAGATCTTCAGTTCCCCATCCTCCCCGTAAAACAATTCCATCCGTTTCCGCACATTTCGGATTCCGTAACCAGGATTGTCCATCTGTTCTTTGGACATCCCCACGCCGTTATCCACAATGCGGATCTCAATCCAGGGCGCTTTGTACCTCCCCGACACATGCACGTAACCGCCGCTCGTTTTTGGCTCCAGCCCATGCATCACACTGTTTTCCAGCAGCGGCTGAAGCAGCAGATTCAGCACCGGCACCTCAGCAAGCTCCGGTTCCAGGGAAACCTCATACGTAAACCGCTGTTCATACCGCATACTTTGCAGCATCAGGTAATCTTCCAGCAGCGTAAACTCCTTTTTCAGGGTCGTCACTTCTTTCCCCTGATTTAAGCTGTTCCGCATAATCCGCGACAGGCTGATCACCATTTTCGCCGCCTGCTCATTTTTCTGCATGCCGATCATCCAGTAGATACAGTCCAGGATGTTGTAGAGAAAATGCGGGTTGATCTTCGCCTGCAAATCCCGCAGTTCCGAATTTTTCTGGGCAATCTGCTGCTCCAGGATCCGCTCGTTCAGCTCCTGGTTTTTCACCTGCATTTCCCAGAACCGCCGCTCGATCTCTCCAAATTCGTCCTTCGCATACGTCCGCCCTTCCAGATTTCCCATAAGCTCTGCGGAAATGCCTCCGGCTACCTCCGGCGTTGCCTCGATGATCGTCTGTTCCAGATGCTTCAATGGCCGGTACAGGGAATTCGACAGGATCGCAAAAATCACGGCCATCAAAATGCCCGTGCCTGCCGCCACTCCCAGAATGGAATTGCGCAGATTTTCACTTTCTCCAAACAATTGCTGCCGCCCGATCCGGCTTACGATCCGCCATCCGGTGCTCGCATTGCTCTTTTCCTGAATCACCAGGTCTGAAAAATCAGACTCCTCTTTCGTTACTTCAAATACAACGACGGGCGTCTCCCCGGCCTCCTCATAAATGAGATAGCTGCTCTGTGTCTTCTCGTCCTCCAAAAGGCTGCGGAACATGTTGTTCTTTTCCACGTTGACAATCAGCACGCCCTCAATTTCATCCTGCCTGTCCAGTTCCAGATTCCGCAGAAGCTTCACACAGGAAAGAGACTGGGTGTTCTGGGTATTGATCACGTCATATCCGATGAACACCTCGCCTCCGTTGGCCGCCTGAGCCCGTTGATACCACTCCTGGTTCTGCATTTCTTCAAAGTCGAAGCGCTGGCCAACGCCGCTCATCTTCTCCTTGCGGCTGTAAATATAGATTTCCTCGCAGTTATGGAGCAGGAATACGGATTCAATGTCCGGATTGTCAAAAAAGATGTTCTGCATTTCTTTTTCCAGGAGGTTGCGGTTTTCCAGCGTGTAGCCCGCATCCGCCTCCTGGCTCCCCATGATCGTCTCATTTGCCAGAATATTGCGGCAGCTTCGCACAATTCCCCGAACCTTCGTCTCAATCGCCGTGTCCGTCATGTTCAGGCTCGTCATCTGCGACTGCATATAATTCTTCCGGATCATCCGTTCGGACAGAATGGAGGAAGTCAGCCCGACCAGCAAAATCGGAAGGAACGACAGCACCACCATACTCAGCAGCAGCCTGGTCTTAAATTTCTTTATCCGCACCTCTGACTTCCCCTTTCTCCTTCAGTCCGTTTCCGCAATGCTTCCGACCGCGTCCAGCATCGCGAACTCCGCCCCGTCGTAATGGCCCAGGGCCAAAGACGTGATCCCGCATGCCCGGCTGGCCCGGATGCCCTCCTGGATCGACTCCGGCGTAGAACCCGGCAGCACCGCAATCGTACTGAGCAATGTCTCACACCCCTCAAAACTGCGCTGTGCCTTTCTCAGAACCTTCTTCTTTTTCTCTGCCATTTCCGGCAGATGCAGGTGTTCCAGATAACAGCAAATCCTAACTGAGGAATACAATTCCGCCAGATCCTTCCCGAAAATTCCCGCGTATTCCGGATGAGAAGTGATATACAGGTTTAGTCTCTGCTCAATTTTCGGATTTATACGCCGCACTTCATCCGTAAGCATCCGATGAAAATCCGTCACCGAGGCACGTTTAAACTGCAGCCATTCATACATTGCAGGATTCTCCATGAGGCCCTCCGTCTCCGTCAGATTCGTCTGCGTAAGCGGCGGTTCCTTTTTTACATATTCCAACAGTTTCCCTGCAATTTTCTGGAGATCTTTTCCCTGTTCCTTCGCCTTTTCCTGGCACGCTTCGCAGAAACACCCGGAAAGCAGGGGCGCGTCCTGCATCCACGCCATCGGATGAAAATTTTCTTCATATTCCGTCAGCAGATACTGCGCAGGCATCGGATAGGGCATCATGCAGTTCATAAGGTAATCGATCTCATAATTTTCCGCAAGCTCCCGCACCAGATTTCTTGCATACGCCTGAAAATCCGGATGGTTCAGGCAGGGCACCCGGTGTTTTTCCCCAATGTGCGTCTTTACCAGCGGCCTTCCGAAAATGTCCTTCTGGCAGAGATCGGAAAGCTCATTCTCCAGCCGCCGGTGATCCACCCAGGTATGGGAAAGCTCCACGCCCACCTTCATCTTCCGCTTCTTCGCTTCCCGGATCAGGACTTCCAGCCAGTCCGTCCCGGCCAGAAAATCGGTGGGGACATTCGGACAAATGCGCCCGTAACGCGCCCGATCCACCTTCCAGAACGCCGCCGAATCTTCGGTCTGGTATTCCTTCCGGTTCGGATTATGCGGAAATACGGTGGATTCCGGCCAGGGATGACGCTCTTCGTGCATCAGGCCTACCAGGTAGACGGAATTGACATTTGCCCGTTTCTGCAGCTGCTCCAGCACGTTTTCCACGCCCTCGTCATACAAATCCCAGGCGTAGACGCTGGCGCTGATTTCCCGAAACCGTTCTTTTCCCATGAGTTCCCTCCTATTGTGCCAGAATCTGTTCGATTTCGTCCAGAAGCGCCGGTTCCAGGGCAATGCCGCTGGCTTTGACATTGCATTCCAACTGGCTGATCCTGCTGGCCCCGGTCAGCACGGTGGAAACTTCCGGATTACGCAAAATCCAGGCCAGTGCAAGCTGCGCCATTTCCATCCCTGCTTCTTTCGCCAGTTTGGTCATCTTCTGCACCTTCCGAAGATTCTCTTCCGTCAGGCAGCCAACGGCCTGAATCACCTGTCCGGCCGTCTGATTGGCCGCGCGGCTGTCCTTTGGCAGATCGTTCACGGACGTGTACCTTCCGGCTAAAATCCCCTGTGCCAGCGGGAAATAGACCGCAGCGCCCATATTCTGTTCCCTGCACAATGGGAAAACAGCTTTTTCGGTTTCACGCTGGAACATGTTGTAGGGCGGCTGAACCACGCTCAGGCGGGTCAGGCCGCGCCGGTCCGCATAGGTATTTGCCTGACGGACAGCCTCTCCCGGCCAGTTGCTGATCCCGGTATACAGCACTTTTCCCTGCCGCACCAGCAGTTCCAATGCTTCCATCGTCTCTTCCACCGGCGTTTCTTCATCATACAGATGCAGATACAAAATGTCCACGTAATCCGTCCCAAGCCTGCGCAGGCTGGCTTCACAGGCCTCCCGGACGTGTTTTCTGGAGAGGCCGCCGCCGTTTACGCCGGGGGTTGTGGGATAGCCGATTTTCGTTGCCAGCACATAAGAGTCCCTGGGATATTCCTGCAAAATTTTCCCTAAAACCGCTTCCGCACTTCCCGTACAGTTAAATTTGTTCCCGTAGACGTCTGCGGTGTCAAAGGAATTGATACCCAGCTCCATTGCCCGTCTTATACAGCTTCGCGCCGTCTCCTCCCCGTTCACCTGCCCGTAGGTCAGATAGCTTCCCAGCGAGATTTCGCTGACTTTCAGCCCCGTTTTTCCCAGTCTTCGATACTTCATTCTTTTTCCTCCTTCGTTTGCTTTCGCGAAATTTTTATTGTTTCAGCCTTTCACGGCTCCTTCCGTCATTCCCTGGATGACCTTTTTATTCAGCACAACGTACACCAGAATGGTGGGCAGGATCGCGATCGTGATCGCCGCGAAAATCGGCCCCCAGTCCTTATTTCCAAACTCATCCTGGAAATACAGAAGCCCTGTCTGAATCGTTTTCAGCTTCGAGGAGCTGATAAAGGTCATGGAGAAAATCAGGTCGTTCCATTTCGTGAAAAAGCTGACCACCAGAACCGTTGCAACCGCATTTTTGCTCATTGGCAGCACAATTCTGGAAAAAACCTTGTAAATGCTGCATCCGTCGATGATCGCCGCCTCCATGATATCATTCGGGATCGCCCGCATGTAACCGGTCAGCAGATAAATCGCCATGGACATGGAAAAACCGGTGTAGGTCACGATCAGGCAGAGACGCGTATTGATGATTCCGATCCCATTGTAGATCGTAAACAGCGGGATCAGCAGCATCTGCACCGGAACCACAATGCCAAACGAAAACAGCAGCATACAGAATTTCGAGCCCTTCCACCTCATTTTTACAATTGCAAACGAGATGGTGGAACTGAACAGCAGCGTAAAAATCAGGGAAACGAACGTCGTGATGACACTATTTTTATAAAAAACATTCATACGTCCTACCGTCCAGGCCCGCACATAATTTTCCCAGTAAAACCCTTCCGGCAGCGCATACATCGGATTCTCCGTAAATTCCAGCGGCGCTTTCAGTGAAGAAAGAACCATCCAGAGAATCGGGTACAGGACAGCCGTCAGCATCAGCGCCAGGCAGAGGATTTTCAGCAGGCGCATCACCTGTTTTGAAACTATCTTTTGTGCATTCATTTTCCTCGCCTCCTAATCGATTTTCTTTCGGTTCACGGCAAAATTCGTGATCATAACAATGCAGAGACATTCCAGCATGATAAAGACGCCGATCACGCTGCCGTATCCGTACTGATTGAACTGGAACGCCGTATCGTACATATACAGGGACAGCATGTAGGTGGAGCGCGCCGGGCCTCCGTTTGTCAGCGCCAGCACGGAGGAAAAAACTTTCAGTGTGCTGCTCAGGCTGTAAATGATCGCCGTTCCCAGAATCGGCCGCAGCAGCGGAAGCGTGATATAGCGGGCCCTTTTCCAACCGGAGGCGCCGTCGATCTTGGCCGCTTCCAGGAGGTTTGCCGGGACGTCCAAAAGGCCTGCGTAGAAAATGACTGCGTAAAAGCCTGCTGTCATCCAGATATCCTGGACGCATAGTGCTGGGAGGGCCGTCTGCGGCAGGCCGATCCATGCCTTTACCAGATTGTCCAGGCCAATCCCGCTTAAAAAGCTGTTCAGCAGCCCATAGGAAGGCGCAATTGCATAAATTTTCGAAAACAACTGTCCCACCGCCACGATCGGCAGTACCACTGGCAGGAACACGATTGTCCGCACCGTTGTCTGAAAGCGCTTCAGCCCGTACACGAAGAAAAATGCCAGCAGCAATCCGATCAGGATCTGAAAGCCAGTGACGATCACCGTATACTTCAGCGTCAGTTGAAAGCTCCGCCAGAACTGTGGATCGCTGAAAATTTTCCGGTAACCGGCCAGGCCCACGAACTCGAAGCGCAGGCCCGGAACGCCCTCGAACAGGGTGTACACCAGTGACCAGCCCACCGGGACGAGTACGACGATCAGGTACAGGAGCGAGCCTGGGAGCATGAAGACGCTGATCGCCTTCTTGTCTTTTAAAAGATTCCCCATAAAAATCCCCCTTTCATCCTCTTGAGAAGAGTCTAGCATAAGGGGGAGGGGCTTTCTATGCGGATTATTTTTGATAACCTCCGGGATTTTCAGGTTTTGGGGGTAAAAAAACAGGGCTGTTCCGGACAGCCCCGTTTCCCACAATTAAATCGCTCGCGTGGCCTCCTTCAGCCACTCCTTTTCCTCCGCATCCAGATACGGCGAAATCTTCTCATAAACCTCCGCATGATACCCGTTCAACAGCTCCCGCTCCTTCTCGCTCATCTGCTCCGGCAGCACCGCATCCAGATCGAACGGCACCATCGTCAAATGCTCAAAGCACAGGAACTGGCCAAACGCATTCTTCCCCGCCTTCTTACACACAATCATGTTCTCATGGCGGATTCCATATTCCCCTTCCACATAATAGCCGGGTTCATCCGAAGTGATCATTCCCTCTTCCAGCACCGCCGCCGGACGTGCCCCCGGCGCCTGCTTCCACCGGAAACTGTTCGGCCCCTCATGCACGCTCAGGACATACCCAACCCCATGGCCCGTACCATGGTTAAAATTCTCCTCCATCTCCCAAAGCGGCTGTCTCGCCAGATAATCCAAATTCAGTCCGGTACAGCCATAGAGGAACTTCGCCGCACCCAGATTCAGCATTCCCCGCAGAACAGCCGTAAAATGCATCTTCTGATCCTCCGTCGTCTCCCCCATCGCAAACGTCCTGGTAATATCCGTCGTTCCCTCCAGGTAGTGGCCGCCCGTATCCGCCAGCAGAAATCCTTTCGCTTCAATAGGCACATCCGTCTCCGGCGTCGCCGAATAATGGTTCATCGCCGCATGCTCCCCATAGGAAATGATCGGATCGAAACTATTTCCCAGAAAATGCTCCTGCTGGCTGCGCAGCCCGTACAGATATTCCGCCGCGCTGATCTCCGTCATCGGGATCTTCCCCGCATTCTTCTTCAGCCAATACATGAACTTCGTCACCGCAACGCCGTCCCGGATGTGCGCCGTCTTCATATTTTCCACTTCCACCGGATTCTTGATCGACTTCGGAAGCAATGTCAGATTCTGGCGATCCAGCACGCAGACGCCCTCCGGCATATTCTTCGCCAGCAGATAGTTCACCTTTTCTTTGTCCAGGATCACCTTCCTGCCGTCCGCGATCTCTTTCACCTTCTCATAAACCGCTTCATAAGGCAGGATCGTCACACCGTCCGCCGCCAAATGTTCCTTCACATCCTCCGGGAATGCCTTCTCATTCGCAAACAATAAAATTTTCTCTTCCGTCATCAGCAAATACGACAGAACTACCGGACAGGTATGGATATCATTGCCCCGAATATTCAGAAGCCATGCAATGTCCTCCAGAGACGTCAGCAAAAAGGCATCCGCCCCTTCCTTCTTCATCGCTTCCCGAATCTCCTCGCACTTCGCGGCGCGTGCCTTGCCGCTCCACTGGATATCCAGCTCCCATACCGGTTCGCAGGAAAGGGCCGGGCGGTCTTCCCAGATTTCCCCGATCAGATCTTCGCCGCAGGAGACCTTCACGCCCTTCGCTTCCAGTTTTCCGATCAGTTTTTCCGCCTCGGCTGCTGCCATGGTCTTGCCGTCAAAGCCCAGGCACTGGCCGCTTTTCAGCGTCCGCTCCAAAAACTCCTCCACCGTGGGAACCCCCGGCTCCCCCATCTTAAAGAGCTGCACGCCGTTTCCCTGGATCTGGCGTTCCGCCTGGATAAAATAGCGTCCGTCTGTCCACAGCCCGGCCATATCCTGCATCACCACAGCCGTCCCGGCCGACCCGGTAAACCCGGTAATATACTTTCTGCATTTAAAAAATTCGCCTACATATTCCGAGCAATGATAGTCGTCCGTAGGCACCAGATAAGCGTCCACACCTTTTTCCTTCAGGACGGCGCGAAGCTTCGCAATTCTTTCTGTAACCATAATTCAACCTTCCTTCCGTCTTTTCCAGACGCCCGGCAGCCTCACCGCCAGACCGTCTGTTTCCATGTATCAGTATACCAGCGATTTCCTGGTTTTGCATCATATTTTTTTCTCATCTGCATAAACTATCCTTGAACAACCCCAAGAGGTACACCCATGCTCACCTGGATCACCACCACCCTCAGCCGCTTCGGCTACCCCGGCCTCACCCTCCTCATTGCCCTCGAAAACCTCTTTCCCCCCATCCCCTCCGAAGTCATCCTCACCTTCGCCGGCTTCCTCACCACCTGCACCAGCCTGAACGTCTGGCTCTCCATCCTCTGCGCCACCTTAGGCTCCCTCCTTGGCGCCATCATTCTCTATTACCTCGGCCAGCTCCTCACTCCCGCCCAGCTCAAAGCCCTCCTCTCCGGCAAAGCCGGCCGGCTCCTCCGCCTCCGTCCCACCGACGTAGACACCGCCATCGGCTGGTTCGAGAAAAAAGGCTGCGCCGCCGTCTTCCTCTGCCGCTTCATCCCCATGATCCGCAGCCTGATCTCCATCCCGGCCGGCATCACCAAAATGAAGCTCCTCCCTTTCCTGGTTCTGACCACCCTTGGAAGCGCGATCTGGAACACGGTTCTCATCTGGCTTGGCGCTTTCGCCGGGGCCTCCTGGCAGATCATAGTCAGCTACCTGGACACCTACTCCTCCATTGCCCTGATCGCTCTGCTCACCGCCGCCATCCTGTTTCTCGCCGCAATTTTCAGGAAACGCCGTCAGGCGTCCAGCTAAACGTCCCCGTTTCCTCTGCCTTCTCATAAATCCGGATTTTATAATTCAGCCGCTCCAGCGTCCCTTCCATCTCCTCCAGCTTCTCCAGAAGCTTCCGCCGCTCCTCCATCAAAAGCGCCTTCCTGGCAGAGATCGTCGCATCTCCCTGCTGGGTAAGGGCGCAGTAGCGGATCAGGCTCTCAATCGAAATTCCCGCCGCCCGCATACACTTAATCAGCTCGATCCACGCGCAGTCCTCCTCCGTGTAATTCCGAATCCCGCTCTTCGTCCTTCCGACCTGCGGGATCAGGCCAATCCGCTCATAATAGCGCAGCGTATCCGTACTCAGCTCATATTTCCTGCTCACTTCTGCAATTGTCATAAAAACTTCCTCCTATCGGTAATGGAAAAAGAGACGGCCGCCCACTCGCAAACCGTCTCCCCATCTCATTTCACATATAAAATTCTCCGCACTCTGGCATACCGGCCCACATAATTATACGCGCTTCCAATCTGCACGCCGCCGGACGTCGACTGAATCACCCGTCCGTTTCCAATGTACATAATCACATGGCCGCCGCCGCGTCCGTCAATCGTTCCCTGGTTAATCAGCAGATCTCCCACCTGCCACTCGCTCACATCATTCGGATCAATGCTCACCCCGGAATTATACATATAATACGTCGTCCGCGGCAGCGTAATCCCAATCGCCCGGTAACAGTAGCTGACAAATCCGGAACAATCATACCCATCCGGCCCATTTCCGCCCCAGATATACGGCTTTCCGACCTCTTTTTTCGCAACCGACACCAATCTTTTAAGCTGGCGCTCCGTCGCCGTCAGACACACGCCATTGATCGCCGTCGTCCCGCTGGTATAATGCATGCCCTTCACACGTTTGCCGTTCAGGCCCACATAGATGCCGTTCACCCACTGATTCTTCAGGATCTTGCCCGTGCCGTCCACATAATAGCCGCCAATCCAGCGCCCGGTAGCCATCCGGCCCTTACTGTCAATGTAATAGTCTCCGGCCCGCTGGCTCTTCACCCGGTAGCCCTCTTCATTCACATAATAACCGTCCACCCACTTATTCTTCACCAGGTAGCCGTTCTTATCGAAATAATAAGTCTTCCCGTCAATCTTCTTCCACTGGCTCTTCACCAGTTCCCCTTTGCTGTTAAAATAAACCTTCTTCCCATTGATCGTATCCCAGGAATTTTTCACAAACTCCGTTTCGCCGTCCCAGGAATCATAGGCCATCTTCCAGCCGTTTCCGGTCTTGGTCAGCCCCTGCTTTTTCTTTCCATCTTTCTGCAGGTAGCAGCCCTCCACCCATTTATTCTTCACCATCAGGCCCTTGGCGTCAAAATAATACTCATTCCCGTCGTCCGCCTGAATCCATTCTTTCTTGGCATACGTCCCATCCTTCTTCAGATAACGCACACCCGCGGAAACCTTCTCAAACCGCGCGTCCCAATGGCCGTTCGCATCCACATACCGCTCCCCGATCCATTGATCCGTCGCATATCCGCCGGACTTCAGGTAATAATAGGTATACCCGCCATACTTAAACCAGGCGCTTTTTTTATATATCTGGAAATTGTAAGTGGTTTTCACCACCTTGCCGCCCTTCAGGCTGACCGACCGGTAAACCTTCACCGAACCTGTCCCCTTAAACACGACCGTGGCATAAAGGCTGTCCGAAGAATACGGCGTCACCGTCACCTTCTTCGAATCGCCGACCGACCATTTCACCTTTTTCACTGACGCTCCCGCGGCCAGCTCCGGTACATACTCGTACCCCACATAGGCCGCGCCGTCCGTATACGGCACGATATAATTCTGCTTATACTGAATCGCCGCATCCGCCACGGAAGACGGCGCCAGCACAAACAAACACATCAGAAAACATTTCAGCAATGCTGTCATGTACTTTTTCACGCAATTTCTCCTCCTCTTTTCCAAACTGCTATCATTTTATCACATTTCTGCCTTAAAAGGAAGAGCCAAGCCGCTTTTTCTCTAATTCCGCTTTTTCTCCGAAATCCGGCTCCCGCTGCCGCAAGCTTTTCTTCCCGCGCGCAGCGATCCAAGCAGCCGCACATTTGCGCAGATATTTGACGACAAGGACGAGCCGATGATCCGGCACCACCACCACGCCAGGCAGCCGCGCATTTGCGCAGATATTTGGAGACTGACGCAAGGGTCAAATGCCATGCTGCTCTACAATGCTGCAAGTTTGATCTCCCACTATTTTCATCATACTCTTTGGTTCCGTTCTCATTTCACCGTTTGGTAGGCAGGAATCTGGCCCAACCGGGCATCCATATATTGCTCAATCTCCTCCAGAATCCGCGCCACCCGCCTCCTCGTCTCCGGCTCCCGAAAATCCGCCCGTTCAAACGGCCTCCGATAATACCGCTCCACCCGCAAAATCCGCATACTCTCCACAAAATTCAAATCAAAAACAAATCCCAGAAAAGACACCCACTTATCCAGCCCCGTCCGCCGCACTTCCTTCCGGATACTCTGATGCCGCAGAATCCCTTCCAGCACCACATCCGAAACCGTCTCCTTTTCAACCTGCTCCACCGTCTCGCCCATCGTATCCACCATGTCTTCACAGGCAAACACCCGGAAAATATCGCACTTGTCCGCATCCCGGATCAACCGGCACAAAAGAAGCGTCTCCTCATCCAGCCCCTCCTCAATCCGGAACCGGTTATGATTCCCGACCGCCGTCAGCACCATCCGCCGCTCCCGCTCCCCAAGCTCCTTCAGAATCCCTTCCTCCTCCAGAACCGCGCAGCCCAGCGCCGCATGATCCACACTCAAATGATCCAGAAACGTATCATACCGCTTCACCTGCTCAAACCGCCCGATATCATGAAAAACCGCGCACCCATGCGCCAGCTCCCGCATCCTCTCCGAAAGCCCCAGCGCCTCCGTCAAACGATCCATGACCTCAGCCACCGCAAGCGTATGGACAATCTTCAGCTCAATCTTCCCATTCGTCCGATCATAACGCCCCGCGTAATCCAAAAAGACCTTTTCCGCATCCATCCTCGCACCTGCCCGCTAGATCAGCTCCAACCGCTTACATGCCTTCCAGATTCCATCCTCCAAAAGCGCATCCGTCACAAAATCCGCAGCCTCCTTGGCCACATCCGAACCATTTCCCATCGCAATGGCTGTTCCCGCCGCCTCAAACATCCCCAGGTCATTCGCACTGTCGCCAAACGCAAACGTATCCGCCAGATCCACCCCCAGCAGTTCGCACACCTTCTCCACACCTTTTCCCTTATGGAAACCTTTTGGAACCATCTCCGCAACCGCCGGATTATGGATCATATAATCATAATGCTCCGCCAAAACCGCAAAGCATTCCTCCTTCCCTTCCGAATCCGTCGCACAGGAAAGCTTCGAAATCTCCCACTTTCCCCAATTCTCCTCGATTCCGCGCAGTCGGTTCCCCAGCTCTGCCTTCAGCTTCTTTCCATAAAATTCATCCACAAAATCCACTTCATCCAGATACAGGAACTCCCGCCCTTCCAGAATCGGCCGGAATCCATAATGGCGCACCGTCCGGATCGTATAGTCCACCAGCTCATTTTCCAACCGTTTATAGAAAATGACCTCCGAACCATACTCGATCATTGTCCCGCATCCCGACACGATTCCGTCAAATCCGATCGCAAACAGCTCCGGGGCCTGAATAAATCCTCGCGTCCTCCCGCTGCACAAAAACGCCAGATGCCCGTTCTTCCGCAGCGCCCGGATTGCCTTCACCGTGCTCTCCGGAATTTCATTCTTCTCATTCCACAGCGTTCCGTCAATATCAAAAAAGGCCGCCTTCCTCGCCATGTCCTCACCTCAGTCCCTTTCGTCCAGTTCTTCCAGCATCTGCTGCGGATTCTCAGCCGCCTTCACCTTTCCATAAGCCTTTACAATCCGTCCCTCTTCATCGATCAGATACGTCGTCCGCACAACGCCCATGGATACCTTCCCATACATCTTTTTCTCCTGCCACACGTCATACGCCTGAATCGCCGCCAGTTCCGTATCCGACAGCAGCGTAAACGGCAGCCCATACTTTTCCTCAAACTTCTTATGCGATTTCACACTGTCCTTGCTCACGCCCAGAACCACCGCTCCTTTTTCCAGAAACTGCGGATACAGTTCCCCAAATCCGCAGGCCTGCTTCGTACATCCAGGCGTGCTGTCCTTCGGATAAAAATAAAGGATTACCTTTTTCCCGCGGTAATCTTCCAGCCGGTGTATGATTCCATTCTGATCCGGCAGTTCGAAGTCCGGCGCCTTGATTCCTGTTTCTAACATATCCATTTCCTCCTTATGAAAGGATGGATGCAGTCCGTTTCTGCCGCTGCATTTCACATCCATTGCATTTTTCTTTCTAAAATACGTCTCATTTTCATTCACACGGACAGTATAGCACAGATTCTCCAAAAGCGGAAGCGAAATCCCCGTCCGCCTCCAAAATCGTTCCCGCCGGTCACTCAAATCCCCTTCCCCTCGCATCCGTGTCCTACCTGCCTTTTCTTTTCCTTTTTCCCATTCCCCGAATCATATTCAGCGTTCTGCTTATCACATTCGTATATTTTTCAAAAACTTTTCATTTTACGCGCCATTTTTCGTTTCGTAAAACGATCTTATTTATATAGAACCCTCGTAAGGATAATAAGGAGAATACAAATGAATTGGTTAGAAGAGCTTTCCGAAAACAAATCCCTTTCCACGGATCTCGCCGCTTTCTTCACGCAATACGGCCCCGATGAGCTGAAGCAGGCACTTCAGCTCTACGAAAAAGCGAACCAGAACTACATATGCAAAACAAAATCTTCCCTTGACGTCCTGAAAATCTGCGACATATACTACCTGCAGATCGCCGGCCACACCATAACCGTCCATACCCAAGACCGAAATTACCAAAAATATGGAACCCTCAGCAAAGAACTGCAAGCCCTCTCCCAATACGGCTTCATCAAATGCAACCAAAGCTGTCTGATCTCCCTGGACAAAGTCAAGTCCATTACCGGGAGTAATGTTCTCATGGAAAACGGGGATATTTTGCACCTGAGCAGAAATTGCACTTCGAAAGTTATTATGGCTTTCTCGCAATATTGATCTTTCGTCATACCACCGCCGGGTGCATATGCCAAAATGAAAGCTCCGGATGTACGGCGTTTTAGTCCTACTACACGGAAAATAAGCCTCTCTTTCACGCTGCACAGCCCTTATAATAGAATGGGGCTGTTGTACGGAGCTGCTGTAATCTGTCCGACAAGATTTTGACCGTTGAAAAGAAAGAATTGGGCAAAGTGCTGCCGGCGGTAATCGCTTTTGATGATATCGTGGAGATTGACGGTGATGGATAACCCTCCCTTGAACTCGGAGTAAAAATGCGGTTTGCCGCACTTTTACTTCAACTCCGCTTGACAATTCCGCTTCGAACGCAAGCATTACCTCGACAAACTCATCTTCCAAAAAGAACATGGTTTGATTAAGGTCATTACCTGAATCCGCTTGAACTTGACAAATATAACCGCGGATTAGTATCCCCGCATGCTCTCCTCCGGCATTTTAACCGAATTTAAAGATCGGGGAGATGAAATCCGTGTCAATCCCTTAACTTACAGAGAATTCTATGCTGCGTTTGAGGGAGATAAACGCTATGCATGGCGGGAATATTATACCTACGGTGGAATGCCTTTGGTATTATCCCAAAAAACTCATGAAGAAAAAAGCAAATATCTCAAGGATTTATTTACCAAGACATACCTCTCTGATGTCCTAGAACACAACCGAATATTAAATGACCAAATCCTAGATGATCTGCTCAATATTAAACTTTCCTTAAATATTATTCATGAAAATCTATCACTGTTCAAGAACTATCGTAAGCGATAAATAACCCACCGGCTTTTCATTCCCTTTGTCCTGTGAGATAATCATTCCTGGCTGAGTGATCTCTTCCTTTCTGGAATCAGGACACTGGATAAGTTTACTTCAAATCGGATCACATCCTGTCCTTATCACTCACAGTACAATAGGCTCTCGGAATCTTGAGCCTGCCGACCAAAACTCAGTGGTTGGCTGAACATTGAAAAGTAAATATTGTCCAGAATAGAATTGCTGAAACAAATTTTGAGAAAAGGGCGCATTTTACCAGACCGTGCGCCAGACATGGTTTATAATGGTATTGCTTATTCAGTTAAGCGAGTTGCCGGGAGGACATCTTTTAAGAGGGACGTCTTTGGCAACTCCCACGCATCAAGATGCTGACACATCATGATGGCGAACAGGCGGCAGTACCACATCTTAGAGGAGCGGTATCTGCCGTCTTCCAACTTATAATCTATTTTCTCGCGTTTATTACAACGTTCAGCAGAAGTCCTTGCATTGTATTCCAGTTTCCACTCCTTGCTGCTGCGGGGAGGGTCATTAAAAAGCCTTGGGTTGTCTTTTAAAACGAGATGCACAGTCCTGCCATATTTTGCAGTCGAACAGGGATTTTCACAGGTATAGGTAACGTTACCCCCGGCGAAGCTGATCTTAGGACATTTAAACTTTGTCCTGCCTTTTGCGGATTCCGTACCGTCCCTGCGCATGACATGCCCTTCCCGACACACGGGCACACCGTGGCTGTTGATTGAAGGAGATATTTTCCGTATTATCGTGCCACTTCCGGAGATTGCGACAGCAACTGTGGGACCAACTTCGTCTTCAACTACCGAAGTCAGTACCGAAGTTAAAATTAAACTTTCTTCAGAAAAACTGCATAATCTTCTGGATTATTGCTCGATACCAAGAACACGGGCTGAGATGCAGCTTTTCTGTGAAATCAAAACAGAAAAGTATTTCAGGGAAAAAATCTTGCAACCAATGCTTGCTACTGGTATGATCAAGCGTACCATCCCTGACAAGCCAAGAAGCTCAAAACCAAAATATATCAAAGCATAAAAATACCCCTCTGCAGGTGAAGCTCAATCCGAGCTTTTCCCACAGAGGGCGTTCTTCATTTTATCAAAGACTCATCATTTCCGTACCACTCAAAATATGTGCGTGGTTATTTATGGCATCGTCTAGCCCTGTTATTTTCTTCCGTAATTCCTGGTACAGCGCCCGATAGAGCGCGTCGTGGTAATACAATGGCAGCTCATTGACCACTTCCTCATGTAAATGGATCATCTCATGGAGAATCGTGGAATTCTGACCCAAGGACTCCTGCGAAATACAAAGCAGCTGCGCCTCATCATCCCTCCATCCTTCAGAATCTACAGATTTGCTTTTGCACATAATCAGTCCGTATGGCGCCGTCCCCTTTTTAAACCGCATATCGTGGAAATACTCGTCAAAATCCTCCATGCGTTCGCAAAGCCACCGCTCCGCGTCGTTCGCTTCGCCATTATATCAATCAAAAAACCAGCTGTCATCCATCCTCATAATAATTTTTCTCCTTTACTTTACATCGCTTCTTGTGTAAAAGGTACTTCTTCCCGACCCGTGTTTTAACAAGGCACCACTGTCTACCAGTTTTTTAATTGAACTTTCTACAGACGTTTTTCCGAGCGTCGGGCACATTTCCATAATGTCGCTCTTAGTGAATTTGCCTAATTTTCCATATACCGCACGACGCACTACTTCAATGGCCGGAAGCTTATCATTCACAATATCTACACGCTCCTCAAAATCTCTATATGCCGCGAGTACTGTTTGAAGCAGATATTTAATAAACGGGGTTACATCTTCCTGATTTTCATGCCAGCCCTGCTGACATTTTTCAAGGGCGTCGTAATACAGTCCCTTATTCTTTGCAATCTTGCTTTCCAAAGAAATGTATTTCCCAATCACATATCCCGAACGATATAAAAGTAATGTTGTAAGCAACCGGCTCATACGTCCGTTACCATCATTGAATGGATGTATACAAAGGAAATCATGAATAAAGACCGGAATCAAAATCAATGAGTCAATTTCTTTGGTATCTACAATGCGGTTGAAATTTTCACAAATACTATCAATCGCAGGTTCCGTCTCCCACGGTGCCAGCGGAGTAAACAAAACAAACGAATTCCCATTGGCATCGGCGGCACTGATATAATTCTGTGTATTCTTAAACTTCCCGCCAATATCCCTTTCTGAATATCCAAACAAGTCCCGGTGCATCTGCAAAATATATCCTGGACGAATTGAAATATATTCATAGCTCTCATATATTGTGTTCAACACATCACGATATCCCATTATCTCTTCCTCGTCCCGGTTTTTGGGCGTCGTCTTATCTGCCACAAGCTGGCGCAGCCGTGTGTTCGTTGTCCTAATTCCTTCAATTTCATTCGATGCCTCTGTGCTTTGTACTTTTGCAATCTCCACCAGCTTATCTAACTCTTCTGGTTTTTGTTTCAAATACAACTCTTGTCTGCCCTTATACTCATGAATCTGAGCTACAAGACCAAGCACTTCGCTATCCCATTTTTTGTCTTTCAGCACTGAGTAATCAAAAACCTTCATAATTCAAACACCTCACATGTTATAATCGAAATTTATCTCCCGCTCCCCACTTTTTCTCCCGAATTATACGACGATTCGGGAGATAAGTCAAGGCATCGGGAGAATAATCTCCCATATTCTATTATGTTTCGGGAGATAAATAAATATTCGTGAGAAAAAAATACCCCTCTGCAGGTGAAGCTCAATCATCCGAGCTTTTCCCACAGAGGGGGCGTTCTTCATTTTCTCACAATCTCTTCAATCCGATTAGCCTTTAATCCTCCCACATCTCCATCACAAGCCTTGCCCCAACCTTCATGCCCTCGATATAACTCTGGCGTTCATAAGCGGAACATAGTTCAAAAACAATGTTCATATATTCACCCGCTTCCTCATCTACTTCTGCCTCGGTTTTCCCATCTGTATCCACCAGCGACCGCAGCTTCTCATCCAGCGGATTCACTATACTTCTAAACTCCGGCGTCTCCACTGAATTGCACTCTGTGTATGAATAATAAAGCAATTCCAGAAAAGAATCTATCTGGTCATAGTAGTTTGCCGGATGTTCCTGCAGATACGCTTTTATCTGATTTACGATTTCGACTGTGTGGCCGAGCCTGGAGCCGAATGTGCGGATATCGGTTGAATTGGTTCTTTCTGTGTGTTTTTCCATAGTTGCCACCACTTCTCCTTCTTCATTGAATTTGTAGTGGTGATATTATCTCTGATAAAGGTACATAGCAAGGCAATGAGAGGGATGGTATTGTTCTTTGTGAGGTACGATCTGTGCCACATTATCCGTTTATACTACCCAATTACCTTCTCTGCAAGCATCCTGACGCTTTTCGTTACATCTTCCCAAGATAGCTCTCCTACAAAAAAGGAATCCCTTTTATAATTCTCCCAGTCCTTCCGCATTGCTTCGCTCTTTTCCACGGCATCCAGTGTCATTTCAAGCTGAGGAACCAGTGATTGGGATTTTCTTTTTTGACTGGTTGCGAGAAAAGCCTTATACAACACGTCAAACTCAATTAATTCCTGCTGCAAAATAATATGTATGTCATAGAAATCTCTCATGCGGGTATTGGCGGTTCCTCTGGCCATAATTGTTTCCAGCTTTTCTGCCAGCAGTGTTTCCAAATTATATGTCCATAGCGAAATGGAACGTTCTTCAAACATCAGTTTATAAGAAAACTCCACTGCTCCAGGAGTAATCACATCTCCTATAGATATATCAATTTTTATAGCCTGACGAAGCCGATCCAAATTCGCTTCCAGCATAAATCGGATTCCTGGGTAATCATGGCCTTCCATAATATCCTCTACGATTTTTTTCGCACTGTCCGCAGAAAGGGGTAACGCTCTCACTGTCGTATCAATATCCATAGTCGCCTCATGTCAAGGCCGATGACTGCCGCAACCAGCATTCCGCCTTTCAACACAAAATTATTCCGATACGGTGACAAGGCGATCCGTTCCAGGAAACGTTCCATAATAAAATTGCGAATCAACGTCTGCGCCTTTGAACTGTCACTCTCGGAGAGATTCCGCACTTTATCCTTCAGTTGTTTTGATGCCTTAATCACAGCATAACCTCTGTGTACTTTCTGACTTCATCTTCTGCATGAAGTTTTGACGCATAATTCATCAGATTCAGAAGATTTTTCCCACCAGAACTCATATATTCCTTCATTGCATTTCGGAAAACCTGTATATCTGTATTTTCTTTGTTTTTAATGAGGTCGCAGATTGTACGTTCTCTGTCATAAACTGCTACATGGTTCCCATAAGTTGTTTGTGTGTCAGATACACCAAGATTGTAGATTTCTTCTTTTACCTGATATACATGGATTTTTCTTTTTCGTAAATGGCTGGCGTTATACCCTGCTTTTACCGTCACAGTTATCCGACTCGGCTCCCGTTCCATCAAGCCATGAAGATATAGTGCTGTTTCGTGAGAAAAACAAACACGACAATTCTGTAAATACAATAAATATAATTCATCCGGCCATTCATCATCTGAAAAATAAATCCCTCTTCCCACCCGTTCCATTGGTTTACTTCTCACATAGGATGCCAAGGTAGGTTTGGAAATTCCTTCCTTAACCACATCAGACGTCAAGAGATAACCATTACCACGCTCAACCATTGCATCTAAAATCTCAAACTTTTCCATGCACTCACCCATTACGTTTACTTTTACGCTCTTAATCTTGCCATATGAAAGCGTGAAAGTAAAGTTTGATTTCCAAGTTTCCAGAACCCGAATCACCCCAAACCGCCAGAGCAGCCTGTTACTGCCTTGGCACTTTCCCATCCATCTTCTCTCTAACACTATCTGACACATCAATCAGGCCAAAGCGATAGAACATTGCATATATGTTGAGATACACCCCGGATATCACCAAGAGCCTTCGGTCTTTCCACAAGCGGCCTCCCCTGTGTCTTCCCAAATACCAACGCTATCGAGCTCCACGCCAGGCTCTTACTGTTCTCCCGCCTGTCGATAAACAGCTCTTTCCTGTATTCACCGCTTCTCGCTTTCTTCAGTTCATAAGAAAATGGCAGTCCCGAATACGTTCTGAACTTATATCCCTGAAACGCTATGATAGTATCCCACAATGCTTCCTCGATCTGTTCTGTTATCAGTCTATCTACTGCCATATTCCGTTTCCGCATCCGACGCTGCCGCTCAGCTCCCACACTGATTTTCTCTGCGCTTTCCTCTGCCGAAAAATACAAACCTTTCTCATACGGCAAATATGACGTGACAGATGCTCTGGAAAGATTCAATGCAGACATAGTGGAAGTTACAGCCGTCTTGTAGTCCTGTGTTTCTCTATAATTATTAAAAGTACTCTGTACTTGGTCGGCTATCTCCGATTCGTACACACCGGCGGTGATGAGCAGCTTTCTCACCTTAATAGGGTTAAGTTCCAATTCATCTGCAATAGACTGCAGAGATTTATCTTCCTCATAAAGTGCAGCTGCACTTTCCATCTGCTCCTTCAGCAGCTTACTGGCATCATAGTTCGGCTTTAGTTTCTTCCTACCGCCACCTGGCTTTCTTTTCTCTCCCATAATTATTCGTGCAGCTCCAGCGGCAGTCCGTCCGGGTCATGGAAGAAAGTCATCTTCTTCCCAGTATAATCATCCACACGGATCGGCTCACATTCGATACCGACTTCTGCCAGCTCTTTCACCGTCTGTTCCACGCTCTCCATACAGAAAGCAAGGTGACGCAAGCCACAGGCTTCCGGCCGGTTCACACGCCTCGGTGGATTCGTTTCTGCAAAAATCTCCAACTCCGTGTGTTCATTAACTCGCAAATCGAGCTTCCAATCATTGCGCTCCGGACGGTAGTTTTCCCGAATAACAGCAAATCCCAGCTTGTTCACGTAGAAGTCTTTGGATGCTCCATAGACAGATACGATAATTGCAATATGATGTATTTTGGATAAGTTCATTTCTTGTTTTCTCACTCTAATGTTATTTTCGTTATAAACTATATGATACGCTTCAAAATATACCGTGTGAACTCCTGGAGTTCCGTTTGTCCACACGGCACTATGTTATTTTAATTGTACCATTCGGTTCAAACGCGCCAAGCAAAACAACCATATTATTTTTGACTGATATCAACCGCATTTCAATGGTTTGCAGCGGGTTCAGAACGGCGATTTATGATATGTCAAATGAGCGGATACACCCTATATTTCCTCGCCAAACTCCAATAATATTTCAGCCGGTTCCTTAGATGGGTCTAAATTGTTTTGCTCCCTAAACGCATCAGCGATATTATATCCCTCAGGCTGTAACCTGATAAATCCGTTCTCTTCTTCCGGTTCTCTTGATGTACCCTTTAGCTGTTAATTGACTCACAGCATCATCCCAGACTGCCAGTTCTCGTGGGTCTTGGCTTCGCTCCATATTGTATCTGCCAGCTTGGTAAGATGTGTCCCCTTGAGTAGGCAACACCATTATTTGTCCATCGGCAACGGCAGCGTACATCAGCATGACACAAGCATATATAGTTATACTATTCCTTTTAATAACTGGAGTTGGCGTGTACTCAACATCCTGTGGACACTCTTCAGTCGGAACTATCTTTTGAATCGTATCGATGAATTCATTCCGTATCTTTTCCCAGCGAGTAGCACTAACAGATCTCAGTCCAAATTCTTCAACAATGTCATCTTTCAACTCACCAAGCCGGTGCTTTAACTCATCTATATCCCCATCAACTTTAATGCCGATTTGAGAAGGATCAATACAACCCGTAATCTCTGAAAAAGAGAAACCTGGGAGAAGAATTCCATCCCATTTTTGTTTCATTGCCCACGCTGCACCCATTTCGTTCAGGCTAGCAGCGGACTTATAATAGTTATGGGAAAGAAAATAGAAAACATGTAAATCGCATTCCTGAAATTTTTCTACAAGCCATTCGTATACACTGGCTCTAAGCGGCACTCCAAGACCGGGGTATGAGGAACAGACAATATTTCCTGCTGCCGTAGTACCGGAGCGGTGTCCGGACTGTGGGAAAGATATGCTGGAAGCCGATCCAGCCGTCCGGCCAGCAAATGAAAATGAGATAGCGGATTACTGGCGGATACAGAGAGAGCTTGCTGAAGAAAATAAATTTTCGGAAACTCCTTAATATAGCTCTCCGCAGCGGTTACAATACGAGTGTGGGGAACGCCCACATATTCAGAAAGAAGGTGAACTACCCATGCAGTTGCCACAAGAACTTTTAACCCTGATTCAGAATGGTGAAAATACAGAAGTGGAATTCAAAAAATCCACTACAGATATAACCAAAGATGTGTACGATACCGTTTGCTCCTTTTCAAACAGAGACGGCGGCCATATATTTCTCGGAGTTAAGGATAACGGGACAATTCTCGTTATCCAGCCTGACTGCATCGACCAGATTAAGAAAAATTTTGTCACTTGCATTAATAACGAAAACAAAATGTACCCGCCCCTCTATCTTACCCCGATAGATTATGAACATGATGGGAAGCATATTTTATATATCCGCGTTCCCGTCAATCCCAATGTATGCCGATGCAACGGGCGAATTTATGACCGCAACCATGAATCAGATATTGATATTACGGACAATCAGGAATCCGTTTACAGACTTTATTCCCGAAAACAAAGTTCCTACTTTGTAAATCGTGTCTACCCTGTTTTTACAGTCAACGACCTGCGGCATGACCTTATGGACAGAGCCAGAGAAATGACCAAAAGCCGCAGACAGGATCATCCCTGGCGAGCCATGACAGATGAAAAGATGCTCCGCAATGCTGGACTAATCCTCCGGGACAGCAGCACTGGCAAAGAAGGGATTACACTCGCATCCATCCTTCTATTCGATCCTGACGATTTGATTTTTTCTGTCCTGGCTCACCATAAGACGGATGCCATTTATCGGATGTTCAACCTGGACCGCTACGATGATCGGGATGTTATTACTACCAATCTTCTGGAGAGCTATGACAGACTGCTGGAATTCGGCCGACTGCATCTAAACGACAATTTTGTTTTGGATAGCATCATCAGTGTCAGCGCCAGGGATAAAATCCTTCGTGAGATAATCTCGAATCTGTTGGCTCATAGAGATTTTTCGAATGCCTATGTTGCCAAAATAGTCATCGAAAAAGAACAGATTTACACCGAAAACGCAAACCTCTCACATGGATTTGGTAATTTGGAATTAGCTACTTTTGCGCCGTTTCCTAAAAATCCAGCTATTTCAAAGGTTTTCCGCGAAATCGGTCTGGCTGATGAACTTGGCTCCGGCATGAGGAACACATACAAATATACCCAGCTCTACTCCGGTGGAAAGCCTCAGTTTGTAGAAGGTGACATATTCCGTACTGTAATTCCTCTAAACGAAGCGAACTCGACTGTTACAGTCGGACCCACCACCCAAGTCGCCACCACAGTGGATGACCTGGATAAAGATGAAAAAACAGAAAAAGTTCTTGCGTTTTGTTCGGTTCCACGAAGTCGAGCCGAGATAATGAAGCATTTAGAACTTGCCAATACAAATCACTTCCGAAAAACATATTTAAAGCCGCTTCTGGAGTCCGGAAAGCTCAGAATGACTATTCCAGACAAGCCAAACAGCAGGCTTCAAAAATATGTCAAAGCTTGAGTTACCTCACGGGCATAAAAATACCCCTCTATGGGAAAAGCTCAATCATCCGAGCTTTTCCCATAGAGGGATTTTCTTAATTATCTCACAGTTTCACCAATGTAAGCGCTCAATAAAATAACGGCTATCTTTTTGTAGGGCTTTCACCTATAGTTA
>JAUNPS010000055.1 GCA_030536575.1 Eubacteriales bacterium | reverse complement strand
AAGCCCGCAGTAAATATGCAAATTTATTGCGAATTTTTTTTACCTTTCAAAACTGCTTTTACAATCTCCTGCTCGGCGAACAGGGCGTTTACCGCGTCCAGGTAGGCGTCCAGGCGCTCGGCCTTGCGGATTTTCTTGGCGTATTTCCGGTTGTCCGAGAAGACGTGGATGGCGTAGCACCAGAATTCTTTCATCTTGAACAGGGCATTTTTGTCCTCCTCAAAGGCGCTTCGGTACGTGGCAAGGAGTTCGTCGTGAAAGGCGCGGAATTCCGTTTTTTCCAATGCGCCCTCCCCGCGGATTTCCCGCACCAGGGCCGGATTTCCCAGCAGGCCCCTGCCAAACATCACGGCCTCCGCCTCCGGAAAAGTCTCCGTAAAATGTTCATAATCCTTTGCCGTAAAAAGGTCGCCATTATAACAGACCGGATTCTTGCTGATCCGGAGGGCTTCCCCGAAACAGTTCCAATCCGGCGTATTTTTATAATAATCTTTCTGTGCCCTGGGATGGATAATCAGCTCGTGAATCGGATACTTGTTAAAGATTTCCATCAGGGCCGGGAATTCCTCCGCAGAGTCCTTTCCAATGCGGGTTTTTACCGAAATTTTCAGGTCTGCTTTTGAAAAAACCGCATCCAGGAAGGCGTCCAGCGCTTCCGGTTTTGCCAGGAAGCCGGAGCCTTTCCCTTTGGAAACCACGGTCCGCGACGGACATCCCAGGTTCAGGTTCACTTCCTGGTAGCCCATTTCGTGCAGGGCCCTGGCGGTAGGAAGGAAGACTTCCGCCCGGTTTGCCAGGATCTGAGGCACCACCGGGAGCCCCTGATTGTTTTCCGGAAGGATATCCCGCCGCTCCTTGGGATGAATGCTGGTCTCCAGGCTTGGAGACAGGAAGGGTGTAAAATATTTGTCGATCCGGCCGAAATGGCGGGCGTACAGGTTTCGGTAGCGGTAGCCGGTGATTCCCTCCAGGGGTGCGTAGTAGTATTTCATAACGTTTTCGTTCTCACATATTCCTTCAAGAATTCATAAATTTCGTTTTCCGTGGGCGGACAACCCTTCAGGCTGTGGGCGAAAGCTCTGGTGCAGCTTCCGATTCCCAGTTTTCCGCTCTTTCCTTTATAGCCCTGGCCGATGCAGATTTTCGTATCCAGTTTTTCCAGAAGTCCCTCCTGGCGCAGCATTTCCAGGGCCGGGATCAGGTAGCCGTAGCAGGCGCTGCAGGAATCCACTTCCTCCACGGCGTCCTGCAGCGCGACAATTTTCCGTTCGCGGGGCAATGCCGTTTCTTCCTCTTCGTTCTCACCAATCTGGCGGATCACCGCCTGGGAAAGATCCGCGCAGCCAATCCCAAGGGACTCCGCAAGGCGCACATAGGGAACCTCGTCCACCGCATACCCCAGTGTTTTACAGACAAAAGCGTCGCAGAGCACCGGGTCTGCCGCCGCCAGGATGCGGTTTGTCACCACGGGATTCCCGCCGTCTTCAAAGTCCAGGTCGCCGCAGATATTGTCCACCAGAATGAAATCCTGATGGATTCCGGCATTTAAATGGGCGATGGGCTTATGCAGGCCCATGGAGTGGAAGCGGCGCTTTTCTTTGTTCGGGATAAGGCCTTTCAGATTTTTCAGCGCGCAGGTGATTTTCGTCTGGCAATGGCCTTTCAGGACGGGCACATTGATCAGGAAATCCACCTGCTTCACCCGCTCACAGACGGAAAGCTCCATCCCGGCGCAGTCCCGCGTTTCGCCTTTGTCCTTCTGCATGTCCCAGAATTCTACCTGGTATTCCTCCGAAAGGCGGTTATAGCCGCAGACTTCCAGGGCTTCGGCTGTCCGGCCGCCCACCCAGGAGCCTTCCAGCATGACGATGCGGGGGCAGCCCTTTTCCCGGAGGTATTCGATCAGTCCGGCGACGACTTCCGGGTGGGTGGTGGCCCCCCAGGAGGCTTCGGAGGCGGAAACCAGGTTGGGTTTGATGCCGATCAGGCTGTTTTTGTCCGGGATGCGGCTGATAAGGTTAGCGGCTTCCAGGAGGTCTTTGGTCATTTTTTTGTAATCGGTGCCGTAGATCATGAGCAGTTCGTTGTTTTTCATGGGATTCTCCTTTTTTGTGAAAGCGCCTGGCGGGCCGCTGGATGCTTTCCTTCCCGGCGGCTCAAATGCTTTCCCGCTCGGTCGCTTCCCGAATACGGATCACGGCGGTTTTCTTGGCCCGCTTCTGCGGCCCGGCCGGAAACGCATCTCGGAAACGGCAAAACGCCAGCCTGCGCTGACGTTTTCTCCTGTGTTCCTTACACCGTCGCGATTAACTCCACTTCGCAGAGAACATTTTTAGGCAATGTTTTTACCGCCACGCAGGAACGCGCCGGCTTCGATACAAAATAGGAAGCATACACTTCGTTAAAGGCCGCGAAGTCCGCCATATCCGCCAGGAAACAGGTGGTCTTCACAACATTTTCAAAACCGGTCCCGGCCGCTTCCAGGACTGCGCCCAGGTTTTTGCATACCTGATCGGCCTGCACGCGGATGTCGCCCTCGACGACTTCGCCGGTGGCAGGGTTTAAGGGGATCTGGCCAGAGGTCAGAAGGAGGTTTCCGGCGACGATGGCCTGAGAGTAGGGGCCAATGGCTCCGGGGGCTTTTTCGGTTGCGATTACTTTATTCATGATGAGATTCTTCCTTTCATAATCTGCAAGATTTTCAAGGAATACTTTACCACGTTCCCGGAAAAGTTGCAAGATTTCCTTGGCTCATCACCCACAAAAAAACTGCCCGGCTCCCAGTCCGGACAGTTTTTCTTTCTTTCCTTATTTTACCTCATTCCCGCTCTCTTCTCCCCGCAAGAACGTCATCGCATTCTCCAGCGTCGTCTGACTGATCGCCGCCAGCGCCTCCTCCGTAAAGAACCCCTGATGCGACGTAATCATCACATTCGGGAACGACAGCAGCCGCGCCGTCGTCGAGTGCTCCATGATCTCCGCCGAACGGTCCTCAAACACGTTCTTCGTCTCTTCCTCATAAACATCCAGCCCTACCGCGAAGAACTTCCGCGCGCGGATCCCCTCGATCAGGTCATCCGTCTTCACCAGCCCGCCGCGGGAGGTATTCACCAGGATCACCCCATCCTTCATCTTCGCGATCGTCTCCCGGTTGATCAGATGATACGTGTTATCCATCAGCGGGCAATGCAGCGAAATCAGGTCGCTCTTCGCCAACAGCTCATCGAAGCTGACATATTCCACAAAATCCAGATCCGGATTCTGGTAAACGTCATAGGCGATCACCTTCATGCCGAATCCATGGCAAATCCGTGCCATCGCCGCTCCGATCTTTCCGGTTCCGACGATCCCGGCCACCTTCTGGTAGAAGTTAAAGCCCATCAGGCCGTTTAAGCTGAAGTCATTCTCCCGCACCTTCACATACGCTTTGTGCAGGTGGCGGTTCGCGGCCAGCGCCAGGGCCATCGCATGCTCCGCAACTGCTTCCGGCGAATAGCCCGGCACGCGCAGCACGCGGATGCCATACTCCCGGCACTTCGTGATATCGACATTATTAAATCCGGCGCAGCGCAGCAGGATCAGTTTAATTCCCGCCTGGTTCAGGACTTCGATGGTTTCCGTCCCAATGTCGGAGCTCACGAACGCGCACACCGCATCGTAGCCTTTGGCCAGCCGCGCCGTATGGGGCTCCAGGTCGGATTCCAGAAAATCCAGTTCGATTTCCGGGAAGGCTGCCACCTGTTTTTCAAAAGATTCTTTATCGTAGGCTTTGGTATCGTAAAATAAAATTTTCATAATCGGTCATCCTTTCCTTTTGACATTTCCGTCTCTGCCCTTAGGCTTTCCGAAACGGTACGACCCTATTCTACCATCAGCCCGGAAAGATTGCAAGACTATTTTGTTATTTTTTTAACAATACTTCTCAAATAGCCGATGCACACACGAAACCCTTCCCGTGCGCCCCGCACCGTAGCCTACGCCTCCGCATTTCCAAAAATCCCCACACACGTTTCGCGCGCCTGCGTCGTCCCACATTCGCGAAAGTCCCCGCACCGCGGCCAGTTTTTCGGCGGCACAGCGGCGTCTGGCCATGCCTATATATCCGAAGCCTCACACATCCGTAATCGTAATATTCCCCGACTCACACGAAATCTGAATCTTCTTCTCCTTCCCCTCATTGATCAGCACCTTTCCCTCATCCCGCGACCAACTGTACGCCGGCGTCTTAATCACCCCATACTCCGCTTCCAGCTCAAACTCATACGCCTCCTGCCCGTCACGCAGTCCAATCTTCACGCTCCCATACTCGTCCGTCACCTTCATCTTCCGAACCTCCGCTTCCCCAACCGTCAGCTCCCCGGACTCCATCTCAATTACATTTTCCGCAGTCTCCAGCACCCCGATCGTCACATTTCCATAACTGCACGCCAGCTCCAGACTGCTCTCCCCCTTCTCATCCGTCACCGTCTCCGCCTTAAAATTCCCCGACTCAAGCGAAACCTCCAAATCATCGCCCTTCAGCGTCTCTCCCGTCATATTTCCATAATCCATCTCCACCGAAACCGTATCCGCCTCGATCTCTTCATAAGTCAGGTTCCCCGAATCCACGGCCAGCTTCAGCTCTTCCCCCTGGAACCGGTCAAACGTTAGATTCCCATACTCCAGGGACGCCTCCAGCTTCCGGCACGCCAGCTCCTCAAAGGCCACATTCCCGCTCTCGCTTTGGATCTTCACTGCCTCCAGATAAACCTCCTCCGGCACATACACATTCACAAAAAAATTCTCCTCGCTGCTGCTGTCCCATCCCACGCCAAAGGTGAAAAACTGAAAACCGCCCTTTCGTGAAACGCTCCCCTCCCGGAACGAAAGCTTCCCGTTCTCCACACGGTATTCCGGCTCCGGCTCATTCCCGTCCAGCTCATATTCCAGATAATACCCATCCGAAGGCAGAATCGAAAGATTCGCATAATCCGCCGCAATGTCCAGCTCCGTAAACGCCTCCACTTCCTGCTTCTCCAAAACATACGATTCCTTCCCCGAACTCTTCACATTCGCCGTGTGCAGTCCGGTCTGATTTACATAAAATCCTGGCCTTCCGCCCATCGCATACCCCGCGCCCATCAGCAGAAGCCCTGCTATCGTCGCCACACCAGCCGTTCCAATCCATTTCTTCTTATTTTTCATGACGTTTCCCCCTTTTTATCATTTTCCCAAATAATTTCACAATTCCATCCAAAACCACTTTACAAAGCTTCCCGCAGCCCATCACAGCGAAAAGCCCCACGCCGCCCATCGCCAGGCCAGCCCCAAGCGTCGCCACACCGTCCGCCGGAGCCTGGAACAACAGCCCAATTCCCCCGGCCACGCCGCACACCGCCGCAGCAACCAGACAAACCGCGACCAGCAGCGCCCCAATCAACAGCGCCGCCGCCATCACCAAAACGGCAAGCACCACCGCTGCAAGCGCCGCACCCACAGGCAGCGCAACCGGCGCCGCAAAAACGGCCAAAATCCCAATCCATACCGCCGAAAGCTTCCGCTTCACGCCCTTTTCGGGTTCCTCCGCATTCTGCACGGCCAGATCCCGCAGAATCTGCTCGGCCGCCTGCTCCGGTTCCCCCAGATCTTCGATGGCCTGGGCCTCATTTTCCGGGCCCGCCTCCTCAAAATACTCCTGATAATACTCCATGGCCCTGTCAAAATCCTCTTTTGGCAGACGCTTCAGCCGCTCTGCCAGCCGGGCCAGATACGCTTCCTTATTCACTGTCCACCCCTCCATTCACAATCTGGTCGATCGCCTCTTTATAAGCGTTCCATTCCGCAAGAATCTCCTGATAATGGCTCCTGCCCTTCGGCGTAATACTGTAATACCGGCGGTTCCTGCCCTGGTACTGCTGGTCATAAGTCTCCAGCTCCTGATTTTCCTGGAGCCTGCGGAGCACCGGGTACAGCGTCGAATCCTTCGCGCCGGTCGCCGCCTTGATCTGCTGGCTGATCTGATAACCGTAGGCGTCCTGCCGGTTCAGCACGGCCAGCACCAAAAGATCCAGCATCTGCGCATTGCTCGGAAATGCCATCCTGCCACTTCCCTTCTTTTAAAATCTATATATACTTTATTTTTCTATATTATATTTCATATAATATATATTGTCAATACTTATTTTCAAAAAATCATCGCAACTGTCCGTTGCATCTTTTTTGGAAAACGCACGATTTTGTTGGTTCCATATTGGTTTTCTTACTGATAAAATAAGTTCAGGAGGTGCATAAAAAATGACTTTAAGTGAAAATCTGCAATATTTACGCAGGGTAAACAACCTTACCCAGGAAGAACTTGCCGAAAAATTAGAAGTGTCCAGACAAACCGTTTCGAAATGGGAAATGAACCAGTCCACTCCGGAAATCCCAAAACTGCTTGAACTGAGTGAATTGTTTCATTGCAAAGTAGACGAACTGCTGAAAGAAGATATAGGAAAGAAACAGGGAATTTATTCCGAAATCACCATTCAGAAAATACCGGGCTTTCGGATGGCGCGCTATGTTATGATCACACCTGCTCCGGAAAACGATGTGAACGCTTACATGGATCGCTGGGCGGAAAACAGCGGACTGAACGCAATAGAGGGATACGAGCCCAAACGGATTGGCTGGGACTTTCCTTACGTATCCGTTGAACAACAAACTTGTTTTGGCCTGAGAGGCTACGTTGCCGCCTATCTCCTGCCGGAGGATTTTGAACCCCGATGCGAAGGCGCGGAAATCACAAGCCAACCCACCGCATATTATGCCCGCATCACGATACGCGACCCCTTTTCCAGATCCTTCGAATGTATCCCCGGCGCATACAAAAAGATATTCGAATATCTGAACTTAAATGGAATCAAGGAATGCCGACACGACGAGGTCGTACCCTGCTTCGAATATGTTTATGAGAGGGAGCATGTGACTTATATGGACGTATTCGTTCATGTTGATCCCACAGGATGAGCCGATCTTCATACGTCAGGCTGATCCCCAAAAGAAGCCCCGCTTCATGTGCCGGGCTTCTTTTTTGCTTGATTCTGAATCAAAAAGTGCTATACTAAATTCGATTATAAAAAAGGAAGCGCTGCTCATGAACACCATTTTACGCCCAACCCTGGAACTCTCCATCCTCCTCCCAGGCCTTCTCCTGTCCTACCTCCCCATGAAACGCCACCTGCGTTTTTCCCCCGCCCGCCTGGCTGCTCTCGCCCTGCCGTTCACCCTCGCTCTCTCCATCGGCGGCGGCCTTGCCTGCTCCTTTTTCCGGATTCGTACCCTCTATCTGCTGCTCCCCCTGGCCGCAGCCGTTGGCGTCTTCTACCTGTGTACCCTGAAAACCTCTCCCTGGAAATCCGTCTGCGTCTATCTCGCCGTCTGCGCAGTCTTTTCCTGTTTTGGCAGCATTGCGAGAGCCACCCACGGCCTCCTCTACCCCGGAAATGCCGACCTCTGGCTCTCTATCAAAGCCGCTCTTCTCTGGGTCTTCCTCTGCTGGTTCTTCCTTTTGGCCGCCTGGTATCCGGCCACCCACGCCGCCGCAGACCTGGTAGACGACGAAGCGTTCGCCCAGACCTGGTATGTCTTCTGGGTACTTCCGATTATTTTTATCCTCCTGAACCTGGCCATGATCCCTGCTGACCCGAACACCCTCCTGCAAGGCCGCGTCCTGCAGCTTTACATGGTCTTTGGCATTGCCCTTCTGGGCCTGCTTCTGCTCTTTTACGCCATGTTTTACCTGATGGCCGCGAGCCTGAACCGGAATTACCAGCTCCGCCAGGAAAATCTGATGCTCTCCATGCAGCAGTCCCAATACGAGAACCTCTGCAATGCCATCTCCGAAACCCGCGAAGCCCGTCATGACATGCGCCACCACTTCCGCACCCTGCAGGGCCTTGCCGAACGCCGGGACTGGGACGCTCTTGCCGGTTATCTCGCAGAGGCCCAGGCATCCATCCCAGATACCGTCCTGAACCTGTGCGAAAACACCGCCGTCGACAGCGTCGCCTGCTACTATGCAGGACTGTGCCAGAAATACGGCATCCCCTGCACCTTCAAGCTTGGCCTTCCCCGGACGCTGCCCGTCCCGGAAAGCGACTTCTGCCTGATCCTGCACAACCTCCTGGAAAACGCCCTGGAAGCCAGCCTGCGCACCCAAACCTCCAGGCGGCGCATCAGCGTCCAGGCCTGCCCGCATTCCGAGCACATTCTTCTATTGTCCGTGGAAAATACGTATGATGGGAAAATTCGGGAAAAAGACGGCGTTTTTCATTCCTCCAAACGCCCGGATACCGGCACCGGAACCCAGTCCGTCCGCCGCATGGCGGAACGAAACGGCGGTTACTGCCGCTTCACCTGCGGGGACGGCGTTTTCCGCGCCGATGTGATGTTACGGGAAACTCTTTAAGCTTTTTTCTTCTCCGGGAGCTGCGCCAGGATCACGGCCAGAAAGACCAGCACGCATCCGAAGCTCTCCCGCAGGCTCAGGGTCTGGCCCAGGATCACCCATCCGGCCAGCACGCTGAAGACCGATTCCAGGCTCAGAAGCAGGGACGCCACGGTCGGGTCGTAATCCTTCTGCCCCACGATCTGCAGCGTATACCCCACCCCGCAGGACAGCACGCCAGCATACAAAATCGGAAGCTTCGCATCCAGAATCGCCCCCAGATCCGGCTTTTCAAACAGCAGCATGGGAACCGCGCAGACGATCCCCGCCACAAAAAACTGGATGCAGGACATTTTTACCCCATCCACCTTCGCCGAAAAATGGTCGATGATCAAAATATGTATGGAAAACAGAAACGCACACCCCAGCACATAACTGTCCCCTATGCCGAAACTGAACGAGTCCGTCATACAAAGGAAATACAGGCCCGCCACAGCCAGCGCCACGCTTCCCCAGATCAGCGCCCGCGGCTTTTTTTTCAGGAAAATCCCCAGAATCGGTACGATGACAATGTAAAGGGCCGTGATAAAACCGGCCTTTCCCACCGTCGTATAAGAAATCCCAATCTGCTGCAGGCTGCTGGCCGCCGCCAGGGCAATCCCGCATGCGACGCCGCCCA
The DNA here is from genome assembly GCA_030536575.1 of Eubacteriales bacterium. Classification (GTDB taxonomy): domain Bacteria; phylum Bacillota; class Clostridia; order Lachnospirales; family Lachnospiraceae; genus Limivivens. Next base: position 16,912 of record JAUNPS010000055.1, on the reverse strand, counting down.
CGATCAGATCCTTTTTCGTCCCGGACGGTTTTTCCGCCTCCGGCTCCGGCGATTTTTTCTTCAGCCATCCCAGGAAATAGATACAGGGAATCAAAACCAGCCCGCCGATGATGTTTCGCACGGCATTAAAGGTAAAGGGGCCGACATAGTCCATCCCCACGCTCTGCGCCACAAAGGCAACGCCCCAGATGAAAGCGGTCAGGATCAGCAGCAATGTGTTTTTTGTCTTTTTCATGATGTGGTTTCCTCTCTTCTCCTTATCTTGCGCTTTCGTCTCCCAGCGCACACTGAAAGTTCTACCACATTTTTCCCGGAAAGTAAAGGCTCAATCCACGGCCTTCCCCGGTATCCCGGCCGCGTCCGCCCGGCACTGGCGGCAGAGGGTAAACTGCGGCATCCATGCCACCGCCTCGTTCCGGATTCGGCACAATTCCCCATGGGGAAGGGGCTTTTTGTCCCGAAACTCCCCCGCCGGAATCACCGAATTGGCATTCATCAGCCGGACGCCCAATCCTTTCAATGTCCGCGCGAGAGGGACAGCCTGGTCTTCATTGATGCCTGGAACGACGACCATATTGACCTTCACAATCATCTTTTTCGCGACGGCCATCCGGATGCCCTCCATTTGGTTTCCCAGAAGAAGCTCCGCCGCTTCCCGGCCATGAAATGTCCGGCCATCCCAGCGCACATACCGGTAAATCTCTGCTGTCTTTTCCGGGCAGACCCCATTCATCGTCACCGTGAGGTACGAAACGCCAAGTTCCGCCAGACGGGAAACACTCTGCGGCAGAAGCAGCCCGTTCGTACTCAGACAGGCCTGCAGGCCGCAGTTCTTCCTTTTCAACAGTTCCAGCGTTTCGAAGGTTTCCTCATTCGCCAGCGGCTCTCCCGGCCCCGCGATCCCCACGATCCGGTAAAAATCCTTCCCGGCCGTCTCCTCTTCCATCCAGGAAACGGCTTCCTCCGGTTTCAGCACCCGGCTGGTCACGCCCGGTCTGGATTCGTTGGCGCAGTCATATTTCCGGTCGCAGTAGCGGCACTGAATGTTGCATTTCGGAGCCACCGGAAGATGGATCCTGCCATATTTCCGATGTGCTTCCTGGTCGAAGCACGGGTGCGTCACCTGGATACGTTCCATAATGCCTCCAGCTCCTCTTCCTCCAGTGGGGTCGGGATACAGCGATGCGGATTCGTAAGCATTGCGTGCGCCAGCTTCCGGAATTCGCCGCTGATCTCCGCCTCCGGGAACAGCTCAATCACCGTTTTCCGCTTAATTTCCGCTTCCCCGATCCGGCTGTCCATCGGAATCCGCCCGATCACCCGCGTGCCGATCCTCTCCGCGAACCGCTCCACCACCTCCGCATCCTGGCGGCTGCTCCGCTCATTGTACAGAATTCCGCCCAGACGGATCTGGCTGGTGTTCGCGTATTTTAAAAGGCCTTTGCAGATATTGTTCGCGGCATACAGGGCCATATAGTCGCAGGTCGTCACCAGATAAACCTCATCGGCAATCCCTTCCCGCAGCGGCATGCTGAATCCGCCGCAGACCACGTCGCCCAGCACATCGTAGAGGATCACATCCAGGCCGTCTAACAGGTTCCGTTCCCGGATCTCCTGCATTGCCGCAATGATTCCCCGTCCCGCGCACCCGGTTCCCGGCTCCGGCCCGCCCGACTCGATGCACAGCACATCCGCGAACCCTTTCTGCGCAATTTCCGGCGCGCCGCCCTTTAAGCAGTCCAGCACCGTCGGAACCCGCCGCCCGGTGAGATTTCGGGTGGAATCCGCTTTGGGGTCGCAGCCCACCACCGCGGTCCGGTAGCCCTCCTGGGCCAGGGCGGCCGCCACGTTCGATACCGTGGTGGACTTCCCGATGCCGCCTTTTCCGTAGATGCAAATCTTCTTTACCTTGAAATTGCCCTTTTCTGCTTCACCCAAAACAGAGTCCCGGACATTTTCGTGTGTCAGGTTCACTGGCATAATGCCCCCTTTCTGTAGCGGGCCCTCAGAACGCCGTGGATCAGATCCTCCACCAGGCAGAGAACCCCCTGCTCTCCAATATACGGCCGTCTGGTCAGCGAAACCGCGTCAAAAACCGGATAATCGAACCGAATCAGCGGAATTCCCAGCTCCTCCGCCAGCTCCAGCTCATAAGTCGAACCGAACAGAACCGCCGGTTCCGTCCTTCGAACCTGGTCAAACGCATTTTCCAAGTCCAGATCTTTTTCCCGGAAAATACAGGCTTCGATTTCCATTCCAAGCTCCTGCCGCAGAAACTCGGCCATTCCGGCAGCCCGGCTCTTTTCTCCGATGATCGCCGCCGTCCGCCCATAAAACGCCTGCAAATAGCAGTACACCTTCTCAAGCTCCTTGGCCGTCCTTCTCTGCATATCCGCAAAAGCCTGTTCATAGTGAACCGGAAGATGGCGTTCCAATGCCTTCCAAAGCCTGTCCGCCCCGGTCAGCCCGTAAGGATAGTCCAGTTCTTCAAATGGGATTCCCCATTTTTCCCGCATTGCCTTCGCAAGCATCCTTCCACGCCCGAATACCAGGTTCAAGTCCGCCTGCGCGGCCTCCCGAACATCCTCAAGCGTGCATTCCCCGGCAAAAAAGCCCAGTTCCACTTCCGGCCCCAGCAGTTCCCGAAACGCTTCTTTCTCCGCCGTAATCTGCCAGTCGTCCATTCCCGGCCCCAGAACATTCACCCGGAACCGGCCGTTTTTCCGTTCCTTTGGCTCTTCCATCAGGCCGAGCAGGCTCTTCGCCGCCTCCTCGTACCCGTCCCGGCTCCCGCCGTCAAATCCCGGCGCGGCCACATGGAGCACCGGGCAGTCCGCCAGCGGCTTCGCCACGACGGAGCGGATATCGTCCCCGATCATCTCGCTGACGCAGCCGGAAATGACAAAAATTGCGGCTGGCTTCCCCCGCTCATTCAAAAGCCGGATAGCCTTTTCCAGCGCTTCCGTGCCTCCGAAAATCACCTCGTCGTCGCTGATGACCGTACTGCATTGACGGATATCGCTCTGATCCTTCGACACATGGCAGGAAAGCGTCCCGAAATTACAGCCCACCACCGAATGAAACAGCACGGAGGCGTCCCGGATTCCGCCCAAAAGCTGAAACGCGCCAAACAGCCTGCATCCATCCATTTTTTTCATGGTTCATCCCTCTTTTTATTCAGCCACATCTGATTCCACAGTTCCCGCGCGCACTCATTTTTTCCATTCTCCAAAAACGGAAAACTTTCCTGGGTAATCGGCATCTGGTTTAACAGCAGGTGGGTTTTCTCCTGTGCCCCGGCCGCATGCCGCGCGACCCGCTCTACGCTGCGCACGTAGGATTCAAAGGACAGGGACAGCAGTTCCAGTTTTTCCGGGAGCAATGGCGCGCCTTTTCCTTCGTAACGAAAATCATTGGTTCCCAGAATCAGGTCAGCCTTTTTCATCCGTCCCGCCAGTTCTTCCTCCGAAGGGTTCAAAAGAATTTCCGCGCCTGGGGCCCAGGTGTCCCGCGCCTCCTCCACCCGCTTTAAAAATTTCGTCAGCAGCTCCTCCGTAATGCCGCCCTGAACCCGCGCATCCTCCGTCACAAACAGGCAGATGCTTTGGATCGGGAACCCATAGTCCTCCCGGTATTTCTTCAAATGGAACGGGGCCATGGAAATTCCCCGGTCAAGCAGCATACAGCGGTACGTTCCCAGTTCTGCCCGCATGCTGGCCGTCGCCGCAAGCACCCGTTCCTTTTCCGCTTCTACAAGCATTGCCATGGTTTCCCCGATTCCGAGGGCGTCCCCGATATCCTGATAAAAGGTACAGATTCCGTCCAGCCCTTCGTATCTTGCGCCGCTTAAATGAATAAAATCCGTCCCGAAGCGCTCCTTCATTTTTCTGGCCCAGCGAACCCGTTTCGCCACATTCAGCGCGGCTTTCGGGGCATGAACCAGGTCGCCTAGCGGTGCGCTTGGAATCCAGGTATTAACTCGCACGCCTGCCCGGTTCAAAAACTGTTCAATCTCCGGCAATGCACGGACGCCCTCGCTTCCCCAGCCCACCGTTTCGATATTGATGCTCAGAGGTTCCTTCTCGCACGGCTCCATCACCTGTTCCACCAATGCTGTCAAAACCTCCGTAAACCCGCAGCCTTTCAGATCCGTGGACAGCCGGTTATCCCCGGTAATCTTCTGATTGGCCAGTTCCTTCATCCGGTTCCGCGTATAATTTTTGTCCCGGTGGGAAAACAGTTCGGATTTCACCGCCGCCACAGGAATCCCCTCCTGCTCCCGCAGGCTCCTGGCCACTTCCAGAAGATCCTCATTCAGAATATCGCTGACCGGGGAGGGCACGATCAGGATCAATCCCGGCGCATACCGCTTCCAGATTTTCCGGATTTCTTCTTTTAACTTCTCTTCTCCGCCGCAGATGATTTCCGGCTGTTCCAGGGCGGAAGTCATCACATTGTAGAACGGCTCGTGCCGCCTTCTGGCCGAATAGCGGTAATGAAAGGCGCACCCGGCCGGGCCGTGGATGATGGGGATCACGCCCTGCATTTCCCCGATTGCGCCGATGCTGCCGGAGACTTTTCCATTGACCCCGAAATGATGCAAAAGGCCGGACGGATACATCTGGATCGCCAGCTCGTCATAGAGTACATTGCTCATCGTCACTTCTCCATTTCCAACGGCCAGAGCTTCCCGTCCCGCAGTTCCAGCGCCTGATCCGCAAACCATTTCACGACCTCCCGGTCATGGGCGATAAACAGATAGGTCAGCCCCAACCGTTCTTTCAAATCCTTCAGCAGGTTTAAAATCTGCGCCTGCACGGAAACGTCCAGCATAGACGTCGCCTCATCCAAAATCAGAACCTCCGGCTCCAGCAGCAGCGCCCGGCACAGGGCAACTCGCTGGATTTCGCCGCCGCTCACCTGGTAGGGATAGCGTTCCAGCACCGCATCATTAATCTTTACCAGTTCCAAAAGCTCTTTCAGCCGCTCTTTCGCTTCCGAAATGGGGATTCCATGCACGCCCGCCGCTTCCAGGACGCTGGAGGAAAGCTTGTACATGGGGTCGAAAAAGGATTCCGGCCGTTGTGAAATGTACTGCACTTTTCTTCGAAACTGCAGCACCTCTTTCCGGTTCTTTCGGTTTACCGGCTTCCCATTGTATAAAATTTCTCCCGCGTCCGGCTGCTCCAGGAAAAGCAGGATCCGTGCCAATGTACTCTTCCCGCTTCCGCTGGGGCCCATCAGCGCCGTAATCTTCTGTTCTTCCAGGCAAAAATCCACCTGATCCAGCACCGGAACCGTATGCCGTTTCCCGAAGCTTTTCGAAACCTGTCTCATCTCAAGCATAGCGAAAGCACCTTACCTTCCGTTCCCCGGCCTGAAAGGCCTGTGGCTGTTCCTTTTCACACCGCGCGCCTGCATAGGGGCAGCGGGGCGCAAATTTACATCCCTTTAACTCATCCCCCGGCGCGGGCGCAATTCCTTTCATCGGGTGCATTCCCCGTTCCGGAAGCGAATCCAGAAGCCCCTTCGTGTAAGGGTGCAGCGGCTCCTCCAAAACATTGCCGCCCATTTCCAATATCTGGCCCGCATACATGACCGCCACCTGCCCGCAGAGCTTTTCCGCCAGCACCAGGTCATGGGTAATGATCAGCATGCCTTTCACCTTCTGTTTCCGGATCAGGGCGAGCGTCTCATACATCTGTTCTCGCAAGGTCATATCCAGCCCCTTCGATGGCTCGTCCGCCAATATCCACTTGGGATTCGAAGCAACGCCCATGGCCGCTACAGCCCGCTGCTGCATCCCGCCGCTTAGCGCAAAGGGGTACGCCCGTTCCACCCGCGGAACCTGCTCCTTCGAAAACCCGAAGCGTTCCAGCAGACTGCTAACCCCGGTCTTTTCCTCCGTCAGATTCACCGCTTCCTGAATCTGGCCCCGGATTCTGCGCACCGGATTTAACGAGTCCCCCGGATTCTGGGGAATCAGGCCCAGCTCCCGCCCGCGGATCTGCCGCCGTTCCTTCTGGTTCAGGGCTTCCAGGTTTTTTCCCTGATACCAGATTTCCCCGCTGACTTTCGCGTAAGGGGGCAGAAGCCCCAGAAGATACATGCCAAGAACGGATTTCCCGCAGCCGCTCTCGCCGATCAGCCCGGTGATCTGGCCCTCGCGAAACGTCACCGACACCTGGTCGACGGCTTTGACGTGGCCCTTCTCCACCGGAAAATAGACCTGCGCATTTTTTACCTGAATGTCATAGGTCATAGATAACCACCTGCCTCCCGATTCTGTTTGTCCAGCCAGTCCCGCAGCATATCCCCGATCAGGTTGATCCCGAAAATCAGCAGGACAAGGCAGATTCCGGGGGCCAGGATCAGATGCGGGTTCGAGCGGAAGCTCATCTGCGCGTCGCTTAACATCACGCTCCAGTCCGGGTTAGGCGGCTGAATGCCAAGGCCCAGATAGCTCAGGCCCGCGATGGATAACAGGCTGCGCCCGATGCGGGTCGTGAACAGCACCATCACATTGCCCAGCATATTTGGGACAATGTGTTTCCAGATGATTTTCCAGTCCGACTCACCCAGGCTTTTTAAGCCCTCCACGAAATTTTCCTCCCGGTATTTAAGCACTTCCGTCCGGACAATTCTGGAAAATCCCGTCCAGTTCGTCAGCACCAGCGCGAGCATCAGAGATTTAAAGCTGGGCCCCAGAATGCCCGCAATCGCAACCATCAGGCTGGTTCCCGGAAGCCCCTGGAAGATATTCGTGACAATGGTCAGGATATCGTCGAAAATTCCGCCGAAATAGCCGGAGGTCGTCCCCACCAGGATTCCAAAAAGCATGGAGAGGATCGTTGCCAGCAGCGCCAGCACCATCGAGCTTCTTCCGCCGTAGAGAATCCGGCTGAACAGATCCCTTCCCAGCAGATCCGTTCCCAGGAGATGTTCTTTGCAGGGGCCCACCAGGCTTTCCGCCATATTAATGTCGTTTGGGCCATAAGGCGCGATCCAGGGGGCTAAAATGCTGGCTCCGACGATGATCCCCACAATCAGGATCCCGATCACGCCGGGTATCCACTGTCTTTTCGTCATACCATCTTTCCTCCCAGTCTCATTTTCGGGTTAATCCAGGCGCACAGCAGATCCACCGCCAGCGAAATCAGGACATAGGTCATGCCGGTCACCAGGACATATCCCTGAATCACCGGATAATCCCTGGAATGAATGGCTTCCAGCGCATAGCTGCCAATACCCGGAAGGGAAAAAATATTTTCGACGATAAAGGAACCGCCCAGAATCCCGCCTATGTAATTCCCGATCAGCGTGATCACCGGAATCACCGCATTTGGGAACGCATGGGTAAACAGAACCTGCCATTTTTTAATGCCCTTGGCGTTTGCCGCAAGCATGTACTGTTTTCCGAATTCCGTCAGCATGGAAGAACGCATGAGCCGCTGGGTCATGGCAATGTTCGCGAAAGCCAGCGTCACCGAAGGCAGGATCAGATGCTTGAAGCTCCCCAGGCCGCTGGTCGGCAGGATTCTTAAATTTTCGGCAAAAACAATGATCAGCAGGATTGCCACCCAGAAAGAGGGGAAGGACAGCATCAGATTTGTCAGGAACTTTAGTCCCGTATCCAGCGCCCTGCCCGCATACGCTGCGGCCAGGATTCCGCCGATGATGCCAAATACAATGACCAGAAGCACGGAAGTTCCCGTTAATTGCAAAGTCACCGGCAGGCGGCGAAGAAGCTCGCCGCTTACCGGTGTATTATCCGAAAAGGATGTTCCGAAATCACCCTGCAATACATTTCCAAGCCACCGCCCGTACTGGACGATTCCCGAATCGTTTAAGCCCAGTTCCTCGCGTTTCTGCTCCAGAAGCTCCGGAGTCACCTCCGAAACGCCGTCCCGGCTCAGGGCCATGGCGGCGGGGTCGCCCGGCGTCATCAGGCCCAGCACATATGCTAAAATGGAAATCCCCAGCAATACGGGGATGGCGGAAAGAAGCCTCCTGAAACTGTATCGAATCATCCCATCCGCTCCTTTATTCCGCCCAGCACACGTTCGGCAGGTCGATGCCGTAAATCTGCGCTTCGTAGCCTGCCAGTTTCGTATTGTAAACCATCAGGGTTTTCTGGTTAAACAGCGGCACGACGGGCTGGGTCTCCACAGAGATCTCCTGCAGCTCGGTGTAGATTTCCTGGCGTTTTTCCATATCCAGTTCCGCGTCGGCCTGGTCGATCAGGCTGTCGATCTCTTCGGAGTTCACACCCAGGCTGTAGTTGATGTTCTGGTCGCCTTCGGAATCCATGAAACGTTTGAAGATGGTCAGCGCTTCCATGTTGGAAAGGCCCTGTTGGCCTCTGGCAATGCCATATTCGCCGTTGCCCATCATTTCCTTGATGGTCGCCCAGTCGTAGGATTCAATCTCGGTGTCGATGCCAAGTTCGGAAAGGAGGGCGCTGATCAGCTCGGCTTCTGCTTTCTGCTCCGTATTTCCCTGCTGGATCAGGTAGGTCACGGTAACACGTTCGCCACCCAGCACTTCTGCGGCCAGTTCTTTCGCCTTTTCCAGGTCGTATTCCACCGGCTGTTCGGTGTAGAACGGAGTGCTGTAGTTCAGGATATTGGTCGTCGGTTCCACATAGCCCAGGTAGATGGTATCTTTGATCGCATCGCGGTCAATGGCCATGCTTACGGCCTGACGCATCCGCACGTCGTCAAAGGGGGCCTTGGTGCCGTTTAAACACAGGAAGGAGATCATCGTGGATTTCGTTTCGGTGATCGCGAACTGCTCGTCTTTTACCAGCTCGGTGGCCAGGGCCGGGGTGATGGCATTCAGGTCGATGACGCCCATGATTTCTTCGGATTTCATTGCCGAATAGCGGGTGTCCACGTCCGTGATCGTGCGCACGCGGATCGTGGATGCCTTTGCTTTTTCGCCCCAGTATTCTTCGTTCCGCTCAAGCAGGACGTACTCGTCTTTCACGTTTTCCGTGATTTTGAACGGGCCGGTTCCCTGGGCAATGCCGGTGAAATTATACTCTTCATTGAAGCAGGCCGGGCTGAACATCGCGCTGCCGAAGTTTGTCATCGTGTATAACAGGGTAGGCGCGGCCTGCGTGAAGGTCAGCTCTACGGTGTAATCGTCGATTTTCGTTACCTGATCCAGGTTCGGGTAGAAGCTGTCGATGTTCAGGTTATAGAAGCCGGATGTTTTTACTTCGTAGCGCATCCGGTCGAAATTATAGAGGACCGCGTCCGCGTTAAAGTCCTCGCCGTCGTGGAATTTCACGCCTTCCTGCAGATGGAAGGTCCAGGTCTTCGCGTCTTCGGAGACTTCCCAGCTTTCGGCCAGCTTTCCGACCGGTTCGCCGTTATTGTCCATCGTGATCAGCGGTTCCCATACGTACAGGATGACGCTGCAATAGTAGGCGTCTTCTACGCCCGGCGCAATGTTCCGGTAATCGCCCAAAACGATTTCTTCTTCATTTTCTGCTGCAAAACCAGTCGTTCCAACCGGAACCGCGGCCAGCATCGCGGTGGCCAGGGCCACACTCAGGATCTTTTTCAGTGTTTTTCCTTTCATAAATTCCTCCTGTCTGTGATGCATTGAAGCAAAAAGAAAAAGGCTGCGGCCAAGCGCAACCTTCATGAAACCTCCCTTGTGGTGGAGGTTAAAATGCAGTACCTTGCTCGGAGGTTTCATTTTTCACATTAAGCAGGTTTCCTGACTCGCGGCTTTCATGCAGCCCCCGCCTTCTCATACGTGACCGTACAATGGCGTTTGGGGGCTGCCTGCCGCATACAGTGGCCGGACCGTTCAGGCGTCGCACCTGATTCCCTCTTAAAATTCATTCACTTAATGCACACGTTCTTCTTTTTTACAGTATTACCTTACCACAGACTTCCGGGGTTGTCAATTCCCCGGATTTTTCCAGCTCGCGGGGCCGGGCTTTCGGGGTACACCGGATTTTTCAGCCGGGCCGGGCTCCTGCGCCGGGGTTTTCGGGGCCAGCCAATTTGCCTGCCGGGCCGGGATTCAGCCTGCGCCGGGGCTTTCGGGCCTCATCCGTTTTGTCTGCCTGCGCTGACGGGCCTTCGGATTACACCGAATTTTCCTGCCGGGCCGGGATTCAGCCTGCGCCGGGGTCTTCGGGCCTCATCGGTTTCCGGCCCGCGGGGCCGTTACTTCTTTTCGTATCCGCTCCAGCCTGGGATCGTCCCATCAATATCCCACAGGTCTTCCCAGCTATCCGCGCCTTCCCAGAGGAACACCTGTCCCTTGATCAGCCGGCACCCTCTGTCCGCCTTCTTCAGAAGCTCCATCTCCTCCTCTGTCAGCGGATCCTCAAACGTACACCGCAAATTCCCCAGATAATTCTTCCGCGTCGTCGAGAACGGAATCGGCATATGCCCTCTCTGCACCGCCCACTTCAAGCACACCGTCGCCGGATGGATCCCATGAGCCTTCGCCACCGCCTGTACCTCCGGAAGCTGCGTATCCACCACATCCTCCGGCGTCTTATCCCGCTCCGGTCTCGCCGGGGATCCGATCGGGCAGAACCCGATGATCTCAATCCCGTTTTCCTTACAGAAATCATACAGCTCCGGCTGCTGGAACGCCGGATGCAGCTCCATCTCATTTACCGCCGGTTTGATCCGGCAGTCCCGCAGGATCAGCTTCAGCTTCGGAATCGTCACATTCGAAACCCCGATGTGCTTCACCAGCCCCAGATCCACCAGCTTTTCCATCTGCCGCCAGCACTCCATAAACTCCTCATGGATGTACGGTCTGGAATTCGGATTCCGGGTATCCACATCACAGCCTGGCGGATGATAATTCGGGAACGGCCAGTGCACGAAATACAGATCCAGATAATCCAGGCGCAGGTCGCGCAGGGTTCTCGCACAGGAAAACAGCACGTCGCCCTTTCCATGACAGTCATTCCAGACCTTCGAAATCACAAACAGCTCTTCGCGTTTAATGCCCGCGTCGAAGACCTTATCCAGCGCCTCGCCGATCAGGCTTTCATTTCCATAGCAGGCTGCGCAGTCGATCATCCGGTATCCGGAGAGGATCGCGTCCTCTACGGCCGCCGCCACTTTTTCACCAGGTACGCTGTCCGAACCAAAGGTTCCAAGGCCCAGTCCCGGCATTTTTGCCCCTGTAAACAGGGTGTGATACGGCACCAGCGCCGGGTTTACCGCATCCGCAGGGATTCTGTTTTCTCCCATAATCATTCCTCGCTTTCTTTTTTCTTTCCGCGTGCAATGTGCTTTTCCGCCAATGCCGCGGGGTTCCAAGAATGGCGCATGCGCGCTGTCCGCATGGCCATTTCACCCATTCGGGATCCCCGTCTGTTTCCATCGGGGATTGCTTTCCACAGGCCGGTCTTTTTCGGCCTGCCGTCTCCTGTCTGCCGCCTCCGGCCGCTTGCTTGATTTCCTCCGACCGCCCTTCTGCGCATGGTGTCTCCTGTCCGCCGCCTCCGGCCGATTGCTCGATTTCCTCCGGCCGCTCTTCTGCGCATGGGGTCGCCTGTCCGCCGCCTCCGGCCGCTTTGGCCTCTCCGCCTCTTTTTACTGCTCGCTGTCAATCAGGATTTTTCCTTTAACCAACCCAGGCGTCTTATACATCTCAAACGCATCCGCGATCTGACTGAGCGGTATCTTCTTATAAATAAAGGATTCATCAAATTTCAGCTGCCCCGTCTTAAAATAGTACGCAGCCAGCTCCCACTCTTTTCCAGGGAACGGCGCACTGTAAGACATCCAGGAACCCGTCAGCCGGAATTCCTTCCGGTTCATATTCTCCCACTCCGCAACTGAAAAGCTCAATTCCTTCGTCGGCGTCCCAATAAAGCACACATCCGCCTTATTCGCCGCCAGCTTAAAGGCCAGCTTCATCGTAATCGTATTCCCTGCCGTCTCATAAACATAATCAAACCCTTTTCCCTGGGTGATCTCATTGACCTGATCCATGAAATCCGCATCCAGGGTATTGATCCCATAATCCGCCCCCAGGCGCGCCGCCAGCTCCAGCCGCTCCTTCACAATATCAAACACAACCACCTTCGCCGCGCCGAAAATCTTCGCCCACTGCATGGTCAGAAGCCCGATCGTCCCGCCGCCTAAAATCGCAACCGTATGGCCGCCCTTATAATCGCATCTTTGCAGCCCATGAAGCGCCACCGTCGCCGGTTCAAAAAACGCCCCCTGTTCAAACGAAACCTCCTCGTCGAACTTCACCGCATTTTTCTCCGGAACAACCACATACTCCGCAAAACTGCCGAACTCTCTGGAACCAATAAAGCTGTAATGCTTGCACAGGGAATAATTTCCCTTCTGGCAATCCTCGCATTCCATACAGGGAACCAGCGGAACCCCCGCCACCCGGTCGCCCGGCTTCAGCGTCGTCACGCCCTCTCCCACTTCCTCTACAACGCCGGAAAACTCATGTCCCAGCACATTCGGGAAATAGTGACAGGCATCTCCGTTCACCCGCGGAATATCCGAACCGCAGATCCCGGTGTATTTCACCTTGATCAGAACCTTCCCCGGCCCCGCCGTAGGCTTGTCGATCTCCTCATAACGGATATCATTTTTTGCATGTACAACTCCTGCTTTCATTTCTCCAACCTCTTTCTTCTGTTTCCGTCTGCGCCCGGCAATTTCACGGAGTACACCAGCCGGAATTTCTTCACCTGCATGCTTCTTCCGAATGGGATACCGATTCTCTCCGCCCATCCGGCACTCCTCTAAAACTTCTGAAACGTATCTTTTAATTTCTCATAAAGCTCCAAATACAGCTCCATGGATTTCTGATACCGCTGATGGTTTTCCATATTCGGGCGCTGTTCTCTGGTGATGACAATCGTCTCTTTCACCGCCTCGTCAAAACTTCCGTAAACCCCAGTCCCAACCCCGGCCAGAATACTCGCCCCAAGGGTCGTCGCCGTATCGGAAGTCGGCACCTTGATGACCTTTCCGGTAACGTCCGCCTTAATCTGTGTCCAGAGAATACTGTTTGACGCGCCGCCCATCGCAACCAATTCTTCCACTTCCACGCCCGCTTCTTTTGCCGTGCGCAGATTATGCTCCAGAGAATAGGCCACACCTTCCAGTGCCGCCCGAACCAAATGGCCTTTCGTCTTGTCAAATCCAAGCCCATAGAAAACGCCTTTCGCATCCGGGTCCCAGATCGGCGAGCGCTCCCCCGCCATATAAGGAAGGAACGTCACGCCTTCACTCCCCACCGGAACCGCTTCCGCCAGCTTCGTCAGATCGTCAAAGCTCATTCCTTCGCCCAGTTCCTGGCGGAACCACCTTAACACGCCTCCGCCGCCGACGGTGCCGCCCTGCAAAAGCCACAGATCCGGCACTACATGCGGACTCAGGATCAGCTTCGGATGAGCCACTGCTGTATCCAGACAGATGCTCATTCCTCCGGCCTGCCCGCCCTGTTCCTGGGTCTGTCCCTTTTGATAAACGCCCGCGCCTAGAGTCCCGCAGGCGGCGTCCAAACCTCCCGCCACCACCGGCGTGCCCTCTTTCAGGCCCGTAAGAGCGGCGGCTTCCTTTGTCACCGTCCCGATCACCTGATGGCAGCCATACAGTTCCGGTACGAGATCCACGGACAGTCCGAGGTCTTCCGCCAATTTTTCGTCATACGCACAGGTCTTATTATTGAAAAAATGAAGCCCATATCCCTGGGACAAATCCTGGCTCATGACGCCCGTCAGCTTCAGGCCTATGTAGCTGTTGCTCTGTAAAAATTTATCTGTTTTGGCAAAAATCTCTGGCCGTTCTTCCCGGAACCAGATCATTTTCGGGGTGGAGTAAGAAGGAAGAAAATCATTCCCGGCCACTTCAAAAATCCGTTCCGCTCCCACCTGCACTTTCACCCGCTCGCAGATTTCTCTGGCTCTGGTATCCATCCAAATCGGCGTATTGGCAAGGCAGTTTCCCTCTTTGTCCACCGGGATGGCCGACCAGCTCTGTCCGTCGATGCCGATTCCCTGGATTTCCTCCGGGGCAATCCGAGAAACGGCGAGCACGCCGCGGATGGCGGCGCAGATGGCATCCCACCATTCGTCGGGGTTCTGCTCCACCCAGCCGGGCGCCGGATAGTAGAGCGGGTAGCTCTGGGCCGACTGGGCGGCTACGCGGCCCTCCCGCTCGAAAAGCGCCACTTTACAGGCGGAGGTTCCGATATCAATTCCTAATAACATAACTGTTTGTTCCTTTCTTTTGCTGGCAATGGGGTATAAGCGTGAGAGCGCTTCCTGCCGCGCAGTATTCATGCCCTTGGCACGTTTTGACGCATACCGCCGCAGGTATTTCACAAGGATATGCCGTCCTGCTCCCCTGCTCTCAGCCTTGAGCCGTCTGGCACATGCCGCCGCGGTTGCTGCCCTGCCCCTGCGCATTTTTCTCTTCCTCAGTTCGGGTGAACCGTTTCGCTCTTATTCCTCGCCACGCAGTTCACGAATCGACTCTCCCTGGTAAATGCTCGTCTTCAGCATAACCAGCCGCGGCGCATCCGCTTCCTCTTCCGCCTCTTTCCCGGCCTCTTTTCCCGTCCCTGTCAGCCGATCCAGCATCAGCTCCGCCGCCGCCCTGGCAATCTCCTCCATCGGCTGCACCACCATCCACAGCTTCGGCCGGATCACCTGCGACAGCAAAAGATTATCAAACCCGATAATCGAAATCTCCTCCGGGAACGAAATCTCCGCCTCATTCAGCGCAATCACCGCCCCCATCGTAATCTCATAATTCGACAAAAAGACCGCCGTCGGCCGCTCCTCCATCTCCATCAGATACCGGATGGAATCATACCCATGCCGCACCTCCAGATCACCTTTCCGGATATACTTGGAATACACCGGCAAATCCGCCTCTTCCATGGCCCGGAAATACCCCTGAAGCCGCCCGCCTGCGGTATAATACTGCTCATCCCCGCAGATGATCGCAATCTTTTTATGCCCTTTTTCGATAAGAAGCTTCACCGCCTCATAAGAAGCCGCCTCGTTATCCACCCGCACGCTATCAAACTTCCGATCCTCGAACGTCCGGTCGATCAGGACAATGGGAGTTCCCCTCTGAACCGCACTCTGCAAATAAGCGGACGTCCTGGACGTCGGGATCGTGATAATCCCATCTACGCGCTTTCCAAGCAGAAACCGGATCGACTCCTCCTCCAGCTTCTCATCTCCCCGGCAGTCGCAGACAATCGTCCCATAATCGCTGGCCCGCAAAATGTCCTCGATTTTCGCAATAATCGTGCTCGCAAACACATTGTCCAGCTTCTGGATCAGAACTCCTACGGTCTTCGTCCGGTTCGTAGCCAGTCCCCGCGCCACCTCATTCACCTCATAATGCAGCACTTCAATGGCATGCTCGATGGCCGCCCGGTTCTCCGGCAGGACATTCCCGCCGTTTAAATATTTGGAAACCGTCGCCAGCGAAAGGCCGGTCATTTTCGTAATATCCCGGATGGTTGCCGCCATGTCAGGACCTCCTTTCCCTCTTGAGCGAACCGTTTCGCTCTATACATGCATCATAACGCAAAAAACCCCTTCTGTCAAGGACAAAAGGGGATGTTTCCTGCTCACCTGAATCACGTTCTTACGTACCTGAGCAGCTAAGTGCTCAGGTACTGTCTGAACAGTAACTGCAAAATACCGCCGTGCAGCCGGAAACGGACATACCGAAAAACCGGCCTCGCTGCGTTTATTTCAGCACCTCTGCATAGACTCTCAGAACATTTTTATAAAAGATTTTTTCAATCTCGCTTTCATGGAACCCTTTCTTCTGCAGCGCGTCGATCAGCCGCGGCATGTAAGATGCATCCGGAATCGCCGGGTTCGTCGGAATCCCGTCGAAATCGCTTCCAAGTCCGCATACCTCGATTCCGCCCACCTGCGCCATGTGCGCCACATGTCCGGCCATCGCCTCAAATAGCTTTTCCGGATCGCTGCTTCCCGGATCCGTCAGAAAATCCGCCGAGAAGTTCAGCCCTGCGACTCCGCCCCGCTCACCCAGACAGCGGATCATATCGTCCGTCAGATTCCGGCATACCCCGCATTTCGCCGCCGCATTCGAATGGCTGGCCACAAAAGGCTTCTTCGTATGCTTCGCCACGTCCCAAAAACCGCCGTCCGACAGATGCGACACATCCGGAATCATCCCAAGATACTCCATCTCTTCCACGGCCTGGATGCCGAACTCCGTCAGTCCTTTTTCATTCCGCTCATGCAGAAGCGGCGTATGATCGTCGGTATACCGCAGGTTCGGACTGCCGATTTCATTTTCAAAATTCCAGGTCAGAGTCATCATCCGCACACCCAGACGATAAAAGTTCCGCAGGTGCGCAAGGCTTCCCCGGATTGTCCCGCCCTCCTCGATGGTCAGCACGGCACTCATTTTCCCATTCGCCTGATTATCCACAATGTCCTGAAAGCTGTAAGCCGGCGCAATCAGATCCGAATTCTCTTTCAATTCCAAATAGTAACGGTCAATGACCTTCATTGCCTTTTCAAACGCATTTTCCGCATCAGCCATATAGATAAAAACCGCAAAATTCTGCAGCAGATAGTCCGCCTTTGCCATTTTCTCCAGATCCACATGTCCGGTATTTTTTCTGAGCTTTTCCGTCTCATCGTCATAAAGCCGAAGAATCGTGTCACAATGCATATCTGCAATCTTCATTCTTTCACACCTCTTTTTTCGGATTGGCTCTATCTTACCACAACTTTTCTTTCCAGTAAACCTCCTCACGCAAAATTCAAAATTCCGCATGCAGCCCGTCCAGCGCCCGACGATGATGTTGCCGGATCGATCGCCAGGGAAATACCGCTGGCGATGGTCGCCATGGGAATGCTGCCTGCGTCGATCGCCACGGGAATGCC